>NZ_JBLIXM010000004.1:0-302489 GCF_047525415.1 Paraglaciecola sp. 2405UD69-4
CCTAGAAGAGCTAAGGCAGCTTATCGATGAATCAATATTGATATACAATGAATTGAGGCCGCACTTGAGTTTAGGAATGAAAACACCAAACCAAGTGCATAAAAAAGACCAGGAGCAAAAGCTACTGGCCTTCAATTAAAACCGTCAACGTATTTTAGGACGGGACATATGCAGTGAAGCCGATTATTTTGAACGCCAAACAACCTTTAATTTTATGTCTAATTCCCAAATATTTCGCAGGTAAATAAATTTATACCATACCGTTAACTCTATCAATCCAGCGACCCAAATACATCTTACAAACTTTGTGGTCTATCACTTCAAAATAAATGATTTACAAAAATTATCAATATGAACGACTTTGTCAATCTTTTCTTTTAAATCAATGACTTATGCAAGGGAATGCTTCCATTTCCTGTTTTCGGTGATTATTATGTATACACTTTAAATAGTGAGAATTTACATTATGGTAAGCAATGCGGTGACAAATTTAGTTGATCTACCCACACCATCAATCGATTACGAAATAGTTACAACTAAACTAAAACCTTTCACTTATAAAAACCCCATTGTAGTGATAGACGACAATGGTGAGCCGCAGGTTTCTTTTAGTAGAAACAACCATGTTCACATTAAACAAATCACATTTTTAAACCTTGTTGGCAGGGATGGGAAGGGCAATGTTGTTTCTTACCACCCGTTAGAACAAGTAAACCGCTTTCTCATGGCGCATCATATCAATGACGGAAGAGAGGAGTCTGATCAATACGCAAAAGGGCTAACCCATTACTTTTCATTTTTAATTCGTCTGCAAAAAAAGTGGGATGAAGAATTCGATGAATTTTTGTTTGATGAGCTTGTTGACTTGCCACGACCAGAATGGAATTTCATGGCAACACGCAAAGATCAGCGCCTTACATATCAGTATCGAGCTGCACTAAAGTACTCTGTATTAAAAGAGCCTGACCCCAGAATATCACTAGCGAGAACAACGGCCACTGCATACATGAACGCGGTCGTGAAATTCTATTCTTTTCATCTTCGTGATGGTCTCCAATTTAATAATCCACCTTTCGAGCATGAGATTATAAAACTTCATTTTGAAGCGGGGGCTACTAGTATGAAAGCTTATATGACCAAAGATGTACATACATCAGACCTTCGACTCAATTTCCCCAGGAGCAAGCGTAATAATGGTGAAGCTGGAGAACCAGGCAGAAGAGATTTGCGCCCACTGACTAATCAACAATGGTCAGAGGTCGAGATGATCCTGCTCCGTACCAAGCGAGTGGTGAAAAACGTCAAAGGTCGTTTGCAGTTTGTAAATTTGGCTGAAGAATACTGCATCTTTTTTCTGGTCTCTCGCTTTACTGGTTTGAGGAAGGAAGAAGTGGCGAGTTTACATAGTGGTCAGATAGTAAAGCCACCTTCAAACAAACCTATGCTTAGGATTGGAGTCGGTGATGAATATGGATCATTAACCAAATCAAAAGATGGAACCAATAAATCTAGAAGGACAATTATTCCAAGTGCAACTATGCGATTGCTCTACCAATATATTCGTTCAACACGCTATCTGAAACGATTAGCAAAATTTAGGGACTTATGCAAAGCGAAGCGAAATGCAGGCGAAGCAGCTTTCTTTGATAGTGTTGATGGTGTTGACGAAAATAAGAATTATGTATTCATCAGTAACTCAGGAATGCCGTTTTTCTTAAAGCTAAACGAGTTGAATAATCGCTGGAGCGAAATACGAAACACTGTGAAGTTGGCCTTAGGTCAAGAAATGCAAGGATCTTGTCATAACCTGCGCCCCACTTTCGCAGTTGCTTTATTTAGAATTTTGTTAACGAAAATGACTGCTGATAAATCCTTAGCAGCAGTCGCCGACGTTCTAGGACACGATGATTTTGACACGACACTAAAGTATCTGAAAATCGCACAAGATGAGCCTACCGGCGATGAGATATATGAAGATGTACTAGATTATTTAGGCGTCTTTGACGATTTTGGTGATGAAGTGGATAGTGTTACACATTATGAAGTAAAGAATAATGGCTGATTTCATCGACTCAGAAGAGTCCAATTCATCCCCACCAAATAAGCGTCGAAAGCCCGCACGTGTAAGCAGTGACATGGTTGCTCCCTCAGCTAATCTCGAACCACTGAAAATTGAGGATATGGTTTTAGTTAGTGAGACAAAGGGGCGCTCTCATTTTAAACGCCTTAAGTATAATGGTTGTCCCTCTAGGCTAAATGGGGGTCATCCCCATAAACTGCTCGATATGAATAGAGATGATTTTGTTCGTCAAATGTACCGATTATTTAAACCTAATTTCAATGCTACTTGGAAAACGCATTTTGATAACCTTTGCAGGTATATAGCGTGGTTGGATACTACTAAACAGCGCTCAATTGATGGTGATTATTTTCACAACGATTTAGTAAAGCTGTACATGCAGCAATGGGATACCTGGGTTAAACAGAATAAATTTTCTATAGCCACTTGGATGGTTTCGAAAGCTTTGTTTTCAGCAATTTACAAGGCGCAAGGCCGATATGATGATGCCAAACGATTACCATCAATCAAAGGATTGCAGAAAGGGGCAAACCCGCACAAAGGTCTTCATGTTGAAAGCGAATTAAAGCCAACGGCCAAAGCATTGTTTAGAGGTTTTAAGGCCTTAGCTCTGCACATAGAAGAAGATTCTGTTCCATCTATTAATCCAATATGGGATGAAAAACTTCTAAATTTGCAAGCAGAAATACATGGATGGAGTTCTGTTCAAAGAGGACGGAAAGTTAATGCGTTCAAAGGTAGTGTCGTTAGCAGCAAAGGAAACTGGCGAAATCAATTAACGCGCATCGCGATAATGCTCTGCTTTATGTTGACAGGCATGAATACGACTCCAATGCTTAAAATGAAACGAAAAGATGTAAAGTTTAAGCAGATACAAGGCGGCAAGTACATCTTTGAAGCCGGAAAAGACCGAGCTCAATATCTAGAAATTGACAACGCAATAGGCTTTAGTAAGTACTCTAAAGAATTTATAGAACGTTGGCTGACTTTGTCAGCAAAGATCTCTGGTTTTGATGATGATGCCCCCTTATTTCCGTTTATAAAGCCTAGTGGCAGGATTGTGAGTTTTCATCTAATAAGCGATTCGCCCCAAACTTCTATCAACAAATTGCTTCGGTATTTGGGGCTAACAACAATTACATCTTCTATTTTACGCAAAACCAAACTCGATACTTTGCAAAAAGTGACAGAGGATATTTATCTTGTATCAATTGCCGCAAATAACAGCATCAAGACCATAGCTAAGAGCTATAGCGCAGGTTTAGATCAAGACCATCAACTCAACCTTGCGGCCGCAATGGCTGCTAAATACGAAATAGTTAAAGGTAGGCCTATAGAGAATGCCATATGCGAGGCAAAGCACAACTATCATGATGTAATAAGTGATTTTGATTACAAAAGACTCCGCAGTATGGAGCAAGCCAACAAGGAATCCCTCACGCCAACGGGTGCCCGATGTTTAGATAATAAACAAGGCGCAGCCAAACTTATCGACGAAGCGTTGAAGCGAAGTGGCATAAATATTCTAAGTGAAGAATCAGTATGTACAGACTTCTTAGCATGTTTTGAATGTGACTATCATGCACTCGTTGCAGCGGTAAATGATATTTGGCTTATGTTGTCTTTCAAAGACACTTTAGTAGAAATGAAGCAATATCCGTCAGTCAATTCTCTCCCTAAATCGCGGTATGAAAACTTATGCTTAACCATTGACTCAATTCTTATGCGTTTCAAAGAAGTATCTGAAAAAAACTTTCAGCAAGCACTTGAACAAAAAAAAACGGCTAGCCATCCTCTCTACTCAACACCACATAGCCTTAACGACCTTCTGGACCTCTTCTCATGAAAATAAATACTGAAAATAGTCTTCAAAATGGAGATCCCATCACATTTACTTCCAATGGAAAAGTTCTATCCAGACGTTACCATGACAGATGGGACTTTTCAGGAATAGAAAACAGAGCGAGTGGCAAAAAGCCTATTGTCTCCTTTAGAGCAATAGATCCTATATACAGACGGAAGATCCAAGAAACTTTGGCTGACCTATATTTTTTCTTGAAAAACAAAAATCTACAAGCGCCTACCTCTGAGCAGTTGCAGTCATGGAAGTTGGGAATGAGCCATTTAGCAGTTGCTTTAAAAACGACCCAATGGACTGAAATAGACAAGAGGATTGGATTCAGAAACTTTAAAGCGAATCTAAAGCAACTCAAACTATCACAAAATAGCTTGGATAATGTTGTTAAAGTATTAAATAAATTTTTTGAAATTGGCATTGTTAAGAGAATCATCGACGGTCGAGAGCTACTTGCATTTAAAAGTCCTAAACCGGCTAAGCAGCATATTGCGGTGCCAATTGGCATGTATAAACGACTATTGTCTTGTGTGATTTCAAATGTTGAAACCTACTATACACATCGCCATGAAATTTCGCGGGTGATGAAAGAGGCTTATGACATCAAAGGAAAAATACGCAACAAGGAAGATGTACTGAATACTGGCTTAGGTCGACCTATTATTTCTCATAGTGAAACAAGCCAAGAACAAAGAGTATATAGAGCATACAAACTATTAATCAAACATAACATCCCTAATTTTGCTATCGATCTGAGTGGGAAACAATTGGGAATTTTACAAAACTCGTGTGCAATGACGATTATGGCTTTTTCGGGAGTTCGTGTAGGTGAATTGACTAGTTTCAATGCGAAAAGCTACGAATTAAAAGAAACAGAAGTTGGCAAGGAAATTTCCGTGCTTGTTGGCAAGACAACTAAGGGTAACAACGGTATTCCTAAGACTGCTACATGGCAAACCCACCCAATAGCGAAAGATGCTTTGGAGCTAGCTTACGATATGATGGACTCATCTCGTGACTACTATAAAAGAAAAATTGAAACTATGCTTGAAAGCGGTCAGTTTACCATTGATCATTATCAGCATGCGATTAGTGAGGTCGAATCGGCATTTATTCCCACAGCCAGAGGGAAACAAAAAATCACTTTTGTATCGCAAAATATGTCGCATGCATTCAACGAGTTAATGAAGTCCTTTGATATACAGGCGCTTAAAGAAGACGTAGACGAATTTAATACCCTAAATCCTACGCGCGAAGGGACCTTAAAAGTAGGAGGCCATCTACCTAAGTTGACCCCCCACGACTTCCGTAGAACTTTTGCAGTATTTTTTAAACGGTATGGATTTGGCACGACTGCCGGTATTAAATTTCAGTACAAGCACACAAATTTGAATATGTCAGATTATTACGCAAATAACGCCGACTTAATTAGAATGCACGATGTGCTGTTAGATACAGATTTACTAAAAATAATGCAAGAAGAAGGAATCAAACTTGGGGTTGAAATTTATGATGATATTTTTAATAACTCTGAACATTTGAGTGGTGGAGGAGGTGAGCGTATTGCCCAGGACAAATTTAAAAAATTGCAAGCTGGACACAAGGTTTACATGCACACGTCAGAGATTGAACCTTTGATACGCAATGGAAGTCTGGCTGTTGTCCAATTGCCTACAGGGGCTTATTGCACTAACTCCGAGTGCGAAAGACTTTGTGGTATGGGGTTATTCGCTGGAGCTAAGAGAAAGTGTGAGCATACTGTTAATACAGACAAATCAGCCAAAGTGATGGCGCAGCAACGTAAACGCGATATCGATAAATTTAGAGGGTTGAATACAGGTGACACGAAGTGGAATAGTATTCTAGCGCGAATAAAACAAAACATTAAGGAGCTAGAAGTGGTGCTTCGAGAGCACGAAGTACCATTTGAACCATTTACCGATAGAGTGGAAGGGTTGATCAATGTCTAAGCGAGATCTGACCGAAAGCCGACTACAAGAAGCCTTACAAAGGTTGCTTAAAGGATCCCCCAAGCGAACAAAGGCTAGCGGTAGACTGACGTTAAATAAAATTAACAAAGAAGCCGGATTAGGCAACAGCTATATTCATAAATTCCCTGACTTTATTGATAGTGTGAAACCTCAAATAGATGAGTTCAACAAAAATAGAAATGCGCTTTTAGAGGTAGGCATCATATTGCCTACCTTGAACTTAACGCTAGAAGAATCACTGAAAGCAGATCTCAAGCGAGAAACAAATTTGAAAGAAAAGTATCGCCAAGAACGAGATGATTACAAAAAAGCAAAGGCTGACTTGGAAGCGCTTTGCAACTCATTAATGTTCAGAATCCATGAGTTACAACAAGATTTGCGTGAGTATATTGTTACTCCCATTAAGACAGAAAATGGACAATAAACAACGAACTCAGCATTGACCAATTGTAGTTGCCATCCTGAAAACGCTTGTTGGACTTTTTGTAACTAGCTGGTACCTGGGTTAGTCATCACGTAACCTGACACTTTTAGAATTAGAGCTGAACCAAATCTGACAGTCTCAAGTGTACGTGCTGCAGGCGGTTGCGAATCGAGTAGTCTCAGAGTCTCGAAAGGGCCAAAAAATCTATCAAATTATTTGACTACTCTCCGGACCTTTTCTACTTTAATAAATGCATAAATTGGAAGTTGACGTTTACTGAATGTGGCTAAGAGACGACTACTTCTCAAGAATTAGCTAGTCTGTTAGCGAAATATTAATTAGGGAGAGTCAAAATGCCTCAAGAATTAAATGGTTTGAAAATAGATTACGACTGGAACACAAATCAAGTCGTCTATATTAACTCCACGATAGAGAATATTCGCTTTTTAGTAGATGCAGTCCGATTCGGTGGCCGAAGTTTCACGTTGGAGCACATAGTGGCGCCGGGCGAATCTCGAATGACTGCATTGAAAACTTATGAGACCGAGACTCCCTTCATCGGATACACTCTCAAGCAGCTCGTTACCAATCAGACTCGAGAGTTTACGAATATTGAAAAAGACGACGAGAATGAGCGACAAGTAGAAGAGGTAGGAAAACTATCCCTGCTACCGAATCCTTTTTACGCGAGGTCAAGATTCATGCAATACCAAGCCTCGAATGATCTATACATTGCATACTGCAGTGATTCACCCGTGACTGCTTGTCGTGGTCCATATAGAGAATATAGAATCGACGGCACGCGCGTCCGAAACGGCCGTGCTCAGTGCGTTAGAGACTGTGGTTTGGGAATTATATGGGAGGTAACGCTGGGCTAGTGTTACTTCACCAATCATAGCTCGTATACAATCTATTATTGACGTTTATAATCGCTAATTTTTTCCAGCTCAGAAGGAGCAGCCGTACATGTCAAATATTGAAAGATTAATAATCAAACGCTCAGACGCAAAATCTACTGAAGTAACTACTTTTGTCAATCAAAGAAATCAACCCATAACAGTGACTGTAGACTATGCATTCGGTGGTTTCTCTAATGGTACATTGCAGGCCAGAGGGGATTTTTGGGAGTTGCACTGCCGCACACAAGAACCATACGACAGTTTCTGTTGGTCGCCCGAGGGCCCATGTATACCAGAGCGTGAAAACCACTGCATTGGTGGTAAAACTTATGCATTAGGTTAGTTCATGTGATTGTATTGTATTAGAACAAGCTCAGATTAGTATCTCCAATTTGAAGAGAACGAGTGTTTGCTAGTTGTTTTTTGATGCCTGTCTGGTCGAGTCGAAACTTTCGGTCAAATGTGTCAGCTTGGATATGAGCTACTACAGGTACCTCATCTTCATAAGACTTTTGAGTAGAAATAGAAAAGTATCTTTTCATGGGCACTTTTCCAAATTGACTACTGTGTGGATGCTCCCAATTTTAATAGAGCTGTCATTATGTCAATTACTCATCCAGTTCTTAGCTTTTTACCTCCTTGTATATTGATTAGGTTGTCTCGGGTCACACAGTGTAAACACTTTGCCCTTGACCAGGGTATTTTTCAAAAATATGCATATAGACTTCGCTACAGGTTTTAGGCCATAAGTCATCATCGTATGAGTCAGGTAAGTTATCTAATACTTCCTCGATCATATTTTTAACTCTGGCTTTGGTACGTTGTTTTTTACGCCAATCAATAACCAACATTTCCTGCATTTTTTCAGTTAATTCCTTAGCTATTTCTTTCACTTGGGTACGCTCTTTGTCAGTTAGTGGTGCATCTTGAATCATCAAGTCGTACACAGCTAACTCTTCTTCAGTTAAGCCTTCACGGACGGTACGTTTGTCTTCGTGCTCAAGTTCATTAATAAACTCTTGTAAACGATTAAAGAACTCTTCAGCGGTATAAGCACCTAGATTATATTGCTCTACCAAGTCTAAGAACTTTTGCTGTAAATCTTGGCGGGCTTTATTTTTTAACACCATGGGCTGTAGTTTACGTTCAATGATATTTTTCAGTCGTTCGGCGTCTGATTGCTTAGGCTTCTGAACTTTTGCCACCATAGTAGCTAGCGCATCAAAATCTATATCGGCAATATTAATCGGCTCGGGTAAATTACTTTTGATTTCAATGGTTGAAATAGACTCATCAAGTAGCTCATTTACTTGGTTACGTACTACATCAAGTACATCTTCATCATCAATTGATAAGCCTGATTTCAAACGCATTTGAGAGTAAATAATATTAATCGCGATTCGATAAGGCACATACGGGGTTGCACTATCATCAGGCATTATCGCTTTGAATATGCGGTTTATTTGACGAAGGAACGCAGTGAATTCATCCTTGTTTTTAGGCTCAAGTAGAATTTCACTGGCATCGTCTAGCAGAGTTAATTTAGCGAAACCATCTGCTGGTGATGAAATAATTGCACCTAAGTCTATATCTTTTGAATTTAGAAATACTTGTAACTCACCAATGGCAATGCCAAGGGCTGTTACTAGTTCAGATTTATCTTTAGCAGGGCTATCAAAACCAGCACCACCTTCAGCAACACCGCCACCGTACATGCCTAATGCTTGCTGAAGCGAGCTAAAGATATTGATATAATCAACAATTTGCCCAGCAGACTTGCCGGCATAAACACGGTTAGCGCGAGCAATGGTTTGCATTAACGTATGACTTTTTAGAGGTTTATCTAAGTAAAGTGTAGACACCGATGGGGCATCAAAACCGGTTAACCACATGGCGCAAACAAACACGATCCTTAAGTTATCTTGAGGGTCTTTAAACTTCTCATCGATTTTTTCTTTTAGAAAGCGTTCACGGTGTGGCTTGTAATTAAGTCCTTTTTTAGCCAGTCGTTCATCATCATTTTGACCACCAGATACAACAACAGCCATATCAATTGATGACATATGATCTATTTGAAAATTCAGCTTATTTAGACGGCTTCCAGAAGCTACCCGTGCTTGTGCTTTTAAGCTAGTTAATGTGGTTTTCCAGGCAGCTTGAACCTTGTCATACATTTTTATCGTGGTAGCTTTATCAATAGAAACAACCATGGCTTTACCTAACATACCATCAGAAAAAGGGGCGCGATTAATGTAATGTTCAACTAAGTCTTTCGCGACTGTTTCCAAGCGTTCGTCGCGGGTAATGATGTGATACGCTTTAGAAAACTCAGTTTCTAAACGAATTTGTTGTTCTTCGGTTAAATCAGCCTCATCTAATATCTCAGCAATCTCATCACCAATATCCTCATTTGATAATGATACTTCTGGTACTCGGTTTTCATAATACAAAGGTAGGGTTGCACCATCGTCAACTGCATCTGAAAAATTATAAATACTAATGTAATCACCAAACACTTCTTGTGTTTTAGCCTCTCCTGCAAGCAACGGAGTGCCCGTAAATGCCATAAACGACGCGTTAGGCATAGCATTACGCATATTCATCGCTAAAGAGTCGTATTGGCTTCTGTGGGCTTCGTCAGTAATAACAATAATATCATCACGTTCCGATAAAACCGGATAATTGCCTTTTTCATCACCTTTAAACTTTTGAATTAAGGTGAATACAAAGCGGTGATCTTCTCCAAGTAACGCTTTTAATTGAACGCCAGAATCTGCTTGGCAGTTTTCGGTAACAATACCAGCTGAATTAAATGTTTTATAAATTTGGTCATCAAGGTCTGTTCTATCGGTCACTAGAACAAACGTCCAGTTACCGGTATATTTACGGAAGGCTTTTTTACAGAAGAAAACCATTGAAAAACTTTTACCGCTACCTTGTGTATGCCAGAACACACCTAGCTGGCCTGCGCTAGATGAACTAGCGCGTTGTTTCACATTAGTTAAGCCGGATAGCGCTTGGTTAACACCAAGATATTGATGATACTTGGCAATAATTTTCACCGTTTGTTTAGTTTTTACAAACAGTACGTAGTTTTCAATAATATCGAGCAGGCGGTTTTGCTCACAGACACCGCGAATAGCAACTTCTAAACTAACTTTACGTTCCTCTTTTTCACTTTCTATTTTCTTCCATTCGGCAAAATGTTCCCATTGGCTTGATATAGAGCCAACCTTTGATTGCACTCCATTCGATAAAAGAATTAACTGATTAAAAATGAATAACTGGGAAATAGTTTTACGGTAATCGGTTAGGTTGTCTTTGTATGCGGTTAATAAGTTTTTGTGGCTTGCTTTTAGCTCTACAAATACCAGAGGAAGACCATTAACAAAACCAAGCAAATCAGGTCGACGTGTTTCAATTTCTCCGGTGATACTCATTTGGCTACAAAGTAAGAAGTCATTGTTACCGGAGTTTGACCAATCTATGTATTGAACAACGCAATCTTCTTCATCTTCAGCATTCGTTGTGTAAACATAGCCGTTAGTTAATAACCCATAAACTTCTTCATTAGCTGATATGGCCGTCATAGCGCTTCTATCACGTGCTATTTCGTCAATGGCTTCTTGAATGACTAGGGGGTTAACCTGAGGATTTAACTTTAATAGCGCAGCTTTTAACCGAGCAAATAAAACCACATCATTACGAGTTTCTCTGCCAAAAAACATTGGGTTATCGACCAAAGACTCATCATTCTCTAAGTCAAAAGCGGAGCCAAACACTTCATCCCAGCAAGTAATTATTTCCCAGTTTAATTCTGAGAATAACTGTATTGCAGGTTGTTCTACTAAAGCATCTTCCGTGTACGTCATGTAAGTAGCCTCTATCCTTCCACCTGCATATCAATAACTTGTTGTATCAATTCAATAGCATAAGGTAAATCAGCAACCTGAGTTATTTTTAACTCCACATCACCATTTCCCCACCTGCCTACATTGGTAATGTCTCTACATAAGCCTTTGGGATCATGTAAACTTGCAAATTTGCAATTTAACGACAGTCGTAAACCTGATGCTTGAGGAACAACATCTACAAAATTTGTATCTAGCTTAAAAGCAACGTAAAGCTTTAAAAACTCTTCTTTCACGTTTTCATCTAAGGCCAAAACCTGAGTTCTAAACTTTTGATATAGCTCTTTTGTAGCGCCTACAGAAATATAGGGGTGATCTTGCAATGTATATGATGATTTATGCTCTATAGTAGTTTTATAACTGTTTAAAACCGACTCATCCAAATATGGGTGCGCCCAAACTTCAGTCATCTTTTTACTTAAGAGCGAGGAGCGATTTTGTATCTGCTCTTCATTCCAGTTATCTAGTTGACTAAGACTTTGATTGAGTTTTAATGGACTTTGAGCGAAGCCACCTTCCATATCTCGTTTAATTTTAAACGGTTTATCGCTTAATTCCGAGTTATAACCAGTTAATGTTAAATTACCAATAGTGTGTAAATAGCGCTCTTGAATTAGTTGCCACTCGTCTCCTAACTCCTCTTGCCATTCAACAGATAACTCTTTGTTTTGCGGCATAACGTGCTCAATGGTGTAATCTTCCACTAATACGCGCTCTTTTCTACCAAAGTTTTCTAGGCGTCTTAACCAATAAGACTTACTACGTATGTTGTACATGTCCTTAGTGGCCAGGCAACGCTTTAATTCTTCATCTGATGGATATCGTCGGTAACTTGTTAGTTTCAATAATTCAGCTTTAAAACTCTCTAAATACTTATCTTTTTTCAGTGTTTTTCCAAAGCTTGCAAAAGTTTTGTTAAGCGAATTAGTTGGAATATCACAGATATAACGGCGAAATACATAGCTTTCGATATAGCGACAACACTGTTCAAATTCATCGAGGGTCAAAATTTTGAAATGATAATCGTGATAAAGCTCTAGAATTAAAGGATAAGCAACATCAACCTTGTACGCATTGATATCTTTAAACACTTCCAGCAATTTTGGCTCTTTTTCCAATTCCCTAACTACGGCAATATAAAATTTAGAATGTTGGTGAACGTCAGCTACGATTTCACTAATACTGACTTCTAATGAAGACGAATATTTTTTAAAACCTTCATATACATCTCCAACTCTTGGCGGCTGCCCCGTTTTTACGGTTAAGTAATCACGCATAAATTGGTTAAACAACCAACTATATTCACCGTGCCCAAATGCACTTTCCATCGGGTACCAATGGTCATTGTAAAGTTGGTTTTGCTGCTTAGGCTCTAAGCCCATTAGTACATAATTTCGAATCAGGTCGGCTTGGCTTAAATCTAAGCCAGTAGAGTTTAGGCTTTCAAAAATAAGCTGCGGGTTGTCTTTTTCTCTATCGAGTGCAATGTCAACAATGATCAACTTTTGTAAGCCAAGATATATTTGGTTTAATTGCTTTTCACTGGCACTTTGTAATTTCCGTTCAAACAACAGGTAATTTTGGATCAGTCTTAACGCAGAGTCTTCATCTTGTACTATCTTACCATCGACGATATTGCGCAGTGCTTCATCATCAGCCTTTGTTAGAATAAGCTTATAGAACAAATCACCGTCTTCCGCATCGTTGCACAAATAATACATTTTTAACTTTTTAGCGTTAGTACCATCAACAACGTTTGCGATACCATTATCAGCTCTTTTCAGTATTTCCCGTGTTAATGCCGCAATTAACAATGTAGCGGATGTTAAACGCTGTTGTCCATCAATAACTAATAATTGCGGTACGTCACTATGGCTGTACAACCCACGCTCTACATATACTACCGAGCCAATAAAATGAGCTTCTAAGTCAGTAGATCCCGCTCGTTCAATATCTTTGAACAACTGCTCACACTGATTATGTGTCCAACTATATTGACGCTGATATATAGGGATTATAAATTGCGCTGATTTCTGCAAAAATTTAAATAATCTTGTTTCCGTTGCTTTCATCAAAATCCTTATCTAATTAAAATACGTTACAATTATCTACGCATTATTTTTACTTTTTATATAAGGGCTTATCCCCGAAACAAATCTCATCATAACTAAGCCATCGATTGAGTTGTTGTTTTTATACTTTAATTCAATTTTACCTAAAACATTTTTAATCCATTCAAACTCAGATTTCATCGCGGATACATTTTGGTTTTTATATCTTTTGTGTAAAGCTCTATTCACCAAGTTTTTATTAACATTCGACAGTGACTCAAGAATCTCAATGAATTGTTGTATTGGAACACGATCTAGGACAGGTTTATAAGCAAAAGATTCTCTTTCTTCTGACTGGTTGCACATTAATTCTGTAAATTTTTCTACATTATTGCTCATCAACTCCAAAAGATTAGGTATTTTATTTTCTCTCTGCTGAGCTTGATAGGCATATACTTGTTCATTTAAAAAAGTACTAAATTCTTGAAACTCTTTGACCCCATCACTAATAAAGGTAAATCCTCCAAATGAATCAAGATCATGTTCAGGATTAAGTGAATCAGGAATGTCGAATTTGTTATTCCTGACGGCCTCAATGACAATCTTTTTAGCTTCATCTAAAACATCGCTTGTAGATTTGGAAATTAACTTCATTTTTGCCAAATATAGATAGGTACTAACAACCTGTTTAACTGCTCCCACTTCTAATATTTCATCATTAGAAAACGAATTCCAAGTTGAAACTTTAAGAGCATCAAATTCACTTTGTTCTAAATCAAACAACCTCAGCAGTTTTTTCCATTCAGGCGAATTATTATTCTGAAAATACAACGATTTCATCAACGCACTATTAACTTTTTCTTTGTCAAAAATTCCTTTTTTAAACCAGTCTTGCCAATCGCTAACGTCAATCAAGGTTTCGCGTAAATTAACAGTATACTTAGCCGAGACCTTCTTAAGATTAGCTTCTGCTTTGTCCACATCTTCATCAGGAAGCTCTAAAAAACATTCAAACCCAATAATACTTCTTAAGTCATCCACTTTGAAACTACCTGAATATATCTCCATCGAAATTACAGCATAAATCTGTAGAAAATGGCTCATCAACTCTGGGTTATTCTTTATTTTTGAATCTAGGAGAGCATATAAGCTTCTGAATTCAAGAAATATTTTTCGAAGTGAACGCAAATTTTCGTAGGATGATTGCCGATATATATTGATAAACAATTGTTTGTTTTCGAGTATCAACTTATTTAAGTCAGTATCTGTGATGATTATTTTAGAAAAAAGATCAAATACGCTATCAACATCACTTTCTAAGTGCAGTGTTTTGCCGATCAGCTTTTCTTTAATACTTGTATAAGGCTGCTTATCTGCATTTTCCTTTTCGATTAACTTTTCTTCATCAGCAATAATAATTACTTTATAGCCATTCTTTTCAACAAAATAATTGATGTAACCAAGAATTTGATTTAGCTCCATAGAACAGCGCTCTAGGTCATCAAACACTAAAATGCATTTTTTAGTATCCGTTAAGTAATCTGCCAACTTGATATCTGGAATCCCAATATTGGCTGACGTATCATCCTTTCCGTCATTATCTAAATCGAGTTTGATAGTTCCTTTTAACAGACCTTTACCTATTTTCCCGGCTAAAATCATTGATTTACTAGATAAAATTGGGTTCAGTTGCTGGAAGAATTTGTCTTCAATGGCATCAACTGACGCGACACCGTATAAACTGACAAATAGAAATTTATAGTCTTTGTGTTTCTGTATAAATTCTTCAACAAAATGTGACTTACCACACCCCCAACTACCTTTTAACAAAACGGCATATTCAGGTTCTACTGTTAATTTACAGTAGGTATCTAGGGCTTGATAAACGTGCTTATTAATTTCAGACATAGTTAATCCATTAAAGCTCAATTTGTCCTGAGATAAGTTTGGGTAACAACATATCTCTTTGTTGTTTAAGATTTTGATTTCTTCTTGAGAGGTTGAAAATACTTTTAAACATCGGTTTAACCATTTGGGTAAATTCATTCATTAACTCTTTTGGTGGTACCGCCAGATAATATGAGGCAAAGCAATCGTTGTGAACACGTTGACGGCCAGTTGCGCCAGTCATGCTTTGAATAGCGTGTTCACGGAAGTTATTACTCCTCGATAGCAAGTAAATATACTCTGAGCTTAAGTATTCACTTTCACGTAAGACAATGAACTCTGTAGAACCAAACCCGACAGGTTGTTTTGATGTTAAAAACTGTACATAACCGGTTTTACCATTTTGTAGGCAAGGGGTGATCCTAGCAAATAATGTGTCACCATTAATAAACTTAGCGCCACTGTTACCTGTTTTTTCGATAATATCACCAATAACCATTGAACCTTGAGATAAGCCACTCATACCAACAAATGGTTTTTCGCCTTCTTTCTCTAGCTTAGTTTTAGGGTTAATAGTGATTGCTTCAGCGGCACTTTTAACTTCCCACCCCTCAGGAATTTGACCTAGAGGCGAGTCTATGAGTTTTGGATTGCCGTCTGCATGAAGGTTATCTTCGTGGTTTGGGTAACGGAAGTTAACAAACCATTCGCGATAAAGTGATTGCGCCATGTCTTCTAAAATAGCGATACGGCGGTTGTTGTTTTCGATTAAGTTGTCGTAGTTCGATAAATTCTCAACAATCTGATCCTGTGCATCTTTGTTAGGTAAGTTAAATTCAAGGTTATCTAGTGTAGTTTTAGTTAAAAAACGTGTTGCAGAGCCTGTTGAGAAACTCTTTAATAAATTTAATTTAAGCTCAATACAGTAATATAGATATCTAATATTCAAATACTCTGAGTCTAAAGCTTTAATAACGTAAGTCCTTTGATAAGCATCAAACTTACCATTAAAGTATTTTACAGGATATTCCGCGTTTGCATTATTACCAGCCAAAAGCACACATTCACAATCGAATGACCAAGTATTAGTTCTAAATGTTTCTCTTGAGCATGTGAAAAAAGGAAATTCCCCCCCCTCGACCGCCGCGTTTGAGTTTAAGCGTCCAGTTTTAAAGGAAGCTATATCTGAGAGTTTAACTACGTTATATTCAGAAGGGGTACCCATTAAGCCGCTCCAATGATTTTACTAACACTTAATGAAATTGATGCTTCTAATTCATGTGCCTCAGCATTCAACACTTCTAACTCTTCCTGTAATGCTGTTAATTTAATAGCAAAATCTTCATCACTTTCTTGTTCACCTTCGGCAACACCGACATATCGGCCAGGATTTAAGCTATAACCTTGTTCAATTATTTCTTCTTTGGTAGCAACTTTACATAAGCCTGCAACATCTTGATAAGTTAGTTCGCCATTGTCATTAGCAAAAAAGCTTTCTAATTCAAACTTACTGTCGTTACCTGCATCAGGATGAGTTTCAAGATAAGTATTATCAATATCTTGACCACGATATAAACGCACTATATTGGCAATAAAATTTAGTTGTTCGCTGGTGTAATCACGCACAGCACGGGTCACTTGACGGAAAATATGGCGAGCATCGATAAACAATACTTTGTCTTTGTTATGTGCAGGTTTGTTTTTATCTAAAAACCATAAGGCACAAGGTAAGGTTACGGTGTAAAAAAAGTTACTTGAAATGGCCACCATGACATCAACACCATCTTCTTCGATTAGCTTTTGACGGATTTCTTGCTCTGACCCTCGCGCATCACTAGCCGAGTTTGCCATAACAAAACCTGCACGACCTTTTTGGTTAAGTGCTGAGTAAAACATTTGAATCCAAAGGTAGTTGCCATTGTCATTACGTGGCATACCATAAGGAAAACGGTGTTTATCACCTTCTAAACGGTCTTTTTGGATTTCATTCACGTTAAACGGAGGGTTAGCCATTACATAATCAAACTGACCGTATTGTTTACCGTCAATGATATCACCTTTGGCTAGCTCGAACGGGTCTTCGTAATAAGAGTTACCTTCACGGATATCACCTTGTAAACCATGTACTGCAAGGTTTAGCTTAGATAAACGAACCGTATCGCCTGTTTTTTCTTGCCCGAATACAGACAACTCATCAGAGGCATCTTTATTATGTTTTGCCACAAAGTCGGCAGAGCTGATAAACATACCACCACTACCACAAGCAGGATCGAATACTTTACCGTGATAAGGTTCAATCACTTCAGTAATTAACTTTACTAATGCTGAGGGCGTGAAGAACTCACCACCGCCTTGACCTTCTGTTTTGGCAAATTCATTAAGGAAGTATTCGTAAATACGGCCAAAAATATCTGAACCAAGGCTGAAGTCGATGTCGTTGAAGTTTTTAAGCAAGCTTTTGAGTATATCGTTTTCAAAGCGAGTATAAGTTTTAGGCAGGGCATCTTTAATTGCTTCGTTGTCAGCTTCTAGTGCCTTCATGGCGTTGTTAACATTAACACCAATGTTTGAGCCTTCTGGTAGTGTCAATAAATTCGAGTAAAGAGCATCATCCGGCACGTACATTGCGCCTTCGGCTTGGATCTTCGACTTGATGTCTCCACTTCCACGACGACGAGAGCCTGCTTGTTCTTCAATTTTATTTTTTGCTAGGCTAAAACGGTATTCAGCATACTTGAGGAAAATTAACCCTAGTATTGGGCGGGAATACTCTTGCGCAGTTAAGCCGGTGTTGGCACGTAATGAATCTGCTGCTGACCATAATCGTTTTTCTAATTCTTCTATCTTTTTAAAATCTGCCATTTTTATAATCCTTCTATAATTCCCTTTATTTAAAGGGTAATGTATCAAATATGAGTGTGAGTATGTGACTAGCTTATTGATATTTCGCCAGTAATGTTTTCAACGCCTTTTGAGATTGTTCAAACTCAACTTGATAGTTATTTAGTATTTTTAGCTCTTGGGCTATATCTAACTCTTCGACTGCAATGTGCTTTATGATGTATCGTGAAATACTTAATTCATTATTTTGCTGTCTAATTTCAGGCATAAATACGGCTTTGTAACGCTCGTCGTCAGCTCGCTTCCCAGCCGCTAAATCAGCGATTAAAGCGGCATCTTGTTCTGAAATAGCTATACGGTTTTTGCTATTTGTACCTATTTCACTGGCATCAACGAACACTACAGGCAAGCCAGCAGGCTTGTTTTTGTTAAGTACCAGAATGGCAGGGGGGATGCCTGTGCCATCTAGCACATTAGCGGGTAAACCAATAACAGCCTCTAGTAATTCGTTTTCTAGTAAATATTCTCTCACTTTTGCATCATAACCACCTCGAAACAAACAGCCTTGAGGTAGTAGAATATAACCTTTACCTGTGTTATTTAATTTACTTAAGGCTTGTTGTATCCATAAGCTGTCACCTGCCGTTGCTGATACAGAGTTACCTGTAGGTACTTGGATAAAAGGAGATTCCGCAAGTCTACGGCGTTCATCAGCACCAAATTTTAAAGAAAATGGCGGTTCCATCACTACAAGATCAAACTGTTTCTCATATCCAAAGGCCGACTCTAAAAGCGAGTCACCTGCAACCAACCTAAAATCTTTACCTTCTAAAATTAATAAGCGATATGCAGTTACATAAGTGCTATGAATTTTTTCTTCTAGGTAAAGCGATCCAGCATTTAAACTAGATGCAACTCTCGCTAAGCCACATGCACCGTCATACAAAGTTTTCTTACTACAGGCACCAACGAGTGCTGTGAACACTCTTTCCATATTCAGATTGGCTGAATTTACAGAGTACCTGCCAAGTGTTTGAGCACTTAACTCTCTTAGGGCGCTAGCAAGCACATCAAAGTTTGTAATAGTCGCAACAACATTAACAACATGGTTAATTATCTTTCCGTCAATTCTATAATGCTCTGGTGCTGTGCATACTTCGGTTGGGTGGATCTCTTCTAGCACCTTTCCTGCTTCTATTAGCATATCTAATTGTTTAGCATGACCACTATTTACAATAATTTGGAATGAGTCAGGATTTTCTTTTGCAATAAAAGCCACATAAGAAATCAATTCTAATGTATGTGATACTTCCATTGAGCCGCGACTACTATCCATTAAATTCCATAACTGTTTGGTTAAGTTTTCCATTATGCGGCTCCTTTCATCAATTGACTGATACAAGCTGTTGCAAGTTTCTTCTGTTGTTCAGCAAGCTTAATTGTTGCTTGATAAGCGTGGTTACTTGCATTAAAGAGCTTTGCGATTTCATGCTGTTTACTTAACTCTGGTAGCTCTATCTCTACCTTTTTAATGTTTGATAAATTTATATTCTTAATTGCTGCACCTGTACTAATGGCATCTAACATGCTCTGACCAGCAGGTGAATTAAAGTAGGCAACGAGTACCTCACCAAGTAATTGATTGTTGTTTGGTCTAAGTAAAATAAAATTGGCAGAAGCAATTACATTAAGTTTGGCAATATTTGTGGTTATATAACCCGCTCTAATTGAATTCCCTTTGGCGAGAAGCACTACATCACCTTCTTGTAATAAAAAGCGCTGAATATCCTTACCGCCTTTTATCGTTACTCGACTAAGATGCTGTTCAATAATTTCGCCGTTTAGGTTTACAGAGCTACCTGTTAGTAAGTGCAATGCACCTTCAACGTTATTTTCATTTTTTTCGAATAGTGCGTTTGTCGCACCAGTGGTTAATTCATTACATAACACCTCGATAGTTTTCATTTAAATCTCCTTTCGTTTTCAGCCTACGAATTAAGCTGTTGGAATCATATTAGTTAATAACTGTATTTAATTCAAGTAGTTTTTTGAATTGTTTTTATTCGTACTAACGAAACGAATTGATTATATGGCAAGTAATTGATTTATATTTGTTGATGGTTATCAGCAACCAAATGATCTGATAAAGATTAATTCTTTGATGTTTTGTCAATCATTTATTTTAAAAATCCTTTAAATACAGTGAGTTACGATTTTTATTTTGTTGACCGCTCAGCTTTCATGAATTAAGATTCAAATGAGTAACAGTGATAATGATGACATAGACTTATATTACCAACTCTCCAATGTGTACATCAGTTCTGGCTACTTAAGTGCGATTCAGCGTATGGATAGAAAGCTAGACGGGAGAAATCATGAGATACGATATAAGTCTTGAAATAGCGTTAAAAAATATCAGTAACTGGATAGCAGCTAAAACTCTTTATTACAGTCCAGAGCGTAAGAAATATTTATACGGATTCTACGCTGGCTTAGGGAATTTTAACGTATATGAGTTGCCAAGCGAATATCAATGCTTAATTTCAAATAATAGTCTTAAAGGTAGCGAGCTGTATGCTGTTGTCTTATCTACATTGCCTATTAAGCATACCACCATAGATGAGATGCCCCCCTATGAGACATCAATTCGTTGTGTATTCAGCGCTTCACTATACGGACATCAGCACACCCGCTCTCTACAATCTGCGATTAAATTTGCCTCACTACATCACGCGAGCCAAAAACGTAAGAGCACTGGCGAACCATACCTAAACCACTTAATTGAAGTGGTGCAACTTCTTCAGGTTTATGAATCAAGTAGCAATGAAAATACACTAATAGCGGCAGCTTTACATGACATCTTGGAAGATACTGAGGTTACCAGTGTTGGTCTTCGCTGCCTATTTGGGGATGAAGTTTCAAAGATAGTATTAGAACTGACGTGTGATTCAGCAACCAATTCTGATGATAAAAAAATAGCACTATTGAATCAGATTTCCACAGGTAGTAATGCTGCGCAATCAATCAAATTAGCAGACGTAATATCTAACGTATCTTCTCTTCCTAGCCAGTGGCCGCTTGAGCGGAAGTTAGCTTATATAGACTGGTGCAAAAAAGTAGCAAAGATATGCTCACCTTCATCTAAACGGCTGTTTGATCAATTTAATTTAAAAGTACAATTAGTAGAAACCAAGCTAAACGACGAATAACAAATCATTTTAAAAATTAAAACATGGGCTGGCAGTCACAAACCCGCCGACAAATAGCACAACCCGAACATATATTGGAGCTTAGCTGCACAGCCAAAGTTGCTGTAGTGCGAGGTAATATAGATGATGTTTTGAAATATATTAATACTATTTCACTTGGGGGTGTTGCTTAAGCTAAATCGCTCTCAAAACTCAGGTTCTTGAGGCCGAGATATTTATTCTCCTCTCTTCTTCTTGGATTGGAAAGTAATCTCCTAGACGGGCTTGCAGCAGAGTTATCCTTAATACCACAACATCTACAACGTAAATCGCTATCGGTATATGCTTTAACCCTGCTTTTCCTTCGACCTCATCTCAACCCAATTTTTCGTTAATTTATCAAAGTCCTCACCTGCGATTTCAATTGTCAATTGAGAGGTTTTTTTACCTGATTTAGATGTGTCAACTCTTATGGCTAAATCTGTTGGGTTTGAGATAGTAATATGCGCTGAGTGCAGACCGGTATCGTCTAATGTTTTGAACATTGTATATTGGCTATTGTTATTTCTATCTTCATTGCTCATGAAAAATACCTCGTGTTTATAGTTTAGATTCTAATTTAATGCCTTTTCTCGATAGTAAAAGTGCCCCTCGCGGTCAATAGACTCTCAAGTTCCCTAATCTCTTTTAAAGGTAAAGTAAATTCTAGGTATTCATTATCATATTTTGCTGATGGACAAGGATTTCAAAATAGGGCAGTTAATTTTTACTATTCAATAGACGTAGGAATTCTACTCTAATTATCATTTTGAAATAGGCCAGAAAAAATCTGACACAATATTTCAAATTTTGAATCTATTTGTCCCTAATTTCGGGACATCGTAACATGTCGTCATAATAGGGACAAGATGAAAAAGTCCACCAATGACCAAAGTTACACCCGATTGCTTTCTTGGCTCAAAAATGAGCGTGTTAGGAAGGGCATGACAGTGCGTGAATTAGGCTTGTTATTAGATGAGCCATACCAAATAGTTAGTAAAATAGAGAAGGGACAGCGAAAACTTTTTGTATATGAATATGTGCAGTACTGTGAAGCATTAGGCTTGGATCCAATGCATGGATTGAAACAACTTGAAAACGGCTCGGAATCTGATTGGTGATCGTTTAATAGAATAATAGTCAATGAATATGACCGAAGCTTAATCCCTATGGTAGTTCGACGAGTTGATTTTTGAAGCACAGACGAGCCTAATAGACTGGCTAGTTGGCTGAAGCGATTTTCATAAAAAAGTTTAAATAGTTAGGAGATGGTAAGGTTAATGCTTTCGTAAAACATCAGCCACCTGATTTTTGTCCTTTTAAAAGTTGGTTCAGAGTTCTGTGTCAGTATGAGCATTTAGATTTCTAGAACTTAATCTAAACGCACCCTTTTGAAGGTTGAACTGTTGGTAAGCTCAGCATTTTATGCCGTTTGATAAGATAAGTTATTGAGTCCTGTCCGCTTTGGGCATGAAACAACTGTGCATCTTCGTCTGCTTTTATTGTTGAGCTTGCTCTATGCTGATATTCAATTTTTTTTGTAACATTCGAAGAGCGGAAATATACCGCCCAAACATGAAATTAATATATATGTGCGAGTTTAAAGCGGTAACTCGCTCTTACAGCGCAGCTCGTTTAGCTCAAATGTTTATTGAAAAAAGTCAATGTTCTTTGCCAAGCTAATTCAGCCGCTTCTGGGTCATAACGCCCAGTAGAGTCGTTATGAAATCCATGATTTACTTTTTGGTACATGTGCATTGTGTAGTCGACTTTATTCTTTTTTAAATCCTGCTCATACTCAGGCCAACTTGCATTGACTCTTTCATCCAATTCCGCAAGCTGAATTAGAAGTGGGGCTTTTATGTTTTCACGCAGTTCTTTTGCTGCTGGAGTGCCATAAAAAGGTACGCCGGCACTAAGCACGCCAGGTATAGATGCGGCCAGCATATTGACAATGTAACCGCCGAAACAAAAGCCAACTGCACCGAGTTTGCCATTACCAGACTGGTGCGCTTGTAAAAATTTGGCTGCGGCAATGAAGTCTTGCTCAATTTTAGCTCTGTCCAAGGAGCGTTGCATTTCTCTACCTTTGTCATCATTGCCGGGGTAGCCCCCAAGTGGGTACAAAGCATCGGGAGCAAACGCGATAAAACCAGCTTTTGCTGCGCGTCTTGCAACATCTTTAATGTAAGGATTAAGGCCACGATTTTCATGCACAACTAAGATTAACGGCGCTTTATTAGGCACAGACTTAGGAGTGACAAGGTATCCTCTGCCTTCTCCATGTCCTTTGGAAGAAGGAAAATTATGATAACTTGCTTTGATATCAGGGTCATTAAATGAAACTTGTTCAGCTAAGGCATAATTTGGTAACAGCGCTGATGATAGAACTGACATGCTAAAACCCAGAGCTGCAAGGGAGCCTAGTCGAGATAAAAATGTGCGCCTGTCGATAATGCCATGCGCATACTGATCGTACCAATCGAAAGCTTCTTGCGGAATATTTGCTTGTAATTGATTATCTTGTTGGGTTGGAGTATTCATTAACACCTCTACCTGATTATTAAAATGATTTGCGAGCGACAAAAGCTTCTAGTGCGTATTCTTAATTTAGCTTAGGCTATAATCCCTATACGAGCATAGAACGTTTTTATATCCGAATTCAATGACTAAAAATAAGTTGAGAATTTAATCGTAAAATTCTCAACTTTTTAGACTAAATTGAGCAAAAGGTTAAAAGTACCATCAATGGCTTATTTCTAAAGGGTTTTCAGAGGTTTCACAATAATATTAGTGTTACGGTAAACGCCGGTGATATCGACCGCCGCACATTTATGAGCCGCTTAGCTACATTGCCAATTGCAGGTCTCACATTTGGAGCGGTAGCCGGAGCACTTACTCCTAATTATGCCCTGGCTGAGCAAGTATCTTTTAATGACTCTGCTATTAAGGCAACCTATGCAACTTTTCCTTCTGCGAAAGGACACGGCACAGGTCAAGGGTATCTTGTTGTTCCTACAGGACTAAAAACTAAAGCACCTGCTGTGCTGGTGGTCCACGAGAATAGAGGTCTTAACCCATATATTAAAGATGTCGCTAGACGTTTAGCAAAACAAGGCTTTATTGCCTTTGCTCCCGATGCGCTATTCCCTCTTGGTGGATATCCTGGCAATGATGATGAAGGCCGTGCCATGCAACGGGGAATGGACCGTAGTAAAATTGAAGAAGATTTTATCGCAGCGGCAGATTTTTTGAAAAGTCATGAGGCTACAACTGATAAGTTGGGAGTGGTGGGCTTTTGCTTTGGTGGCTATATTAGTAACTTCTTGGCAGCCGCTGCACCTAATTTAATTAATGCTGCAGTGCCTTTTTATGGTACACCGGCAAAAGACGAATTGGTTAAAAATGTAAAAGCTCCCATTTTGTTGCAATTTGCAGAAAACGATAAGCGAGTTAACGCGAGTTGGCCGGCATACGAAACAGTACTGAAAGCAAATAGTGTGAAGTATCAAGCCCATGTTTACCCTAGTACTCAACATGGTTTTCATAATGACTCAACCAGCCGCTACAACCCTGAAGCAGCAGAGCTCGCTTGGTCACGGACCTTAGCCTTTTTTAAACAATATTTAGCTTAGCCATTTAATTGTTCACACATAAAAAAAGCTCCGTAAGGAGCTTTTTAGTTTTTACTGGCTATTGGGGTCTTTAGATGCGTTCAAACACTGTCGCTATACCTTGTCCTAAACCAACACACATAGTGGCAAGGCCAATTGATTTGTCGTTAGCTTCCATCAAATTGATTAGGGTGGTTGATATACGCGAACCAGAACATCCTAGAGGGTGGCCTAGTGCAATAGCGCCACCATTTAAGTTAACTCTGTCGTCATAATTATCTAGCCATCCAAGTTGTTTGATACAAGATAAGGCTTGGGCAGCGAAGGCTTCGTTGAATTCAGCCAACTCGATATCAGCCATAGTCATACCTGCACGTTTAAGTGCTTTTTGCGTGGCAGGTACTGGACCAAATCCCATAATTGCAGCATCACAGCCAGCCACTGCCATAGCGCGAATTTTAGCTCTTGGTGTTAATCCAAGGGCTTTGGCTTTGTCTGCTGACATAATTAACATAGCAGATGCCCCATCAGACAATGCTGATGATGTACCCGCTGTTACTGTGCCGTTAACTGGGTCAAACACTGGTCTTAGGGTAGACATAGTTTCAACAGTGGAATCTGGACGAATCACTTCATCTACTGTTATGGATTTTAATATGCCATCAGCATCGTGGCCTTGGGTGGCTACGATTTCGTTTGCCCAGCGCCCTTCTATTGTTGCTTTGTGTGCTAGCTGGTGAGAGCGCGCACCAAAGGCATCTTGCATCTCACGGGTAATGCCATTTTGACGGCCAAGCAACTCAGCTGTCATACCCATGCTACCAGAGGCTTTAGCAGTATGTTTAGCTATGCCAGGGTGAAAGTCTAGGTTGAAATCCATAGGCACGTGGCCCATGTGTTCTACCCCACCAATCATGTACACATCACCACGTCCAGACATAATACCACTGGCTGCATCGTGCAGTGCTTGCATTGAAGAGCCACATAAACGGTTTACGGTAACCGCTGCCGTTGAACGTGGAATATCAGTTAACAACTGAGCGTTTCGAGCAATATTGAAGCCTTGTTCTTTGGTTTGTTGCACACAACCCCAAATAATGTCTTCTATTTCAGTTGGATCTAGGTTTGGGTTGCGCTCTACTAATTTAGTCATTAAATGTGCAGATAACGTTTCTGCACGAACATTTCTATATATACCGCCTTTAGAGCGACCCATTGGTGTACGAATACAATCGACTACTACGACTTCTTTCATGATCTTCTCCTTAGGCTATTATGCAAAGTATGATTTATTAGAGGCGGCCATTTCGCGCACACCATCTGATATTTGATAAATAGGACCTAAGTCCGCGTATTTATCTGCCAGTGCTACAAAGTTGGCTAAGCCCATAGTTTCAATATAACGGAAGATACCACCTTTAAATGGAGGGAAGCCTAAACCGTAAAGTAACGCCATATCAGCTTCTGCCGCACTGGCTACTATGCCTTCTTCAAGACAGCGAATGGCTTCGTTAGCCATAGGTATCATCACTCGTGCAATAATTTCGTCTTTATCGAACTCTTGTGTGGCTGCACAATGTGGAGCGAACAATTCATAGGCTTCTGGGGCAGCTGTTTTCACTGGGCGCCCTCGTTTATCTAGACTGAAGTTATAAAAGCCTTTGCCGTTTTTCTGGCCAAAGCGCTCTGCTTTATAAAGTAAGGTGACAGGGTCGTTAGCAATTTTTTGCATACGCTCAGGAATGCCTTCAGCCATTACACCAGATGCATGGTCTGCTGTGTCCATACCGACTACATCTAATAGAAACGCAGGGCCCATTGGCCAACCGAACACTTTTTCCATCACTTTATCAACGGCAACAAAGTCTGCTCCGTCCATCACTAACTTACTAAAGCCAGCAAAATAAGGGAACAATACACGATTCACTAGAAAGCCTGGGCAGTCATTAACTACTATGGGCGTCTTGCCCATTTTTAGGGTGGCGGCAACCACAGCGGATATAGTGTCTTCACTGGTTTCTTCACCGCGTATAATTTCAACTAATGGCATTTTGTGCACAGGGTTGAAAAAGTGCATACCGCAGAAGCGTTCAGGCTTTTGCAAACTTTTAGCAAGCTGGTTAATCGAAATAGTAGAAGTGTTAGAGCAGATAATGGCATCGTCTGCCACATGAGTTTCGGTTTCTGCCAACACTATGCCTTTAACTTTAGGGTTTTCTACAACGGCTTCAATCACAAGATCGACGTCTTTTATGGCTGAATATTCAAGAGTGGGGGTAATGTTGTTTAGTGTGGTAGCCATTTTAGTGGCATCCACTTTTCCGCGCTTCATACCTTTACCTAGTATGGTGGCGGCTTCTTTTAACCCTAAATCTAATGCAGCCTGATTGATATCTTTCATGATAACAGGTGTACCTTTAACCGCAGATTGATATGCGATACCGCCACCCATAATACCTGCGCCTAACACAGCGGTTTGCTTCACTGCTTTAGTGGCGGCTTTAGCTTGTTTTTTACCTTTACTTTTAACGAGCTGATCCGCTAAGAAGATACCAACTTGGGCTCTAGCTTCATTGGTTTTCGCAAGAGTTGCAAACCCTTGGTTTTCAAGTTTCAGGGCGCCATCTCTGTCTAGGCTTGCTGCTTTAGCAACAGTATCAACCATCATATGTGGTGCAGGGTAGTGTTTACCTGCTTGCGCGGCCACTATAGCTTTTGCGGTTGAAAAGCTCATCATAGCTTCATTTTTATTTAGCTTAAGGGGGGCTTTTTTCTCTGCACGGCGTGCTTGCCAATCAAACTCACCGGCAATGGCATCTTTAAGCATGGTAATTGCTGCGTCTACTAGTTTTTCTGGTGCAACTACTGCATCTACAGCACCTTCTGCTAATGCTTTTTCTGCTTTGCGATCACGGCCAGTAGTCATCCACTCTAGTGCGTTGTCTGAACCAATTAATCTAGGTAAACGCACGGTACCGCCAAAACCAGGCATAATGCCCAGTTTAACTTCAGGTAAGCCAATACTTGCGCTGGTATCAGCCACTCGGAGATCACAAGCTAGGGTCATTTCACAGCCACCACCTAGTGCAAAACCATTAATTGCTGCGATAGTAGGAAAGGGTAAATCTTCAAACCTATCAAATACTTGAGAGGTTTTTGCTACCCAAGCCAATACTTCTTCATCTGGCATGTCGAACAGGCCAGTAAACTCTGTGATATCAGCACCTACAATAAATGCAGGTTTAGCAGAGCGCACTAGCACACCTTTTACATCAGAGGTGTGAGTTAAGGCTTGTGTTGCAGCATCTAATTCAGCAACAGTTTGTTGATCAAACTTATTCACTGAGCCTTGTGCGTCAAATACTAATTCTGCAATACCATCTTGCAGCAAATTAACCGAGAGGCTTTTACCTTCATATATCATTCTTGTCTCCTGTGATGTTCGCCTGAGTGTGGGTTACAACTGGCAACGCCACCCTTTAAAATATAGGTACCTAATACATTCGAATAAATTGAAACTTATTATTAACATTTAGCACTAAGAATAGTTACATGTGGGTAACTATACGGATTTCAACTGGTCATTCCAGTTAAACTTAAAGATTTTTGATAAATTTCCTGCATTGTTGAATTAGGCTCTAAAAGAGTTAGGTAAATTTGTTACTATCTCTATTCGGCTGTGTTTAGCTTTACTTTTTATTGTGGAATTCGTGATTACTCGTTATTTTTCTAGGTTTATTATTGGTATTTTCTTGACCCTTCAAGTTAGTACGGCTGAGTCTGCGCTTAGCTTAGAGCAGCAAAGGGCCTTATTTATTGAAGCTGATGCTTATACAAGCGACACAGACAGCCAAGTCTATAAAGACTATATGCAGCAACTAGTTGATTATCCGCTACAGCCTTATTTGGAGTTAAAAGCGCTCTCCCAATCTTTAACTATTTCTAAAAGACAGCAAATTGAAGCTTTTTTAACAAAATATGAATCCTCACCTCTCGATAGGCCTTTGCGTAAAAAGTGGCTTGAGTACTTAATAGACCACAATCAGAATGAATTGTTTATGGCAACATACCGTGATCTAGGTAATGTTAAGCTAACTTGTAAGTACGGTGAGTTACTTCTAAAAGATGAAACCAGCAAAGCACAAGCTTTACGGATGGCCGAAGAGTTATGGGTGGTGGGTAAATCACAACCTAAGGCATGTGATCCTTTATTTAAGGAGTGGCAAAACTTAGGAAAACGTACGCCAGAGCTAGTGTGGAAGCGATTAAGGTTAACCGCAAAAGGTGGCGACACAACATTAGTTCCTTATTTAAAATCTTTGTTGCCACAAGAACAAAGGTATTTGGCTGACTTATGGTTAAAAGTGCGCCGAGCACCCAGCTATGTTAGTAGAAGCTCTCGTTTTCCCCACAAAACTCCAGCCTTAGAAACTGAAATTTTAACCTACGGCTTAACTCGCTTGATTTGGCAAGATAGAAACTTAGCGCTACGTAGTTGGGATGAGCTAAGTAAACGTTTTGCTTTTTCAGATAATCAACAGCAGCAGATATTTCATAAATTCGCCGTTGCTTTAGCATTGAGTAATCATGACCAAGCTGATCTTTGGCTTGAGAAGTCAATCGATTTTGGGGTTGATTCTGAGCTAGCTCGGTGGCACTTAGCCCATGTGATTAGAAAACAAGACTGGCAACATGCTTTGGATGTTGTTGACTACGCCATTGGTCAAGGGGGAATAGACAATGTCTTTGAGTATTGGCAAGCCAAAGCTTACAAAGAGTTAGGTGCAGATGAATTATCACAGCAAGGCTTTCAGCATTTAGCTAAGCAACGTCATTACTATGGTTTTTTGGCAAGTGCAGAGTTATCAGTTGCCCCTTCTTTGAATGACAAGCCGATCCACGCCCCCCAGGCAGATATCGACTCATTAATGTTACTACCACCGGCGCAGCGAGCCTTTGAATTTAGGGCATTAGAGCACTATACCAGTGCCAGAAGAGAATGGAATTTTTTACAAAGTAACTTAAGTGAGCAGCAAAAAATAGCAGCGGCTGTCTTGGCAGATCAACAAGGTTGGCATGCTCAGGCTATATTTGGTTTTGCTAGGCTTGGATACTTAGATGACTTAGGTAAACGTTTTCCCATGCCATTTGATAATGAAGTGCAATTTAATGCAGAAAAAAATGACATTGATGTTGCCTGGGCTTATGCAATAGCGAGGCGAGAGAGTTCTTTTATGGCAGATGCTGCATCTGGTGTAGGGGCTTTGGGATTGATGCAATTAATGCCGGGTACCGCCCGCTTTTTGGCAAAGAAAAAAGTCAAAAGGCAGGTTTTGTTTGACCCACAACAGAATGTTGAGTTGGGAACCCAATACATGCGTTACTTATTGGATAAAATGGATAACAATCCTGTTTTAGCTACAGCTTCGTACAATGCTGGGTGGCGAAAAGTCAAACAATGGCAGCCTGAGACAGGCACTATGCCTTTAGATATTTGGATAGAAACGATCCCTTATAAAGAAACTCGAAATTATGTGAAGGCTGTATTGGCCTATCAGCAAATTTATCGACAGCACTTGGGTAATCAAAGCAATGTATTTCAAGACTTATTGCAAATGCAGATAACCCCCAAAAGCTGATTTTTACTTTATCATACACAAGTTATTTACTTATCTTTTAGCTAGTTTGGAGATAAAGTTCAGTGTGTTAACCTACCCTATTATTTATTCTAGAGAGTGACCTATGTCTATATTTGAACATACTTATCCTGATCATATTGCTGAATTGCAAAAGCGAACGCAGGAAGCCTTACAACGTGAAAGTATCGATGGCTTAGTGATCCACTCTGGACAAAGTAAACGATTGTTTTTAGATGACAATAACTATCCTTTTAAAGTAAATCCGCAATTTAAAGCTTGGCTACCTATTATTGATAACCCTAATTGTTGGTTAATAGTTAATGGAGTTGATAAGCCTAAATTAGTCTTTTATCGCCCCAAAGATTTTTGGCATAAAGTACCAGATGAACCTAATGATTTTTGGGCGGAACACTTTGATATTGTACTGCTCGCCCAAGCAAATGCGGTTGAAAAGCATTTACCTTTTGATAGGCAAAAATACGCATATATTGGTGAATACATAGAAGTAGCCAAAGCTCTTGGGTTTGAGTTGGTTAACCCCGATAGGGTGATGCACTATTTGCATTATCAAAGGGCCTATAAAACAGATTATGAATTGCAATGTATGCGTGAAGCGAATCGTATCGCAATAGATGGACACCGCGCTGCAAAACTTGCATTTGAGCAAGGGCTAAGTGAGTTTGATATAAATTTGGCTTACCTGTGCGCAGTAAGGCAAGGCGAGAACCGTGTACCTTACAATAATATTGTGGCTTTAAATGAGAATGCTTCAATTCTGCATTATACAGAGCTAGAGGTTTGTGCTCCCGAAGAGTCTAGATCTTTTTTGATTGATGCTGGAGCTAACTTCCAAGGCTATGCGGCTGATATTACGAGGACCTATTGCCAGCAAGATAATCTGTTTTCAGAATTAATAAAGGCTATGGACACTATCACCACAACTTTGGCTGGCGAGTTAAAGCCAGGTATGCCTTACACTCGAATTCATGAAAGTGCACATAGTAAAATTGCTCAACTGCTAACAGACTTTAAAATAGTAAACTTAAATGCCCAAGACATTTTAGAACAGGGCATAGTTAATACGTTTTTCCCCCATGGAATAGGCCACTTTTTAGGGCTGCAAGTACATGATGTTGCAGGCCATGTGTCAGATGATCGAGGCACACCAAACCCAGCTCCAGCAGCACACCCTTTTTTAAGGACAACTCGTACGATTGAGCCTAGGCAAGTATTTACCATTGAGCCCGGTTTATACTTTATTGACAGCTTATTGAGTGACTTGAAAAGTACACAGCAATCACAGTTTATTAATTGGAATATAATTGATGAATTACGCCCTTATGGCGGTATCAGAATTGAAGATAATATCATTGTACACCGAGATAAAAACGAGAATATGACCCGCCAATTTGGCTTAGTTTAAAAGGTGCGGCTGTATACTACAGCCACTCTTTATCTTGATTTTCGGCTAACCACACCAGCAAATCATCTGCTTTTGCTGGTTTACAAATATAGTATCCTTGGGCTAGTTCACAGCCCCACTTAGCTAACAATTGTAGGGACTCTAGATTTTCTACCCCTTCTGCGACCACATTCATATCAAAGCTGTGAGCAAGGCTAATAACAGTTTGAACTATTTTTCTATCACCCTCTTGTTCATTCAATTTGAGCACAAAGCTTTTATCTACTTTTAACGTGTTAACCGGTAAGTTTTGTAAATATGCCATAGATGAATAGCCTGTGCCAAAGTCATCAATGGCAAGTTCAAATCCAGCGTCTTGATAGGCTTGCATGTGGCTAATAGCCGTAGCATGGTCTTTAACTAAGTCACCTTCTGTTAGCTCAAAAGACACACTATGTATTGGCAGTTTATGATGCTCCAACAACTTGAGAATGTGGGGAAGAAGGGAGGCATTCATTATATCTTTGGCTGAAAGATTAATAGCTACTGACTGTGGAAATCCAGCATGATGAAATTTAGCTGCATCACTAATTGCTTGATTGATGACCCATTCCGTTACCTGATGAATAAACCCAGCTTGTTCTGCAATAGCAATGAAATCTTCAGGAGACACAAACCCTAGTTGCTTGTTAGTCCAGCGGATAAGTGCCTCTACATGGGTGACTTTCCCTGCTACTAAATTTAGCTTAGGTTGATAGTTAAGAGAGAGCTCCTCGGGGGCATGTTTTAGGGTGTTTTTCAATTCTGTGATAATACTTAAACGTCTAGAGTAGCGGGCTTCTAACTCTGGATGGAAAGGTAAAATGAATTGTCTGGTTATTTGTGCTTCATCTAAGACAATATTCATACTCTTGAATACGTCTTCTGAGCTGCTTGCGTCTTTAGGACAAGTAATCATGCCTATAGCAACTTTTAGATCTATGTTGAAATGACCGGCATCCACCTTTTGCTCTAGTTCAGACTTCATTTTCTCTATGAAACTTTGATCTGGAATATCGTCAGGTAGCCACAGCAATTCGCCACCTGTTACTCTTGCTGCTATGCCGTCAAATTGCGTGAGTCTGTTAGCAAGTTCCTTTAAACATGTATCTCCATTGTGGTATCCAAAAATATCATTGATCCCTCTGAATCCAAAAATATTAATACCAATAGCTACAAAAGGGGTCTTGTTTTTAAATTTTTCATCTAAAAAGGTTTCAACATATTGGCGGTTGTATAAAGAGGTTAAGGTATCGTGTCTAGCTTGGAATATTATTTTTTCTTCCCTAGATTGGATGTTGTTCTGCATCGAGGTGAAGGCATCTGATAACTGGCTTACTTCTTCTGTGGAGCAAGGCATATCTAAGGCATTGGAATAATTACCCACAGCAATTTCTTTTGCTTTTGTCACTAATGAAGAGAGAGGTTTAGCGATGCGATTAGAAAATAACGCCCCTAAGAAGCTCGCCAGTAATACGGCTAACGTGCCGGTTACTAAAAGGCTGGTTTGCAAATCTACAAAGTCAGCAAAAAGCTTTTGTACATCTTCAGATAAGGTTAAAACTGTTTTATGTCCAAGCTCATCAGCTAGTACAAATTGCCGGGAAATATAAGGTATATCTTTGGTTACAGTAATAGATAGCCAAGATGGGTGTGCTTCCACCTGAGATAAGGCTTTTTCCATAAGGGGCGCTGTAAGAGTACTTATATTATACGCTTGATGCTCGCCTTCAAAAACCTGTAATGTTGTGTTTAATTTGGTGATTTCAGTCAGCTCTTGTATCAATTTCATATCTAGTTTGAAACCAATAAGTGCAATGGCAATGGGCCTTGGTGCGTCAACGGTCAGCATAATGACTTGATAAAGCTGACCATTTAGCATCATTAATACAGATACTCCGCCCTCGTTTAACACTCGCTTAAAAATTGAGTTGTATGGAAAACCTTGAGCAGGTGTAAGCACTTCTGGAGCGCTGGTAATGGTTTTACCTTCTAATGAAACAAGGGCCATAAGGTCAGCATTGATTCTGGAACCATGGTTAGTTAATGCGCTATCTATTGTGCCTTTGTCTTTTGAGGCGACAGCTTTTTTAAAACCAAAGTCAGCAGTAAGTACATGGGCAGAGTTAAAAAGCAGTTCTTCTTTACTTTTTAATACTCGTTCTAGAACGTTTTGCCCGATTTGTAGCCCATTGTCTAGGCGAGTTTTTGTTTGGTCTATCGTTGCAACCCAGACATTTAAAAATAATGTAATTGAGGTTAATGCAATTAACCCTACAACAAGTCTAAATATGCTTCGATTAAGTGACTTTTTAGCCAATTAATTTTCCTTCTAGGTACTTAGGGACGTAATTAATACCAAACGAACTTTAATCGCTTAGTAAATATTTCTATGGCATCAGCTTCGCGTTTTGGTGCAAAACCATTAATGTCATCAAGGTTAAATAAAACAATATCTTCAAAACTGTTTACTAAGCTTTGCTTAATAGCTTTTATAGTCGGCTCCGGTTTCTCGAAAGTATTACTGACAATGGTAAACTTGTCTTCGAAAAGGTCTTCAAAAAGGTATGATTCACTGAATTCATCAAACTTAAGGTTACCTTTGAAGCGAATTTTAGCGACTAATTGACTGCTATCTCCAGATGTCACTGTCATTAACAACTTAATGTTTTTATCGAGCCCATTGATCACTATCTCAGGATCTGAAAAGGTGGCACTAACATTTTTAAAAGAGCGCACCACGGGAAATTGGGCCTTCAAGTTTTTATTAATTTCTTTTTCGGTGACAAATTGAAATACATCAGAAGCCGAAGCTATACAGGGTATAAGGCTTGTTATGAACAGCAGCAGGGCCGAAGGTAAGTTAAAATTCTGCCTAATGTATTTGTACATGTTTTGCTCTTTGTTAAAAACAGTGTAAATGTGCTTGTAACCTAATTTTAGCACCATACCACTGTCTAGAATAAATCTCTAAAATTAGAATTTACCTGGTATCAATTTTGATACCTTTGCGTTGACTGTGCTCAGTCCCCTATTTACTTCTGGAGCCACAGGTATTACTTTAGAATCAAGTGCTTGTATTTAAGAGGCAAACCTCATATAAACGTCATAGCTCCTCATTATAAGTACAACTTTAGGTTTTTAGATGGCCAAACACAGACCCTTATTTAAACATATTAGAAACCATGACACTTTATTTGCAGAATTGGCAATTGTCAGAAACACTTACGCTCAAAGCTTAGGGTTAACGAATTACGATTACCATAAAACCCCTAAATTTATCACAGAGGATGGCCGCAGGCTCACTATAGAGCCTGAGCGTAGTATTGTAGTAAATAATTATCGAGATTTACGTGGTGTAAAGAATATTCTTGAACGTGAAATTTCAGGTTTTTATATTATTAATAATAGTGACATAGGGTTTCGTTATCCTACAGCTGCTATTGCTGGTGCAGATGCGCCATTTATCAAGCGCTTTCGCTCAGAGTTTTTTCATAAAGTAGATGAAGACCGAAGTATTTGCCGGCCCTTAAATTTATCCTATGGTATTAAGAGTCGAGGTAAGGCAGACAATCGTCAGGAGTATGAAGTCTGGGTTGCTGATGATAATTTACAACAAGACCCCTCACCTTTATTTATTGACAAATATGGTGAAGACTTACCAGATGATATTCGCTTGTTTGCAGCCGAGCCACCTGTAGTTCATGGATGGATGGGGGTAAAGCGAGCTGCATTTGAAGCCATATATCAAGATAAAAAAAATATGGGTGATATTGCAATTAGCATTGGGCTATCCGTTGATGCTTACAATATTGGGTCAATGCCTGACCTTTCCTACTCACCCCTAACCGAAAGCTCTATTGCTGTTGGCAATGCTGAATTAGAATGGGAAGTTATGGGCTACTATGCGCCAGCAGGCGAGCGAGTGGACCATGATCAAGTTTGGTCTGCAATTAACTTTGCAATCGAAGCCATTAGTGGTCCTGTCAATGATACATATTCAGATGTAATTTTACCTATTAATGAGAGTAAAACTGAACGTATTCTGAGTACAATTCGCGAGCAAGAGGTTACTGCGGAACAGATTAAAGAGTTAAACCTAAAGCCTTGGGAGTTTTTACAAACTGCCAGTGACCACAGACGCAAAGCCCATGACCCATCGCGAACGGTTAACTTATTAGGGCGGCTTAATCGACTCTTTTACCAAGAAGCCCATCAATTACCGTCTTTAAATGAAATCCATGATTTGATTGGTGATCTAGCATGATAAGTATAGAGTTATCCAATTGTTACCAATGCTTTATTGTCAGATTTATTGACACCCTAAGTTAGAGGTTGTGATTTTAGATGGTAAGATTTTGATTTTTAAAGTAAATTTAATTTTGGTTTGATTTTTGCTTTATGTTGGGTAAGCCATTTGTTTTTATATATCAATATAAAATTGAATACTTTTTAACTGGTTTAATATTATATTATGAGCCATAAATGGGTTTTAGTTGGAGAGCTTTATGACAAACAAATTTTCAAAAGTAATGTTAGCTGCTTTATTAGCCGTGGGGTTAATAGGTCAAGCTAGCGCGATAGTAATACCAACTTCCTATTTTGTTGAAGGCGAATCTTATACTGATGAATCAGGGAATTTATGGGAATACGTTGGCTTTTTTGATTTAGCCGACGGACCAAGCTTTTCATCTCTTCCTACAATTTATACAGGCCAAACAGCGGCGGTAGAGGCTTTGGGACTTAGTGGTGCATCAGATGATTATGCAATTTCAGCTTTTAATTTTGATACAACTACACAAGGTGTTCTTACCGAAACAGAATATGAAACTCAAGAAGCCTTTGCAGCTATGTTTGGAGTTTCTTTTTTTGAAGTTAACTTCACCTCTTGGTACGACATTTTTTCGGGTTCGATAGAAATAAAAGATCAAGATTACTTGCTAGATGCAAACGGTGATGGAATTTACGATGCAAGCCAAGATGCGTCGGCATATGTTAACGATCGTGCCACAGAAGATACTTATATTAATTATGTTTTTAAACAAGCAACTGAAGTATCTGCGCCATCTACTTTAGCTATCTTTTCAATAGCGATTTTTGGTTTGCTCGCACGACGTTTTAAAAATTAATTCATACAAGAGCAGTTCAAACAGATTGGGCTGCTTTTTACTCGTTCACTTTTAATCCCTTAGTATAAAAAAATATACCTTTTTCAAGGTGAAACTTCCTATTTTTAATGATTCCTTCCCTGTAATTTTGTTATTGTTATCTTTATAAATGACAAAATTTCTAACTTAATATTCAGTGACTTAAACTAGTTGAATTGATAGTTAGCGAAAATTATTGGGGATATCATCCATGAAAAACTACACCACCGAGCAAAGTGCAAAGGTTGTTGATGTTAGCGGGCTAGTCTTGTCGGGACTGTCTAAAGACTCAATATTAAAAAGTGGTGATAGTATTGCTCCTAATACTTTGTTAACTCTCAATGATGATAGCCTGATTACCCTCGTTTACGAAAATGGTACTGAATTGCTTTTAGAGGGTAATTCTTCTGATGATTCAATTACATTCCAACAATTAGATGATGAGGGTTCTGACTCTTCCAGTATACAAGATTCGGGTTTAGGAACAGCAACTTCTGATGACCTTGAAGATATAGATGCCATCCAGGCTTTAATTGAGTCTGGTGAGGAAATTGACGTTCCTGATACGGCTGCAGGTGCTCCTGTTGCTAATGAAGGGACAGGGTTTGTTTCTATTGATAGGACGGGAAATGAACTTTTAGCTGGTGCTGGCTATGATACTGGTGAGATTGCCCCCACATCTTTTATACCTGACAACTTTAATCCTCTAGGGTTTGTTAATCAGCCTACTATAACCCAAAGTGATGTGAACTCTATAGAGGAAGGCAGCCTTGCAATTGGCAATGTCCTTGAAAACGATAGTGATCCTGATGATACATTAAGCATTCAGTTTTTTGTTATTGATGGGGACACTACTAACTATTTACCAGGTGAAACAGCGATTGTTGAAGATGGTACCTTAGTTATAAATTCTGATGGTAGTTACACTTTTACGCCTGCAGACGATTGGACCGGTGAACTTCCTGATATTACATACACTACTAATACAGGTGCTTCGGAAACCTTATCTATAACTGTTACCCCAATTTCTGAATTGATTGACGCCGACGAGTCTGTAACCACTGCCGAAGATACCACGATAAATGGCAGTGTATTGACTAACGCTTCAAGCGCAGATGGTACGCCAGTAGTCGCTTCGTTTGAAATCAACGGCGATACTTATATTGCAGGCGAGACAGCTGTGATCACAGAAGGCTCATTAACTCTAAACAGCGATGGCAGTTACAGCTTTGTACCGGCAGATAACTTCAACGGTGCAGTACCAGCAATAAGCTATACAGTAACCGACGGAGTGAATACCGACACATCCACCTTAAGTATTGAAGTCACGCCAGTATCTGACTTAATAGATGCAGACGAAGTGGTAACCACTGCAGAAGACACCACGATAAATGGCAGTGTATTGACTAACGCCTCTAGTGCCGATGGCACGCCAGTGGTCGCCTCGTTTGAAATTAACGGTGATACCTATGTTGCAGGCGAGACGGCTGTGATCACCGAAGGCTCATTAACTCTAAACAGTGATGGTAGCTATAGCTTTGTGCCGGCTGATAACTTCAATGGTGTAGTACCCGCAATAAGCTATACAGTAACCGATGGAATAAATACCGACACGTCGACGTTAAGCATTGAAGTGACATCCGTATCCGATTTAGTCGATGCCGACGAAGTGGTAACCACTGCAGAAGATACCACGATAAACGGCAGTGTATTAACCAATGCTTCAAGTGCTGATGGTACGCCAGTGGTCGCCTCGTTTGAAATTAACGGTGATACCTATGTTGCAGGCGAGACGGCTGTGATCACCGAAGGCTCATTAACTCTAAACAGTGATGGTAGCTATAGCTTTGTGCCGGCAGATAATTTTAATGGTGCGGTGCCAGCTATCAGCTATACAGTAACCGATGGAGTGAATACCGATACTTCCACCTTAAGCATTGAAGTGACGCCAGTATCCGACTTAGTCGATGCCGACGAAGTGGTAACTACAGCAGAAGATACCACAATAAATGGCAGTGTATTGACTAACGCCTCTAGTGCTGATGGCTCACCAGTTATCGCCTCGTTTGAAATTAATGGTGATACCTATTTAGCGGGCGAAACTGCAGTTCTGACAGAGGGTAGCCTGACTTTAAACAGCGATGGTAGTTACAGCTTTGTGCCAGCCGATAACTTCAACGGTGCAGTGCCTGCAATAAGCTATACCGTAACCGATGGAATAAATACCGACACGTCTACGTTAAGCATTGAAGTCACGCCAGTATCAGACTTGGTTGATGCCGACGAAGTGGTAACCACTGCAGAAGACACCACGATAAACGGCAGTGTATTAACCAATGCATCCAGTGCTGATGGTACGCCAGTAGTCGCTTCGTTTGAAATTAACGGTGATACTTTTGTCGCGGGCGAGACGGCAGTTCTGACAGAGGGTAGCCTAACTTTAAACAACGATGGCAGCTATAGCTTTGTGCCGGCAGATAATTTTAATGGTGCGGTGCCAGCTATCAGCTATACAGTAACCGATGGAGTGAATACCGATACTTCCACCTTAAGCATTGAAGTGACGCCAGTATCTGATTTGGTCGATGCCGACGAAGTGGTAATCACTGCAGAAGATACCACAATAAACGGCAGTGTATTAACCAATGCATCCAGCGCTGATGGTACGCCAGTAGTCGCTTCGTTTGAAATTAACGGTGATACCTATGTCGCGGGCGAGACGGCTGTGATCACTGAAGGTAGCCTGACTTTAAATAGCGATGGTAGCTATAGCTTTGTGCCGGCTGCTAACTTCAACGGTGCGGTGCCAGCAATCAGCTATACCGTCTCAGACGGAGTGAATACCGACACTTCTACCTTAAGCATTGAAGTGACGCCAGTATCAGACTTAGTCGATGCCGACGAGTCTGTCACCACTGCCGAAGATACCACAATAAATGGCAGTGTATTAACCAATGCATCCAGCGCAGATGGCACGCCAGTGGTAAGTACGTTTGAAATCAACGGTGATACCTATGTCGCGGGTGAGACGGCTGTGATCACTGAAGGCTCAATTACTTTTAACAGCGATGGCAGCTATAGTTTTGTGCCGGCAGATAATTTTAATGGTGCAGTACCAGCTATCAGCTATACCGTTTCAGACGGTGTGAATACCGACACTTCTACTTTAAGCATTGAAGTCACGCCAGTATCAGACTTAGTCGATGCCGACGAAGTGGTAACCACTGCCGAAGATACCACGATAAATGGCAGTGTATTAACCAATGCATCAAGCGCAGATGGCACGCCGGTTGTGAGCACCTTTGAAATCAACGGTGATACCTATGTCGCGGGCGAGACGGCTGTATTAACCGAAGGCTCATTAACTCTAAACAGCGATGGCAGCTACAGCTTTGTGCCTGCAGATAACTTCAACGGTGCGGTGCCTGCAATAAGCTATACAGTAACCGACGGAGTGAATACCGACACTTCTACCTTAAGCATTGAAGTCACGCCAGTATCTGATTTAGTAGATGCAGATGAAGTGGTAACCACTGCAGAAGACACCACAATAAACGGCAGTGTATTAACCAATGCATCAAGCGCTGATGGTACGCCAGTGGTGAGCACCTTTGAAATCAATGGTGATATTTACGTAGCTGGCGAGACAGCTGTGATCACCGAAGGCTCATTAACTCTTAACAGTGATGGCAGCTATAGCTTTGTACCTGCAGATAACTTCAATGGTGCAGTACCAGCAATAAGCTATACCGTCTCGGACGGAGTGAATACCGACACGTCTACTTTAAGTATTGAAGTCACGCCAGTATCTGACTTAATAGATGCAGATGAAGTGGTAACCACTGCAGAAGATACCACAATAAATGGCAGTGTATTAACCAATGCTTCAAGCGCAGATGGCACGCCAGTAGTCGCTTCGTTTGAAATTAACGGTGATACTTACGTAGCTGGTGAGACAGCTGTGATCACCGAAGGTAGTCTGACCTTAAACAGCGATGGCAGTTACAGCTTTGTACCGGCAGATAATTTTAATGGTGCGGTGCCAGCTATCAGCTATACCGTAACCGATGGAGTGAATACCGATACTTCCACCTTAAGCATTGAAGTCACGCCAGTATCAGACTTGGTAGACGCAGATGAGTCTGTCACCACTGCAGAAGACACCACGATAAATGGCAGTGTATTGACTAACGCCTCTAGTGCTGATGGCTCACCAGTTATCGCTTCGTTTGAAATTAACGGTGATACTTTTGTCGCGGGCGAGACGGCAGTTCTGACAGAGGGTAGCCTAACTTTAAACAACGATGGCAGCTATAGCTTTGTTCCTGCAGATAACTTTAACGGTGCAGTGCCTGCAATAAGCTATACCGTCTCGGACGGAGTGAATATCGATACATCAACCTTAAGCATTGAAGTCACGCCAGTATCCGATTTAGTCGATGCCGACGAAGTGGTAACCACTGCCGAAGACACCACGATAAACGGCAGTGTATTAACCAATGCATCCAGTGCTGATGGTACGCCAGTGGTCGCCTCGTTTGAAATTAACGGTGATACTTACGTAGCGGGCGAGACAGCTGTGATCACAGAAGGCTCATTAACTCTAAACAGTGATGGCAGCTATAGTTTTGTGCCGGCAGATAACTTCAACGGTGCAGTGCCAGCAATAAGCTATACAGTAACCGATGGGGTCAATACCGACACATCAACCTTAAGCATTGAAGTCACGCCAGTATCTGATTTGGTCGATGCTGATGAAGTGGTAACCACTGCAGAAGATACCACAATAAATGGCAGTGTATTAACCAATGCATCCAGTGCTGATGGCACGCCAGTAGTAAGCACCTTTGAAATCAACGGCGATACTTATGTTGCAGGCGAGACAGCTGTGATCACCGAAGGCTCAATTACTTTAAACAGTGATGGCAGTTACAGCTTTGTACCTGCAGATAACTTCAACGGTGCAGTACCAGCAATAAGCTATACCGTAACCGATGGAGTGAATACCAACACTTCCACCTTAAGCATTGAAGTCACGCCAGTATCCGACTTAATAGATGCAGATGAAGTGGTAAGCACTGCCGAAGACACCACGATAAATGGCAGTGTATTAACTAACGCCTCTAGTGCCGATGGCACGCCAGTTATCGCCTCATTTGAAATTAACGGTGATACTTTTGTCGCGGGCGAGACGGCTGTGATCACTGAAGGCTCAATTACTTTAAACAGTGATGGCAGCTACAGCTTTGTGCCTGCCGATAACTTCAATGGTGCTGTGCCGGCAATAAGCTATACCATATCCGATGGAATAAACACCGACACGTCCACCTTAAGCATTGAAGTCACGCCAGTATCAGATTTAGTAGATGCAGATGAGTCTGTCACCACTGCAGAAGATACCACGATAAACGGCAGTGTATTAACCAACGCATCCAGCGCAGATGGCACGCCAGTAGTCGCTTCGTTTGAAATTAACGGTGATACTTTTGTCGCGGGCGAGACGGCTGTGATCACCGAAGGTAGCCTGACCTTAAACAGTGATGGCAGCTATAGCTTTGTGCCGGCCGATAACTTCAATGGTACGGTACCAGCAATAAGCTATACAGTAACCGACGGTATCAACACCAACACGTCCACCTTAAGCATTGAAGTGACGCCAGTATCCGATTTAGTCGATGCAGATGAGTCTGTCACCACAGCAGAAGACACCACAATAAATGGCAGTGTGTTGACTAACGCATCGAGTGCTGATGGTACGCCAGTTATCGCCTCATTTGAAATTAACGGTGATACTTTTGTCGCGGGCGAGACGGCTGTGATCACTGAAGGCTCAATTACTTTAAACAGTGATGGCAGCTATAGCTTTGTGCCGGCAGATAATTTTAATGGTGCGGTGCCAGCTATAAGCTATACAGTAACCGATGGGGTCAATACCGACACATCAACCTTAAGCATTGAAGTCACGCCAGTATCAGATTTAGTAGATGCAGATGAGTCTGTCACCACTGCAGAAGATACCACGATAAACGGCAGTGTATTAACCAACGCATCCAGCGCAGATGGCACGCCAGTGGTAAGTACGTTTGAAATCAACGGTGATACCTTTATCGCGGGTGAAACTGCAGTATTAACCGAAGGCTCAATTACCTTAAATAGCGATGGCAGCTATAGCTTTGTGCCGGCAGATAATTTTAATGGTGCGGTGCCAGCAATAAGCTATACCGTCTCGGACGGAATAAATACCGACACGTCTACGTTAAGCATTGAAGTGACACCCGTATCCGACTTGGTCGATGCAGACGAAGTGGTAACCACTGCCGAAGATACCACAATAAATGGCAGTGTATTAACTAACGCCTCTAGTGCTGATGGCACGCCAGTTGTGAGCACCTTTGAAATCAACGGCGATACTTATGTTGCAGGCGAGACAGCGGTCTTAACCGAAGGCTCATTAACTTTAAATAGCGATGGTAGTTACAGCTTTGTGCCGGCAGATAACTTCAACGGTGCTGTGCCAGCTATCAGCTATACAGTAACCGACGGTATCAACACCGACACGTCTACTTTAAGTATTGAAGTCACGCCAGTATCTGACTTAATAGATGCAGATGAAGTGGTAACCACTGCAGAAGATACCACAATAAATGGCAGTGTATTAACTAACGCCTCTAGCGCAGATGGCAGGCCAGCTATCGCCTCGTTTGAAATCAACGGTGATACCTATGTCGCGGGCGAGACGGCAGTTCTGACAGAAGGCTCATTAACTCTAAACAGTGATGGCAGCTATAGTTTTGTGCCGGCTGCTAACTTCAACGGTGCGGTGCCAGCTATCAGCTATACAGTAACCGACGGTATCAACACCAACACGTCCACCTTAAGCATTGAAGTGACACCCGTATCCGATTTAGTCGATGCCGACGAAGTGGTAACTACAGCAGAAGACACCACGATAAACGGCAGTGTATTGACTAACGCCTCTAGTGCTGATGGCTCACCAGTTATCGCTTCGTTTGAAATTAACGGTGATACTTTTGTCGCGGGCGAGACGGCAGTTCTGACAGAGGGTAGCCTAACTTTAAACAACGATGGCAGCTATAGCTTTGTTCCTGCAGATAACTTTAACGGTGCAGTGCCTGCAATAAGCTATACCGTCTCGGACGGAGTGAATATCGATACATCAACCTTAAGCATTGAAGTCACGCCAGTATCCGATTTAGTCGATGCCGACGAAGTGGTAACCACTGCAGAAGACACCACGATAAACGGCAGTGTATTAACCAATGCATCCAGTGCTGATGGCACGCCAGTAGTAAGCACCTTTGAAATCAACGGCGATACTTATGTTGCAGGCGAGACAGCTGTGATCACCGAAGGCTCAATTACATTAAATAGCGATGGCAGCTATAGCTTTGTGCCGGCTGCTAACTTCAACGGTGCGGTGCCAGCAATCAGCTATACCGTCTCAGACGGAGTGAATACCGACACATCAACCTTAAGCATTGAAGTGACACCCGTATCCGACTTAGTCGATGCCGACGAAGTGGTAACCACTGCCGAAGACACCACGATAAACGGCAGTGTATTAACCAATGCATCCAGTGCTGATGGCACGCCAGTAGTCGCTTCGTTTGAAATTAACGGTGATACCTATGTCGCGGGCGAGACGGCTGTGATCACTGAAGGTAGCCTGACTTTAAATAGCGATGGTAGCTATAGTTTTGTACCTGCAGATAACTTCAACGGTGCGGTGCCTGCAATAAGCTATACCGTAACCGATGGGGTCAATACCGACACATCAACCTTAAGCATTGAAGTCACGCCAGTATCTGATTTGGTCGATGCTGATGAAGTGGTAACCACTGCAGAAGATACCACAATAAATGGCAGTGTATTAACCAATGCATCAAGCGCAGATGGCACGCCAGTGGTAAGTACGTTTGAAATCAACGGTGATACCTTTATCGCTGGTGAAACTGCAGTATTAACCGAAGGCTCAATTACATTAAATAGCGATGGCAGCTATAGCTTTGTGCCGGCAGATAATTTTAATGGTGCGGTGCCAGCTATCAGCTATACAGTAACCGATGGAGTAAATACCGACACGTCCATCTTAAGCATTGAAGTGACACCCGTATCCGATTTAGTCGATGCCGACGAAGTGGTAACCACTGCCGAAGACACCACGATAAACGGCAGTGTATTAACCAATGCATCCAGTGCTGATGGCACGCCAGTAGTCGCTTCGTTTGAAATTAACGGTGATACCTATGTCGCGGGCGAGACGGCTGTGATCACTGAGGGTAGCCTGACCTTAAACAGCGATGGCAGCTATAGCTTTGTGCCGGCAGATAACTTCAACGGTGCGGTACCTGCAATAAGCTATACAGTAACCGACGGAGTGAATACCGATACATCAACGTTAAGTATTGAAGTCACACCCGTATCCGATTTAATCGATGCAGACGAAGTGGTAACTACAGCAGAAGACACCACGATAAACGGCAGTGTATTAACTAACGCTTCAAGCGCAGATGGCACGCCAGTAGTCGCTTCGTTTGAAATTAACGGTGATACTTATGTAGCGGGCGAGACAGCTGTGATCACCGAAGGTAGCCTGACCTTAAACAGCGATGGCAGCTATAGCTTTGTGCCGGCAGATAACTTCAACGGTGCAGTGCCTGCAATAAGCTATACAGTAACCGACGGAGTGAATACCGATACGTCCACCTTAAACATTGAAGTGACACCCGTATCTGATTTAGTTGATGCAGATGAAGTGGTAACTACAGCAGAAGATACCACAATAAACGGCAGTGTATTGACCAATGCTTCCAGCGCTGATGGTACGCCAGTGGTAAGTACGTTTGAAATCAACGGCGATACCTATGTAGCAGGTGAGACGGCTGTGATCACTGAAGGCTCAATTACTTTAAACAGTGATGGTAGTTACAGCTTTGTGCCAGCCGATAACTTCAACGGTGCGGTACCAGCTATCAGCTATACAGTAACCGACGGAATAAATACCGATACGTCCACCTTAAGCATTGAAGTCACGCCAGTATCCGACTTAGTAGACGCCGACGAGTCTGTCACCACTGCAGAAGATACCACGATAAATGGCAGTGTATTGACTAACGCTTCAAGTGCCGATGGAACGCCAGTTATCGCCTCATTTGAAATTAACGGTGACACTTATGTAGCGGGTGAGACGGCTGTGATCACTGAAGGCTCATTCACTCTAAACAGTGATGGCAGTTACAGCTTTGTTCCTGCAGATAACTTCAATGGTGCGGTACCAGCAATAAGCTATACAGTAACCGACGGAATAAATACCGACACGTCTACGTTAAGCATTGAAGTGACACCCGTATCCGATTTAGTCGATGCCGACGAAGTGGTAACCACTGCCGAAGATACCACGATAAACGGCAGTGTATTAACCAATGCTTCAAGTGCAGATGGCACGCCGGTTGTGAGCACTTTTGAAATCAATGGCGACACCTTTATCGCAGGTGAGACGGCTGTGATCACTGAAGGCTCATTAACTCTAAATAGTGATGGTAGTTATAGTTTTGTGCCTGCAGATAACTTCAATGGTGCAGTACCAGCAATAAGCTATACAGTAACAGACGGTGTGAATACCGATACTTCCACCTTAAGCATTGAAGTCACGCCAGTATCCGACTTAGTCGATGCCGACGAGTATGTCACCACTGCAGAAGATACCACGATAAATGGCAGTGTTTTGACTAACGCCTCTAGTGCAGATGGTACGACGGTTGTGAGCACCTTTGAAATCAACGGTGATATTTATGTTGCAGGCGAGACGGCAGTTTTGACAGAAGGCTCATTCACTCTAAACAGTGATGGTAGTTACAGCTTTGTGCCTGCCGATAACTTCAACGGTGCTGTGCCAGCTATAAGCTATACAGTAACCGATGGGGTCAATACCGACATTTCTACATTGACTATTGAAGTAACTCCAGTAAATGATTTACCAACAGCGGAAGATGATAGCTTTACTCTTTCTGAAAACTCCAGTGTGTCTGGTAATGTGATTACGCACAATGATGGAGATGGCCTGGTTGATTCAGATCTTGTGGAAGGTGATGACTTATATGTAACCCAAGTTAACGGAATTGATTTGAATTTTGATGCGGTCACAGGCTTTGCGACTTTTACTGTTATAGATGGTGTCTTAAATGCTATTACAGCCGCAGAGATTTTATTACTTGATGATTCTACATTTAACGGTACGACCGATAATGGGATTTTACAGATCAATGAAAATGGTGACTTTACCTACGAAAACAAAGGTTTTCTTGAAGATTCAACCGCTCCTTCATTTACTTATACTTTGAGTGATGGCACCGATGAGGCGACAGCTAATGTCACCATTAATGTTGAAACTAATAGCCCAATAGCTGTTGATGATGAAAACTATATTTCATTAGTTGAAGCTTTTGGTTCTGGACTTGCATTTGCTAGTGCCGTAAGAGGCAACGTGGTTTCAAAAGGAAGCTCTGGTGATGGTGAAGATACATCTGAAGACGGTTTTGCTCCATCCATACTGACTCAGGTTATGTTTGGTAGTGATGTATATATTTTTACTGACTCTACAACTTCATATTCTATTGCTACCGACTATGGTACGTTGACAATTGATAATACCGGTGAATATCAATTTAGTACTCCATTTGGAATGCCACTACCAAATGAAGATTTGAGTTTAGAGTTTACTTACTCAATTCAAGACGGTGATGATATCAATGCCGAAATTGATTCAGCCATATTAACTATTAATATAGATACGCCATCAGACGATACTGTTACAACTCGTAGTATGAGCTTTAGTAGTTTCAGTGAAACACTAGATACTGAGTACACAGCTGAATCTGATAGCGATAGCAAAACCTCTTCAATTTTAAGTGAAGATGATGATTTAAGTGGTATTTTGACTGAAACAAGTAGTGGTGCGCTTGAAACCTACCTTGATGATACGGATAAAGGGGCTGCAGAGAAATCCATTGTTTTAGAAGAATTAAGTTTAGAAAGTAGTAGCGAAGAAGAATTATCCTATACAACTGTTACTAATGGATTAGCTACGGATGGAGGGGTGATAATCAGTGATACGGCGGCACCTAATAGTAGTTCGGCAGCTGAATTAGACTCATCTGAATTCATATAGTAAGGTAAATTTCGCTTAATGGCCCATGTCTAACGTTTAGTTTACTAAGTTGTAGTCTTGGGCAATGTATTTGATCTAAGGATAATAAAACTCAGTGCAGTCTTCAGCTCAACCTAGTTCGCAGTGGACTATCAATGCTTCTCAGCGTTTAAACACAGATCCTTTATTGGACTGTTTAGTGCTTTTAACTGAACATTTTGGTGATCCCTGCTCCGCTGAAGCTTTAACGGCAGGGCTACCTGTTACCGCTACGCATTTGACACCCGAGCTTTTTCCTCAAGCAGCCTCTAGAGCAGGACTTAGTGCTAAATTAGCCCGCAAGGGTTTAAATGAGCTACCATCCATGCTGTTACCCTGCGTCTTGATGCTGAAGGATAAACAGGCCTGTGTCTTACAAGAACTGGATTTAGAAAAAAATAAAGCCATTGTAACTTTGCCCGAAACCGGTGGAGAAGAGCAGCTCACAATTGAAGAGTTGGAGTCGAGTTTTGTTGGCTATTTATTTCTGATAAAGCAGCAATATCGCGGCGATAGAAACTTTGATGTATACATCAACGATTCTAAAAAACATTGGTTATGGCAGCACATTCAAAGAGCAACACCTATATATAGAGACGTTATTATTGCCTCTATTATGGTGAATATATTCGCTTTAGTGTCGCCTCTTTTTGTAATGAATATATATGACAAAGTAGTACCCAACCTGGCTTTTGAGTCATTGTGGGTGTTAGCGATTGGAGCTGGGATCGCCTATATTTTTGATTTTGTGTTAAAACAGCTACGTGGTTATTTGATTGATGTTGCAGGAAAAAAGGTAGACATAGAAGTTTCTTCAAAACTGTTCGCTAAAGTCATCGGAATTCCATTAGAAAGACGCTCTCCTAGTATTGGGGGGATGGCCAAGCAAATTAGTGAGTTTGATAATGTTAGGGAGTTCTTTTCATCGGCTACAATTACAGCTTTAGTTGACCTACCTTTTGCTCTGTTGTTCATGTTTTGTATTTGGCTTGTGGCCGGAGACTTAGTTTTGTTTCCTATTATTGCCTCTATATTGATCATTGGATACACAGTATTCACACAGCCCAAGCTTCGCGCTGCCATTGAAGAAAGTAACAAGTTTTCTAGTTTACGGCATGGGCATTTGATTGAATGTTTAGGGGCCTTAGAGTCTATCAAAGCCAACGGTGCTGAAGGCGTAGTTCAAAATGCTTGGCAACAAATGATAGGCCACACCTCTAATTGGTTGCTCAAGTCTAAAATGATTACTAATTCGGTGATCAATTTTGCTGGTTTTATGGTGCAAATTTCAATTGTAGCCGTGGTGGTATTAGGTGTTTATCGTGTTTCCGATAATTTAATTTCTATGGGCGGAATCATTGCTGCAGTGATGTTAACTGGCCGAGCAATATCACCTATCGCAAAACTTGCTGGTTTGATGACTCGCTCTAATCAAACTATCAGTGCACTAAGACAGCTAGATAATCTTATGACCCAAGAAGGGGAGTTTGAGGATAAGGCTCACTTAGCCAACAGGCCCAATTTATCCGGCAATATCTATGCTGAAAATATAAGTTTTAGCTACCCTAATACCCAAAAAACTGTGTTAAACCCTATGTCTATTAAAATTAAGCAGGGTGAAAAAGTCGCTATTGTGGGTCGCAACGGCTCCGGAAAAACCACATTAGCCAAATTGCTATTGGGTTTGTACCAGCCAACCGAAGGTAACATTCAGTTTGACGGTTTAAATCATAATCAGATACACCCAAGTGATTTACGCCGAAATATTGGCTACTTACCCCAAGACATTACTCTGTTCCATGGCACCATACGTGACAACATTTTATTTGGAACACGGCAGGTTACCGAATACCAGCTAATTAGGGCAGTACAGTTATCAGGTGTTAGTAATTTTACTGATCATAATAGCCAAGGGCTTGACCAACAAGTAGGTGAAAACGGTAGCACACTATCCCGAGGTCAACGTCAATCAATAGCACTGGCTAGGGCTATTTTAAATACCCCCCGGATATTGTTGTTAGATGAACCTACTGCCAGCTTAGATGCCCGTGCCGAACAGCAGTTTATAAAATCAATCAGAGCAACTGCCACCGACCGTACGTTGCTGCTAATTACCCACAAAACAGAATTATTATCTCTAGTGGATAGAATTATTGTTTTAGAAAACGGCAAGTTAGTTGTCGATGGCCCCAAAGAAGTAGTGCTTAAACAACTTAAGGGCGGTAAAAACCAAGCTGAGGTTAAGCCATGAAAATTAGCCAACAAGATTTAGAAATGGCTGATGATGTATACGGCGCAATGTTAACCGAAGTGCCCAGTTTGCATCGCTTAATTATATGGTCATTGGCTGGCTTTATGATGAGCTTTATCATTTGGGCTTATTTTTCTGAACTCGATCAGGTCACCTCAGGTGAAGGTAAAATCATTCCATCATCTCAGGTGCAAATCATTCAAAGTTTAGATGGCGGGGTATTGCAACAGTGGTATGTTCAAGAAGGGATGCAAGTAACTAAAGATCAGCCTATAGCCAGAATAGACGACACCCGGTTTCGCTCAAACTTAGCAGAACAAAAACAAGAAGTAGATGGTTTACGTGCAAATATCATTCGTTTGAGAGCTGAACTATCTAGCATCTTGGTTGGCAGTAATGAGAACTGGAGACGCCAAATTGAAGTTAAAAAGAAGGTGCCAGTTTACCCTGATGATTTGAATGTAAATGCTGAGTTCATGGTGCAACAGCAACAAGAAGAATACTCAGGGCGTTTAGATAACCTCATCAATCAACTAGAGATACAAGGTCAACAAATACAGCAGCGAGAGCAAGAAGTTGCAGAACTAGAATCTAACGTTAATACCTTAAGTATTAGCTACAATCTGGCTAAAAAAGAACTCGCTTTAACTCGCCCTCTTGCTGAAAAGCAAATAGTATCAAAAATCGAACTATACAAACTTGAACGTAGCGTTAATGACCTTAAAGGTGAGCTAGATGGTGTGAGATTATTGGCTCCTAAATTAAGTTCTGCACTTCAAGAGGCGATTTTAAATCGCCGCGAGACTGCATTAACTTATAAAACCGAATTAAGAGCTGAGTTAAATGAGCTGCAAAACAAGTTATCGCGTATTAACGAATCTCAGGTAGGCGCGCAAGACAAGGTAACAAAAGCGTTAATTTTATCACCCGTTGTTGGTACTATTAAAACCATACATATTAATACCTTAGGTGGTGTTGTAAAGCCTGGTGAGACAATCGCTGAAATAGTACCAACCCAAGACAGATTAATGGTTGAGGCGAAAATTAAACCTAGTGATATAGGGTTTATTTACCCAGGTCTACCCGCCATAGTAAAAGTTACCGCATATGATTTTACAAGGTATGGTGGATTGACAGGTAAGGTTGAGCACATTAGTGCCGATACCAGTCAAGATGAAGACGGTAATCACTTTTATTTAATTCGGGTTCGCACGGATGCGTCAAGTATTACGAACAAGGATCAGGAGGCAATGCCGATAATACCTGGCATGATGACTAGTGTAGATGTTATTACAGGTAAGCGAACAATATTAGAGTATATTTTAAACCCTCTTCTACGAGCTAATGAAGCGGCGCTTCGTGAACGATAATTCGTTCAATACTAAAAACAACAATATATGGGACTTTCATGAATAGGGGAATATTCAGAATGCGTGTAAAAATAATTACATTATTGTTATGCCAAGCTATTTTGAACATTAATGGCTCGTATGCAGCGAGTCTAGAGCAAACTGTTGCTACTGCTTTAGATACCCACCCAGATATCCGCCAATCATTTGCTCGGTTTAAATCAAAAGAAGAGGATGTGGATCGTGCTACTGGTGGATATTTACCAACTATAGATATCACAGCAGGATATGGTTACGAATATACAGATACGCCAGCAAACCGCCTGACTAATTTTGGAGTCGACGACGGCACAACAGAGCTAAAGCGTGGTGAGTTTGGTGTTAGCTTAAGACAAATGTTGTTTGACGGCATGCTCACCAGAAGTGAAGTTAAGCGCACCAAATTTGAAGCTAGTGCGGAGCAATGGACCTTAATTAGTACAGCTGAAGATTTAGCCTTGTTTGTTAGCCAAGCCTATTTAAATTGCTTGAAAACAGAACAGCTAGTGGTTTTGTCTGAAAAAAATGTAGCCTCTCATCAAGATATTTACAACCAGATAAAAGAGCGTACAGATTCTGGTTTAGGCAGTATCGCAGACTTATCCCAAGTTACTGGGCGACTAGCACGTGCTCAATCTAATTTGATCTCAGCACGTAACAATTATCGCGACGCTCAAACTGAGTTCATTAGGCTCACAAACGTTCCACCTGATGATTTAGTCATGCCTGTACCAGATGCAGATATGTTACCTAAGGATAAAGCAAGCGGTTTGATATTCGCTCTAGAGCGACATCCAGTGATTAAGTCTGCACAACAAGATATCAAAGCTGCTAGAGCATACAGTGGTTCGGTTAAATCAAATTATTACCCCAAGTTTTACCTAGATTTAGAAGCGAATGCTGATAATAACCTAGCTGGAGAAGATGGCATCAGTTTGGCTGGTGTAGATGTTGGCGGCCATCGAAATGATGTAAGTGTCATGGTACGAATGGAATACAACCTCTATGCAGGAGGTAAAGACGCGGCCCTTGAGCGAAGTGCGGCTTATAAGACTATTGAAGCACAAGAGATAAACTACAGTGCTCATCGTCAAGTTACAGAAAGTTACGGCTTAGCATGGAATGCATATGAAATGCTGGGGCTACAAAAACAATATATTCAAACCCATGTTGAAACGTCAAAAGAAACCCAATCAGCTTACCTTCAACAGTTTACTTTGGGGCAACGAAATCTATTAGATTTATTAGATACAGAAAATGAGCTGTTTCAGGCTCGTCAAGATTACCTTGATGCGAACTTTGATGAGCTAGGAGCTAGGTACAGATTGTTAAATGCGACAGGGCAATTACTTGATTCATTAAGGGTAACTCGTTCAGATAAATGGCAAGGAAAGCTCGACTATGACGAAGGAGTTGAATATGAATAAGTGGCTAGCTGTTAGGTCAATCATCAGCCTGAAAAAAGCAATAATGCTCATGACTCTTGGGACATTAAGTGCATGTACAAGTAATCAAATTATCACCCTAGAGCCAAGTGTAAAACAGTTAAAAGACTTAAACGATCATGATCGTGATGGTGTGATTGAAGCTCGTGAGCAATGCGCAGATACCATATTAGGCGCCACCATAGATAATTACGGATGTGGTACCCAGACAACATTTGTAGAGCCGATTAAAGTAGACGTTAAATTTGCTAATGACTCTTATCAAATCCCTATTTCTGGGTTACCGCAAATAGAAGAGTTAGCAAATATCCTTAAAGATAATATGGATCTGACAGTACTTATAGAAGGGCACACAAGTAAAGTAGGGAGTGCAGGGTACAACCAAGTTCTGTCAGAAAATCGTGCCAAAGAGATCAAGTTAGCTCTCGTTAATGAGTTCAATATTGATCCTGAGCGCATATCTTCTATAGGGTACTCATTCACTCGCCTTGCAGATACTTCAGGTACAGAAGCCGCCCATGCTACTAACCGCAGGATTATTGCAGAGCTGAGTAAAACTGTGAGTGTAAATGACATGATTTGGACAATTTACACTGTTGATCAAGTCCAATAAGTATTTGTGGATAACATGAGGGCCCGCGGTTTAATAACAGCAATGTTATCAAGCAAGTTAGTGGCTGTGTTATCCCTAAGTGTGGCCTGTGGCTCTGTACTTTATGCCGACTCAAAAAGTACACTAGATGGTCCAAAGATAGTCACCTCTTTGCATGAAACCTATGGAAAGCGCGCCGCTAAACGTGGGGAAGCTTGGCTTAAGTTAATGGCGTCAGACACAAGCTCATCTGACCAAGAAGCGTTAGAAAAAGTAAATCGTTTTTTTAATATGTTGCATTTTATTGATGATATCGATTTATGGGGTGAGAACAATTATTGGGCCACTCCGGTTGAGTTTATTGGCGCAAACGGTGGAGACTGTGAAGATTATTCAATTGCTAAGTATTTTTCGTTGTTGGAAATGGGGATAGCTGACGAAAAAATGAGGATCACTATGGTTAAAGCAGTAAACCTTAATCAATATCATATGGTCCTTGCCTATTATGCTACGCCAGCCTCTATTCCTGTCATATTGGACAACTTAGACGGTGAAATAAAACCAGCGACAAAACGCAATGACCTAATACCAATATTTAGTTTTAACGGTAGTCAGTTATGGCTAAACAAGGATAGAGGAAGCAGTGTTTCTAGTGGTAATTCTTCGCGCTTAACTAGATGGCGTGATTTACGCCAGCGCATAAATACGGCAAAACTCAAACAACCTAAGCTTAACCTGGAGTTTTAAAGCTATGACCTTATTTCGACAAATAAACTCGCTACTCTTCGGACTTTTTCTAATAGTCATGATCAGCTTAGTTTACTTCCAGTTTACTCAAGCCCGCGACTTTATGAACAGACAAATGGAGTCTGACCTTAATAACACCATGACGTCACTAGGGTTAATGTTACAACCTCATGTTGAAACCGGTGATTTAGTATCCGCAGAAACCCTAGTTAATGTCATATTTGAAGGCGGCTTTTACCGCCGAGTTACCTTAAAGTGGTTAGCTGACGGTAAAGAACAAACATGGGAAAACCCAGTCAAAATTGAAGGTGTTCCCCAGTGGCTAATTGACTTAGATGTATTTGGCGTGCAGAAAAAGCAAAGTACGATTACATCGGGTTGGATGCAATTGGCTACCCTTGAAGTAGAAGCTCACCCTGCCCTTGGATATCAACAATTATGGCGCGTGATGAATGATACTGTGATGATTTTATCCCTGTTGTTCATTCTGAGTGTTTTTATTATTCGTTTTAGGCTGAACCTCATTTTGAAGCCTCTCCATGATATAGCCAGACAAGCTAAAGAAATTGGTCAGCGTAAATTTGGCGAAGCCATAGATACACCCAAAACCTCTGAATTGAAGGATTTAGTCGATGCCGTTAATTCAATGTCTGGACAATTAAAACAAGTATTTACTTCATTAGATCAAGAAGTCAACGAGTTAAAATACGATAAGTTAGTCGACCAAGTTTCTACGCTTCCCAACCGTCAATATTTATCAGCGCAAATCAACAACTGGTTGAACGAGCCAGGATACGGTGCACTTATCTTAGCTAGCTTTGACTGGCTAGATGACATACATAGCAAGTACGGTTACCAAGGCCGAGATCAAATTATCAAGGTGTTATCAGCAAGGTTAAAAGAAGAGCTACCAGACATAGCTGAAGGGGTGATAGCGAGAATAACCAACACTGAGTTCGCGTTTTTACTTACCAAAGCCGAACATCATCAAGTTGAAACTTACTTGCAAACCTTGATAAGAATTATCAACCAAGAAATTACCAAAGCAGGTTGCATTGCCAATACTAGATTTTCTCTAGGGGTGAGCCAGAGGATTGCTGATATGCAACCTTCTGACCTGTTATCCCAATCTGATAACGCATTACAACAGGCTCGTAAAGAAGGCAAAGTCAGTCACTGGATAGATGCCGAGCAACCTCAGAAATTCAACAGGGAACAGTGGCGCTCAAAGCTCTTAGAAGCGATTAACAACAATGACTTCACCTTCCAGTGGCAAGCAGTCAACAACATGCAATCAGATGCCATTATGCAAAGAGAATTGTATTGCCGCTTAAATATTGAAGATAAAGTTATTAATGCTTCAGAATTTATGCCCTTCATTGAATTGCTATCCTTAGGTGGGCAACTCGATAGGTGTTTATTAGCAGCCATAGAGAAACAGAATTTCGTAAGCATAACGAACGAGCCTATTGCTATTAACTTAACCCATGACAGTCTTCAAGAACCAGATTTTGTCCCCTGGTTGCAAGAGTTTTTAAGCCGTTCTCAATATGCTTCTTTGATGTTGTTTGAAATTCCCGAGTCAGCCCTAATTGGCTCTTTTGAACAGTGTCATAAATTAGCTGAGGTTATTCGCTTAAATGGCGCCAAAATAGGGATAGATCACTGTGGCCGGCAAATGGGGTCACTGGATTATTTACAGAAAATACAGCCCCACTACATTAAATTGGATCAGTCTTTTGCTTTTTATGAAAAGTTAGATCATGGCAATGAAATGTGTAGAGCATTAGTTAACATAGCAAAAGGGCTGAATATTGAAGTCATTATCACGGGTATAGAAGATAAAGAGCAGTTACAGCACTTTACCTCTTTAAGAGTGGATGGCTATCAAGGTTATATATCGGCTCCAGAGGCGCCCATACTCTGATATGCGCTCATGTTGATGGAAATTTAATGACATCAATGGGGGAGAAGTTCCAAGTCACTGGATCCTGGATTTCTACCCCCGGTGCTGTAAACCATAAGCCTTGTTTTGTATTGCGCTTTTTAGGTCCTTTGCCTTAAGGCGTAAATGTTTTGAATTAGCTAAGGTTTAAAGCTATTCGCCTGCAATCTGCATTTCTTCAATTAACACAGAACCTGTTTGAATACTGCCTCGAGTTTCTTGGGTTTTACCAATCGCTACAATATTCATCAGCATGTCTTTGAGGTTACCGGCAATAGTAATTTCGTGAACTGGATACTGAATTATGCCGTTTTCCACCCAAAAACCTGCTGCTCCCCGCGAATAGTCACCAGTCACAATATTTACCCCTTGTCCCATTAGCTCAGTAACAAGTAAACCTGTTCCTAATTTTTGCAACATGGCTTGGTCCGATTCGCCAGTATGCTTGATAAACCAATTGTGGATCCCACCTGCATGCCCAGTGGTTTGCATTTTTAGTTTACGAGCAGAATAACTAGTTAATAAGTAGTGGTTGAGCACTCCCTGACTAATGATATTCATATCTTGAGTTTTGACACCTTCATGGTCAAAAGGCGAGCTAGCTAAGCCTTTTAACAAATGCGGCTTTTCATTGATCTCAAACCAGTCAGGCAATACCTGTTGCCCCAACTTGTCTAGCATAAAAGATGACTGCCTGTATAAACTGCCACCACTTATAGCGCTAATCAGGTGAGCAAATAACCCAGAGGCTATTTCACGGTCAAACAATACCGGTACTTTACAAGTTTTTACTTTACGGGCACCTAGGCGGTCTAGTGTAAATTTAGCTGCTTCTTGGCCAATTTGTTCTGGGCTAGCTAACGAAGCAACTTCTCGGCCGACTGTATAGCTATAGTCCCGTTGCATATCGCCATCTTGCTCACCTATAACCACACAACTTAAGCTATAACGGCTGCTATTGTAGCCCACGTTTAAGCCATGGCTATTGCCGTAAACTTTTGTACCTAGATTGGCGTTATATGATGCACCATCAGAGTTGGTGATACGCTCATCGACATTCAAAGCGCTGGTTTCAGCAGCGATAACCTGTTCAATGGCTTTTTCAGTATCCAACTCTATAGGGTGGTACAAGTCTAAATCAGGAGCGTCAAACGCCATTAAAGCTTTATCAGCAAGACCAGAGCAAGGATCGTCGCTGGTATGTTTGGCTATTTCTATGGCTTTTTCTACTGTAAGTTGTAAAGCTTTTGGTGATAAATCAGCAGTAGATGCACTGCCTTTTTTCTGCCCATGGTAAACAGTAATACCTAAACCACCATCGTTAGTGAACTCTACCGTTTCTACTTCTTTGAGTCGTGAAGAGACGGCTATACCTTCAACTTTAGACATGCTGGCTTCAGCTTGTGTTGCGCCTTTCTGCTTTGCGAGTTTTAAGACGTCTTCTACGATATTTTGAATTTCTGTTAATTGTTGTTGCATGAGACCTTCGTTATCAACCTTCGGCTATGTTTCAAGCATTTTATGCAATCATATTGGGTTCAAACCCTTATGAATGATTTTGCCTGTAGTTTATTCTTGCTTTGGGGGTTACAATCTTCACTAGTGTATCACTAAAGATAAAGCCATGGTTGCACCTAAAAGAAACAAAGACGTTGAAGATGAGTTTGACGTAGCAGAAGACACAGAACACCTCAGTAAAACGCAAATAAAAGCGCAAATGCTTGAGAGACAAAAACTAGGAGAGTCCCTTGTTCACCTTGGGCAGTCATCCTTAGCCAAAATCCCTATGGAGACTGAACTGCTTGAAGCAGTCATGCTGGCTCGTAAAATTTTGCGTAAAAAAGAAGGCTATCGTCGCCAATTGCAGTTGATTGGCAAGATTATGCGTAATCAAGACATTGCACCTATAGAACAGGCAATGTTTAACATTAAGTCGGCCCATAAAAAGTTAAATGACGCATTTCATGAACTTGAATTGCTTCGTGACGCGGTTTTGGCTGAGGGCGACAGTAAAATTGAAGAGCTTATTGCACAGCACCCCATACTGGATAGACAAAAGTTACGACAGTATGTGCGCCAAGCTAATAAACAAAAGGCTGAGAACAAGCCCCCTAAGGCTTCAAGAGAGCTGTTTAAGTATCTAAAACAAGAAATTGGAGAGTGATGCTAACTCTTTGAGGCTCTAATCAAAGATGCTAGTCATGATTTTTGAGCCTCAGCAGTTTTAGTACTTTTTCGTCCAACCTTTAGTTGTTAGTTAGCTGAGCTAACATCCTATCAAACGCCCTGTAATGTAAAGCTTCAGCTAAATGAGCTTTTTCTATATGTTGACAGTTTGCCAAATCCGCTATGGTGCGCGCTACTTTCAGTACGCGATGATAAGTCCTCAGTGAGAGCCCTAATTTCTCTACCGCATTATGTAAAAATATTTGGTCGGCTTGGCTTAAAGCACAGTATTTTTCGATTTCTTTGCTGCCAAGTTGCCCATTAGGCTTACCTCTTTGCTTAATTTGTAATTGGTGGGCTTTAACTACTCTAGCTCGCACAGTATCGCTGTTTTCTCCCCTAGATTTAACTTGTTCAGAAAAGTCATTATTTGGCAGCTTAGGAACATCAACTTGCAGATCGATACGGTCTAAAAACGGCCCCGAAATACGGTTGAGGTAGCGTAATACTTGATCGCTGCTGCTACGGCCATCTTGTAAACTGCCAGTTGGGCTAGGGTTCATGGCTGCAACTAATTGAAAACGTGCCGGAAATTGAGCTTGTCTCGCTGCCCGAGAAATACTTACGGAGCCAGATTCTAAAGGCTCTCTGAGTACATCTAAAACTTTACGATCAAATTCTGGAAGCTCATCAAGAAATAGCACTCCATTATGGGCCAATGATATTTCCCCTGGGCGAGGGATACTGCCGCCGCCAACCAAAGCCACCGCCGAGCTAGTATGATGAGGGTGCCGGTAGCTTCTTTGTTTCCAGGTACTTGGGTCTACGGGCTTCCCAACGATGGAATGGATAGCTGCAGAAGCTAAGGCTTCTTCATCAGACATTGGCGGCAAAATAGTAACCAAACGACTTGCTAGCATGGTTTTTCCTGTGCCTGGGGGGCCTGTAAATAATAGGTTGTGGCCGCCAGCTGCGGCTATCTCTAGTGCACGTTTACCGCCAGCTTGCCCCACTACATCTTGCAGGTCGTTTTCATAGTGTAGGGTTCTTTGGGTAAACTCAGCTTGATAGAAGTGTAGATTTTTTTGTCCACTAATGTGATGAAATACATCTAGTAATTGATTAGCTGCGAAAATTTGCGCTCCTTCAATGAGTGAGGCTTCTGCGGCATTGACTGCGGGAAGTATCGATACTCTATTTTCTTTGTGGCTAGCATAAGCAAAAGGTAATGCCCCTTTGATGGAACGAATCTCGCCAGAAAGTGCTAACTCGCCCACTAATTCTATATTTTGTAATGAATGCTCAGGTAATTGACTACTGGCGGCAATAATGCCAATGGCAATAGCTAAATCAAAACGCGCGCCTTCTTTGGGTAAATCCGCGGGGGCCAGATTTACAGTAATACGTTTGGCAGGGAATTCAAATCCAGAGTTAATTAAGGCACTGCGAACCCTATCTTTAGCTTCGCGAACCGATGCTTCTGGCAAACCAACTAAGTTAAAACACGGTAGTCCATTCGCTAGGTGAACTTCGACACTCACCAAAGGAGCTTCTATACCCACACTGGCTCGAGAATAAACAATTGCTAAAGACATAAGCCACTCCATTTGCTTATTTAATTGATATCTTAAGGCTAGTCTTAACCTAGAATTTTGCGAGTAATAAATATTTATTGCTTATTGTGCCTTGGTCTTTAAATATGGATAAATAGATAGAATTTAAATGATGGTAATCTATTGAAGTTATGAATGGTCCATCTTGAATATATGATCCTCTAAAATGGCATATAGCAATGCTTGATCAGCTTGTTACCTTCGTGATATTTCTATACCCCAGTGATGATATAAAAATCTTGTAATCTAATGCCCTATTCTTTTCTGCCCAGTGTAAAAACAAATTACCTGACATTATTGGTGGTGATTATTACATCGCGGGGATAGTGGTTATACCTTTTTAGACTACTAAACCCCTCGCACGAAAGTACGAGGGGTTTTTTGTTAACAAGATAAAGCATCAGTCGTTACCTATAATTCGTTTTAGACAATTAATTAAGAGTGAAATAATGCCAAAATTACGTTCAGCCACCAGTACTCAAGGCCGCAATATGGCGGGTGCCCGCGCACTATGGCGCGCAACAGGGATGAAAGATGGTGATTTTAATAAACCCATTATTGCTGTCTCTAACTCATTTACCCAATTTGTACCGGGGCATGTTCATTTAAAAGATATGGGGCAACTGGTTGCTCGTAGTATAGAAGCAGCAGGTGGTGTTGCAAAAGAATTCAATACTATAGCTGTGGATGACGGTATCGCTATGGGTCACAGCGGTATGCTTTATAGTTTACCTTCACGGGAGATTATCGCTGATTCAGTGGAGTATATGGTAAATGCCCATTGTGCCGACGCTATTGTGTGTATCTCAAACTGCGACAAAATCACCCCAGGCATGTTAATGGCTTCAATGCGCCTAAACATACCGGTAATTTTTGTGTCTGGTGGGCCAATGGAAGCAGGTAAAACCAAGCTTTCTGACCAACTAATTAAGCTCGATTTAGTCGATGCCATGGTGGCAGGTGTTGACGATAACATAAGTGATGATGACAGTGAGCAGGTTGAGCGCTCTGCTTGCCCAACATGTGGTTCGTGTTCTGGTATGTTTACCGCAAACTCTATGAACTGCTTAACCGAAGCATTAGGTTTGTCTTTGCCGGGTAACGGTTCAATGCTAGCCACACATGCTGACCGTGAAGGCCTATTCAAACAAGCCGGAACGCAAATTGTTGAGTTATGTCGCCGTTATTATGCTGAAGATGACGAATCTGTTTTACCTCGTAATATTGCTAATTTCAAAGCCTTTGAAAATGCTATGTGTTTAGATATTGCTATGGGTGGATCAACCAACACAATCTTGCATTTATTGGCTGCAGCAGTTGAAGGTGAAATTCCATTTACCCTTGGTGATATTGATAGGCTATCTCGTAAGGTGCCGCATCTATGTAAGGTAGCGCCGTCTACCCCTAAATATCATATGGAAGATGTACACAGAGCCGGTGGCGTTATTGGCATATTAGCTGAGTTAAATCGTGCTGGTTTATTACATCCTGATTCACCTCATGTATTGGGAACAAGTATAGGTGATGTAATCAGCAAGTGGGATATCGCTAATGGTCAAAATGAACATGCACTAGAGTTCTATAAAGCGGGACCAGCTGGTATTCGTACCACAAAAGCTTTTAGCCAAGATTGTCGCTGGCCAACGGCAGATACTGACCGTGAAGACGGTTGTATACGTAATATCGACCATGCCTTCAGTCAAGAAGGTGGCCTAGCAGTATTGTTCGGTAATATCGCTGAAAACGGCTGTATTGTAAAAACAGCTGGAGTGGATGAGTCTATCCATAAATTTACAGGCCGTGCCCGTATTTTTGAAAGCCAAGATGAAGCAGTTGAAGCTATTTTAGGTGATAAAATCGTTGCTGGTGACGTAGTTATTATTCGTTATGAGGGCCCTAAAGGTGGCCCGGGTATGCAAGAAATGTTGTACCCAACTACCTACCTAAAAGCCAAAGGCTTGGGTAAGGAATGTGCGTTAATTACCGATGGGCGTTTCTCGGGTGGTACTTCAGGGTTATCTATCGGTCACTGTGCTCCAGAAGCAGCAAGTGGCGGTGGCATAGGCCTAGTTGAAGAAGGCGACAGCATTAGTATTGATATTCCGGGTCGTAAAATTGGTATCGATATTAGTGACGAAGAAATGCAGGCGCGCCGTGACAAGATGAATGCTAGTCCTAAACCATGGAAGCCAGTGTCTAGAGAAAGAAACGTATCATTAGCGTTAAAAGCCTATGCTTTGTTAGCCACAAGTGCTGACAAAGGTGGTGTTCGCGATGCGTCTAAATTGGAAGAGTAAATGACACGATCTGCCAATGAATACCTGCAAAAAATAATACAAGCGCAGGTGTATGACGTAGCTGTAAAGTCTGATTTGCAAAAGCTAGATAAATTGTCTGAAACCTTAGGCAATGAAATTTGGTTAAAGCGTGAAGACCAACAGCCGGTGAAGTCTTTTAAACTTCGTGGTGCATATAACAAGCTTAGCGAGCTGTCTGCGGAACAATTATCCAAGGGCGTGGTAGCCTCATCTGCGGGTAACCATGCTCAAGGTGTGGCGCACTCGGCCCGTAAAAAACAAATCAAAGCCACTATTGTTATGCCCGCTACTGCCCCTGATATCAAAGTAGAAGCTGTGCGTAACTTTGGTGGTGAATATGTAGATATTGTGCTGCACGGTAGCAGCTTTGATGAGGCAAAAGCCGAAGCAGTTCGTTTGTCAAAAGAGCGTGGCTACACTATGGTTGCGCCTTTCGATGACGAAGATGTCATAGTAGGTCAAGGCACAATCGCTCGAGAATTATTAGAGCAAAAACCGGATCTGGACACTCTGTTTATCGCTGTAGGTGGTGGTGGCTTAATTGCTGGGATTGCTGTATTTATTAAACAGCTTAAGCCAGACGTTAAGATCATCGCCATTGAATCTGATGAGTCTGCTTGTTTGCAAGCTGCCATGGCTGCAGGTAAGCCAGTACCCCTAGATCACGTAGGTATTTTTGCAGACGGTGTGGCCGTTAAAATTATTGGTGATGAACCATTTAGGCTATGCCAGCAGTATGTTGATGAAGTCATTACTGTTAATACAGATGAAATCTGTGCAGCCATCAAAGATATTTTTGATGACACCCGAGTAATAGCAGAGCCTGCAGGGGCCTTATCTATTGCCGGAATGCACAAATATTTAAAAGCTAATCCGCAACAAGGTAAAAAGTTTGCTGGGATTTTATGTGGCGCTAACATCAACTTTCATACCTTGCGTTATGTGTCTGAACGTTGTGAATTAGGCGAGCAAAAAGAAGCAGTAATTGCCGTTAAAATCCCCGAAAAAACGGGTGCATTTAGACACTTTTGTTCTTTACTTGGTGGTCGCGCAATTACAGAGTTCAACTACCGCTACGCCACAGACAAAGAAGCCCATATATTTGTGGGTATTCGTTTACGAGATGGCCAAACAGAACTTAAACAGTTAACTGATTCGCTCACCGTTAGCGGTTATCAAAGCTTTGATTTATCAGCAAACGAAATGGCGAAGTTGCATGTTCGTTACATGGTAGGTGGCAGACCGCCAACGGCTATCAACGAAAAGCTATTTTCCTTTGAGTTTCCTGAGCACCCAGGTGCATTAATGAAGTTTTTAGATACTCTAGGCGAACGCTGGGATATCACTTTGTTTCATTACCGTAACCACGGTGCAGCAGAAGGCTTAGTGTTAGCTGGATTTGATATTGCTGATGCAGACAGAGCAAGCTTTGATCAGCATCTAGCAGAGCTTGGTTATGTGTATCAAGAGCAAACTCACAACCCTGCTTATCAGTTTTTCTTGTCTGACTTGACGGGTGTTTAAAGCTCTTCACTGACACCATTACTAAGAGTAGAGCATGCAACAGATAGTCGACGATATTGCGGAGCAAATGGCCGCGAAAGCCGATAAAGGCAAAGTGGCCAGCTATATTCCCCAGTTAGCTCAGGTTGACCCTGAGCAGTTTGCCATTAGCGTGGCCCTGCCAGATGGAGCCATTTATAGCGCAGGGTGTGCTCACACGCTGTTTTCAATACAAAGTATTTCAAAGGTATTTACATTAACCTTAGCTCTGGGCAAGTTAGGCGAACGTCTTTGGAATAGAGTGGGCCGCGAACCCTCAGGAGACCCGTTCAACTCTATTGTGCAGTTAGAGCACGAACACGGAAAACCCCGAAACCCCTTTATAAATGCTGGTGCAATCACTGTAGCTGACATTATTTTACAAGGTCACCAGCCTAAAGAAACCCTAGCCGAAATTTTGCAATTTATGCGCTTTGTGGCAAATGATGACACCATTAGCATAGATGAAAAAGTCGCCCGTTCTGAACTAGAAACTGGCGACAGAAACGCTTCATTAGCCCACTTTATGGCATCCTTTGGGCACTTCGAAAACCCAGTGGATGCAGTACTAGGGACCTATTTTCACCACTGCTCAATAGCTATGAATACCCAACAACTCGCAACCGCTGGGCTATTTTTAGCAAATGATGGGGTAAACCCCACTACGGGATACCGTGTAGTCTCTTCTAAGCGCGCCAAACGTATCAATTCTCTAATGCTTATGTGTGGTCATTATGATGGCTCAGGAGAATTCGCCTTTAGAGTAGGCTTGCCAGGTAAAAGTGGTGTAGGTGGAGGGATTATGGCAGTTGCACCGGGCAAGGCGTCGATTGCAGTCTGGTCACCGGGCTTGGATCCTATAGGTAATAGTAAACTTGGTACACAAGCCTTGGAATTACTCGCTAGAAAAACAGGCTGGTCAGTGTTTGGGCAGTAAGCTTGTTAGGAGCATTGGCTTTGCCGACTAAAAGATTAGGCAGTTAAACAGTTAGCTAGTATTGATGTTCAAGTAAGTAATAGTACTGCTGATTGATCCTGTTATGACTGAAATTCCGCATAACAGCAAGATCTAGGAAAAATTCCGTGTTTAAACACGGAATTTTTCCGGATATTAATTTTGTTATGAGCCCTCGTAATTTTGGTTGTTTCGAGGATAAGAGGTATTGAAAGTGGTGGAATTAAAGGATCATAATAAGCGGTATATGTTGTGGCATATACCACTACTACTGATACCAATTTCACTCTGTTCTGGAGCTATTTATTGGTCGTTGAGTTTTTTGGAATTAAACGGATTCAATAAATGGGCTGACGGCAGATACTCTGGGTTATTACTTTTTTTATCAGCAGCAATTTTCTTGATTTTGTGTGTTTCTAATATTTTGAAAAATCTATATCGATTTATTAGACATAAAAAGGTGCAATCGGGCACATAACAAAAAAATTAAGTCACTCACTTCGTTCGCTGGGACGCATACACGTGGGCTGCTTCGCATTTTAGCCCACATGTATGCGCCCCTTATTTAAAAGTTAGCAGCCCTTAAAATTCAGAGTTGTCTTAGATCTTGCACATGTATCATTGAACAGTTAAACTTGTCTTGTTTATTGTACAACTACGAGGTGTTTATGCGCATAGTATCTTTTACAGAAGCTCGAAATGGGCTTAAGTCGGTACTAGATCAAGTTGTAAATGATGTAGATTACACAGTGATAACTCGGAGAGATTCTGAAGACGCAGTCGTAATGTCCTTGGATCATTATAATAGTCTTATGGAAACTGTTCATTTACTTAAATCTCCAGCTAATGCTGCTCATTTATCTAAATCAATTGAGCAGTATAATTCAGGTCAAGTAAAGTCTAGAGACTTAATAGATGGTTAGACAACTTGCATGGACTGATGAAGCTTGGAGTGATTATGTCTACTGGCAAAGCCAAGATAAAAAGACTTTAAAACGTATAAATAAATTAATTTATGACTCCAAGCGCTCTCCATTTGAGGGTATTGGTAAACCTGAGCCATTAAAAGAGAATTTATCTGGTTTTTGGTCTAGACGAATAGATGAAACTAATCGTTTAGTTTATGCAGTATCGGATTCATATTTAACTATCATTTCCTGTCGCTATCACTATTAGTGTAAGCGGCAGCTAACAAACCAAGTCAGCGGGACATTAACACGCAGGCTCCCGTCACTTCGTTCCGTATTTAAGCCAACGTGTTATTGCCCCTGCTTGGGGCGTTGAGGCTGTAGAAAAAGTCGTGAATAGTTTGTTTTTTGTTCGTTTTTTACTTCCCTCAGATCATGGTTTGTGATCAAATAGGTATTATCAATTAGGCATAGGAGCCTCGGTGATGCCACGCTTTATTTCACTCAACTATCAGCAAAATACTATGGTAATGATTAACTTCCTAGAGCAACTTTAAACGGGTACGTTTGAGTATGCCATTCACCATTTGATTGAAGATAAGCTCGACTCTAAGTATCAAAATGATGAAACGAGGCGACCAGCTTACGACCCGGCGGCTTTGCAGAAGATTACTTTAGATTAAGGGAAGTTAGAGCTAAATGAGTTTATTTGTTAACATAGTGTTTAAGGGAATAGAAATAAAGATCTTACGGATAAGGCACAGTTTAAATATTTAACGTTTTTATACCCTACGAATAAAGAGATTTTATGAAAGCTTTTTCTAAGTACCTAAAATATAAGAAAATGGTAGTAACGCTATTGTTGACTGCATGTATTACTGAAAGTGCGGTTGCAGATGTGCCAGCCGATAAATTTGATTTAAGTGAATGGAATATTACGCTCCCCACAGACGAAAATAATGACGGTAAGCCAGACTCAGTATCTGTAAAAAAGATCCAAGACTTTGAGCACCCAGACTTTTTCTACTTAGATGAAAACGGAGGCATGGTATTCACCACTCCCAATAAAGCGAGTACTACAAAAAACACCACGAATACTCGTAGTGAGTTACGTCATATGTTGCGTGGTAAATCTACCCGTTATAAGACTCACTCACCTCAAAACAACTTTACAGTGGCAAGTAACCCTATCGCCAAAAAATTCAAGCGAATTGGGGGTAAATTAGAAGCCACTCTTAAGGTAAATCATGTATCTGTTAGAGCAAAATACCCAGAAAAAGCACCTGCTTTTTCGGTGGTTGTTGGACAAATTCATGCTACTAAGTGGGACAAGCCCGTCAAAGGCTTTGGTTGGGGCAATGAACCACTTAAAATTTACTTTAAAAAGCACCCTAACCATGACACAGGCTCTGTTTTTTGGACCTACGAGAGAAACCTACCAAAAGACGATCCTAACCGTATAGATATTGCTTATCCAGTTTGGGGGAATACTTGGCTAAACCCTGAAGACCCAGGAGAGCAAGGCTTGTCATTGGGCGATGAGTTTAGTTATGTGGTAAATGTTCATAAAGATGTGATGTATTTAACCTTTACAACTCAAGGTCATGAAACGGTAGAATATGCTATCAACTTAGCCAATGCAGTTAATGCTTATGGAGAGTTGGATAAGTTAGATCACCCTTATGGATACACTCTAGATTTTAATTACTTTAAAGCCGGTGCCTATAACCAATGTAGTACTAAAGATGATCCTGCCTTTTGGTACCCAGCTTGTCCTGGCACAGGTAACTGGGAAGAAGATAAAGCCAATGGGGATTACTCAAGTGTGACATTCTCACGTCTTGTCGTTACTGAAAGTGAGCCACCAAGAGAAGGCCATGGTACTCCTCAAGTATCTGAGTAGTACTCTGTAAACACCTTTAAAAAACGGGCTTTGGCCCGTTTTTTGGTTCTGAGGGTGACAAACATAAGGGTATGTCTTTACTATCTTTTTTAGGGCTTTTTCAGTAGGCTTCTGCTCGTTGTTTTCCTTTGTTAAAGGTGCTCTATTTTGCACACTCTTTCTGAATTACGTTCTGGTCAATTGGCTGGTGCTTCAAAGCTAACTTTATCTGCAAACTTAACTGAATTTCCTATGGAGATTTTATCCTTAGCAGATAGTTTAGAGGTGCTAGATTTATCAAATAATCGATTAACCAGTTTGCCTGATGAAATACAGCAACTAACCAAACTCAGAATACTATTTGCTTCTAATAATCCATTTGAAACCTTGCCGGAAAGTCTTGGTAAGTGTCCAAATTTAGAGATTGTGGGTTTTAAAGCTAATCAGATAAAGCATGTGCCTGAGGGAGCGCTTCCCAAAAAGCTACGTTGGTTAATTTTGACCGACAATCAAATTACTGCATTGCCTCAGTCATTGGGTGAGCGACACCTAATGCAAAAATTAATGTTAGCTGGAAATCAATTAGCTGAATTGCCAAGTAACCTTTCACAGCTTACCAATCTTGAGTTGGTGCGTATTTCGGCGAACAAGCTTACCAGTTTCCCTGAGCAGTTATTAAGCTTGCCCAAACTGGCATGGGTAGCGTTTTCGGGTAACCCTTTTAGTCATGTAAATTATCAGGCTCTGACAGTGCCTCAAGTCTCTTTATCAAGTATTCAGGTACAAAATGTATTAGGGCAAGGTGCGTCTGGTGTGATTTCAAAAGCACAGTGGCAAGCGCCTCAAGTAGAACTCCCTGAACATATCGCTGTTAAAGTGTTTAAAGGTGAAGTAACCAGTGATGGATATCCAAAAGATGAGATGCAAGCTTGTTTAAAGGTGGGGGCTCATCCAAATTTAGTTAGGCCATTAGCCCAGGTAGCAGAGGATGATTGTTTGGCTTTGGTGATGGCGTTAATACCAAAGCATTATCGTAACCTTGGTTTACCACCTAGTTTTGACACCTGTACCCGTGACACTTTCAAGGAGGGTGAGAGCTTATCTATAGCGCATATCGAAAAAATAGTCGCTCAAATGCAATCAGTATTTGCACACTTACATAGTAAACAAGTTTGCCATGGCGATTTATATGCCCACAACACCCTGATAGATGATGAAGGAAACATGATCTTTGGCGACTTTGGTGCTGCGAGTATGTATCACATGTTAAACCAAAAGCAGCAAGCGCAGATTGTAGAGATAGAGCGCAGAGCTTTAGGGTATTTCATCGAGGACTTATTAAGTATCTGCGCAAAAGAAGATAGAGATAGTGCAGGGTTTGCAAAGCTAAAAAAGATAATCAGTAATTAGCAAACCCTGTTAGGTCCTATAAGCTGAGGGTTTGCATGTATAAATCTAATAACCCTTGGCTATCAACATCAGTACATACTTGTTGTTTAGGCTTATTATGCCAGTCATCTACTGGGAAGGTTTTTTCTATGGTTTTGCAAAGTGTCATGCCTATGGCTGGGCCTTCGCAAACCACTCGTATTGGCCCTTGTTTAACCTTAAATAATTCTGGGGCTAACAAGTAAGCGACTGCGGATGAGTCGTGTACATAAAAACCGTCTAACCCCGCGCTTTGTTTGTGAAAGTCGCTGTAAAAGCGGCTGATTTGATAGATAAATTCACCGTAAACCTTTGACTCATTTCTAAGATTTTCTATGTATGCATTGCTCATAATGGTTTGCTGCGTAACATCTAAACCCACCACTGTTAACGGCCAGTTTGCTGTAAACACAATATCCGCTGCATGTGGATCGCCTATGATATTGGCTTCGGCATAGGGGCTAACGTTACCTGTATGGCCGTTATGGCCAAAAGCGCCGCCCATTACAACCACTTCTTTTACTAATGGGATAATGTCTGGGGCTTTCTGTAGTGCTAGGGCTAAATTCGTTAAGCGCCCCACTGCGATAAGTGTTATCTCATTGGGGTACTCCCGTACTGTGTCGATAATAAAATCAAAGGCTGAGCGTGGATCGGTTTCTAGGGGAATGGTGTCGGGTAAATCAATATCCCCTAGACCATTTTGCCCATGTACAAAAGTAGTGGGCTCACCAGCCGGCACTACTAACGGGGTGTCAGCTCCTGCAGAAACATTTGTCGCAATGGAAAAACGCTGTTTTAGATACAAGGCATTGCGAGTGGCGTTTTCTATGGTGGCGTTACCGAATACTGTGGTGATCCCCATTAAGTCAATTTTACCGCTGGCATGTGCAAAGAGTATGGCCATGGCATCGTCTATCCCTGGGTCGGTATCAAAAATCACTTTGTTATTCATACTGAGGTTCCTTGTGATGTATGTGTTGTAAGGGCTTTTTGTTCTAGCAATAAGCAGGTGGACATTAAAATTGCCACAAGTACAAACCCAAGCACTGTCATTAACATAGCACTACTTACACCAAAGTGTTCGACCACAAGGGCCGAAAGTGCCGGTGCTATCGTGCTTCCTACTGTAGCTGAACACAGTAAAAAGGTAACTAGAATAGGTGGGGCATTTGTTATTTGCTGGGAGCCCACCGAAATCCCTAGCTTGAAAATACAAGAAGTCATTAACCCAAGGCCCAAGGTAACTGTTAAAAACCAGTCTGGGTCGTCAGTGGTATAAAGAAGGGTTGATAACATTATAGCGATAGCTATTACGGCCAGTAATAAAGGCCGAGTGGGTACCTTAATTACCAGTAGCGTAACCGTAAGTAGGCCAAATATAGAAGGCCCCCAGTAATTACCCACTGCAGCGGCAGCTTGGCTAGCTTCAAGGTTAAGGGCTTGCTGTAAGTAATTAGGCGCCCAAGTTAAAAAGGTGGTTTGAGTGGTAAGGTAACAGCACAAGGCAATGGCCATGATAAAGACTCTTGGGGTCCAAATATTAACTTTTGGCTCGGCTTTATCTTCTTGAGATTCTTGATTGTTAGGAGTTGGCTGTTTGGGAAAGTTTAGGGTGAAACATGCTATTAATATCAGTAGAGCTAATATACCCACAGCGCCATAACTAATGGTCCATAATTGATTAGCTGATAGTAATATTACCGCCAATGAAGGAAACACAAAGCCAGCTAAACTAAAGGAGCAATCGGTAGCCAAAAAGGCAGAGGCGCGCTTTTGTTCGTTATATAAATTGGCAATTAATACCGCCCCGCCCGCTAAGCCAACGCCACAGCATAACCCTAATGAAAATAAGTAAAAAGACACGGAACCTTGTGAGCGGTTATCTAAGGTCACCATTAAAATCAATAGGCCAATAAAGGCGGCGTAATTTACTTTAAAAATCTGCCTTAAAGCAAAGCGACCATACACCAGCATAGCCACAAAAGTACCGGCAAAGGTGCCACCTGTTAATAGCGAGAACAAAGAGGCAGCTTGGGTAATGCTTATATTCAAATATTCGGATACAGGAGCAATCAACACACCTATTTGGGTGAGTAACCCAGACATAACCATGTAGGTCATAAAAGCGACCATGGTTAAAAGTACTTTGTTTATCCCCATTTTATTTCCTAGTAGTGTGGTGTTTGGTTAGGAGGTTAGCGCCCGCTTTATCGCGCCTTTGGTGCTATCTAACCAAGCTTGGCGCCGCTTAAACAAAGCAGGGGCAGCTAGGTTAACTTGTTCGATAAGTTGTTGTATGTCGTGTTCAAGTAATTGGCCATTTTCTACTAGTACTTTTCCGGCCACCATAGTCATATCAACATCTTGCCCCTGTACCGCATGGACTAAGTTGTAATGAATGTTCATCAGTGGCCCTGAATCAATAAGAGGTGTCATGCGAGGTGTATCACAGCGAACCGCTATCATATCAGCAGACTTACCCACCTCAAGTGAACCAGTTGTATCTGCTAACCCTAAAGCTTTTGCCCCATCAATTGTGGCCATGCGGCATATATCCCACGCATCAAGGGCGGCGGCATCTAAGCTAGAAAATTTAGCCAGTAGTGATGAGGTTTTCATTTCTTCAAACATGTCTAGGTTGTTGTTTTCTTTTTCACCGTCAGTACCTAGCCCCACGGAAACGCCAGCTTTTAACATAGCCACTATAGGTGCTGCACCTGAGGCTAGTTTCATGTTGCTAATAGGGTTATGGGCCACACCTATTTTGCGCTGTGCCATAAGCGCTATTTCGGTATCATCGGCCCACACGCAATGGGCTAATAAGGTTTTTGGGGCATCTAGTAATCCGAATTTCTCTAATGCCTGAATCGGTCGTATGTTGTATCGTTCAAGGGTTTGTTCTACGTCAAACTTGCTTTCGTTGCTGTGGGTGTGAAAGCCAACTTGGTAGTCTTGGCACATATCGGCGATACGCTTTAATGCTGGTGGCACGGCATAAAATAAATGCTCTAGACCCACCCACACATGTATACGGCCATTGGCTTCTTGATGCCAGTTATTAATAAGTGCTTCGTTACTGTCTAGGGTTTCAAAGTAATCGTGATCTGGGTGCTCGGCAACATAAGGCACTAAGCAAGCTCGAATCCCTAATTGCTTAGCAGCATCTGCACTGCCTTCCATGTAGCGCCACATATCAACAATACAGGTGGTGCCAGATAACAATGCCTCGGCATAACATAGCCAAGACGACAAACTCGCCTCTTTGGCGGTCAACACCTTATGCATAGGATCAATATATTGCTGCAGCCAATCCCACACTGGCAATCCCTCAGCTGTGCCCCGCAACATGCCAGAGTGGCAATGGGTATTGATTAACCCTGGCATTAATATGCGCTTAGCATAGGTTTTAACAGGTACATTAGGATGTTGGCTGAGTAGCTCACTAGCTTTATCCAATTGTTTGATAATGCCATGTTCAACCAATACAGCACCATCTTTGATAATGGTATTGTTGCTATCCATAGTGACTAGGTAATCGGCTTGATAAAGTGTGGCTGTCATGGTGGTTAACCTTTGTTTGCTTGTTGAGAGTTGGGCTGATTAAAAATAGCGTTGAGTAAAATGGCAGTGCACACGCTTAAGATAATGCCACTGTCTGTAAAAATAGCACTCCATCGTGGTAGGTGTTGAAAGTAAGTAGGAGCAATCATAGGAATTAAGCCCATTCCTACACTTGCGGATACCACTAATAAATTAGAGCGTGAATCAGTAAAATCTACCTGACTTAAAATTCGTACTCCCATCACGGCCACCGTGCCAAACATCACCATAGCGGCAGCGCCTAAAGCATACTGGGGAATAGACGCAATAATAAATGCCATTTTAGGTAGGCAGCCAAGGGCAATTAAAATAAACGCACCAGCAGCTGCAACATAACGGCTTTTCACGCCACTTATAGTGACTAACCCTATGTTTTGCGAAAAAGAAGTGTAAGGAAAGGCATTAAACAAGCCCCCTAGTAAGGTACCAAGCCCATCGGAACGTAAGCCCCTAACTAATTGTTTTTGGTCCACCTCTTTGTCTACTAATTTACCTAAGGCTAAAAACATCCCAGTGGACTCAACCATAGTCACCAGCATGACGAGTGACATAGAACAAATAGCTAAAAAATCGAAGGTGGGCATGCCTAGGCTTAACGGTTTGATAACCGCCACCCAAGGCTCGTTATTTAAGCCAGTTAATGAAATATCCCCAAGTAACCAAGCTGCAATAAACCCAGCAAGCATAGCAACCAAAACAGAAACATTACTCAAAAAGCCTTTTGCAAAACGATTGATTAGTAAGATTAAACTCAGCTGCAACAAGCTAACCAGTAAATAAATGGGCTTACCAAAATCTGGGTTAGCCGAACCATCAGCAAGAGTTGGGCTGCCACCTGCCGACCACTCTATGCCCACTTTCATTAAACTAATGCCGATTACTAATAACACTGAGCCTGTCACTACAGGGGGGAAGAACTTCATCAAGCGGCCCATAACAGGGGCAAATAGAATCCCCAATATTCCAGAAACAATAATCGCACCGTAAATCCCCGGCAAGCCCAGCTCTGGGTTAACACCTATGGCGATCATGGGTGCGATAGACGTAAAGGTTACGCCCATCATTATGGGTAACTTAATGCCAAAATAACGATTCCCAAAACACTGCACTAAGGTGGCAAGCCCAGCTGCGAATAGATCGGCATTGATGATAAGCGACAAGGTTTCTTTGGGTAGGTTAAGGGCTGCGCCCAAGATAAGAGGGACTATTATGCAAGCCGAGTACATCACCAATACATGTTGTAAGCCCAGTAACAAGGTTGGTGCCATGGGCAGGGTTTGATCCACTGGGTGGATGTTGCTCTGTGTGTGGTTTGTTTGTGACTTAAAATATGTCATCTCTTACAACCTCAAAACAAATTGTTGGGCAATAGATTAAATTTACTCTGCTGGGCAGAGTGTGCAAAATAGAAACTATTAAAAATTTTAATAGTTTTGTGGTGATTATGCGTTTGTCGATTGAACAGTTAACAGCATTTTGTGCGGTAGCGAGCGAAAAGTCTTTTTCGGCAGCCGCCCGAAAATTGGGTAAATCTCAGTCGGCTTTAAGTATATCAGTCGCCAACCTAGAGATTGATTTTGGGGTGAGTTTGTTTGACCGAACTAGCCGATACCCAGTGCTAACTAAACATGGTGAGTCATTGCTACGAGACGCCGAAGCCATATTGCATCAATGTTCGTCCATGGAAAACCGCGCTAATAGTTTAGCAGCCGAGCTTGAAAGCCAAGTCACTATTGCTATTGATGAAACTATTCCGTTTCAACTGTTAAACCACAACTTAGCAGGGTTTGCAGAGAGCTTTGCGCCAGTAGATTTAAATATTTTACATCCATCGTCACAGTATATTCAGCAGCTGATAGAGCAAGGTGAGGCGTCTTTGGGTATTATGTGTGCAGGCACTCACTACCCAAAAAACATCCACTTTAAAAGGCTGGGTAATATTGTATTTGCCAATGTAGTGCACAGAGAGCACCCCTTAGCTAAGCTGCCACAGGTGAATTTTGAGCAGCTCAATCAACATAGGCAACTGGTGTACTCACCCTTGTTAGAAAAACTCCCCACCAGTGAATACCTTAGTGCCACCAACCAGTGGAAAATGTCGAGCTATCTCACCTTAATGAACACCTTATGTACGGGAATGGGCTGGGCAACCGTACCTAAACAACTTATGTTAGATTTACAGTTACAAGACCAATTATGTGAATTACAGCTTACATCATATCCCCACACAGAATGGGAAGTGGGTGTGGATTTAATCTGGTCATCTAGCGAGCGTTTAGGTAAAGCAGGCAGCTGGCTAAGAGATGCATTTGGGGTGACACCAATTAAGCCAGTGTTACTGTAACGCTAGGTGTGATGATATTTTTTGCAGTATTTAAAAAGGCTGTATTAGCTCATTGCATAGTTAACATGTAGTCAACTTTGTACTGTAAATACGATGATTTTGTTTTCATGTTGAATACTCAATTAAACTGTTTTTTATACACTGTGGTTTGGTTTCCCCTATATTTAGGAAAATGCGCGGTTCGCGCATTTTTGTGGGATCATAAAAATTTCAAACTCCAAATTTTTCTTTAGTTAGCAAAGTGTTACTGAATTTGGTAAAAATAGATAAATTAAGAAAGTGCGCAATTTGTAAATTGAAAAATGCGCAGTTTGCGCACTATTAAATTGTTATAAAGCAAAGCTGAATTTAGATTCAGTTGAAATAAAAAAGGAAGTTGTATGTTTTGGGTAGAAATTATTAGTTTTATCTTGTTCGTTGTTTTAACGATCATCGGGTATAAATCAAACAAACGTAACATCATGCTTTTAGCTTCAATAATCTTGCTAATTGGCTTAGCTGGTCCGGATTTTTTGTCTGGATTTTCAGAAGGCTATAATGATGCAACTGCTAGCAATAGAGCTTTATAACAAAAACATCATGGTGGGAATTTTACTCGCTGAAAAAGCGCTCCTAAAATCCCCATATGTTAAGCGCTATGTGGCAAGGAAAGTTTAGTGAAAATATTCATAGGGTTTTTAGTTTTAGTAATTACTTTTGTTTTGCTAGTTACTTTTAGCAGTAGAGTTCAAGTATATTTACTTCACAAAATGTATTCTCTTGGCTCTGGTATGGACGACGGTGCTACTGAGTTGTTTATTCAAAACAAACAGCGCTACAAACCAGTTGTTTTAGATTTGCTCAATGCTGAGAATTCAAATTCCTACAAAGCCCAAGCATCATTCTTGTTTGGAGAGCTTTTGTTGGATGACCCAGATATAAGTAAAAAGATTCAGGATATATCTCAAAATCATGCAAACAAACACATTAGGTGTTTTTGGTTTGATGTATTAGATGGTCGTTTTGAAAATGTTCGTATTAGTGGAAATGAAGATGATAAATTTGCTGCTTATGTCGTTAGAGATAAAGGCAGTAGATGTGAGTAAATTCCATATAACAAGTTACCTAAGTTCGCCGCAAAAAGCGCGGCTGGGACAAATTTTCACTGGGCAAAGCCCAACAACGTTCGCATTTGCTCCTTGGTAAAGCGTTAGTGTTCAAATGAGCAAAGACGAAATATTACAATTAATAAGAGCATCTCGAACAAATGGAACAAGTTCTCCGTTCGTTGGTGCGCTTGATCGTGAAGCTGAAATTGATAAGTCTTTGGCGCAGCTAGAGAGCTGCCTAATTACACCAGTTTCGGTACAGGTTGAAGCTGCCTATCATCCACAAGAAGATTGCGAATTTATTAATAAACAAAATGTGGTAGCCATTGCGCAATGTAATGAAGAGTACTTGCTCTATGCCACTAGGGCTAAGCTCTTTGCAAAGGCATGGAAAACGGGTGAAAACCAATTTACTATTTTAGGGTTCTCAACGGACGATGTGATCGCAGAATGGCGGGGCTAAACACTAACAAGTGCATCACGGTAGGAATTTTATTCACTGAAAAAGCGTTCCTAAAATCCCCATATGTTAAGCGTTGGTATGACTCCCCACGTCAAGTAGGACGAGCGATATCCTACTTCTTTTTAAAGCCATTTTTTAGTTTATTAAAATGAGTTAACCCATCGAGTGAAGCAAGTAAATTCGTCGGTTGTCATGCTGATATCCGTGGATTATTCATCAATTTGATGAACAGCGCCTACCTTACTTAATCCGTCGTGACACCTGTCTTCAGTCTATGTTCGTGGTTCAATAACCGTTAGGTTATTGCCATCCTAACGCCCTCGGTGGTTGTGCCACAGCCGATGCTTGACCCAATAGGTTAACTCAAACTCTTTTCTCATGCCGGTACTCTAGATAAACGTAATTTAGGATTGACCGGTGTTAATACTACTTCTCGTGATATGGCCCAGATATAGGCAATCATTTCACGGGCAATGGCAGTGACGACAACATTGTAGTGCTTCCCTTTATGCATGAGTCGTTGATAGCGTCTGCACAGTCTAAGTTGTGCCTGCCATGCAATCTCTATAATTTCTTTCGGTAACCCTTCTTGCCGTTTTTGTAGTTCAGTGGATATATTGGCGCTATAACGATAACTGTGAGCCCCTTCAATGAGTAATCGTCTTGCTCTGCCATTACCACATTTGGTAATGGCACCTTGATGGCGTTTGCCACCACTGGATAATAACGCCAGCGCTTGACGTGATTCTCTAGTTCATTCACTAGTCGCTCTAAGCGCTTCATACGCTCAGTAATGGTTTGAATGGCTTCTTGCAATACAATTTGTTGGGCGGGGTGTGGCAACACCAATTCGGTTAACCAGCGTAAGTGTGCTGTAGACCAATTATCTTTTATTTTGCAGGTTATGTTATTGCGCAATAACATGGCTTTGAGTTGGTATTTGGCATCTTTTAAGTCTTTCATTGCCACTTCGCGAGCGCGGGATATATCGCGTATGGCTTCATCCTCAGGCTCTGGTACATAGATAGGCGTTAAGTCTTCGGACTTAAGTAGCTTGGCTAGCATCATGGCATCACGTTTATCTGTTTTGACTCTATCCCCTGTTTTTTTGGGGATGAGGGATGGCGCAACGACGTAACAACAGTGACCTAAACTGGTCAGAAAGCGGTATATCCAGTAACCACAAGGCCCAGCTTCATACACAAAATGTAAAGTGGCATCTGCAAACTGACGAGCCAGTTTTTTTATGGCTATTTTACTGCATGGTTGTCGTCCAAGGTGTATGGACTTGGCTCCGCGCTGGTCTTCAATGTAGGCCACTTCGACAAACTCTTTGTGAGTATCAAGGCCAATAAAAAGTATGTTATGTTTGTTCATGCTGATCTCCTTTTATTAGTTTGTTCAACGCAACTATTATGGCTCTGGCTTATAGCTAACCCACGTTTAATTGGATATCAGCACTTTTTAAGGTGGCTCGTGGGGAGTCATTATGTCTAACTTTATTCGGTAAAGGTGGAACATTTAAGAATGAAAACTGTATACATTTTGGGGGCTGGTTTTTCAGTAGAAGCTGGAGCGCCTACGCAAGCCGCAATTATGAAAGAGGCTTTTAGGCTCTACGATAGAGATCCTAAAATTTTTAAAGCTGAAGAATTTTCATTATTTAAGGGATTCCTCCAAAACCAACTGAACATGCCTGAAAGTTACTTTCCTGATATTGAGCTAGAGGATATTTTTACCCCGCTTGACCGTTGTCTTTCTGACAGCTCTCAGTTTCGTGGAGTTAGTTTGGATAGTATTATGAAAATCCGTGAAGCTGTATTTTATGTTGTTGGCAGAACCATCCAATTTTTGTTAAACGAGACAGATAAATCAAAATCATATATAGATAACTTTGCTGGCTACCTTGCCAAAGCCTCTTCAATTCGCGCGGATAGTAATTATAGTAAAGAGGACCCAGTCAGTGTCATAAGTGCTAATTGGGATATATTGCTAGATAACTCTATATATCAATCAATATCTGAAAAAACTGAATACGATGCTGTAGTAGATTATTGTTGCTATATCAGTTCGAAAGATGAAGATGATGGAAGTGTTAAGCCCGGTTTGGAAAAGCTTGGCCAAGGTGGTTTTAATGTGAAATTACTTAAACTTCATGGTTCATTAAATTGGTTGCAGTGCCCCAGATGTGCTCGCTTATATGCAAGGTTTTCTAAGAAAGAGGCAATTCATAGCTTTACAAAAACTTCATCGTGTCGTCACTGTGATACAAACTTTAGCGAAGAAGCAGGCAAGCACTTATTAGCCCCTAACTTAATTATGCCAACTTTTATTAAGGATTTATCTAATCCACAATACCGAATTATTTGGCAAAACGCTGGAATTGAATTATCGGAAGCAACAAAGCTTGTATTTATTGGGTACTCATTGCCAAGTGCAGATTTTGAAATGCGTCAATTACTGTCAAGAATGACCCGTAAAGATGCAGAGATTGAAGTAGTAGATTTTTGTCAATATGATGATAATGAAAAGCAGTCAGAAGCTAGAGAAAGCATAGAGAAACATTGGCGTAAATTCTTTGGAAAGCGAGATGTAAGCTTCCATTTCGATGGTGCTAAAAGTTATATCAATTCTATCGAATCATAAAGTTAACACATATGAGCCTCTAGTTGGTCAATAGGTATTAGTCACCTTTTGACCACTTTTTCAAGGTCAATCCAAGTCTCTGAGCTAAGTCGTATACTTCATCTGTCATATAGGCTATTAAGTCATCGCTTACAGCAAACACATATAGAGGCGCTCTTATGTGAGCTCATCACAGCCTGCCGTTTCATCCTCCATGATGATGACAGGGGCGCTAGACATTCATCGGTTAACCCAGCACTGGCGCTATTCAAGAATAAGGTTGGAATATTCCACCAGTTAGTTTCAGGCTCTGGCCTTATCGTTACCTCGAAGGTAGAGGATGGCCATTTCAGAGAAAGCCCATTTGAGGTGTACATTGTCAAAGCGTTCAATGTCACCTATTTCATATAAGATAGTCAGGGCGAGTATTTGCCCTACACCGGCAATGGATTTGAGCAAGTAATAGTCTTTAGGATAATGCTGTTTTGCTTGCTTCTCTATGAACCATTCTACTTATCGCAGTTCGGTTTCAATATGCCCGACCATAGTTAAATCAATATCGACATTACGTTGTACGGATATGTCCTCAAATACGAGGGCCATTTTATCTCTTGATGCGGGGTAGCGTAAGTTAAGTGAATGAGGTCGATAGTTATACTGGCTAACAGTATTAGATACATGGGCTTTTAAATCCTCCCCAAAGCGAACAAGCTTCGTTCGACGACGAAGCAAATCTCGGGTAGCCCGTAATTCGTTGGGGTAATTATAGGCTAATGGGAAGCTGCCGCCGCGTAACAATTTAGCGATTTTAAAAGAATCAATTCTATCATTCTGAGTTTTACCGCCATGTATGGCTTTCATATACAAAGCATGGCCTAAGACGAAATCAATATTATGTTGCCGACATAAGTCACTCACCCAATACCAACAATGCATGCATTCGACTCCTACGATGACATTTCCAAGGTAAGGAGTGAGTAAAACCAGTAATTGTTCGGGTGAGCCCTTTATTTTTTGTGGACTAGCACCTCCCCTTTATTATCAATGATACAGACATAAAGTAAGCGAGCGTGTAAATCGATTCCACAATAGTAAGGATGTGCATTAGTATAAAAGTTCATTGAGCTTCTCCGTTTGGTTTTGTCGCCAATCAGAGTAGCCGAAAGTTACGCTGATTGGGGAGGCTCAATGAGTATCAAGTTGCTTAAACGGACAAAAAACAGTTGGCTTTTGCTCGTTCCTCGCTAATTTTAGCCAACTATTTTATTGCCGCTTAGCAAAGCGATATGCATAGTTAATTGTTATTCAATAGTAGAGGTATTTGAGTGTCAACGTTATTTATAATCGGGAATGGTTTTGATATATGGAGCGGATTGCCGACTAGCTATGGAAATTTCAATAAAGAGTATAAAGAGCATCTTGATGATCACATCCATTACTTTGATGACTTTTGCGATATTGATTCTGAATGGTCTAACTTCGAAGAGTCATTAGGATCATTTAATCAAGATAATTTCCATGACAATGCTGCAATGCAACCATCTTTGGAGGAATTGGGTGATGAACCTAAACTCTTATATGGTTACGAAGATGAAATATTAATAAAAAAAGAAGAGCTTGTTGATGATATAACAAACGCTTTTAGGGAGTGGATTAGGTCTATTGATGTGAATGCAGCTCAAAAGCTGATGCATTTTAATTTGCCTGCATTTTTTGTTAATTTCAATTACACAGCAACTTTACAAAACGTGTACAACGTTCCAGAGAATAGGGTACTGCACGTACATGGAAAAGTTGGGAGAAATATAATATTTGGTCATGGACGTAGTATAAGATCAAATACTGCTGAAAGTGATGCTCCATGGTTCCATGAAACTTCAAAAGAAGTTGCTCAAATACCGGGGCTCTTTCATAAACCAGTAGACGAAATTTTAGAGCGCAATCGCTCCATATTAGAAGGATATGGTGATGTGCAAAATATAGTCGTAATAGGACACTCGGTTAATGAAATTGATATTCCATATTTTCAATGCATTTTAGATGCTTATCCTGATGCAGATTGGCAAAATTACAATTACGAGAATGATGATGAGGGTATTGATGAAGTATCTGAGACGCACGAAAAATTGATCGCTTTAGGTGTTTCAGAAACTAGATTGGAGTCGTTTTCTTCTGAAAAGCTTAAAGGCATTTATCCTGTTCCCTAATAGGATATGCATATAACAAGTCACTCAAAAGGACAAATAACAGTTGGTTTTTGCTTCTACGTCGCTTATTTTAACCAACTATTATTTGCCTCTTAGTGGGGCGTTGAGGCTGTAGAAAAAGGTCAGGGATAGAAAATGGCAATGCGCTAGGTCAAATATTTGTGTTGTTTAATGGTAAAACTGTACCGATTTCACTAGTGACGCGTTTTTGTGGTCAAATTAGGTTAATTTTTATAACAAACTTTAAGGTGAGGGTTTTTCTACATCCTTGTTAGGTTTTGATGTTACTGACATATTCTCGATTGAATAAAACTGATACCAAGTTCATGCATATCCTTGGTATACCTACCTATTTTTTTGCATTTATATTGTTTGTATTTGGGCCGTTAGATGTATTTATAACCATAGTAATTAATACTGTGATAGTTCTCGCTTACCAGTTTTTTTATAGCATATGCCTTGGTGTATTTAATCGGTTTTTTAGGTTAAGTACCTTAGTTTGGTGGAGTATATTGGTTGTCTCTATTCAACTAGCATTATTTAGTGTAGTTGTCGTGGGATTAACCTAACAAGCGAAGTCAGCGGAAATTTTACTCGCTGAAAAAAAATTGTATGTACACCCACTCTAATTTAAAAAAACGAAGGGTGTCCAGTTAGTGTTACCTACACGTGTGGCGGCTTCGCCATTATACCCCACATGTCTGCGCCCGTTATTGGAAAGTTAGGTGATTAAGGAGCTTTATGCCATTCCCAAAAAAAATACGTGAAGAAGCATTAGTCAAATCAAATAGGTTTTGTTGTGTGTGTCATGAGTTTGCTGGCCGTTCTGTAAACGTACATCACATTATTCAGGAAGCTGATGGTGGTTTAAATGAATTATCTAATGCAATTGTGCTGTGTTTAAGGTGCCATGCAGAAGCAGGGCATTTCAACTCTAGACATCCGATGGGTACAAAATATTCAACATCTGAGCTTGTAAAGCATCGTGATGCTTGGTGGAAATCATGCGTAAATGGTACCGCAAAATTAAATACTAGCATTGTTGCTGATACTAAAAGAATATTTACTGCACAAGATTTACACAAGCATAAGCTATTAATATCAATTATAAATGGCAATGAAAAAGTAATTTCTAATTGGAAGTTAGATATTTTAATACCGGAAGCGATTGAGGTTATTAATTCAAAAATTAAATTAATAGACAATATTGAACAAGAGCATCTTCGATACAAAAAATTTCAAGTCAAAGGGGTTGAAAGTATATTTCCAGGGGAAGAGTTCAAGGTTTTAGACTTAGATAAAACAACATTGGAATATCATATCGACTATCGTATATATAATATGCGAGATGACTTTCAATTAAAGATTATATGGGCTTTTTATTCTGACGCTGAATCAGCAATTAAAGGAGAGTTGGATTGGGATTCAATTCAACAGTTTTAATGCACCTAACAAGCGAAGTCACTAGGGTCACGTAATAAAGGGGCCCTAGTTATTCCTGTCTATCTGTAGAGTTTTCAGAGAAAATAAAGATTAATATCTCTGATGCTAGCTATCAGGCGAAGGCTTAAATCACAATCAATTGCTTCATCCGATTTTTGGGCAAAGCAATAATCCCAATATTTACAAGTTGCTCATAGCTGCCCTAATTTAACAATTAAGGCTGATAAACAATTGGCTCGCCTGTTGTTGGATCAATCCTATCCAAAGACGGGCCTTGATAACTATCGTTTAGTAACTCAACTACGGCATCGCCATAGCGTGTAAACCAAAAGTCCCCTAAAGCTTTTAGTCTTTTTATATTGGTTTTACTAATATCGTCCATGGCATCGTCAGGGGCTTTGGGGAGGCCGGGCTGGGTGCGCATTTCTGCATTTACTCGAATATATTTACCTGGTTGGGTAATAGTAATGGCTTGGTAGGCGACGACTTTTTCGTCTGACAATAAATCTATAATTTGGCCCTTTAACATCCACTGTACTGCGCCCCATTTGCGTGAGTCTGGGCCATTAATTTTGCGAGTGTGGGTACCTGTGCCTATGGTTAATACCCGTTTTTCAAGTGTTGGCCATAAACGACTTGCCTCTGCATACGCGCACATAGTGGGGTTGTTGGCTACCACACCGCCATCGATTAGCCAGTGTTCTTCGTTATCTGGGGGCAGTGGTAAGCCTTTAGTGGGGAAATAGGTAGGTGCTGCACTCGAAGAGTCTGCCACTTGGTAAGACAGTAGCTTTTGATATTCAGGTTTAGTGGACTTAATCACAAAGGGGCGACGCTTTTCTACGCCATAAGTGACGGCAAGTACGTGTTTCCCATCAGGCACATCACCTAATTTTGCTGCGCCTAGCTTGTCTTTTAAGGTTGAAGATTTGCCCCTTGCTTCGTACTTGGGGGCGTTAATACCATCTAGCTCGAACACGCCTTTGTTATCGGTAAATATCTTTTTGGCATTGGTGACATTATATAGATTGTTTATGTCATCCATAGACATATCTGTGGTGGCCAGCGCCAAAGCAATGATGCTACCTGTGCTGGTTCCGGCATAAAAATCAACACAGTCACGAACCGATTTTTGATACTTGGCTTGTAGTTGAGCCTCTACTTGGCTTAAAAATTGAGTGGTGGCAGCACCGCGAATACCGCCGCCATCCAGTGATAAAATAAGTTTAGACATGGTGAAATCCTTTTGGTCGTTTAGCGCCAATGTAAATATTGACGCTAATAATCATAGTCAAAAAATACAAAGTTATAGTGTTGGCTTTGTATTCTTTATCTCATTCCTTGAGTTACTTTTTTACGCCTTATATTTGCTGTAGCCGCAGCGCGATTTCTGGCTCTATTAGCGCAGTCACTTCATTTTTAAGTAGGTCACTTTGTTTGGCATAGCTTAATTGCCCTTGTTCATCTGCTTCTACTAGGCCGTTTTCTTTTAACGCGTTAATAAAGGTCGCGAGTACTTTTTTATCAAAAAACTCAGGAGAGTTAATGCCATTTAAAGCTGACAACCGAGCTGCAAACTGTGTACTTTGTTTTTCTAGCTCTTTGCGGTTTATTTGCTCTTCTTTGCACAGCAAAGTGAGTACAAGTGCGTAACGTTGCAGGGTTTCTTGAATGCTGCGATTAAGTAAATACACAGAGTAAAAGGCATGGCTTGAAGGCGTGGCATGCTGAATTTTTCCATTTTCGTCAACTAACAAACCCATACTCAACATCTGATCTATAAGTGACTCTATGTATTCTTGTGCTTCTTGATGGTCCATGTGCATGAAAAGCTCTTGCTTAAGTAATGGGTAGAGGTTTCCGGTTAGTTTAACTATTTGTGATTTGTCTAGCTCGTCGTGTGCGAACACTATGGCAGCTATTAGTCCGGGTAAAGCGAACAAATGTAGAATGTTATTTCTGTAATAGGTTTGGGCCACGGCAGTACTTTCTTTTAGAGAAACGATTTCGCCAAAGCTGTCTTCGGTCACTGTGAGCTTGTTGAGTTTTAGTGTGTTTGCTAGTAATTCGGCTCCGCTAGTTTCTGGTATTGTTACCATTTCGCTGTATGGAGAGTCTTTGAGTAGCGCAATAAAATGATCCATTGCTGTTTCTAACTCTATCCTCGACATGGCATGTTTATTCGATGACAACAAGCATAACGAGCAAAGCGCCATGCCGTTTACCGCCGCCGCTTGGTTAATTCTGCTCATCACCTCTGTGGCAAGGCTGTTCACTACAGGTGTTAACCACTGGGGCTTTTTATCAACATTGGCTTGCTGCTCTTCTCGCCAATTTGGGGCTTGTTGATCTAAAAAGTTAGTAAGATTGATAGGTTCGCCAAAGTTTAAAAAGCCAGTACCGTAATTTTTAAGCTTTTTAATGGCTGAGAATATTTGGAAAAAAGATTCTTTTTGCTTACTTTTGCCATTAAGCTCTTTAACGTAACTGGATACTTCCATTACATGTTCGTAGCCTATGTAAACAGGCACTATACTCACAGGGCGGTTTATACCTTTTGCTACAGCTTGCATTGTCATGGCGAGCATGCCAGTTTTAGGGGGCAGTAAACGCCCTGTTCTACTGCGACCACCTTCAGGAAAATACTTTACTGAATTGCCTTTTTTGAAAAGCAACTCTAAGTATTCACGAAACACTGCTGTGTATAGTTTATTGCCAGCAAAACTGCGGCGTAAATAAAATGCTCCGGCTTTACGCAAAATGCCGCCAACAGGTGGAAAGTTAAGGTTAATCCCTGCAGCTATTCTTGGAGTTACTAATCCTTGATGGTAAATAACATAGGTGAGTAACAAATAATCCATATGGCTACGATGGCAAGGAACATAGATAATTTCGTGGCCATTTTGTGCTAGGTTTCGGACTTTTTCAGCGTGATTAACTTCTATGCCGTTGTAAATTTTATTCCATATCTTAGTTAAGATCCTTTCGCCAAGGCGGATTAGCCCTGGCCGGTAATCTGCGGCAATTTCATCTACATATTTTTTGGCTTCAAGCTTGGCTTTTTGCTGGCTAATATTTTTTGTTTTGGCGCGGTCATCTATGGCTTTAAGTACAAATTCAGAGCCTAACACGCCGTTATATAATTCATGCCTTTCTAAAATATTGGGGCCAGTAAGGGTTTGCTGCCTGCGATGAAAGTGAGTGCCGGCGACTCTAACTAATTTGTGAGCTATGGTTTGGTCGTCGCCTTTGAGTTGCACCATGGCTCGAGACGACACTGCCTTGCTATAACAAACAAAGTTATCGCGCCCTAAAAACAGCACAATAAAGAATTTACGCAGCCAGCTAGGTGATACCTGATTGGCAATAATGTCAGACCAACTTGATAGGGTTTTGTCGGGGGCCCGGCCCCAAAGAATAGATACAGGGACTATTTGAATATCTAAATCTGGGTTTTCTCTGTGTAATTTGAATAGTTCTGTTGCGTCTTCAAGAATATCGGTATTACTTTTTTTACGATTGAGCACTGACCTTGGCTTTTGTAAAAACAAACAAGAAGCATGGCTTTCCCCTGCGACTTCAATCGTGTCTGTTGGTTTAGGTAAGCCTAAAGTTTTTGCAGACATTTTTAGTGCGATAAGATCGGTAATGGAATGAGTACGCAGTAAATAAACGATAGGTTTGGATTTATCTATACCCAATTCACCTTCGATATCTGTCGGTGTACTGGTGGCTTTTACTAACCACTTTGTAGGGATTGTAACGATTGTTAGTAGCAATTTACCCAGCCACATTTTCTCTCTCAACTAATAGGTTTTAGAACCAGTAAAGGATATCACAGAGAATATGCAGTTTGCTTTTGCTGATTGAAATGCTTGGTAAAAAACTGTCTGGGGGCACTTCAATTTAAGCGGACTGAGTCTATCAAGTTCTACTTTATCCCGTATTGCTTTGTATACCTTGGTATACATTAAAATTACTACAATGTAGTAATTTTTTTTGCAAAGCCTATTTTTAAAAACTACATTGTAGGAAATATAGGGAGGGTGTGATGAATCAGAAAACGTTAGGTGAATTTGAACAAGTTGTTTTGCTCGCATTGTTGCGCTTAGAAACCAATGCATATGGTGCGGCTATTCGTCAGCTTTTACAGCGCGAAATAAACAGAGATGTTGCTTTAGGGGCTTTGTACTCAACATTAGAACGAATGGAGAAAAAAGGTTTGGTCGTGTCTAAACTCGGAGAGGCCACCGCGCAACGTGGCGGAAGACCTAAGCGCTTTTTTTCGGTAACAGCTGAAGGTAAGGCAGCACTTAAACACGCTAAGCAAACCATGGATACCATGTGGCAAGGTGTTGTACTGACAGTGGGAGGTGGACATGCTTAATACTCATTCATCTCAAAAACAGCACACAACTATGTCCAAGTTAGCGACTTGGCTGTTGTCACGATTAGCTAATCCAACCTATCGTGACGAGCTAATAGGCGATATAGAAGAGGAATACACAGAGCGCCAGCAGACCAATCAAGATGCAAACAACTGGCTACTAAGACAAACCACACTGGCGATTTGGGATGGGCAAAAAGCGATGATTAGAACAACAGGTTTTGTAAAAACACTCAGCATTCTTTTATGTGTACTGGCGTTGCCAACCATTGCTTTATTTGTTGGTTGGTTGTCAAACATGCGTATGCCTTCAGAGCATTTGTGGCAGCTTTTGATGGCGGGTGAAGTGCATTACATATTGTTTAATAGCGAATATTGGGGAATTGCATGGAACGAAAGTGGTGTATCTCACCTAGAGGTCGACATGTTTATGCATATCCCATCCATACTCTGGGCAATGGTATTTGCAGTATCGGCTTACTTGTTCTTGAAAAAATCTAAGCCGTCTGTCTGGATGTTTAGTGCCTTTACCTTGGCTTATATATTGTTGCCTTATCTGTTTGGATATGGGGTGATTAGTTCGTTTGAGCCACCTCCACAAAAAGTAGGGCCGATTCTAGCCTTTATGATGTTGGCACCGTTTTTCACTTTACCTATGTCTGTTGGTTTTTTGTTGAAAGGGGTTAAAGACTAAAGCTAGGTACTAATGAATTAGCACGGCCGGCATATGCCGGCTTTTGTGTTTTTCCTCCATCACAAAAATCACATCTGCCCATTGAATGTCTTTGACACTTACCGTTCTTTTCGCCCTTGGGCTAGTACCTGCGGACCTGACGTTTAACTCTGGGTGATTTTTCCAAACCTTTTCAGCAGTTGGGCTGCGCCATTGGTTCCGGCTACAAATAAAAAGTATGTTCTTCATTTGACTCTCCTTAATCAATGTAAAACAAATTTGAGGTTTTTTAATAACTGTATATACTCACACTAACTGTATAGATAAACAGGCTGGTTATGCGTCCATTAACGAAACGACAAGAAGAAGTTTTACAACTCATAAAAGATACTATGTTAGATACAGGTATGCCTCCCACCCGAGCTGAAATTGCCAGAAACCTTGGTTTTAAATCAGCCAATGCAGCTGAAGAGCATTTAAAAGCTTTGGCACGTAAAGGGGTTATCGAAATTTTACCGGGAACTTCTCGCGGTATAAAACTCAACACACCTATTGAAGATCAACTCGAAGATCTTGGTTTACCACTAATTGGTCAGGTTGCTGCTGGTGAGCCTATCTTAGCTCAAGAGCATGTTGAAGGGCATTATCAAGTTGATCCAAGTTTGTTTAAGCCCAGTGCTGATTTTTTATTGAGAGTAAACGGTATGAGTATGAAAGATATCGGTATTTTGGACGGTGATTTATTAGCCGTGCATCGCACTACTGATGTCCATAATGGTCAAGTTGTTGTGGCCCGTGTAGATGAAGATGTGACAGTAAAACGCCTAGAGAAAAAGGGCCGTGAAGTGTTACTGCATGCCGAGAACGATGATTTTGCGCCTATTAAAGTTGATTTGGCTAATCAACCTTTCAATATCGAAGGTATTGCTGTTGGTGTAATTCGTAACGCTGATTGGATGTAACCTTTTTTACAGTAAAACACATAAAAGCGCAGTTACCTTGATTGCGCTTTTTAGCTAACACTTACCTGCTTTTGTAACTTTTTAGTTCACTTCTCTCCTTGTAAATCATTTAACATTTAAATGCTTAAAAAATAAACTTTAGTTTGTATTTTATACAAAAAAGCTAGACGAACCCCTATAAAATAGTCCATTCTTAACTTTCTCGTATCAATTTGTAACAATAAATTAACGTATATTTAACCATTGTTATTGCGTAATCTCTCGCTTCTGGTGTTTTTGACAATGAATAAATACTAATACGTAAAACGTTTATGAGGTGTCAAGTGAAGAGAATTTTGCCCAAGACTGGAATATTATTACCCTTATTCGCTACCACTCCAGTATTTGCAGAAGCCACGGATAAAATTAATCAATATCAATTAAATATGACTAAAGGCGTAACTGAAATAAGCGCTGAAGTTTATGACATGCATATGTTGATGTTCATTATTTGTATTGTTATTGGTGCTGGTGTGTTTATCACCATGTTCATTTCTATGTATTTTCACCGAAAATCTCGGGGTGCTAAACCCGCTAATTTTCATGAGAGCGTCAAAGTAGAAATAGCCTGGACTGTTATTCCTTTCATTATCTTGATTGCTATGGCCGTACCGGCGATGAAGCTGTTAATAGAAATGGAAGATGCTAGTGAGCCCGGAGTGACAGTCTTAGTAACTGGCTCTCAGTGGAAATGGCATTACAAGTATATGGATAACGACCTTGAGTATTACTCAAAAATGGCAACACAAGCCGAACAAATATCTGGAAAATTTGCAAAAGGCGAAAATTATCTACTGGAGGTTGATAGGCCTCTGGTTATTCCCACCGGTCAAAAAGTACGTTTTCTTATTACCTCTGATGATGTGATCCATGCTTGGTGGGTGCCTGATTTTGCTGTGAAACAAGATGCAAACCCAGGTTTTATTAATGATGCTTGGACCTTAGTTAACGACCCCGGTATTTATCGAGGCCAATGTGCTGAGTTGTGTGGTAAAGACCACGGCTTTATGCCAATTGTTGTTATTGCAAAAGAGCCTGCTGAATATGATAGGTGGATCACGGAACAAGAGAATATCCAGCTAAAAGCCAAGCAAGAAGAGCAAAGGTTATTGGCTATGAATATGACCATGGCAGAGTCTATGGCGCTAGGAGAAAAAGTTTATAACGCCAATTGCGCAGCTTGTCATATGCCTAACGGAGAGGGCTTGCAGGGGGTATTTCCAGCGCTTAAAGGTAGTCAAGTTGCTACTGCCGACCAACCTAAACATATTAATATTTTACTTAACGGTGTAACTGGCACTGCCATGCAGGCTTATGCCAAGCAATTAACCATGTCTGAATTAGCCGCTGTTGTTACCTATGAGCGAAACGCTTGGGGAAACAATACTGGTGACTTGGTGCAAGCCAAAGACATTCACGCTGCAATGAACGGAAAATAGGAGAGGTGACCATGACTGTAACAACCAATAACACTCATCATGATGGCCCTCATGACGAAGAGCACCACGAACATCATATACCAACTGGTATAAAGCGTTGGTTATACACTACTAACCATAAAGACATAGGTACTTTGTATCTGTGGTTTGCGTTTATTATGTTTCTAACCGGCGGCGCCATGGCTATGGTGATCCGCGCTGAATTATTTCAACCCGGGTTGCAAATTGTAGAGCCAAACTTCTTCAACCAAATGACCACCGTTCATGGTTTGATCATGGTGTTTGGAGCGGTTATGCCTGCTTTTACTGGGTTGGCTAACTGGTTAATCCCTATGATGATAGGTGCGCCAGATATGGCTTTGCCTAGAATGAATAACTGGAGCTTCTGGATCTTACCTTTTGCTTTTGCAATTTTACTATCTTCATTGTTCATGGAAGGTGGCGGCCCTGCTTTTGGCTGGACATTCTATGCGCCTCTTTCAACCACTTACAGTAATGATGGTACCGCTTTATTTGTATTTGCGGTGCATATTATGGGGGCGTCTTCGATTATGGGCGCAATCAATGTGATAGTCACAATCTGGAACATGCGGGCGCCAGGTATGACTTGGATGAAAATGCCCTTGTTTGTTTGGACTTGGCTGATTACCGCGTTTTTACTTATCGCTGTTATGCCTGTTTTAGCGGGTGCTGTAACTATGGTACTCACAGATAAATTCTTTGGAACAAGCTTTTTTGATGCTGCTGGTGGTGGTGATCCTGTCATGTTCCAGCATATCTTTTGGTTCTTTGGGCACCCTGAAGTGTACATAATGATTTTGCCGGCATTTGGGATTATTTCGCAGATCATTCCAACTTTTGCCAGAAAGCGTTTATTTGGTTATGCCTCTATGGTTTACGCCACAGCCTCTATTGCTTTGTTGTCATTTGTTGTGTGGGCGCATCATATGTTTACCACAGGTATGCCAGTGGCCGCAGAGCTGTTTTTTATGTTCGCTACTATGCTGATCTCAGTACCTACTGGGGTAAAAGTATTTAACTGGGTTGCCACTATGTGGCGAGGCTCAATGACATTTGAAGTGCCTATGCTATTTGCCTTAGCCTTTATTGTGCTATTTACCATAGGGGGCTTGTCTGGCCTGATGTTGGCTATCACTCCAGTAGATTTTCAATACCATGATACCTATTTTGTGGTGGCGCATTTTCATTATGTACTTGTAACTGGCGCGATATTTTCAATTATGGCGGCAGTGTATTATTGGTTACCTAAGTGGACCGGAAAGATGTTCGATATTGGCTTAGCCAAGTGGCATTTCTGGTGTTCACTCATTTCTGTGAATGTGTTGTTTTTCCCTATGCATTTTGTTGGCTTAGCGGGCATGCCCAGACGTATCCCTGATTATGCTTTACAGTTTGCCGACTTCAATAAGTGGATCAGTATAGGTGGCTTTGCCTTTGGTCTGTCGCAACTTATTTTCTTAGCTGTTTTGATTAAAGCCTGTAAGAAAAAAGGCGAGCCTGTATCGGACCAAGTATGGGAAGGGGCTGAAGGATTAGAGTGGGAAATTCCCTCTCCTGCTCCTTATCACAGCTTTGAAACACCCCCTGAAGTGAAGTAAATACCCTAGGGCTAAATTCTATGAATAAGCAGCAAGAACGAAGCAAAAACAACAAAATGGTAGTGAAGTTACTTGCTATTGTTTTGGGTATGTTTGGTTTTGGTTTTGCCTTAGTGCCTCTCTATGATGTGCTATGCGATGCGCTGGGTATTAATGGTAAAACGTCAGAAACAGCAGCTGTGTATGAATCTGTTGAGGTGGACAAAAGTCGCTTGATAACCGTGGATTTCATTACGCGTATCAATACGGGTATGCCATGGGAGTTTAAAGCCGAAACACGACAAGTAAAAGTTCACCCCGGTGAGATGAGCCAAGTGAACTTTTATGTTCGTAATCCAGCTAATTCTTTAATTGTTGGCCAGGCTGTACCTTCTGTATCTCCTGGTCCTGCGGCGCTATACATGAATAAAACAGAGTGTTTTTGTTTTGAACAACAAACCTTAAACGCTGGCGAAGAAGTGCATATGCCCATGAAGTTTTATGTTGACCCACAACTACCTAAAAATATTACTTATTTTACCGTTCAATACACCCTATATAACGTCACTCCTTCTTCTGATATCCAAGAAGTCGTAGTGATGAATTAAGGGGTTAGGAGAGCAAAAATGTCTGAAAAATATGAAAAGTATTATGTACCAGCAGAAAGCCCTTGGCCTTTTATGGGGGCGGTTGCTTTGTTTCTTATCGCCGTTGGTGCTGGAAATTTTGTCATTGAAACCACAAGAGATAAAGACGGATATGGTGGTTTTATTTTAGCTGCAGGGCTAATTACATTAGTTGTTATGCTGTTTGGTTGGTTCAGAAACCAAATTCATGAATCTATGAGTGGCATGTACAGCTCCCAATTAGGACGCTCTTACCGGCAAGGAATGGCATGGTTTATTTTTTCTGAAGTGATGTTTTTTGCGGCTTTTTTTGGGGCTTTATTTTATGCACGAGTTATCGCTGTGCCTTGGCTTGGCGGCGCATCTAATAACGATATGACAGGTGAGGTTTTGTGGCCCATGTTTAATGCAGTTTGGCCCTTAATCGAAACCCCAGGCGGCACCAAAACCGAGGCAATGGGCTGGTATGGCTTACCGCTTATAAACACTATTATATTAATGGTTTCTTCAGTTACCTGCCATATGGCCCATCTAGCTTTAGAAGAGAATAAACGACAAAAGCTCAAAATCTGGTTAAGTATTACCGTTGTTTTAGGGTGTATCTTTTTGGCCTTGCAGGTTGAGGAGTATATCCATGCCTATACGGAAATGGGGCTAACCCTAGATGCCGGCATTTATGGAAATACTTTCTTTATGTTAACTGGCTTTCATGGATTTCATGTCACCTTAGGAACAGTCATTTTATTGGTAATGTTACTTAGGGTGTTCAAGGGGCATTTCACACCAGATAACCACTTTGCTTTTCAAGCTGGCAGTTGGTACTGGCACTTTGTTGATGTGGTTTGGGTGATGCTGTTTTTCTTTGTTTATATTTTATAAAACAGTGACTTTTGCTGGTTATCTCGGGGTTGGTGGCCCTTAATATGGTGATGGGTTTGGTGTTATCAGACCTGTTGCCATAGCTAAGAGTATTAAGAGGATGATAAGCGCAGATATTATGAGTCTACGTCCAATAAATTTGCTCATTGGTGCTTGGTTAGGGTCATTTTTTAACATCACCATCATGGCTTTAAAAAGGTTGAATACCATAAATAATAGTAACGCCCCAATGATTAGCTTAACGATCATTTTGCCACTCCAAAGTACTGGTAACCGATGGCTGTAAACAGCACTAAGTCACACTTTTCAATGGTAGCTAGCTTAGTAACATTTACAGCGGTTGTCATTATGTTTGCATTAGGTGTGTGGCAATTACAAAGAGCGCAGCAGAAGACAGAACGATTGTTATCTATTCAACAAGGCCAAAGTGAAGAGCAAATGACAATAACAGCACTGCTAGATAAAAGTTTTGACGATATTTTAGATATGCCCGTTTCTATTGTGGGTGAAGCAATGCGCACCAAGTATTTTTTGATTGACAATAAAATCCACAAAGGCCGCGTTGGCTATCATGTTTTAGTGCCTGTTTACACAAATTCAGCTTGGGTGCTTGCTAACTTTGGATGGGTGGCAGCCATGGAAAGTCGCGGTCATTTACCACTAGTAAACCTAAGTGCAGACTCAAGAGAGTATTCAGGAGTGGTCGCTATTCCTAATAAGAATCCTATGGTGAAAGAGACCGCAGTCTTTGATGGTCAGTGGCCGAAGGTCTTACAGCAAATAGATATAGAAATCATGGCGCAACATTTTGACCATGACTTTCTGCCGTTAGTCGTATTGTTAAACGCCGAGCCTGATTCAGGTTTTGAGCGACATTGGCAAGCAGTGGTGATGCCGCCAGAAAAACATATAGCTTACGCAGTGCAGTGGTTTCTGTTAGCCATTGCTGCTATTGCAGTTTTTGTTTTGGCACAACGTAAAAAGCAACTAAGGAGCCGTCATGAGTAGCGATGAAAAAGCAACTAACAAGCGTACAATTTTTATCTTTATTACAGCTTTCATGTTACCTGTTATTTTGGCAAAAATTGCCCTAGACAATAACTGGTTTAATCAAGCTGCGACAAACAAGGGTGAGCTAATACAACCGGCCTTAGACATGGGAACGCTACAAGTTAAGTCGGTCGACCCAAAATGGAAATTGCTTTATGTTTTACCCGAGAAATGTACAGAGTCTTGCAAGAATGCTTTGTACAGTATTGCCCAAGTACATAGTGCTTTAGGTAAAGAAAGAAACAGAGCTGAAACTCTAGTATTAGCATTTGCAGGTAGTGATACTGAGCAACTTGCTTTAGCCAATGAGCAAGCAGAATATAGAGTGGTGAACACCAATGAAGAAACCCTCAAGCAAGTCTTCAAAGATACTGATATTCAGGGCATTTTTATTGCAGACACCTTAAATAACATCATTCTCCGTTATCCAGTTTACGACAACAAAGAGGACGCCATTCTACATAGCAGAGATATGCTTTTTGATATTCGTAAAGTGTTGAAGTTATCACGTATTGGTTAGGAGGGGTTCAATGAAAAAGCTTGTGGTATTGAGCATAGCGTTGGCTTTTGTTGTGATAGTGTTGGGCGCTTATGCTCGACTAACCGATGCGGGTTTGGGTTGCCCCGATTGGCCGGGCTGTTACGGCCATCTGAGTTTTGCAAAAACAACCGAAAATATAGAAACCGCGCAGCAGGCTTTTCCTGATAGGCCCTTTGAAGAGCATAAAGCATGGAATGAAATGATCCATCGTTACTTTGCTAGTGGTCTTGGGTTTGTGATTTTAATAATTTTTGTTGCTAGCTCATTAAAAAGAGCCGAACACGCCCCCGTAAAACTTCCCTTTTTCTTACTGTGTTTAGTGTGCTTTCAAGGAGCGCTGGGAATGTGGACGGTTACCCTCAATTTGCTCCCTGTGGTTGTCATGGGGCATTTGTTGGGGGGATTTACCTTACTTTCCTGTTTGTTCTTACTATATTTAAAACTGAGCCCTTATCGTATTCCAGGAGGGGATCATCGATTAAGGGAGTTTCGAAAATTTACGATTTTGGGGCTGTTTATCGTAACAGTGCAAATTGCGTTGGGAGGCTGGACGTCTGCAAATTATGCTGCTTTAGCCTGTACAGAATTACCCATATGTGAACCTGGCTGGTTAGGCAGGTTAGACTTTTTAGGAGCATTCAGCGTTCCTGACGTAGAGAACTATGAATATGGTGCCCATGATTACAATGAGCGGGTGACTATGCACATTTTACATAGAGCAGGTGCTTTAATTACCTTTTTATATTTGTGTTGGTTGGGTGTTCGCTTGTTTGCCTTATCTAACTCGAAGTTAATCAAAAGGCTGTCAGTCGTCATGGTGCTTATTCTTGGGGTGCAAGTAATTTTAGGTGTGAGCAATGTGGTATTCAGTTTACCCGTGGTTATAGCAGTAATGCATAACGCAATGGCCGCTTGTTTGCTGTTGTCCTTGGTGGCTATTGCCTACACCTTATATCGCAAAATATAGGAGAGAAAGTTATGAGTAAAGTTATAACTGCGGCACAACCAATAAGCACGACTAATTTTTACAGTGCATGCAAAGATTACTATGAAATGACCAAACCTAAAGTGGTGCTATTACTGCTGCTGACGGCCTTGGTAGGTATGTGTTTGGCTACTGAGTCTTGGGTTGGTTGGCAAGTGCTTATTGCAGGGCTAATTGGTATCGGTTTTTTATCATCTGCTGCTGCCGTGATTAATCACGTAGTCGACCGTAAAATAGACAGCCAAATGGCGCGAACATTTAATCGGCCCGTTGTAAAAGGAAAGGTTACACCTCAAAAAGCTCTTATTTTTGCAGCTTTATTAACACTCATTGGCTATGTGATTTTGGAGGTATGGGTAAATCGTTTAACTGCCTTTTTAACGTTAGCCGGTCTTCTTGGTTATGCCGTTGTTTATACTATGTACTTAAAACGTGCTACTCCACAGAATATTGTAATAGGCGGATTAGCTGGCGCTATCCCCCCGCTTTTAGGCTGGACAGCAGTAACAGGTGAAGTTCACGCCAATGCCCTGCTATTAGTTTTGATTGTTTTCACTTGGACTCCACCCCATTTTTGGGCTTTGGCTATTCATCGAAAGAAAGATTATGCTCGGGCTAAAGTGCCAATGTTACCTGTTACCCATGGTATTGAATTTACTAAAACGTCTATCTTGCTGTACACAGTTTTATTGAGTGTGGTGTGTTTATTACCTTACTTAACAGGCATGACTGGTTTGATTTATCTCCTTGGATCAACTGTATTAAATGCGGGCTTTTTGTATTACGCTTGGAAACTAAAATTTGCAGCTAATAATAAAACCGCAATAGAAACCTTTAGGTTCTCTATTATTCATCTTATGGTGTTGTTTGTGGTGTTATTAGTGGATCATTACTTACAGTTTTAAAGCTAGAGACAAGTGTATAAATGAGTAAAATTCAAGCCGGCGTTATTGCTTTGGTAGCCTTAATTTTGGGGTTGATAGCCTCTGTGTATATTGCACCGCCGCAGACAGGGCCCCAAACCGAGCATATTAGTCTGTATCCTCAAGCGCGAGCTTTACCTGACTTTGAGTTGGTAACTCATAAGGGAGAGGCCCTCACTATAGCCGACTTGAAGGATCATTGGAGTTTGGTCTTTGTTGGCTATACCTATTGCCCTGATATTTGCCCGACTACCTTAGCGGAATTAAAAGGTATCTATCCTGAACTACAGAAAATCCCTACAGATAAGCCGCTTCAGGTGATTTTTATTTCGGTGGATCCAAACCGAGATTCAACAGAAAGGTTGAATGAATATATCAACTTTTTTGATCCAGACTTTATTGCCGCAACCGCAGAGCATGTTCAGCTTTTCCCTTTTGTTAGGGCCATGGGAATGATGTACTCCATGACAGAAAGCACTGATAATCCCAATTATTTGGTAGACCATAGCTCTTCTGTTGTAGTGATTAACCCAAGCGCACAAGTTATAGGGCGCTTTAAGCCTGATTTTTCTGTCGGTAAACTACCAGTTAGTGAGGGGCAGAAAATCTTAGAGGATATGCCTGCAATTATTGCAGGGGCTAAGCCTTAATGATGTGCTCTAGCTTGTATCTAAAACAATCTTAAATGATTATTAGGCAGGCTAACCCTTCTGATGCTATTGCATTAGCCCCTCTTATTTTTGCTTCAGGGTCAGAAACCTTAGCAGCGGTTTTGGATATAAATACGGACTTAACTGCTTTAAAGTTTTTGGCTAGCTGCCTAACTGAGCCTGATGGCCAGTATGGTTACTTAAATCATTGGGTGGTGGTGACAAATCAACAAACCATTGGCTGTGTGTCTGCATGGCATAGTCAATTAAGTAAAGAGTTTCATCAGGCTACCTTGAGCAGTTTGCTTAATTTTTACGGGGCTGAACATGTTCACTCCATACTCCGTAATAGCCTAATCACTCAAGATTGTATCCCTAAGCCAGCACCCAATGAATGGTGTGTTGGCCACCTTTCTGTTGCTAGCAGTTATCAAGGTTTAGGTTATGGCAAAGCCATGTTAGCGTTTATGGAGCAGCAAGCTGTTGCAGCTAACAAGACACATTTAAGCTTAGATGTTGCAGCTAACAATAGGTCAGCTTTAGCTTTTTATGAGCACCAAGGATTTGTGAAAGCTGACCTGTCTGGCACAACCAATCGCATGCAAGCCTTAGGTTTAGATGCCCATTGGCATTTACTTAAAACCTTAGGTTAGTCTAACCACTGCCCTTGTGGTGTGGCCATTAGAAAGGGTTGTGAAAACCAGTAGTACCTAGAGCTGTCTTGTTTACTTACAGCGGTGCAATTTATTCTGTGTCTACCGGCTTTATCAATGGTTTTAATTGATAGAGTTATGTGTTCTTGGTTGATTTCTTTAGGTAGTACTTCATTATTTTGAAAGCAATTTATCTGGCTTGGTCTTAAATCTTCATCCTTCACATTAAATGCCAGCTTTTGTGGGGATGAGGTAATGACTGGATCTTGCTGGCTAACCTCAGATACAGGCATAGCCAGAGCACTCATTTTGATTTTTAGTGTTTTCAGGTTGCTGTAGATACCCGCTGCAGGAAATCGTGGCAACGCAGAAAAGTCGCTAAAAGATGAAATAGCTCCACTGTGCTGAGCAAATCCTATATATCCTAAATCCGCTAGGCTGTTTTTCAGCTTGTTATTAAATTCACCATATGGGTAAGCAAAATATTTTAGGCTGTAGCCGAGTTTAGCTAACAGCTGTTGCTCTGCTTGTTGCACGTCTTCGATTGAACGCTGTAACCAGGCCTGTTCTGTTTCATTTTTTTCTCGTGTCAACATATGGGTGTGTTGATTGCCATGATTGGCAAAGCTAACCCCTTGCGACGCCATCTCTTGTACTTGTTTCCAGTCTAACTGGTAGTGAGCTTTTCCAATAAGTGGAGGGTTTACAAATATAGTGTAGGGGAATCCAAATTCTCGCAATATTGGATGAGCGTTTTCATAAATATTTTTATAGCCGTCGTCAAAGGTTATCACAACAGCTTTATCGGGTAATGGTCGGTTGTTCTGTAAGCTTTCGATAACCTGCTGTAATGGTAAAACTTTGTGATGTTGATCAAGATAGCGCATATGTTCTTTAAATGTATCGGGTGATACAGAGGTCACCGGAGGCGTGGAATTACTAACATGGTGATACACTAAAATTACAGCATTATCCTGCGCCCACAACTGTATGCTAAACAATGTGAATGTTATGCTAAGTACGATTGATTTGATGTCCATAACTGGGCCTGTAACAAAGTGATGTGAAAATTAAAGTACCTACTCTATCAAATTTCTGGCAGCTCAGCCTACATAAGCAGATTGTTGTTATTGCACTTCCAATGATCCTAAGCAATATCACAACTCCTTTGATGGGGCTGGTGGATACAGCTGTGTTAGGCCATATGCAGGGCAGTTATTTCTTGGCAGGAGCTTCTGTAGCAACCCTATTGATTACTCAAATATATTGGGTGTGCGGCTTTTTGCGTATGACCAGTACGGGTTTGAGCGCCCAAGCTAAAGGTAGCGCCAAGGTATCTAAAATAAATCAGTCTTTGTTTCAAAGCCTTTTAATTGGATTGGTTTTAGGTTGTGGGCTCCTAGCGCTTCAGGATGTGATTTTAACCATTGGCTTAAGGTTTTCTGAGACCACCGAGTTAGTTAAGCAAGCTATGATTGATTACTTCAAGGCGCGAATATGGGGTGCACCTGCTGCCATGTTAAACCTTGCATTGATTGGGTGGATGATAGGCCAGCAACAAACTAAGCAAGTATTGGCGATTCAAGTAATCGGAAACTTAATTAACGTCGCCCTGAGCATATGTTTTGTGTTTGTATTTGAATGGGGCGTGCAAGGGGTCGCACTCGCTACTGTGGTCAGCGAATATACTATTACCGCTGTAAGTACATGGATGGCAGTGAAAGGCTTAGCGCACATTCAATTTAGTAAAAAATGGTTAACTTTCTCACAGTTAAAACCTTTACTAAACCTAAACGGTAATACTTTTTTCAGAAACTTAGCACTACAAGCTTGCATTGGTTTCTTAATTTTTAAAGGAGTAGGGTTTAGCCCTACTAATGCCGCCATAAACGCTATTTTAATGCAATTTTTTACGCTTATTGCCTTAGGGTTAGATGGAGTCGCTTTTGCTGCAGAGGCATTGGTGGGTGAACAAAAAGGAAGGTTATCATCAGTGGGGATAAAGCAAGTCACCTTGCATGGTTTGATTTGGTCTTGCTTGTTAGCGGTAGTGTATAGTTTAGTGTTTGTAGGATTTGGTGAAGAAATAGTAGGTTTACTTACCGACCAAGTCGAACTACAAGTTGCCATCAGGGATTATCATTGGTTCATTTATAGCTTGCCAATTATCGCCCATTGGTGCTTTTACTTTGATGGGGTATTTGTAGGCTTAACCCGTGCAGTTGCTATGCGCAACAGTATGCTATTTTGTGCTTTAGCTGTGTATTTCCCAGCTTTTTATATTTTTGCTAATTTAGAAAATCAAGGGTTGTGGATAGCTATGAGCTGCTTTTTAATGGCCAGAGGTGTCAGTCTTGGTGGGTATTTTATGTATCTTTGTGGTCATCATTTTCAAATCGAGAAACAGGCTTAAAGCTTGCTGTCATACGGTGAGCTAAAATACCAATGTAACCTTTTATTGCGTACAGGCTTCCAATTACAAGAAGTATCAAGCCAGGAATTTGAATGAGGGCATAATATTTAGCCCCCATTAGAATACATATTACGCCGCCACAAAATATCCCTAAACCCCGTTTAAACTCAGTCCAACTTTTTGCTGGGTTATTAGCTAAGCGGTTTAACCAGTTAATTGGTATTTCCTTATTTACTTGGCTTTGTGCGGTTTAGTAGTAAGAGTGCTCGCCAGCTTGGTGCTCAGTGGCATCTTTAACGGCTGTTAACTCACCGGGAAACTGCTCTAACATTTGCTTTTCAATACCATCTTTTAAGGTGACATCTACTTGGGCACAACCATTACAACCACCGCCAAACTCAAGAATAGCTTCTTTGGCTTCTGTTATTTCAACTAACATTACCTTACCACCGTGGCTTGCTAGCTGCGGGTTGATCTCTGACTCTATCATATAGATAACGCGCTCATTCAATGGAGCATCGCTGTCTACTTTTCTGGCTTTAGCGTTAGGGGCTTTAAGGGTAAGTTGTGAGCCCATTTGGTCGGTGACAAAGTCGATTTCGGCGTCTTCTAAAAAGGGCGCGCTTTCTAAGTCAACTACAGCGTCAAAACCATTAAACTCTAATACTGTGTCTGACGCTTCAACTGCGTCTGGCGGGCAATATGACACGCCACATTCTGCACTTGGTGTACCTGGGTTGACCACAAATACTCGAATATTGGTGTCTGGCTCTTGCTTCTCAAGTAGTTTGCCAAAGTGGGCTTGAGCTGTATCAGAAATTGTAATCATTGAACAAATACCTTAAAACTATTATTGCCAACAGGATAACAAAATTACTTGACTAAAACACTCGGGTAATAGCATTTCCTTATGTTAATTTTAACTAAAACGTGCGACCCTTTTCTAAAAACCTCTGCTTTTTGATCGGATAGACCGTTATGACTTTTATACTGCGACTTTTCGCATTTTCTTTTTTGATGGTAAGTGGTTATGTTTCTGCTGTTGGCGATGAAGACTATTTACCAAGAGATACAAGATTTAACCCTAATATTACCTCACCTACCGAAGCACTTGGGGCAGAAGTGGGGGAGTGGCACGTACGTCATGATCAACTCGCAAATTATATGCAGTTATTAGCTGCCCAGTCAGACAGAGTCAGCATAGTCGAAACCGGGCGAACCCATGAAAATAGACCCTTATATTTATTGGCTTTTAGCTCTCCTGAAAACCAAAAAAATCTTGCGGCTATTCAAGCCAAGCACATTAATAATTTAGGAAAGTCAGCGAGTGCAGATGACCCTCTTATATTGTGGATGGGTTACAGTGTCCATGGCAATGAAGCATCTGGAAGTAATGCAGCGTTGCTGGTGGCTTATTATTTAGCGGCAGGTGAAAGTCAAAAAATAGATGAGCTGTTAAATAATAATCTGGTGTTGTTAGACCCAAGCCTTAACCCTGACGGTTTGTCCCGTTTTGCTCAATGGGCCAATATGCATAGAGGCAATACCTTAGTTGCTGATCCGCAACATCGCGAACATAAAGAAGCCTGGCCATCGGGAAGAACAAATCACTACTGGTTTGATTTAAATCGAGATTGGTTGTTGCTAACCCACCCCGAGTCAAGAGCCCGTATTGCTCAGTTTCATCAATGGCGCCCCCATGTGCTCACTGACTTTCACGAAATGGGATCAAACAGTACATACTTTTTTCAGCCAGGCATTCCGTCAAGGAAAAATCCGTGGACCCCTAGAAAAAACGTAGAACTGACAACTAAATTAGGAAACTTTCATGCCGCAGCCTTAGATAAAACTAAGCAGCTGTATTTTAGTGGTGAATCCTATGATGATTTTTACTATGGAAAAGGTTCAACCTATCCTGACTCGATAGGAAGCATAGGTATTTTATTCGAGCAAGCGAGCAGTCGCGGTCATGTGCAAGATACAGTAAATGGTGAGTTAAGGTTTTCTGACACGATTCAAAATCAGGTGACAACCACCTTATCAACCTTTGAGGGGGCTCTGGCCAATAAAAAAGCTTTGTTAGACTATCAGGTTGAATTTGTTCAACAGACTAATGACTTAATAAAAGATGATGACCTTGCTGGTTATATTCTGCAGGAAAAACTAGATAAAACGCGTTTTGCAAAAATGCTATCTATTTTTAAAGCCCATAAAATTGAATATTGGCCATTATCTAAAAACACTAAGGTAGATAATCAAACCTTTGAAGCCCAAAGCAGTGTATTTGTTCCTTTAGACCAAGCTCAATACAGATTAATTAAGTCTATATTTTCTACCCGCAAAAGTTTTGATGATAATACTTTCTATGATGTCTCGAATTGGAATTTGCCTTTAGCATTCAATATTCAATACACACCAGTATCTAGGGCTCCTAAAGTAAATAAGCAAAGCCAATCTACTTCCCAAGCTATATTGCCTGAGCTGCAGTCATCAGCTTATGCCTACGCTTTTTCTTGGGATGATTATAACGCACCTAAATTACTACAAAGATTATTAGCCAGTAACATTAAGGTCAAAGTGGCTGGTGATGCTTTTTTTGCGAAAACCTCTCAGGGTGGTATGAGCTTTTCTGCAGGTGCAGTAATTGTCCCTACTGCGTTAGCGCAACCAGATAATCTTGTGGCGATACTTGAAGCGCAAAGTGTTGATTTAGGTATTTCGGTGCACTCTATTTCATCGGGCTTAACCACTCAAGGAATTGATATAGGTAGCCGAAAAATGCTCAATGTCTCTCAGCCTAAAGTATTGTTAGTGGGCGGCAAAGGTACATCTCAGTATGAGGTGGGAGAAGTTTGGCATTATCTTGACCAACACCTAGATATGCCTGTTTCGGTCACAGATATGAATGAGCTACAAACACTAAACCTTGAGAACTACACTCATATGATTTGGGTGCAAGGCTCATATAAAAATGTAGCGGATAGAATTTCTCAAAACCTTGATACTTGGCTTCGAAACGGCGGTGTACTCATAGGGCAAAAATCAGCAGTAGCTTGGTTTTCAAATAACAACTGGTTAAAAGTTTCAGTTAAAACAGAAAGTGATGTTCAGTCGGCTTTTGCAACAGATCATCTTAGTTATAAAGACAAAGATAGTTTGGCTGCAAAGCAAAGAGTTGCAGGGGCTGTTTATGAAACCCAGCTAGACTTAAGTCACCCACTAGCCTTTGGTTTTCATTCAGAAACCTTACCGGTATTTCGCAATAGCGCGATTGTGTTACGAAAGCCTGTAAAACCTTTTATAACTGCAGCTTTTCACCCCCAAACATCCCTTATGGCAGGATACACAGCGCAAGAGATTCAAGAGCAAATAAGTGGCAGTGCTGCCGTTGTAGCTCACAACGTAGGTAAGGGTAAGGTCATTGCCTTTGCTAACAACGTAAACTTCAGAGGTGTTTGGTATGGCACTAGCCGCTTAATGAGTAACGCAATTTTTATGGCGCCATTTATCAAGGCGCAAGGGTAAGACAAATACACCATATGTCTATCTTCAAGTGGGGATAGGCAGCTTTTAATGTGTTGTAGGCATAATTCATTGTGGTGCCTGTGGTAATTACATCATCAAATAATGCTATGTGTTGATACTGCATTAAGTTGCTCTTTGGGTTGACTATAAAAGCATGTTTTAGGTTTTGTCTGCGCTTTGCTGCACTTAATTTTGTTTGTGCTTGTGTGGCTTTGTTACGGTACAAACTAGATGTGTTTAAAGGTATATGAGATAGCTTATTAATTTGTTTGGCCAATTCTATGCTTTGGTTAAACTTACGCTTAAAGTAGCGATTTTTATGTAAAGGAATAGGCAGTATTAATTGCGGTAACGTGCTGATATCCCTAAGACAATGATTATTAAAAAGGGTAGCAAGAGCTTTGGCATTAGGTATATATGCTGAAAATTTTAGACCCGTTACTAATTTTGAAAGCGGCCACTGGTAATCGCTTAGCGCCACAACATTAGAAAAGTCGACTTTTGCTAATCCTTTTTTAACTTTAGGGTTTAGCATTAAGTTAAAGTCATAGTTGGCTAGTTCAAACAGGACTAAGTCTTTTTTACAATAGCCACAAATAAGATGGCTTGAAGATTGTTTGCATATTAAACAGTGCTGCTCAAAGGGTATAATCATTCGCTAACCATCCTTGGTTTATATTTAATAAGCCTCAATTTAGTCAATTACTTTAAACAAAGACTCCCGTTAAACGTCAATTAAGTGTAGAAGAAATATGTCGATTAATTTAAATGTTACAAAGATTGGGCAGGGGCCAAACCTAGTATTCTTACATGGTTGGGGAGTAAATAGTGGTGTATGGCAGCCTCTGATAGACATACTAGCGAAGGAATACTCTATAACGACTATAGACCTTCCCGGTTACGGACAAAATCACGATAAGTTACCAGAACCCTATGATATCGATACTGTTTCAGCGCTTATCGCAGCTCATTTGCCAACATCTTGTGTATTAATTGGTTGGTCTTTAGGTGGCTTAATTGCTCAGCAGATTGCCTATGATTTTCCAGAAAAGCTTAGCCAACTTATTTTAGTTTGCTCTACTCCAAAATTTGCAAAGGAGCCTGATTGGCCAGGTATTGAGAAAAATGTGCTGATGCTTTTTGCCCGTCAATTATCTTTAGATTTTTCGAAAATGTTAGAGCGCTTTTTGATGATCCAAGCAATGGGAAGTGAAAATGCTAAGTTTGATGTTAAGACAATCAAACAAAATGTACAGCAGTATCCCAACCCTTCTGAGACGGCCCTTATGGCAGGTTTAAACATGCTTGAAAAGGTAGACCTAAGAGTTAAGCTTAATCAGCTAACTATGCCCTGCCATATCTTTTTAGGCAGATTAGACAGCTTAGTTCCAGCCGCTGTTTCTGAGCAATTAAGGGAGCTAAGCCCAACTGCTAAGGTGGAAGTTATTGCCCATGCTTCTCATGCTCCTTTTATTTCTGATACCGAGGGTTTCGTGAAACGATTATTGGGAGCACTAACACTGTAGCTGTTTGCCAACCTATAACGGCTTGATATAACCGTAAACAGTTTCATTTAAACATAGGCTAAGGAATGTCTTTCTATTTATGACTTTATGATTAATAATTAAGCAGTTAAGGTTAACTCGTGGGGACGGGCCTGTGAACGTAAGTAATAATATAAATTCAGCTATTGTAAGCGGTACTTTGGGCATTCAAAATGCCTCTGACGCGATAACCAATAGTGCCTCTAATTTAGCAAGTTTGTCGGTTCAGGACACATCTTCAAGTACACCTCAAGAGTTTTTAGCAAACGCAACCGTAACTCAGTTGAGTAATGTTAAGCAGCTTTTACCAGAAACAACATCAGGTATAACCTCAGACTTAGTTGGTTTATCTGTTAGTGCCAATAATGCTGAGGCTTCAGCTAAAGTTTTAGATGTTGCTAATGGCACAGTCGGTACTCTGCTCGATATTTTTGCTTAGGCTACTTAGTTTCTGACTATGAATATTATCCCTCCCATTCCTACTCCTACTATTTTTAATGCAGGTACAGTTAATACTGAATCTGTGCGTAGGGACAATATTCAAAGAGAAACCGTTCCTGCGCTTAGTTCTGCTGAAAACTCGGCTGCTGAGACAGGAGTAGGTTCAGAAAAAGACAAAACTAAAACTCCAGGTCAAGCCTCACAACCCCTTACCTACGAAAAGCCTAGTATTCAGGCAGGTCAGCAACTAGATACTCAAAACACTAGCAGTCAAGATAACGCTCAAGATGAAAGTGCTGGCAAAGAAACTGCCGAAGAAAAACAGCAGCAACAAGCAGAACAGCAAGAGATTTCAGAACTTAAAGAGCGAGATGCAGAAGTTCGAACCCATGAACAAGCTCATGCTTCTGTGGGTGGCCAATATGCGGGTTCACCCAAATATGAATATGAAATAGGGCCAGACGGTCAGCAATATGCTGTTAGTGGTGAAGTATCAATAGACGTTTCTAAAGAGTCGACCCCAGAAGAAACCATTCGTAAAGCGCAGCAAGTCAAAGCGGCTGCCTTAGCCCCTGCAGAGCCTAGTGCGGCAGACTTGCGGGTGGCAGCTGAAGCATCACAAATTGCCTTAGAAGCTCGCACTGAAATAGCCTCAGAAAATGCTGAGCAATCGCAAGTTGCTTTTAGGCAGACCTCTCCCCTTATTGATAGCTCAGATGATGGGACTGTATCGCAAGGGCCAGATTTAGAAGACATTGTTAATAGCATTGATGAAGGTACACCTACACGATCTCTGCAAAACCATGCACTGTTTGTTGATAATGAAAGTGGTCAACAGTCATTTGATTTTATTGCAGAGCAAGATAATCAAGCGTTACAAAATAGAAGTTTAGAGATCACCCGTCGCGTATCTGTTATCGAAAATTACTATCAGCAATCTACTACTCCCAAAGAGCAAGGCTTACAACTGTCTGCTTAATACTTACCAATAACAAAAAAGCCCTTGTTTAAGGGCTTTTTGACGTACTGAAACAGAATATTTAAGTTATTTTTTAGCTTTAGCAAATGCCTCAGCAAAGGCATTCCCCATCATTTGGTTGCCCTGTTTTGCAGGTTTAGATGAAGTATTTTTGTTACTTGTGTTATGACTTTTTTGCTTAGGCTTATTATGTTTAGGTTTGTTACTTTGGTTGGGAGTGTCGCCCATACGCATAGTAAAAGATACACGTTTACGGTCTGCATCTACTTCCATAACTTTGACTTTAACTATGTCGCCAGTTTTTACGATTTCCCGTGGATCAGAAATAAATTTGTCTGTCATAGCACTTATATGTACTAAGCCATCTTGATGTACACCAACATCGACAAACGCACCAAAATTGGCAACATTACTGACCACACCTTCTAAAATCATTCCCACTTTTAAATCTTTGAGTGAATGTACATCATCTTTGAAGTTTGCTGTTTTAAACTCAGGGCGAGGATCTCGTCCAGGCTTGTCTAATTCATCAATAATATCTGTGATGGTAGGCAAACCAAACTGATCTGTAACAAAGGCTTCTGGCTGCAATTTTTTAAGTACTTCTGAATTGCCAACTATATCGTTTACTGCAATTGATGTATGTTCGATAATTGAATTTACAACTGGATAGGCTTCAGGGTGCACGGCTGAGGCATCTAGTGGATTATCACCATTCATAATTCTTAAAAAACCTGCAGCTTGCTCATAGGCTTTCGGGCCTAATCGCTCAACTTTCAATAAAGTTTTCCTGTTACTAAAGGCACCGTTTTCATCACGGAACTGCACTATGTTGTTTGCTAAAGTACGGTTCAAGCCAGAAACATGGCTAAGGAGTGCGCTAGAGGCGGTATTGATATCTACACCCACAGCATTTACACAATCTTCGATAACAGTATTCAAAGATTTACCTAAATTACTTTGACTTACATCGTGCTGATATTGCCCTACACCTATGGCTTTAGGTTCAATTTTCACAAGTTCTGCCAACGGGTCTTGTAAACGTCTTGCTATTGATACTGCACCACGTAGAGACACATCCATATCTGGTAGTTCATTGGAGGCTAGTTCAGAAGCTGAATAAACCGAGGCTCCAGCTTCACTGACTACAATTTTGCTAACACCAAGATCAGGGTTTTCTTTAATCATCTCTGCAACTAGCTTGTCAGTTTCTCGCGAACCCGTTCCGTTTCCAATACTAATCAGTTGAACTTTATGTTGTTTACATAAAGTGGCGATAGTACGTAATGATTTGTCCCACTGATTTTGTGGAACATGGGGGAAAATAGTACTGGTTGCTTGTACTTTACCTGTTGAATCAACTATGGCGACTTTTACACCTGTGCGTAGGCCGGGATCTAACCCCATAGTTACTTTAGGCCCAGCAGGTGCCGCCATTAGTAAATCATTTAGGTTTTTAGCAAATACGCTTATTGCATCTTGCTCAGCCTGCTCTCGCACTGCGCCAAACAGTTCATTTTCCATGTGCATTAGAATCTTTACACGCCATGTCCATTGTACAACCGAGCTCAGCCATTTATCAGCGGCTCTATTGGCAAATTTGATATTGAAGTGTTCGGCAATAATTTGTTCGCCGTATGAGCTTCTATCGCTTTCGTCCTTCTCAGGATCAGCATCTAGGCTCACTTGAAGAATTCCTTCGTTCCTGCCTCTAAACATAGCGAGTGCTCGGTGAGATGGAACCTTGCTCAATAGCTCAGTGTGAGAAAAGTAATCTTTGTACTTGCTGCCTTCGTTTTCTTTGCCTGCGACCAATTGGCTCTTTATATGAGCATGCTTGTTAAGATACTGACGTACTTTTTGTAATAGGTGGGCGTCTTCTGCAAAGCGTTCCATTAAGATGTATTTTGCGCCATCTAAGGCAGCTTTTGTATCGGTAACGGTATCTGCGTTTATAAAATTGCTGGCTTGAGCTTCTGGGTCTAGCTGTGGGTCGTTAAATAGCATGTCAGCTAATGGTTCTAGCCCTGCTTCAATAGCAATTTGCCCTTTGGTGCGACGCTTAGGCTTAAATGGCAGGTAAATGTCTTCCAGCTCGGTTTTGTTATCAGCGGCTAATAAGCTTGCTTCGAGAGCGGGGGTCATCTTTTCTTGGTCTTGAATAGACTTAATGATGACTTTTCTTCTATCTTCTAAATCACGTAAATAGGTTAGACGTTGTTCTAACTTCCGTAAATCTGCGTCGTCTAAGCCTTTAGTGGCTTCTTTTCTATATCGAGCGATAAAGGGAACGGTAGAGCCTTCATCTAAAAGAGTTACTGCTGCGCTTACTTGTTGAACTTGTACCTGTAACTCTTGTGCGATTTTTTCCAATATCATATTTGATGACCCTACTTGCCATGCATTTTTATCTAGGCACCTATATAGGGCTGCATAAGCAAATTACCAGCGTTGAGCGAAGAAAAAGATCATTTTTTTAACTTAGCGGGGTAAAGATCGCTTTTACTGTTTAGTGTTATCTTTATTATCAAACGCATCTTTATATTCAATGGAGTTTATAAACCACTCCTTGGGACCCGCTGGCGTGTTTACCTCAAATACATCATCTACCGACTTTTTGAGTAAGGCTCTGGCCATTGGCGAGTCGATTGATATGGCGTTTTTATCTTCACCGTAGATTTCTTCTGGGCCAACTATGCGGAAATACATTGTGTCTCCGCTTTGGTTTTCAATTTCTACCCAAGCGCCAAAAAATACCTTGCCGTCTTGTTGTGGCGAATGGTGCACCACTTGTAATTCTGGAAGTAATTTTCGAAGAAAACGCACCCGTCTGTCTATTTGCCTTAATAGACGCTTATTGTATTGATAATCTGCGTTCTCTGAACGATCGCCAAGGCTGGCAGCCCACGTTACTACCTTAGTAATTTCTGGACGCTGCTTAGTCCATAAGTACTCGTGTTCATCATGCAGCTTTTTATAGCCTTCAGGGGTAATTAATTTTGTTTTCAATGTAATGTGTTCATATTGGCTGATTATTAGGGATTGTCTGTCGCTTTCATAATTGCTTCAAGGTGTATCGAATAATGTATTGGCCTTCACTCAGCTGCTATTATTTCTAACAACTCTACTTCAAATATTAACGTTGAATAACCTGGGACCTTACTTGTTGTTCTTGCACCGTATGCTAATTCAGGGGGGATAAAAAATTTGTACTTAGCACCTGTTTGCATTAACTGTAGGCCTTCGGTCCAGCCCTTGATGACTCGTGTCAGCGGAAACGTCGCTGGCTTATTTCTGGCGTACGATGAATCAAACACAGTTCCATCTAACAAGGTACCGAGGTAGTTGACGGTTACAGTATCCGACACTTTTGGAGATTGGCCATTACCTTGCCGCAATACTTGATATTGCAGGCCCGATTCTGTCTGAATAATGCCTTCACTGTGTGAGTTACTTTCTAGAAAAGCAAGGCCAGCTTCTTTATTTACTTTTGTTTGCTCTATTTTTAGTTGGTTTTGTTTATCTTTTAGCTGCTTGTCTAACTCTCGGTTTAAAGTTTGAACGTCAGCTGCACTCAGCTGTGATTTTTCCTGTAACCCTGCGATAAAGCCTTTCACAATTAGTAAGGTGTCTAGCTCTATGCCTACCTTTTGCTGTTTGTTAGTTTTATCTGCAACTATATCTCCGATGCTGGCCCCTAACGCATAAGCTTGTTTTTCTGTGTAAGAGTTTAGTGCTAGTAGTTGCACCTCTAATGGATCTTTGGGCTTAGGTTTAGCTGGTGGTTGACATGCACTAAACGCAATAGCAAATATCATCAGCGTGATGACTGGGAGATTTTTCATTATAATTCTCATAAAAGTAAATAAACCAACTAGATCTTGGGTATATACTAGCGGCCTCATTGGAAAAGAGAAACTGATTGATAGTGTCATTAAATTATTCAAACAATATTATCTTTATAATCCTACTGTTAATGCTTGGGTGCAGTGATGTGGATGATGCACCTGTAAGCAGTGTTACTCATGCCTTAGGTGGCTCCCATGGTGCTAATATCTCTGCAGACAGTAGCCTAGCTGTGGTGTCTAGTATCGATAACGGTATTAGCGTTTGGGATCTAACTAACAATACTCAAAAATATGTATGGCGCCACCAAGACGATGGCAACAATTCAGTTACTAATATTCATATAGCGTTTGATAATTCTTATGTTGTTACCTCTGACAGAGAAGCATTCGCTTTATGGAATATGGAAATTGGTGAACCAGAAGGCTTTTGGCGAATAGATGAGTCGAGCATCAGAGATGTGGCCGTGTCTAACCAAGGTCGTGGCATTTTAGTTGGCCGAGGCAGTGGCAAGGTGATGTTTTTTGAGCCAAAAACTGGCCGTAGATTAGAATTTTTAGGGCACCAAGAGAAAATCAATAGTGTTGACATTTCGCCTAATGGCTTCTATGCATTAACCGGAGGTAATGACTATGTTGCCTACCTATGGGACACCCGCACCGCACAGGTTATTCATAAATTCGAACATTCAAGCCGTGTAACTAAAGTCGCGTTAGATGACGAAGGGCGCTATGGGTTTACAGCTGATAGTAAGCGAGACGCTAGAATTTGGGACTTAAATAGCGGCAAAGAAATAAGCAGCTTACAATATCTAGCAAGGCAAAGAATCTTCACAACTGCGGTATTCTCAAAAGACGGTAAATACCTACTTACAGGCTCACCCTCAAGGAGAGTGAACCTTTGGGACCTAGAAACAGGAAAAGAAATAAACGAATGGCGAGTGTCACCCAGAGAAGGCAGTAAACCGGCCTCTGCTGTGGTTCATAGCTTAGGTTTTAAGAGTGCAACAGAAATTGTATCTGAAAGCAGTAGTGGCAAATTTGAAACGTGGAAGATAGAAAAACTATGAGTATGTTAGAAGCCGATATAGAACAGTTACAAATGAAAGTGGCGTTTCAAGAAGACACCATAGAGAGCTTAAACCAAGCCTTAATAGAGCAACAAAAGCAGATAGATTCACTGCAGTTTGCCCTTAAACGCTTAGACTCTAAAGTCAGTGCTATAGAGCCGAGCAATATGGCCTCAGAAAAAGAAGAAGTCCCTCCTCCTCATTATTAATCTCCCCTTAGAGGTATTGGGATGTAAGTAATTCAATGCCGATACCTCTACCTACATAGTGTTTATTGTTTCTCATTTGTTACACATTTACCGAGTTTATAAGGAGCTATGATTTTCAGCTTCATAGATAAATAGGTTAGTAATGGATGAATTATTTACGCTCTGTTTTCACAAAAGTCATCTCTATGTTGCTTTTGTGTTTATTCTTGGGGGCTTGCGGCTCTGGCTCATCAGATAGTGATGCTGAAGAAACTAGCAATGTTTCTCCTACGGTTGATGCGGGTGCTGATCAAGCTGTCGAATCTGGCGCCACTGTATCTTTATCAGCTAGCATTACCGATGATGATACTGATTACGCAGTGTCTTGGACTCAAACCTCTGGCGAGGCTGTTAGCTTAAGCGATAGCTCAGCTGAAAGTATTAGCTTTACTGCACCTGACACTATATCTGAACAAACCTTGGTGTTTGAAGTATCTGTTGATGATGGCACCAATGCTGCTGTAACTGACTCAGTGACTATTACGGTAAGTGTAGTGACTAGTAATGATTCTCCAATTGTAGATGCAGGTACAAACCAAACCGTCGAATCTGGCGCAACAGTAACCTTATCTGCAAGTATTAGCGATGATGATACTGATTACGCAGTGTCTTGGGCTCAAACCTCTGGTAACTCTACGGTTTCCTTAACTAATAGCGACACAGAATCAGCTACTTTCACTGCACCAACTCTAAGTGATGAAGAAATATTAATATTTGAAGTGTCTGTTGATGATGGCACCAATGCTGCTGTTACTGACTCGGTGGTTATCACGGTAACTGCAGAAATAGAAACCTCAAATTCAGTTTGGATCATCAATGAATCTGGAGAGGTGTCAGCGCATATATTGGACTCTACAACTGGCGTTGGTGTTGAAGTTGATGTGCAATCTGTTACAGCACAGACAATAGATAATGTTGATTATACAGTTGTAAATTCTCAAGGTATTCCAAGTTATGAAATTACTGCTACTCAAGACATCATTGATGGTTTAACCAGCAGGCCTAAAGCTGACTCTGATTTTGTCACAGGTTCGCCTACAGTAGAGGTTGGAGATACGATAGCCTTTGGGCAGGACATAGGTTACGACAGCAATAATAATTGCACTACTGATTATGGCTATGGATATTGGCCACCAGGTCCTGAGTGCCCAACTCAAGATGAACGCACTGTTTATTTACCAACAGAGCCTCAGCCTGCTACAGAAGAATGTGATACTGGTTTATCCAAAATGGGTATTATGGTGAATGGCTCATCTATTTATAACTGGGAAGATGGATTTAGTTATACAAGTGATGGCTATTGGTTAAATTTAGCGCCAGAAGCTGAAGTTTACGATATAGATGTCTGCGGTGGTCACGCTGCTGGTACAGATTATCACCATCACCTTTATTCTTCCTGTTTAGCTGAATTGCTGGGCGATGACGGCAGTGGCCACTCACCAATTTGGGGCTATGCAGCTGATGGTTATCCAATTTATGGACCTTGGGAGTCTGACGGAGAACTAGCTGTAAGTGCTTGGGTCACGAGAGATTATAATGATTCCTTAGTAGGTTGTTCTGATGGGACTCGAAGTTGTCAATTAGTTGACCAATATGACATCTCTTTAGGTACTGAAATTGTTACCCAAGGCCCAGACTTTGATGACACTACTTTATCTCTTTCTAGTAATGAATTCGTAACGGTAAATGGCTTTTATTTTGAAGATTATTACTGGGATTCGACTTTGACTGAGCAAGGTGGCGTGTATTTAGATCAACATAACGGCCACACAGATGAAGAGCGGGGTTACCACTATCACATCACCATAACTATTGATGACGATGATAATATTAAGGCTGCGTTTCCCTACATAATTGGCCCTCGTTACGCGGGTCAACTAGACGATAACACTGTTGCTAGCTGCTCCACAGGAGAGGTTTCAGGCGGTGGACCGGGTGCGCCTCCCAGTGGCTAATGGGGTCACTAAAAGTTAATTTACCCTAGCAGTTAATGATTGTTTCACAAGACAATCATTAACTTTCCAGTACTTTAAGAAATCCCAAAGCCTAGAAGGTTTGTGTATCTTAGCTAGCTAAAATTGTTAATTATTAGCTTTTGTTTTGAATACTTAAAATGGGTATTTCCAAAATGATTTTAAGAGGTAAGCGTGAATATATTTAAATACTGTGGATGCTTAATATTACTATTTAGCATTTTTTCAGTTACTGCAAACACTGAAATCCATCAGCACAAAACTAAAGCAATAGGAAAGGGAACGCCTATTCCCAAGATAGAGTTGCTTATTTTTAGAGACCCAATGGATGGTGTAAATATCCATGTAAATATAGAAAACTATGCATTGGGAGCTCCTGATATGGTTGAAGCTAAGCAGGACTTAACTGCACAGGGAATATTACAAGGCCATGCTCACGTTTTTGTGAATGCTCAAAAACGTCGCAGGCTTTACGGTAATGATATTCATATACCTAAAGAGTGGTTAAAAGCAGGAGTTAATCAGGTGGCGATTTCGTTAAATAGTCATCAACATGAGAATTGGGTGTCGGGCGACCATAATATTGTCAGTTCAGTTTTCTTTGACCTATCTAAAGAACCCATTATATTGCACAAGTTCACCTCTCAACCTCTAGAGAGAAATCACCAACACCATTAGAACAATAGTTGTGAGGCTAATCACAAATTAAAGTACCCAAACCTATCAATTAGATTGTAAATTTGTGATTAATCTAATCCTATGATTTTAAGGTGTTATTTCGCCTAAGTGCTCACTTAGAAATTTTTCAAGCTCAACAAAAAGTTCGTGGCGTTGCTCAGACAATTTTAGGTGATGTCCACCCAATCTTGACTCTACATATTTAAACACCTTTCCTTGATTTTTGAGCTCTTTAACAAACGCCCTAGATTGCTCCACGGGTACACTTCTATCTTCAACTCCGTGCATGATTAATAGTGGGGTCTTTATTTTTTCAACAAAATTAATAGGGGAGCGGCTTGCTAAATCACTACTACGCTTTCCAAGTTGAGCATCTATAAACAGGCTACCAGCGAAATATTCACGTGTACTCCTCCGTAGTGCCTTCAAGTCACTGACACCCGCAAAGCTAACAGCACAAGCATATAGATCTGGTGTTTTTACTGTTGCCATCATTGCAGCATAACCACCGTAGGAGGCGCCAAAAATACATATTTTATCTTTTTGAGCTATGCCTTGTTCTATTAGGTGCTGAGTGGCATCGACAATATCGTCTTGCATTTCAAGGCCCCAACGGCCCTTTTGTGCTTCTGCAAACTCATGGCCATATCCAGTAGAGCCTCTAAAGTTAGGTCGAATAACCGCATACCCTCTGCTATTCATAAAAGATACATAGGGATCAAAGCCACTATAATCCCGTGCTCCAGGGCCTCCATGTGGATGCACCACTGTAGGGTAAGGCGCCTCACCAAAAAGAGGTAAAGTGAGCAGGGCTTCGATTTTTAGGTTATCTCGCGTGGTGAATGTTATTGTTTTATGTCTTGGTAGCTGAACGCCTTCTAAGCTAGGGTAGCTGTTTAATAACCCAGATAAACTGCCTTCTGTTTTGTCGCCAAGATAGTAAAAGCTAGGTGAAGTATCTGACTCTGAACGCAGTATATATCTAGTTCCATCTTTATTTTGGCTATGAATAAAGTTCGATGCATTAGGTATCGCTTTATCTAACTGGCGGTGTAATTGGTAGTGCTTATCATTAAAGTAGAAGCGACCATAGGGCGAGTGGGCATCAGTTAACCCAATGGCTTCACCGCTTGTCTTTGAATAAATTAGCTCGCCATCAACATCATAATTTTCATGGGCAAGCAATAAGCTAGACTCCTGAGTGGTCAAGTCCATTTTATATAATGCTTTTTTGTCTAGTTTGTACTGGGTGTAAAACAATATGTTAGGGTCTAGATCAAAGCCTAATACTTCAATTGGCTTATCTGTTAACGCGTTATATTTAAATAAAGTCTTAAAGCTGGCTCCTTTTTCTTTTGCGTAAGAATATCTAAACTCACCATTATCATAGTTTTGTCCTGCTGCAATTCGCACAACATTCTGGCGATCGGTTATCCAATGCCTAACATTTAACTTGCTGCGCAGTATTCGTTGATTTTTAGCGCTGTGAATATTCACTTTGTATACGGCAGGTTGATGTGGAATATCAAAGTCAATTGCCATCAAAATGTGGTCAGGATCTTCCGGTAAAAAATCTACGACTTTATCTTTAAATTGTGGGTCCCAGTAGTTTCTTATGTCATTACGAGTAGAATACGCAGGCTTAACCAAAAGCTTTAATTCAAATTTGTTTTTACTTAAGTCGATGCTATATAAACGCGTGTCTATATATTTGGTTCCTTCAGATTCTTGTTCGTCAGAAATACTCAGCAGTAAGATGTCTTCAGTGGCCCACCTATACCATCTGATGCTAATTTTTTTATTATCAGAAGATAAAATAGGCGTCATTTTACCAGTGGATAAATCATAAAAATTGAGTGAGGCTACATTTTTGGGGCTAGGCACATTTTGAGTGTACACAATACGATTACCACTTGGAGATAAACGTACATTTTGAAAGGAAGGCAATTGGCTAAATGAAGCTAATGGAGGCTTTAATAGGGCAGCTGTTGATGAGTTGGCAAAAACGTTAACACTAATTGAACTAAATAAAACGAAGAAAACAAACAATTTTAAAGGGTTATTCAACATATAATGTCCATATAAGTATGCTCTGCTTTTATCTACAGAAGCTTAGTGCATAAGGGTGGAGCATAGCTTACATATAAGCTTAAATCTATTCCGTAAACTGCTTGCTCAAATAAGAATAAAGGCTTTGCATATCAAAGGGCTTGCCTAAGAAGTCATTGAAACCTATAGATTTATATTCTTCTATATCTTCTGACATGACATTGGCTGTTAGGGCAACAATAGGCACTTTTTCGTTACATTCTCGAATAACTCTAAAGGCTTGCTTGCCATCCATTACTGGCATCTGAATATCCATAAGGACGATATCAGGTTGATGGAGGTTAAACATATCAATTGCTGTTTTTCCGTTTTCAGCAAAATAAAGATCTGCATTTGTGACTTCGAGCATAGATTTGATTATTTCTTGATTGATAACATTATCTTCGGCAATCAAAATACGCTTACCTATTAGCTTAGGAGCTTGAACGGCTTGAACTTCAGCTTTGGGCATAGCAGCTTTTGTAGATTTTTGTAGCGGTAAGAAGATAGTAAATGTAGTACCTTCCCCTTCGGTGCTTTGAATATTAATATCGCCTTTCATCAAAGATACTAAATCTTTAGTAATCGACATACCTAGCCCTGTGCCACCGAATTTTCGAGTTATGGAAGTGTCTGCTTGCGTGAATCTTTCGAATAGTACACTTAATGCTTCATCAGACATGCCAATACCTGTGTCTGATAACTCAATGGCTACTCCATGGACGCCTTTCTTCTGGGTTTCGTTTAGAGTAATAGTCACACCACCTTCTTCGGTAAACTTAATGGCATTTGATACTAGGTTAAGAAGTACTTGCCTGATCCTTACAGGGTCGCCTATCCAAATTTTAGGAATATCTTTGTCAAAACATATGTTGATACCCAGCTCTTTATCTAAAGCAACGGGTAACATATCTGAAATCACAGACTCGGTTATCGTCAATAAAGAGAACTCAACGTTTTCAATCGTTAACTGATTGGCTTCTATTTTAGAGTAGTCGAGAATATCATTGATTATTCGTAGTAAAGAGTTGGCTGAATAAATAGCCTGTGGAATGAGCTTTTGGTTTTTGACGTTATTAATGTCTCGTTGAAGTAGTTGCAGTATCCCCGTTATTGCATTTAACGGAGTACGTATTTCGTGGCTCATATTAGACAAAAATTGGCTTTTGGATTTATTAGAGCTCTCTGCTAGCTGCTTTGACTCTCGCAATAAATTTTCAGTTTGTTGTTGCTCACTGATATCTTGAATCACAGACCAAATATATTCTTTGCCATCTTCGCCATCAATTTTTACACCAGATAATTGCACTGGATAGGTATGGCCTAGTTTGTGGATATATTCTTTTTTGTAAGGGCCGTAGCGTCCTTCTTTGCTAAGGGAGTCGAGCTGTTCTTGCTCTTGTTGTTCGTATTTTTTCGGAGTGAGCTGCCAATAATCCATGTTATTCAGCTCTTCTATATTATATCCAGTAAAACGGCTAAACTCTTGATTTACATAGTCAAATAAGCCGCTTTCTAACTCATTTATTGCTACGCCTACAGGGGCTAGTTTTACAAATTGCTTAAATTTTTCTTTTTCTAATAAATACGCTCGTTCAAAGTTTTTAGCATCAACGTGAGCATCTACTAATTTTATTTGGGTTTTTACTAAATCAGATACATCTCTGCCTACCGCCAAAATAAGTGGCCTTTCTCCTACGGGTATTGCTGTCAATGACACCAAACAAGGGAATATTGTTCCATCTAGTTTTGCATGTTGCCATTGGAAAACCTGTGGCTCACCTTGCATTGTCTTTTCAATGTATTCTTTTGCCAATTCATAGGAAGGGCGTCCGCAAGGTTGGAATTCGGGAGATATATCACTAGGGGTTAAGTTCAAAAAGTTTTCTTCACTTTCGACACCATGCATAGCAATGGCAGAGGCATTGCATTCAACAAAGGTTCCAGTGTCTAGGTCAATAATTGATAGAGCGTCTGCAGATACGTCAAACAGTTTTTTATACTTGTCTCTTTCAAAACGAACATCTTGTAGCTGACGTTTCAGCTTCTCGTTTTCATTTATTAATGCCGCATGTTCGGATTGACTCATTTTAATAGATCCGTTTTATATGATCGCCCCAGGGACAAAAACCATTATTTATATCTGTAATCTTATCTCAAAAGTAATAAGTTTGTATGAACCACAAGTTGGTACACTGCATTCAAAGCTATCCAGCTTATCGGCAGTTAGTGCTAATAAATTAAACACATATGACTAAAGTAGTAATAAGGATCACTTTTAAACTATTTATTCTTTTTAAAATCATCTTCAGTCGCGCCAGACCAAACTTTACTTAATAAATGCATAGCTGTGGCGACCCTATTAATAGGTTTAATCAAGTCTGTGGTATCAGATTGCTGCATGTCTAGTTTAATTGCCTCTAGAGAACTCGCCATTTGTCCTAGTTGTTGCACAGCTTGGGTAGTGGGATCACCTTCTACTTTTAAGGTTTGTTTGCTACTAAAGGCGCTGCAAATATGTTTCCAACGAGCTTGTTGCTCTTCATTCATCACACCCCTCAGCATAGCCAATTTCAGTAAATTCTCTTCTGCACCAGAGGTGAGGGTTTGCGCTTCACCCGTATAGTGGTCGCCAATCAATTGCATCAGTTCTTCATGATTCATCACAGCTGAGACTTTTTCAGCCATTTTATTCATATTTCGATAACTACCTTGTAATTTAAACGGTGGCTCTTCCCGGTAGTCTTCTGCGGTAGCGGCTGATTGAATATATTGTAAATTCACTTTTAAAATAACGTCTTGAATCGCGCTTAGGTGAGCTAACACACTGGTGATTTCGTTTATTTCTGCACCACTATACTGATGACTTAGGTCACTACTAGTGGTTTCTCCATTTTGCGCCATAGCCACAAACTTATACACGTCTTGCATATCCCTTAAAGCTAAAGGTGCAAGCACAGGATTTGAAGTTAGTGCGTTTTCTATGTAGCTAAGTGCGAATTGCTCTTCTTTACCGCCCAACACGTCACCAAGGTTATAAATATCAGCTCGGTTTGCCAGCATATCTGGCACTTTGAATACATCTCCTGACTCTGTGTAAGGATTACCAGCCATGACCACACAGAATTTTTTGCCGCGCATATCATAGGTTTTTGACTGGCCCTTCCAAACCCCTTCGATGCGTCTAGTCCCGTCACATAAAGAAATAAACTTTTGTAAAAATTCTGGGTGAGTATGTTGGATATCATCTAGATACAGCATGACATTACTGCCCATCTCTAGGCCCAAGTTGAGCTTTTCAAGTTCCTGACGAGCGGTAGCGTTAGGCGCATTCTCTGGGTCAATAGAGGTCACATCATGGCCTAATGAAGGACAGTTTATTTTCATAAACACTAAGCCCAACCGGTCGGCGACATATTCCATCAAGGTAGTTTTACCGTAACCTGGAGGAGAAATTAGTAATAATAATCCCATTAGGTCGGTGCGTTTATTATCGCCTACTGTGCCCATTTGCTTGGCTAGGTTGTCACCAATAATGGGTAAATATACTTCATTGATTAAACGGTTACGGACAAAGGAGCTTAATGGCTTGGCCTTATAGGCATCTAATTGTAATTCTCGTTTGCTAGCAAGCATTTCTTGCTGCCGCAATTCATGGTAGCGATGAAAGTTAGCCACATCTTGAATGTGGTAGTGATTCAGCCTTTCGCTATATTCATCTAAAGCTAGGTGTAATTGCCCCTCTTTTATATTTTTATGATCGCTAAGTAACCCATCAATACTGAGGTTTAAGTTTACCTTGCTTGGGCGAGTACTGAGCTTACCTTGACAAATAATCAGTGCCGCCGCCTCGGGTAAATAATGGGCTAGTTGCGCTTTATCCTGCTCTTGTAAGGTTGCAGTCAACCAGGCATTAGTAAGCGCCCACTGCTCTTCCAGTCCAGATATTATAGAGGTATCTGCGGTAGCATCTTCAATTAACTGATTGAACTGAGCCATGGCTGATTGGAACTCATGAATGTGGCCTAAGGTATCTAACTGCTTGGTAAAGTGTTCTGCTAACCCCTTAGCTGGCTGGCTACTGATAAATGCCAGCTTACTTTGGGCTAACTCAGCACTTAGATACTGACTGCTTTGCTCGATTTCGTTAGGGGTAAAGGCTAAATTAAATCGCTTACAAAAATCTTGCAGCCTAAGTTGTAAGCTTTGCTGCAATTGTTCAAAACCCTGCAAACTGTTAAATGAGTTAGCTAAAAGCTGGGCGCTAAAAGCATGGCTTTGCCAGATTTTTTCTTGGGTTTTATCGCGACTAGAAAATCCCCAAAACATCATTGCTAAAGCTCTTGCTTTGGGTGGATAACGCAAGAGGTCGGCTTTTTGGTGTACTGGTAAAATAGCTTGTAGTACTTTCACTGTATCTGAGTCGTGGACACCTTTTTCGTAACCTTCTTGGTAACGTTCAGACATGTATCCGCGTACTAGCACTAATAGTGCTTTAGGATCTTCTGCTAAATCGTACAGCTTGTTAATTGACTGACCATTTTGCTGTTGTTCTGCATCACGAATGATTAAGGACGCTAAATATTCTATTCGGCTTACTTTATCATTCTCAGATACTAAGGCTTGTTGCCAATAAGGCTTAAGTTGCTTTAACTCTTGATTATCTAACCGTTCAAAATAATCTGTACCAACCAAGTGTCGATATAAGCCGTCGTCACGGGGCAGCAAGGTTAAATCTAGATTTTGCGAATTCACACTAAATTTATGCTTACCCAGTTTAATAACCGCACCGCCATCTTCGAAAATATCCTGCTTATCTCGCAGGCTGCGGATACCTTGTTCTTTAGCGGCTTTAAGTTGGGCTTCTAGATCATCGGCTTTAACTGGGTCATTCAAGTCACGTAGCTGTGTTACTAAGTCAGCTAGCTTCATGACCATAGGATCAGAGGCAAAATAGGTGTTCAGTTGGTCGGCATCGTTAAAGCCAGCAGCTCGCCTAGATACACCTTTTAAAATACGCTCTGCAGCAGTATATAAATTTTGTGAGCGCCGTTGCTGGTCTTCAATCAGGCTTTGTTTACGGCTTTCAAATACACTGTGAAGCTCTTCTCGTTTATCCATTATGTCGGATAAAAACTGATCATATTCACTGAATTTAGACTCTAGCTCTTCAAGCTGGATCATCAAGCGAGATAACTGCTCGTCGGCTTTGTCCGGTGTGTCTACCATGGCAATGGCGCTATTGATGCTTTGAGAAAACAATCTAAACTGCGCGGCAAACTCGGCGGAGGATTCACCGGTTCCTAGCTCTTTACGGCGATTTTTACCTTGGGCTTTGACTTGATTTAATTTGGCATATATTTCAGATATATCATCAAGAATCTTTGTTCTTACTGTGGCATCGTCTACTTTTAAACCATTTAAAATTTCGGTCAATAAATCTAAGCCAACGGATAAGCTATCTAACTCATCAAGCAGTGGCTTAATATCTACTACTAGAGTAACTTCAGCCACGCTATTTTCTAAGCTGATGATTTTGTCATGATATGGCTGCAGCGCCTTGTCTGCTGCTAAAAACTCTACGGTTGCACTACTCACCTCTTCGAATTTTTCAGTTACTTGAGTATCTAATTCTGCAATGCGCGATGTATCTATGTAACGCTGGTCTTTTAAGGTAATTAGGTGGCCACGCTGTTGGCGCAATGCCGTAAGGCATGCCACGTATTGCTCAGGAGACTGCCAATCGCTAATTTTGACTGACGCTAACACGTCAGCTTGTTTCTGCTCTGCTTGCCCAAGGCCCTTATCGGCTTGAAAGCGTATTTGTTCAACCTTGATAAATTCATCAATAACAAGCTCTGCAGTGGCAGTAATCTTTTGTAATACTTCACCTAAACCGTCAACCTCAGGCTCTGCCAACCAGTAATAGCTGTCGAACATGGTATGGCAAGTTTTAATTAAATCTTCGTATAGGTTTCGGCTAGGATTAGGGTTGCTAATGCTGCGGTTAATAGCAATCAAATCCGAAATACCCCGCACTAACTCTTTGTTGCCTATACGGCTAAAAAAGCTATCTGTGGTGGGTTGTTTCGCGGCATGCTCTTGACTGAAGTAAGGAGTTTCCCATACTTGCATAGGGTGGACCCGCGTTGCCTCGTCTTCAGCTACAAATACCACCATAGTGCCGTTTTCAAACACGCTATAACCATGAGCATAAATAGGATTTTGTAGTTCTTTGCGGATCAGGTTGTAAGAGTACAAACCAGCTAGACCCGACTCTGGCTCGTAAAATACATACAGTACATCTTCACCATTAGGAGAGCGGATAGTTCGCTTAAAACGCAAGCCTTCGATTTCATCAGGAAAGGACTTTGTTTCACCATTTTGCAGGTAATAGCCACCTGGGAAGATAATGCCGTGGTCTTCTGGTAACGACACACAAGCCAAGCCTATGGCATCAATACGATTAACCTGATTTGTTCGAGTGTTAAAGACCAAATAACGATACTGCTTTTCGCGGTAAGGTTGGATTTTTAGCAGAATCAAAGTGCCAATTTGTGCATATTGAATATCGGCATCGGCAAGGCTTTGAGTTTGGTCGTCTACGGGTTCGTTGTATATACCTAAGCCGTCTTCTGTATTATTTTCCACCTTGATGGTTAGCTGCCCACCAATGGTTTCAACGAATACAGAATCTAGGATATTAACATGGGGATGCTGTCCAGTTTCGTGTTGTTCGCGCCCAGCTTTTAGCCATTCAAAATCATGTGATGGCGCGGTTTTTATGGCTCGCTCACCGCGGTTATCTATGTAGGTAGCACTGCCGTCTTTGTTAATTCGCCACTGAAATACTCGGGTGTCTTCAATCTTTCGGCCTATTTGAAATACAGCAAAAAGCGTTTGATTTTGTACTTTGAGCTGGATCAGACGGGCTTCTTTATAGTAAACGTATAACTCACTGAATTCTTTTACAAAAAGGCTGTCATCTAAAAAGCTGCCACTGATATCCTGGGCTTCAAGGTCATATCCTGCATCGCTCTGTTTGAGCTTAAACAGACCAAATACATCTTGTACTTTGGTTTCTTTCTTAAGACCAATAAAGACGTTGTAACCAAATAAGATACTTTCTCCAACGGGGACTATATCTCTGGCAATACAATTGTTTTCGGTTCTGACTCGCACTCGACTGAGCACATCAAGTTTAGCTTGACCAAATTCATCGATACGGGCCTGATTAAGAGTATCGACTTTTTGTTTAAGAATAGATGCTTGCTCGGTTAATCGAGCGCGAATAACTTCGTAAGCGCCGCCTTCGGCAACCGCTTGGTCAACTTGGTTTTGATCTCTTGTAGCTTGTTCTGCCATAAAGCCTCTCCCAGCTAATAAAAACAGGCAGTGAAATCACTGCCCACACACTGTGTATTAGCTTGAAGTACTATCGTTCTTTTTACTTAAGGCCTTGGCGACTAAATCCATCACTTGTGGGTTGTCTCCACCTTCTTTGAGGAATTTAGCTACAAGTGCAGTAATGGCGGTATCTTTAGCATTACCGCTGGCACCACCAAAGCCTGCAATCAGTTCTTTGGCATCTTCGACAAAGCTGGCATCGCCGTTAAAGTGGTCTGCAAATGCAGTTTGCAGGGTTTCACTCTTGCCTATGGTACCATCAATAGACTTGCCCACAGACAAAGATTTAACAAAGCTATCTAGGTAGCTGGTGTCTCCTCCTACGATATCAATATTGGCTTCTTTCAAGGCTTCAGATAACACTAGAGCTTGTTGCTTCGCTATTTCTACATTGGTAGTAATTGACTCCATGTTTTCTTCGTGGTGCTTGTCTAAACGCATTCTGAATTCTTCGTGAGAACGCTGACTGTCAGACATAGTGCCCATGGCTTCAAATTTCTTGGTCATACCTTCTGCTTCCGCAGCTGCCTTTTTCGCCATGACTTCAGCTTCTGCCACACCGGTTTTTTCAACGGCATCGGCTAAGGCTTCTTGTACTCTTACTTCAGCCATGCCTTCTTGCTCTTTGGCGATAGCTTGGGCTTCCATTACTTTCGCCTCTGCTAAGCCAGTGGCGGCAGCAAGGGCTTCTTTACCTTCGGCTTCTTTACGTTGAGATAGGGCAAGTTTTTCAGCTACATCTAAGTCAGCCATGGCAATGACAGCCTTCTCTTTGGCAATATACTCCGCAGATTTCTCTGCAGCTTCAGCGGCTTTAATGTCTTTTACTAAGGCTTCTTCAGCTTCTGCTTCGGCGGCAATCACCTTGGCTTTTTTCAAGCGCTCAGCTTCAGAAACCACACGTACATCGTTAATTTCTTCTTCTTTTTCGGCTACGGTTTTGTCTACCTCAACACGGCTACGAATAACATCGGCTATTTCACGCTTTTCATGCTCTAGGAGTTTTTCGTTGGCTATACGTTGTAAGGATGCTTCTTTTTCACGCTCAATTTGCTCTAGCTCACGAGCTTTAATTACGCGCTCTTCTTCAATGGCAACGGCACGTAAGCGGTTATTCTCGGCTACTTCAACTTCCCGCTGTTTGTTTTGCTCTTGCACTTCAATTTCTTGCTCGGCCTGTACTCGAGCCTGCTCAGATTTGAGTTTTTCTTCATGCTGTACTCGTTCTGTTTCGGCAGTCTCTCGGGCAACTACAGTTTCAACTTCACGCCTTTGTTTAGCTTCTGCATCAGCTTGTTGGCGTTCTAGCTCAAGTATTGCTTCGCGGGTTTCAACGTCTTTACGTTTGATTTTCATCTCTTCATCACGTTGAAACACATTTGTTTCTATGTGTTGCTCCGCAGTGAGCTGCGTGATTTTACGAATACCTTGTGAGTCTAAAATGTTATTTGGGTCAAGTTTTTCTAGGGGCGTTTGCTCTAAGTAATCAATGGCTACATCTTCTAAAACGTAACCGTTTAGGTCGGTGCCAATATTGTCAATAATCATGTCGCGAAATGTATCTCGCTTAGCGTACAAGTCTTCAAACTCTAAAGATTTACCGACGGTTTTTAGAGCTTCTGAGAACTTGGCGCTAAATAAATCTTCTAAAGTAGTAATGTTAGACGCACGCTCACAGCCAATAGCTTGTGCCACTTTCATTACGTCATCACTATTTTTGTTTACCTTTACAAAAAAGCCTACTTTGATGTCTGCACGAATGTTGTCGTTACAAATCAAACCATCAGAGCCGCTTCTGTCCACCTCAATGGTTTTCAAGGAGATATCCATAATTTCCATTTTATGAAATACCGGTATCACCACACCACCAGTAAAAGTAACTGTAGGTTCGTTACCCATTTTGTTGATGATCATGGCACGGCCTTGCTCCACTTTTTTGTATAAGCGAGCAAGCATAAGCGTGACCCCCATAATTAATACAAAAATGCCTACAGCAAGAGAAATCCAAAAAATCACATCACTTTCAGTATTCATACGTTGACTCCATTAACTACTTTTTATTGGGGAAAGGGGTTATAGGCTAGAAGATGACATTGCCATTACTTCTGCTTCGCTGGCGACCGTATAGCTATCGGTTTCTTCAGAAAACTCTAATAACACGATACGGCTGCCTTTAGATAAATCGTTGGGGGTATTCGCTCTGATGCTATATACCATGCCGTCATCTGCAGTCGCTTGACCAAAAGACTCGGTAACCGTCTGTGTGGTAACAGTGCATATCACACCATGTAAGTCTTTTTTCGAGAGAGCTTCATGAGTATGAAATACTTTACGAAGAGGTTTACAACATACCGCAGCAAAAGGAATAGCAATCACTACTGCAAATATCGCCACAATAAAACCTACGGCAGTGGCCGTTAACACGCCATCAAGCAAGGGCATCAAATATTTGCGGGCCAAATAGGTAAAGGCAAAGGCATAAATATCAACAAGGGTTAATGCTACGGTTAGCGGTACTCCGTCTAAACCAAGGCTTTCTATCCAAGTGCCACTGGTAGCGTCAGCATCACTGTCGCTATCAAAATCAAGAATTTCAATATCAATTAATCCTGCAAAAGCCATAAGCCAGAACAGCATTAAGATAATTAAAGGAAGGGTGAATATTATGGTCGGGAAGCTAAACACTTCATTTAAAAAAAGTTCCATTTAGATTTGCTCCACAACTGGGTTGGAAAATCAGACAATTCAGGTCTGAAAAGATTGAAACTACTTTTAAAACATAGGTTTGTCAATGAGAAGTGTTTTTATTCACAATGAATTCTTGTAACAAAAAATGCGCCATGAAGAGGGATCTTTGCCCCCTCCTTCATGGCTTTGTATCACAAACCTTACTCTATAATAGTATGTGTATTAGAGCCTTATAAATGATGTTTAATTTAATTGAATACCATTTAAAATTTCATGAATACGTTCAGTGTTTTTACCCAAGTCACTGCGGCCGATACGTGACTTACTACGCACATCTAATATTGTTTTGTCTGCTTGGCTTTGAATTCTAATTACCACGTCATCTATAAAGCCAAACCAAGCTGTAGTGTCATATGCCTCTATTTGCCCTGTGGCTTTGTCTGCGGTAACGACTTCTAAGCCCATATTTTTTACAGAAGCTAGTGCAGCATCAAAGACTAGATCGCTAGATTGAGAGTAAGTTTGCGTTTGTAACTCTGGATATGCGCTTCGTTGCTGGCTGGCAATTTCTTCACCTTGATAGGCTGCAGGGTTGGGGGCGTCTGCGCGTAGGGCAAGAATGGCATTAAATTTAGGAGGGTTAACTAAATCGGTGCTTATGTCGTGAATAGCGGGCACAGATTTTCCTTTGTTCATCATACCTAAGGGAAAACCTACAGCCACAAGTGCTAACAAAGTTGAAAATATAGTGGTACTCCATACTATATTTTTACGCATAAAAATAACTTGAATTAACACTAAGACCAAAACAATTGCGCCCACAATAAGTGCCACACGAAATCCCATAAAGGCTTGTCGTAGTTCTAAAACTTCGGCTTGATATAAAGGGCCAGATAACATCAAAATAAGTACAGATAAAATACCTGCAATTAAGGTAATAACTTTCATAAAAACTCGGTCCTGTCATGATAAGTAGCAATATATGCAGATGATAATATATAAATGGTTGCGGCAATGCGAATTGTTCCAACTAAGGTTGAGGCATAAACAAACATGATGATTGATAGCACCACAGAAGTTTGGATCAGGCTAGGTGTGTTTATTGGCGTTTTAGCACTGATGATGTGCTGGGAAGCATTAACACCTAACCGCAAATCTCCGGTATCTAAGCTGGCGCGTTGGACCTCAAACTTTGGGTTAATTTTTCTTGGCTCCTTGGTGGTTCGCTTGCTCATACCTGCAGGTTTAGGGGCGGTTGCTCTGTGGGCACAACAGCACAATATAGGTTTATGGAATCAATTTTCTGTAAGCTTGTGGTGGTCTATACCCATTACAGTGGTGTTATTTGATTGCCTGATTTATTGGCAACATAGGTTATTTCACCGAGTACCTTTGCTTTGGCGACTACACAGAGTACACCACGCCGACCCACATATTGATGTGTCTACTGGCCTTAGGTTTCACCCAATAGAAATTGGGCTGAGTATTGCCATTAAGTTAGTGGCGGTTGTTCTACTGGGTGCTCCATTAATGGCGATTCTAATTTTTGAAGTGCTACTCAATGCCACCGCTATGTTTAGCCATGCAAATATTGCGCTTCCTAAAAATATAGAGCAGCTACTTCGTAAAGTCATAGTGACGCAAACCATGCACCGTATTCATCACAGCCAAATTGTAAGTGAGACAGATAGCAACTTTGGGTTTAATTTATCAATCTGGGACAGGTTATTTGCTAGTTATACCCAAACTGCGAAAAACGGCGACATGGGTATAAATATTGGTTTGAAAGAATATCCAACAGAAAAATCGAATAGCAACTTAGTACATTTATTGTTGATGCCTTTTAAAAATAAGCCTGATTGATGGCATAAAAGGTGGGGCGCAATACTAGCTTTGCCACGTTAGTTCAGAGTAATTAAGTGTGTATTTTAAATTTTTGTTTTGGAGCACAAAGATGCTGAATCACAAAATCTTTGGTAAGGGCTAGATCGTTTTCTATCCATTCAACAGCCTCATCTATACGCTTTTCGAGCAACATATTCGTTAGAGCTTGATGTTTTTTTATTTCGTTAGTTAGGTCATTCCTATCACTATCCACAGAGGCAATTACAACTTGAAGCTCCTGCATTAAGGAGTGTTCAAGCTCCATGAGGTGTTTACTTCCAGTGATACCAACTAAGGCTGCATGAAATTGATTGTGGGCTTCAGCTACGGTTACCGGATCGTTGGTTTTTGCCATTTTTGCATAGTCGTTCATCGCTGCCGCTAGTTGTTGAAGTAGCGACGCTTCGCAAAAATTTGCATTTAACACGGCTTGACGCTCGATGATTAAACGGGTTTTAAATATCTCTTCTACTTCACTTATACTTAATTTTCTAACTCGAACACCTTTATTGGGCATATGGCTGGTAAGTCCATTGGCACTCAACACTCTCAATGCTTCCCGTACACTGTTTCGAGATACACTTAAGTGCTCAGTAAGCAACACTTCTCGTAATTGCTCTCCAGGCTGCAGCTCACCGGTAAAAATAGCTCTTTTTAATGTGGTTACTACTTTACCAACGCTTGTTTGTGAATCTGTGATTACGCTCATTACTTACCTTTAGGATTGGCTTGCCCAAATAACCTGGCCTTTAGAGATTACACAATTCACAATAGGTGCGCCAATGGCTGTGCCTAATTGGTTAGGGTGTTCGCAGTCAAAAATAGTAATGTCTCCACGTTTTCCTATGTCTAGGCTGCCTCGGTCTGTCGCTCGGTTTAATACATATGCAGCATTAATGGTTGCGCCCACAATCGCTTGGGCGGGAGTCATCCCAAACCAGGAGCAGGCCTGCGCTATGGTGAGTGTCAGTGATGTAGCCTGAAAAGAAGAGCAATAATCCGTTGCAATGGCCACAGGAACTTGAGTATCAATAAAGAGTTTGGCGTTCGCTTTACGGTTATCTAGGTAAAATTGCTCAGCTGCAGGTAGTAACACTGCAATGGTATTGGTTGCGCCGATATCGGTAATTTCGTGATCAGGGGTATAAGTTAGGTGATCGGCCGCTACCGCGCCATTGTTTACAGCAGTTCGCCAACCTTTTGAGTTAGAGGAGGCATCGGCATGTACACGGGTTGGAATACCTAACTCTTTCGCCTGCAATAATAATTCTGTGGCGTGTTCATGTTCAAAGTCACCAATTTCACAGGTGATATCATGAAACTCAGCTATACCTTGATTGATTACAGCCGGAACCATTTTGTTTTTAATTTCCTCAACATATTCACTGACAGTTCTGCCATCCTGCGGCGCTATATGCGCACCTAAAAATGTAGTCACAATATCAAGTGGGGTATGGCTGGCAGCTTGGTCTAATAGCCTCAATAAGCGTAACTCTTGTTCTGTGTTTAAACCATAACCTGACTTCACTTCTAAGGTTGTAACACCGCCAGCTAATATGCTTTGAAATGCAGATAATGTATTAGTAATCAGTAAGGAGTCTGACGCTTTACGAGTGTTAACTATGGTAGACCAAATCCCCCCACCTTCTGCGCGAATACTTTGCCCGGAGGCACCTTCTAAGCGTCTCACATATTCCCAATGGCGATTTCCGTCAAAAATAGGGTGGCTGTGACATTCGATTAACCCGGGCAATAGGGTTTTTCCGGTTGCATCGATAACGGGTATCTTGTCAGTTAACCATGCCGATAAGGTTGGCATAGTGCCCACAGCAACAATGTCACCATTGCGAATAATCACACCGCCATTGTGGATAATGTTTAGTTCACTCTGGTCGTTACCAGAGCGAGGTTTACCGTTGTCACAAATTAGTGCCACCGAACTGGCATTAATAATATTTACATCGTTTGGCATGGGTGTCTCTTAACGTATTTCTTCAATGATTCGTGCAAACAAGCTGGTTGCGTTAATGGTGCTCACTCCCGACACAGTGCGAACTAGTTGTCGCTGGGTTTCAGTAAAGCCCATGTCGTCCATAAAAATAATATCAGCGCCAATGGCTTTAGCTCTTTTGGCTGCGCCGGCCAGTAATTCAAAATGGTCATAAGGTGATGCGGCCGCAGTGACTACTTCGCCAGCACATTCACGCCACTGACTGGGCGCCATTTCCATATCTGACTCTGGCCCTATAATGCATAGGCAGCGTCCGGTTGCCGCTGATTTCACAATAGGTTTTAAATAGTCAATTGGTTGTAATAAAAATGGGTGAGACTGCTTTAACTCGGGAAACCTACCAGAGCACAGCAAAAATGATATGTCGCAACGTGTTGCTAATTGAGTCGCCTTGAGCTTGAGTTTATCTATGAGCTGTTGTTTCTGCACTAACACTGAGTCACCACCTAACAAGCGTGTTTCGATACCTTCTCGGGCGTTATTGGTTTTTAATTCTGCTATTTGCGTGAGAGACAACCCATCAAGGGCGCCAGCTTGTACGTAATTAGTATTGCCCCCAAGTATGGCCTGAAAAGTGGGTACTATGTCTTCGCGAGGCGCTTGCCCTAATGTTAAAATCCCAAGTGTAAAACTCTTCATAAACGGCGTAATCAACTCAATTTTTATATGTTTTGCTGCAAGTGTTTGGCTGTTCCCCTAGGCAGTGATTAATGAAGTACGGGCTTTTTACCGTTAATCAGAGGGGTGCTTAAAGTGCCAGCTGTTATTTCCCACTTAGCAAGTAAAGCCTGATAAGTACCGTTATTAAACAAAGCCTGCATGGCAAAGAATACGGCGTCTCGTAGTTGGGTGTTTGTTTTGGTAAATGCAATACCGTATGGGGCTGGGTCTAATACCGGCCCAACAGGTACAAAGGTACCTGGCGCTTGCTTGATAACCCAACCTAAAACCTCTGGGCTCACTGCCGAAGCCTGAGCTCGCCCCTGAATCATTTGCAGCCTAGCGGTTGGTGCTGAGTCAACCGCCATAATATTGATTGCAGGCATGCCTTTCGCTTCAAGGTTATCAGCACTCCATTTTTGTACTGTCGTTAAGTAATCGGTTGCGCCAGAAACTGCCAATAGTTTGCCGCTGATATCTGCAATTTTTCTGATTTGTGTCGAAAAGCGGCGGGTTGTAAAAACTTGAGTACCTGTGTTGAAGTAATCAATAAAGTCTAGAGTTTCTCTGCGTTTAGCGTTATCCGAAAGACCAGACATTACCATGTCAACACGGCTTGTATTTACAGAATTGATAAGTTGGTCAAATTTTTGGTTTTCGAATTTTATGTCGATCTTGAGCTCTGTGCCTAAGGCCTGTGCAAGCTCTACATCAAACCCAGTAAGGACGCCCGTACCTAAATCAACGTATTCCATTGGCGGATAAATAGCATTTATCCCAATGATTATTTCACCTTTATCTTTAATGGATTGCGGTAATCGATCATGGCTGCTTTGTGCTATTGCTGTGTTCGATAAGGCCATTGCTGCAAAGCAGATAGCAGACAGCGCTTTAATAAAATCACTTAACATGGGAGTCCTCTTTGGTGCATTCTGATGGTGTGCCTGCTAGCTAACATTACTTAAAAATTCTTGGGTTCGTGGGTGTTGAGGGTTAACTAGAATGTCGTTAGGTCTACCCTGTTCAATCACATATCCCCCATCCATAAAAACAACATTGGTAGCAACATTTTGCGCAAATTGAATTTCGTGGGTGACGACTATCATAGTCATTCCCGATGCGGCTAAGTCTTTCATTGTGGTAAGTACTTCGCCCACTAGCTCTGGATCTAAAGCACTGGTAGGCTCATCAAAGAGCATTAATGACGGTTCCATATTTAGTGAGCGAGCAATGGCAACACGTTGTTGTTGTCCACCAGATAGCTGCTTAGGATAAGCATCTTTAAACTTCAGCATACCTACTTTTTCTAATAGCCCTAGTGCACGCTCAGTAGCAACTTTGCGGCTTTCTTTGCGCACTATTACAGGGCCTTCAATGAGGTTTTGTAATACTGTTAGGTGGGGAAATAAATTGAAATGTTGAAAAACCATACCGGCTTTTTCCCGAAGCTTACACACTTCTTTGTCGGTTTGTTCGTACAGCTTTCCATTGTGTTGACGGACACCAACGAGTTCGTTTTCGATATAAATTCTACCGGAGTCAATTTTTTCTAAACGGTTAATACAGCGCAGAAAAGTACTTTTTCCAGAGCCTGAAGGACCTAGTAAACATGTAACCTCACCCGCTGCAATCTCTAAGTTTATTCCTTTTAGTACTTCGTTTTTACCATAGGATTTACGAACATTTTCAGCTTTGAGCATGTACACGTTACGCTCCTTTTGTTGGTCGATTCAAGCGAACTGTGGACATGAATATAGTAAACATAGAACGCTTTGTGTTGTGTTCGTGGCCACGATTAAAATAACGCTCTACAAACCCTTGAACAATCGTGAGTAGGGTAACCACTATTAAATACCAAGCGGTTGCTACTATGAGTAACTCCATGACTTTGGCATTTACAAAGTAAATAAGCTGGGCGTGATATAGGATTTCAGCAAAAGCAATAGCAGACGCCATAGACGAAGTTTTAAGTAAGCCAATAAATTCATTACCAACGGGTGGAACAATTACACGCATTGCTTGGGGTAATATGATGCGGCGCATAGCGGTTAAGCGATTCATCCCCAAAGAGGCTGATGCGTCCATTTGCCCTTTATCTACGGATAATATGCCGCTACGTACAATTTCGGTCATGTAGGCACCTTCGTTAATGCCTAACCCTAAAAGGGCGGCACAAAATGGTGTCATAAGATCCACCATTTGATACTCAACAAAACCAAGGTTTAGCACTGGAAATATTAAAGCCAAGTTGAACCAAATAAGCAGTTGCAGATAAATAGGTGTGCCGCGGAATATCCAAATATAAAGCCCTGCAAAACCACGCGTAACAGGGTTGTCAGACATTCTCATTACTGCAAACAATATACCTAATACTAGCCCAATAGCCATGGAGCAAATGGTTAATAGTAAAGTGTTGCCTAGCCCTTTTAGTAAGGTGTCAGCAAAAAAGAACTGCTGCACTATGCTCCAATCTATTTGCCCATAAATGAATGCCCTAACAATTAAACCTAGAAGCACTATAACCAAGGCGCCACTTATCCAGCGCCCGTAATGTTTTAAGGGGATGATCTTGTCTTCTGGTTTAACGTCTTTAGATATATTCATCTGGATTTTTAATATTGTTCAACAATAATTGTAGGACAATATTGCAGGAATTGATGAAAAATGCAACGACTAAAAGCCACCTAGCTTGTGCAAATTAAGGTAAATGTGAGTTAAGGGCAGCTGTGGAAAAAGTCTAAAAACAATGTTTATGGCCCATCATCCAAAGTTGTCTAAGGTAAAACTTACAGGTTACAAATAAGGTAACGCCAACAAAATCACTAGGGCAATCCAAATAGTTTCAAATAACAGCAAGAAAATAGGTTTAAGGCCGACGGTTAAAATTTGTCTTAAGTTTGACTTCATACCTATGGCAGCAATTGAAATGACCAGGGCATAGCGAGAAAAATCAGTTGCTGCTTGGGTAACAAAAGCTGGAATGTCTAACATACTGTTTAATGTCATTAAGCATACAAATACGATTAAAAAAGCAGGGAATTTGGGGCTTTTAGCTTCAAGATCTTTATCTAAATTTAGTTTTAATAACAACAATATACAAAGTACTACTGGCATTAAAAAAGAGACTCTTACTAACTTGGTTAAGGTGGCGAGATCTCCGGTTTGTTCAGACACTGAGTACCCGGCTCCTACTACTTGCGCAACGTCATGGATTGTTCCCCCTAAAAAGATGCTAGTTTCTGTATGGTTTAACCCTAAAGCATCGGCAATAACTGGGTACAAAATCATAGATATGGTCGATAAAGAGGTGACCCCAATCACAGTTAAAAGGGTGTCTCTGTCTTTATGTTTGTCGTTAGGAAGAATTGCCGAAATGGCCATAGCCGCTGATGCACCGCAGATCCCCACAGCCCCGCCAGTTAACACCCCAAAGCGTTTATTTAAACCTAGGGCTTTGGACAAGACTACGCCTATGGTAATTGTGCTTAGGATAGCAAACACTAATAACAGTGCGGTTTTCCACCCTAGTGTTAGCAAGTCACCAAATGCAACCCTAAACCCTAGTAAAGCAACACCTATTCGTAATACATGGTTTGCTGCAAACTCAACACCTTGCTTACATTGGGTGTCTTCATATAAAAATGACATGGCTATGCCCAGTAATAAGGCAAATAACATGGCTGGCGCGCCATAATGCTCACTTAAAAATAGCGCTGCTAAGCCCACAATGATTGAAACAGTTAGCCCAGGTAAGACAGCTTTTACAGATAAAACGTGCGACATGCTAAAATAAGCCTAAAAATAGAAACAACCCAAGAGACTCTAACCTAAAGTGATAACTGGTGTAACCCGTTATGGTATCAGTGGTTTTTATAATTAAAGAAGCGGGTCAATTGAAGAGTTTTGTAAATGCATTAATGGTGTAGTGCTAAAACACATCATCTTCACTGTACACATTAACATCAAGCTCGCCATCCATACTTTCATAAACCAAAAAGCTAATTGGTCTGCAGCATACTTGGCAATCTTCAATGTATTGCTCGGCAACATCAGATGCATCTAGTAAAACTTTGATGGTTTCACCACAATATGGGCATCCTATAGACTTGGGTGTTAGTTCATTCAAGGTTGATAACCTCCCTAATATATTTTGCTGATTAACAATCTTTACTCGTTATACATTAATATCACTTTAGTTCCTATGGACACTAACTATTGAAATAAGTGTCCATTGGCACGCTAATCTTTTCAAGCTTGTTGCTGCCAAAGTATGCGGTATCAGTTAACTTTCATTTTTTAAAAAGGCTAAGATTTTCCTGTTTACTAAATCTGCTTGGTCAGCGTTAATAAAATGGCCACTTTCCTGAATGATTTCAGCCTGAACATTTGGCAATATTTTATTGGCTTGTTGCACTGTGTCCAAGTCGTTAACTAAATCATCATCTCCTACTAAAAGTAATACTGGCATAGATAACCTTGATAATTGCGCATCGTTAAAAGGTTGCATATCCAAAAGGATAGGCGATCTTGGTTCGTTTTTAATGGTGCTAAAAAAACGGTCTTTATACAGAATATCAATATTCTCTACGCGACTAGATAAGGTTTCTAAATTATCTTCAAGGCCATCTCGCTCTGGGTTTAATTTAAACCACATATTAGCAAGAATATCTAAACTGGGTTCAAGCCAAGTGATAGTTTGAGCTGGGCTTAGTAAAACTAGAGTATCAAATCGTTCTGGGGCGCTAAGGGCTAAGTTTGTGGCTATCCACCCCCCTTGAGATGCGCCAATCAGATTTATTTGTTGCAGTTGTAGCAGTTCAAATACTTCAAAATACCAAGCCACTAAAGTTGTTATCTCTGTATCTTCATGGCTAGGTGTAGATTTACCAGCGCCCCAAATATCATCAATGGCGTATACTCTATAATGCTCTGAAAGGGCCTTAATATTGGGGTACCACATAGTAGAATCTACGCTCATTCCATGGAGTAACACAATAGGTTTACCATCAACAGGTCCTGAAACTAAAACGTGGGCACTACCGTTTGAAGTGGGGAGCTTTAATTCACGATAAGGGATATCCCAAAGGGTAAGCGTGCGGTTGTATAGCTGCTCACCACTTAGCTCCTTTGGGTTTTTGCTTACCAGAGCACGATATTCTGAACTTCTATCAGCAAGACCGTAAGTTTGGGTCACTTGGTCTTTAAATTGTGCTCGCTCGCAAGCTGTTAACAAACATATAAATAGGAATAACCGGGGCAAGCTTAAATTCAAGACTACTTCTCTTACAAATGACTTATAATCAGCCACCTATAATAGAGGGTTGAGCTGAGCTTAGATAGTTGAAACGCGATTAACTTACTATTCGTACTCGCTACCTTCAGTTTGATTCAGTGACGTTAACTTTTTTGAGAGTCTGATACCCAGTGATAATTCTGACTCCAGTAGTTATCCAGCACATGACGGCATAGACCAGAGCTATTGGCACAAAGTATTGCGGGAAAATACAAAACAAACACAATACAACTATGGTTTCGAAGCCTTCTGCTAAACCGCCCATGTAATGCAGGCTTTTATTAGGGTATTCAGGATTTTGCATATCGTATTTACAGGCCATGGATGCAAACGCTAAAAAGCAGCTTCCTGTGGCAGTAAAAGACAACATTAGAAAACTACCCGCAATGGCATTTTGCTCCGGGTGACTCACTACAAAAGCAAACACAACGGCAGAGTAAAATATAAAATCTAGGCTGATATCTAAAAAGCCACCGGCATCCGATGTTTGGGTTTGCCTAGCAATTGCTCCGTCTAATCCATCACAAATTCGATTTATTAAAATCAAAATAAGGGCTAGGGTAAAGTGCTCTGAAATGATAGCAGGCACAGCCAGCATGCCTAATATGAACCCTGCAACTGTGACTTGATTTGCGGTAATTCCGGCGGCAATTAAAGGCTTAACTATTATCGCTAAGGGAGACCTTAGTAGCTTATTTAGTAATGGATCTATCATAAAGTCGTTACTCTATTGTGTGTCTTTTGACTGGTAATAGTCAGCCAAATTAAGTTGTTTAGCAGATGCTGGTATATCGTTAAGGTCATGGGTCACCATTATGCTTGGAATGGCCTGTTGTGCTAATTGTTGAAACGCCCAGTTACCTATTTTTTCTCGGTTACTTGGATCAAGGGCTGCAAAGGGCTCGTCGAGTAACATTACTTTGGGTTGATTCGCTAATGCTCTTACTAAGCCTACTCGAGAGCGTTCGCCTCCACTTAAAGATTGAGGATAACGCTTGCTAAGGTGCTCTAGGTTAATTTGTTCAAGCATTTTTTGGGCTTTGTTGTAGCGTTGTTTCTTTGATGCAAACTCAGCACTTTTAGGTAAAGCGAAGCAAATATTATCTGTAACACTAAGGTGGGGAAACAAAAAAACGTCCTGCATTAGCAGGCCAATGTGGCGATTTTCCACAGCCAATAGACTCACATCTTGGCCATCAATCAAAACCTGACCGCTTATGTTTACATGCTTAGGCTGATTGCCTAACAACCAATGTAACAAGGTTGACTTACCAATACCGCTAGGGCCAATAATGACTAATAACTCATCTGAATTTAATTGTATTTCTGGGAGGCTAATTTGCCATTTTTCGCTGCTAATTTGGCAGTTTTTGATACTCAACATCTAGATATTCCCAATATTTGTATGTTTTGGCCCTGCAATGCGACTCGACAAAAATGCAGTGACTAAAAAAGCGGCTAAGGGTAAAAAAGATTGCAGCAAAATATACAGTGCCGCTACGTCTTGTTGGCTACCTGTACCTATGGCAACTGCCTCTGTGGTTATAGTGGTAACTCTTCCTGCACCTATCATTAAAGTAGGAATGTACTGGGCGATGCTAACTGCAAATGTAATGGCAAAGGCAGATAAAACAGCTGGAAGCAGTAATCTAAAACGTATTTTCCACCAGCGCTGCCAAGGGGAGTACCCAAAGCTTGCAGCTATTAATTCGTAATTAGGATCTATGCTATTAAAAGGCCCTTTTAATACCAAATATGCGTAACTAAATGTAAAGGGAAGGTGGGCGAACATCACCCATCCATTATGATATTGCCCTTCTAACCCAATATGTAACACCTGCCAGCCCAACACCATACTAAGCTGAGGCAGTAAAATACCAAGTAACCAAATATAGTCAGGTAAATAGCGGCCCTTTTGCCTTTGTAGCTCTAAAGCCAGCAAGGCAAAGCCAATTCCTAGCATTGCTGCACCTACGCCAATTAGCAGCGCATTTTGTAATGGCAAAGCCACAAAGAGCCATTCGTCTTGCCATAAATGGGTGTTCAAACTGGCTAAGCTAGCAGTTTCGCTATGCCAATTAACATTTAAAGACCACAGTGAAAATACCAAAACCATAAGTAAGGTAATTAGCCCAGAGGTCGGTAACCATAACCGGCCTATGCCTTTAACTACTCCTAAGCGAACTTGTCGGCCTAAGCTTGCCCAATGCTTCAGAGCACCGTTAACCATTTTCTCGTGACCATATAATAGGGCAATAGATACCACCAAAAGCAACAATAGCAACACATTAGCCCAAAAACCTAACGCTTGGTCGCCTGGGCTGAAACTCGATTGCCAGCGGTACACAGATACAGCGAATAACTCTGGGATATTTGGGCCAACAAGTAGGTTCATATCCACTACTGACAAGGTATAGGCAGATGCCGCTAGTAAAGCCAAACGTACTTGTTTTAGCATATTGGGGAATACTAATAACCACCAGCTGGTGGTACTACTATGGCCCAGAGCTCGACCTTGCAATAACCAAGCATGTATAGGTAACTGCCTGCCTATTGCAATTAGAATGAGTAAAAAGAATGGTACTTCTTTAATTATAATGGCCAAGATAAAAGTCGATAATCCTTTACGGGGTAAGCCAGTATCACTACCCGTAAACATGACGCCAGACTCACTAAATAAAAACACTAATCCTAAGGCAATGGCTAAGTGGGGTAAGGATAATAAGGGAGATAGATATTTTTCAAGCCAAGAGGCCCCAACTTTAGAGGGTGACTGATATTGGCTATAGATCAAAAATGCAATGTACAAAGAGACTAAACTGCTAAACACAGCACTAAAAATACTCTGCCAAAGGGACAAAGCTAGGCCCTGATAGGCTAGCAATCGTAAAAAATCGGCTATGGCTGTATCCGAATCAGGCCATAGTCCAAATAAAATTCCCCACAGAGGTAGGCTGGCAATAAAGAGTACAAGGCACCAGCCTAATACTCCACCTAGCCGCCGTAACGTTGTTGCCATGCATCCTCAAGAATTAATTGCCATGAGCTATGGGGCTCAGCGTGGGCTTGTAATGATGAGCGGCTGTTAAACATAGACTTAAGCACGGATGGGTCTCCCCACTCTCCAGCAAATTTTTGCTGCTGAGCTTGCTCACTTAACATAAAGTTAATGACTACTTTTGCAGCCTCGGGATTGGGCGCAAATTTGGGTATAGCTAAATTATGACTATTGGTGATAGCACCATCAATAAATGAACGCCTCACACTTGAGCTTGAGATTTGTTTAGTGGCTTTCTCTTTTATCCATTGGTTAGGATTAAAAGACACAGCCATAGCTAAGCTTTTTTGTTGGTATAGCAAAAATTGTTCTGCAGAAGATGTAGGAAATGCTGTCCCTTGCTGCCATAAAAGTGGATGTAATTTATCTAAATAAGTCCAAAGTATTGGTAGCAACTCTTCTTGCGCTTCTTGAGTCGCTGCAAGGTATAAGCGTTGATCTGCTTGGGTTAGGTTTACCAAAAGCTGCTTTAAAAAGGTAGAGCCGTGAAACTCGGGAGGCCTTGGGTAGGTCAAGGTTTCAGGGTTACTGCGAGCAATAGTTAATAAGTCATCTGCACTAAACTGAGCATTAGAGAACACCGATTCCTCAGCGATTAAATTGAACTGGCCTATGCCCCAAGGCACCTCATAACCGTCCATAGGCTCACCAAAATCAACGGTGATAGGTAGGTCATCAGTGGCTAGCTTGGCGGTATTAGGAATACTCGACCACAAGTTACCTAGTAAATGGTCATGCTGCTTAAGGTAGGCAAAGTTTTCACCATTTATCCAAGTTAAATCAATGGCGCTGGTACGGCCATTCTCTGCTTTCAAACGAGAAACAGCTTCACCTGGGTCAGTAACTTTTACATGTATTAACCTCACGCCATACTGCTTTGCTATTTCTCTTTTAGCCCAGCGTAAATACTCGTTAACTGACTTAGAGCCTCCCCAAGCATAAAAGTAAACTGACTTACCTTTAGCATTCTTGAGGGTCTGTTGCCATTGAGGACTAGACGCATCTAATGTTTCAGCTGCTGCAGCTACAACATTAGATACGCTAAAGCTCACCAGTAACACTATACTGGCGAGCTTTAGGTTAAAAAGTTGAAATATCATTTAAGCGCCAGTCGTAGTCTAAATAATCCACAGCAAAATTTTGAGTCTGTAAAAACTCAACTTGTTGTGGGTTGTTGGCGATATCTTTTTCATAAGCCTGTATCAAGTCCTGAATCTTATTAAAGCCTTGGTAACCTTTTTCAAAGTCATCTGCATACCATTTAAATATGGGAGACAGTTCTAGTGATTTTTCCTTAATATTAATGGTATTTCGTGAGTCATCACTTAAAAATAATGTCATTTGATCATCAAGTTGCGCAACCACCTTATCGGCTACAAAGGCTTCATTACGTAATGGTGGGCAGCTCACTGCAGCACAAACTAAAGCTGCATGAATTCTTGGGTAGGCAAACCATTCTCTAATCATGCCATGCTCAATTGCATCTAAGTGGCGCTTTTTGCCTAATAAGGTAAAAAACTCTTTTTTCCACGGGCTTTTAAATATACTGCCTAGATCTCTTATGGATTTTGCTTCACCAGAAGCAAAATCTGCATAATTATCAACAATTAACTTTAGAGTATAGCCATTGTAAGCGTTCATCAAAAAGCTCAGTTGCTGCGTTTCAGACCAAGTTTTGTATTCTTGCTCAGTCACTGCAGACAAGCTAGCTAAGTAAGTATTGAGTGCTTTTGGATTTGCACTTAACTTGGCGTAATTTACGCGGGTTTGTTTTTTATCATCAGACACCACTACAACATCAGCTAGTATTTGGGTGAACTGCGAGTGTTTATGTTCAAAGGCATAGGCTTTCGGTAGTAACACTAAAGCTGCGACTATTAAGGAGCTTTTTAGCGCCCCTTTAGTGAGTGAGTACATAGTATTCATTATGATCTTCTCCAGGTGTGAAAGCGTTCAACAAGCTTTAATAGGCCTTCTGGTGCATTGGCTTTTTTCCATACCCCTGCCACATTTTTATTGGCTTCTGCCATGGTCGGATAAATATGGATAGTACCCAATAACTTGTTCATACCTAAGTTATGCTTCATTGCTAATACAAACTCAGCTAATAACTCACCTGCATGGGCACCAACTATAGTTGCGCCTAATATTTTATCTTTACCTGGCACGGTAAGCACTTTTACAAAACCTCTAGCGTGGTCGTCTGCCAATGCTCTGTCTAATCCACCAATATCATAGCGGCTCACTTCGTAAGCAACGCCTTTTTCTTTAGCGGCAGTTTCATTTAAACCTACAGTGGCAATTTCTGGCTCAGTAAAGGTAGCCCAAGGGATCACGCTGTAGTCTACTTTAAAGGTTTTAAAGCCTCTAAATAATGCATTAACCGCAGCATACCAAGCCTGATGACTCGCAGTATGGGTAAACTGGTAAGGGCCGGCTACATCACCTGCCGCTAAAATATTTGGATATTTAGTCTGCAACATTTCGTTGGTGATTATGGTTCTGTCGGTTTCTATTCCTAGTTTTTCTAGGCCAAACCCTTTTAAGTTTGCTTGTCTGCCCACCGCCACTAAGATTTTGTCAAAGGCTACGCGCTCTTCCGCGCCGTCTTTTTCAAGAACAATCACTTGTCCTTCAGCTGTTTTTTCTATGGCTTTAGCCGTCGTGTTTAGACGTACATCTACCCCATCTTTAATTAACTGCTTATATAAATGCTCGGCTGCATCTGGGTCTTCTTTACTTAACAATTGGTTATGTTTTTCAATTTGTGTAACTTGCGTCCCTAAACGACCAAAGGCTTGAGAAAGTTCACTACCAATAGGGCCACCGCCAAGTACTACTAAACGTTTAGGTTGCTCTGTTAGGTTCCAGAGGTTTTCAGCAGTTAAATAATCTACATCTTTCAACCCTGGGATTGGAGGCACAAATGCACTGGCACCAGTAGCAATAACTATGTTCTTTGTGGTTAATGACTGCACTCCGTTTTCGGTCTGAATATCAACCTGCCAAGGCGACACAATAGTAGCGCTACCTGTTACTACGTTTACTCCTAAAGACTCGTAACGTTCCACAGAGTCATGGGGCTCTATAGACTTGATTACGTTATGTACTTGACCCATAACCGCTTTAAAATCAACTTCTGGCGCTTGGTAATTTACCCCTGAATTTTCTGATTCTTTATGCATATAAGCCAATTTACTTGCATGGAGTAAACTTTTAGAAGGTACGCAACCTGTGTTTAAGCAGTCGCCGCCCATTTTGTGTTTTTCTACAAGGGTCACAGAGGCTTTTACCGCCGCCGCAATATAAGCTGTCACTAAACCAGCTGAACCTGCACCTATGACCACCATGTTGCGGTCAAAGGTTTTAGGCTTTTCCCAGCCTTTATAAACGCGTTGAGTTTTGATTACGTTTAGTATTAGTTTCGCGATAAGTGGGAACACACCTAACAACACAAAAGATAAGATGATATTGGGCGAAACTATGCCAGATAGGGATTCAATATTCGCTAATTGGGTACCGGCATTCACAAACACAAAGGTGCCAGCTAACATACCCACTTGGCTTACCCAGTAATAGGTGATGGTGCGTATACCCGTGACACCCATTACCAAATTGATAATGAAAAATGGAAATAAAGGCACTAAGCGTAGGCTTAATAAATAAAAGGCCCCGTCTTTTTCAATGCCTGCATCTATGGCTGCAATTTTTTGACTAAAGCTATTTTTAACCCAGTCTCTAAGTAAGAAGCGAGATGCTAAAAAGGCTAGCGTTGCACCAATGGTTGAAGCAAATGAAGCTAGCACTAATCCCCAGCCTAAGCCAAATAGTGCTCCTGCACCAAGTGTTAAAATAGCTGCACCTGGCAAGCTAAGGGCGGTGACTATGACGTATAGTATGAGGTACCCAAAGAAAGCTTGTAGCCAGTTTTGTTCAATAAACTCTGCAAGCTGTTGTTGATTAGCTTTTAAACTATCTAATGTTAAATACTGCCCTAAGTCGAAAGCAAAAAATGCTCCTATCAAAGCTAATATGAGGACAACAAGAATTCCGCGTTTTACATTCATGGTATTTACAAACCTTATTCCAAAACAATAATTAATGTTAATGGCATAAATACCATTACTGCCCACTGAAGACCTATGCACTATGTTTTTTATTTCAAAGTATGACTGATTAGTCATCTTGGTTTACATCTTGATTAGCATTTTTACCCCCAAATAGAGTGATAAAAATACTGGGTGAATCTTACGTTGTACTTGACCCAAGTGCCAAGCTTGCTTATAAATGATGCTCTTTTCTTGATATAGAATATTGAATGTCTGTTAAACACCCCATAATTGCAATTACTGGCTCATCTGGAGCGGGTACAACAACGACTACTAATGCTATTCGCCATATTTTTAGAAATTTGTCGGTGAACGCTGCCATTGTAGCTGGGGATAGTTTTCATCGATTTACTCGCCCAGAAATGGAAGTGGAAATTCGCAAAGCCCAAGAGCAAGGTAGGCATATTAGTTACTTTGGCCCCAAGGCCAATGATTTTGAAATGCTCGAAACCCTGTTTAAAGAATACGGCGAAACGGGTACAGGTAAGCATAGACAATATTTACACTCCTTTGATGAAGCAGTGCCATTCAATCAAATGCCAGGTACTTTTACACCTTGGCAAGATTTACCAGAAAAAACCGATGTTTTATTCTACGAAGGCCTACACGGCGGTGTAAAAAACGATGAAGTGAATGTGGCTAAACATGTGGATTTATTGGTAGGTACAGTACCTATTGTAAATTTAGAATGGATCCAAAAAATTGTCCGCGATACCACAGACAGAGGCCATTCCCGTGAAGCGGTAATGAGTAGCATAGTCCGCAGCCTAGACGATTACTTTCAATACATAACCCCGCAGTTTTCCCGGACCCATGTTAATTTTCAGCGAGTACCAACTGTGGATACCTCTAATCCCTTTAGTGCCCGAGAAATCCCCAGCCAAGATGAAAGTTTTGTAGTGGTACGTTTTCGCCGAGAAATGAAAAATGTCGACTATCCATTTCTTCTTAAAATGATAGACGGCTCATTTATGTCACGGATCAACACTATAGTGGTTCCCGGAGGGAAGATGGGCTTAGCCATGGAGCTAGTGTTAATGCCTCTATTAGAAGAAATTCTTGATAAAAAACGCCGCGCTGGCTTTCAAATGGATTGGGTTAGCGAAGATTGAGCCTCCAAGAGGGCGGGAGCGACACACTAATCTTGTGATGAAGTTGACAAACTTTGTAACAATCCAAGCTATGCAATACACTTGCTAACCTTTTGAATTTATAGCCTTTCACATATAGTGTTTAACATAAGGTAATTACTTTCTGATATGTGGATGAAATGATGGGCCAAGAAACAACAAAAATTTTAGTCGTAGATGACGATATGCGCTTACGGAGTTTACTTGAGCGTTATTTGGTTGAGCAGGGTTATCAAATAAGGGTAGCAGCCAACTCTGAGCAAATGGACCGATTATTAGAGCGTGAAAACTTTCACCTAATTGTTTTAGATCTAATGCTGCCCGGTGAAGATGGCCTATCTATCTGCCGCCGTTTAAGACAAAAAGATAATCAAATTCCTATTGTCATGTTAACCGCCAAGGGTGACGAAGTAGACAGAATTATTGGCTTAGAAATGGGCGCTGACGATTACTTGCCTAAACCTTTTAACCCAAGAGAGTTACTCGCAAGAATTAAAGCCGTGCTGAGGCGCAAAACAACAGAAGCCCCAGGTGCACCATCTCTTGAAGAGCAAATTATTGAGTTTGGTAAGTACTCACTTAATTTAGGGACTCGTGAAATGGTAGCAGATGGCACTCCCATGACTTTAACCAGTGGTGAGTTTGCGGTGTTAAAATCCTTGGTTTCTCACCCTAGAGAGCCACTCTCTAGAGACAAGCTTATGAATTTAGCCCGCGGTCGAGACTACAGTGCATTAGAGCGCAGCATAGATGTGCAAGTTTCTCGTTTGCGCCGTATGCTTGAAGACGACCCTACCAACCCTAGGTATATCCAAACAGTGTGGGGGTTAGGCTATGTATTTGTGCCTGATGGAGGTAAGGCTAGTTAGCCTTAGCTAAACATAAAACATGTGCTACGCACCTTTGAATTAGTTTAATGCGGATATTTCCCAAAAGCGCCTTTGGCCAAACGGTTTTACTTATCGCCATTTTGTTATTGATTAACCAAGTGGTGTCTTTGGTTTCTGTTACCTTCTATTTTGTTAGTCCAAACGTTAAGCAAATAAACAACTTATTAGCTAACCAAATTAAAATGGCATTTGTGGAAGACCTCGACAGCCACACCCCAGTGCTAGAACCAAGGTTTTACAATGTTGCCAATATGAAGGTGTATAGCCAAAGCGAAGCGATTAAACATGGTTTAGACCAAGCTATTCCTTATCAACTTTGGTCTAAGCAAATGTCCGAAAACCTAGGAGGACCAGCGCAAGTTAGGATCACCCAAGGTGAACCTTATTTATATTGGGTAAACCCACCACAAGATCCCTCAATTTGGATAACCATACCTATGGTAGGCCTTGGCCAAGGGGATGGCTCACCCCACTTGGTTTATTTGCTGATGATAGGGATTTTAAGTGTAGGTGGCAGCTTGATTTTTGTGCGTAGGTTGAACCGTCCATTACAGGCTTTGCAAGATGCAGCACTGCAGGTTGGAAGAGGCCAAGTGCCTAAAGCTTTAAAAGAGGAAGGCTCCACGGAGTTGATAGCGGTAACCCGTGCTTTTAATCAGATGTCTAAGGGAATAAAACAATTAGAGGATGACAGAGCTCTGTTAACTGCTGGTATTTCCCATGATTTACGTACGCCATTAACTCGCATTAGGCTTGCATCTGAAATGCTCCCAGAAGATCAAAACTGGATAAAAGAAGGGATAGAGCATGACATTGAAGATATGAATGAGATCATCGATCAATTCATAGATTATGTTCGTCAAGATCAGCAAGAATGTCTAGAAAATGGCAATATTAATGAGCTAATTCAAGACGCAGTACAAGCCAGAAATATCGAAGAAGATCACAATATCCGGCTAAACCTAAACCCCATACCTAACACTTTAATTAGAAGAGTCGCCTTAAAAAGAGTGCTGGATAACCTTATTGAAAATGCGTTTCGCTATGGCAGTGATAACATTGAAATTGACTCTGGATTTGATAAAAAAAATCAAACATTATGGTTTTCTGTTAGGGACTTTGGTCCGGGTATTCCAGATGATTGTATCCAAGGATTATTTGAACCTTTTACCCAAGGAGATAAAGCAAGGGGGAGTTTAGGCTCAGGTTTAGGCTTGGCTATTATCAAACGTATCGTTGATATGCACTCAGGGCATGTGACTCTAACAAATCATCCAGAGCAAGGCTTAATTGCCAAGGTATATATCAATATCGGCGCTTAACTTATTCGGTAACTAGCTTAAGTATCACAGCCTAGTCTATGCCACTACAACCTGATTTCTACCATTATGCTTGCCTTTATACAAAGCCTCATCAGCCAGACCAATTAGCTGCTCAACAGATTCTAGTTTTGAGTTTTCTATGGTGCAAACACCCACAGTGGCAGTCACATTTATTTTCTGTAAATCATTAAAGTATATGGCTGTTTTTTCAATATCGGTGCGAATACTATTGGCTATGTTACTGGCTTTTGATGGGCTAATATCCTTTATGGCAACTATAAATTCTTCACCGCCATATCTGCCGGCTAAATCTTGTGAGCCCCTTACATTTTGTTTGATTAACTCAGCTATCTTCTTTAAACATTTATCACCCGCTAAATGGCCGTAATTATCATTGATAGCCTTAAAGTGGTCTATATCAATCATCATTACTGAAAGTGAGCCTTCTTCGATTTTTGCGTCTTGTAACATAGTGTGTAACGACTGCATTAGTGAATGTCTATTATGTAATGCTGTAAGTTGGTCAGTGGCAGCCTGCTCACTAATTTTATTCCCTAAAGTTCCGTAAATACGACTTAACTGCACCCCAAAAGTGGTACTAAGTAAAATGGCCAAACATAGCCAGACTGCTCTAGATGCAGTTTTATTCGCTGAAACAGTCTCAAAGGTATAATCGGGGAAAAAATCCATATTTAGATACATTAATATCACGGTAATAAACAATAATATTGCCGTTATCCAAGTGTATTTAGCGTTACCTACCAAGGTTATAAAAATAGGAATAACAGGAAATACAAATGCAAACTGGCTATTTACGCCACCAGATATAAATGTAATTGGAGACAGTATTAACACTCCCATACATACAAATAACATGGGGTGCCAAGCTTTAGGTTTAGTATGTTTGAAATACAAATACATGGAGCCCAATAATAATGAGTTTAAGGCACCGATATAAGTAAAGTAGACACTTTGGTCAATCAGCATGGGCCTGACAACCGTAGCTAATAAGGTGATCAAAAATATTAAAAATGCTGCTTTTACGGTTATTTCATGTCTAATTTTTTCAAAAAACACGGAAATTTATCCTAAAGAGAATCACTGATAAAAGTATAAACACTAAACTTACATTAAAGGGTTGTGACTTTTATAACAATATAAACTGCTGTCTTTTGAGAAATAATATATGACTATAATTTGCCTCAAAATGATTGAAACATTATCCAATGTTTTCTGGTCTAGATACTGAGATCGTTTACAATAAAATGCCCGTGGCGTTTTATTTATCATTTAACGTGACAAACAATCGATTTAAACCAACTACAGGACCATAAATGAAAATTTGTATACGCCTATTTTTAGCAACTCTATTAATGGTAACCACTATGACAAATGTACAGGCACAACAAAAACCTAAGCTTATTATTTTTGATGTAAATGAAACCCTACTCGACCTAGAGTCGATGCGTACTTCAGTAGGTAAAGCGTTAAACAACGACGATAGCTTATTGCCATTATGGTTTTCAACTATGTTGCATTACTCGCTAGTTGATACTGCTAGAGGGGAGTTTCATGACTTCGGTAAGATAGGTGTAGCAGCATTACAGATGGTGGCTAAAAACAATGGTATAACTCTTAGCGACGAACAAGCCAAGCAAGCAATTGTACCCCCTCTATTATCATTGCCTCCCCATCCAGATGTTAGAGAAGGCTTAACCCAATTAACTGCTGCAGGGTACAAAATTATCAGCTTAACCAATAGCTCGAATGCTGGCGTTAAAGCGCAGTTTGCCCATGCCAAATTAACTGACTTTTTTGTTGAGCGTTTAAGTGTTGAAGATATTGGAGTTTATAAACCTGATTTACGTAGTTATGCGTGGGCGTTAGAAAAAATGGGTGTGAAGCCTGAAGAAGTGCTTATGGTTGCTGCCCACGGTTGGGATATAGCTGGAGCAAAATCAGCAGGTTTACAAACCGCTTTTGTTGCACGCCCTAATAAGCAGTTGTATCCGCTAGCACCACAACCGGATTATTTAGTGAAGGACTTGTTAGAGTTGGTTGAAGCGCTTAACCAAAAATATCCAAACTAAATTTAGCCAAACCTGCTGCTATCTAGGGTATTTAAATATTTATAGGTAGCGCTAAAAAGCTTGGTAGTTATTGTTTTATATTACCAAGCTTCCTTTCTGTAACTCTAATGTTGTAGCTTTGTAAGTAAGCCCTCTGAGTATTAAAGTGCGCTAACGGTTAGCTTAGGTGCCACTTTTTAAGATTAATCTGCATTCAACCAAGCTTAGCTATTTTTGGGTATATGTACCTTAAAAAAGGTGGCGTATAACACAGGCACAGCGCCAAGTGTTAACACGGTTCCAACTGCTAAACCAAATGCAATAACTGTAGCCATTCCGTAAAACAGTGGGTCATGGCCAATTATAAGAGGTAATAGCCCCATTACTGTGGTTATAGTCGTCATGATAATGGGTCGTAACCTTGACTTACTTGCACTTAAAATAGCTTGGTAGTCGCTAGCCCCACCTTGCCTTTCAATATCTATACGGTCGATTAATACAATCGCATTGTTAATGATAATCCCAGCTAAACTATAAATACCTAAGGTCACCATAAAGCCAAATGGCGCGTTCATCACCAGCAAACCTATTACCGCGCCTACAATAGATAAAGGCATAGTACATACAATAACAAAAGCTCGTCTGTAAGAGTTAAATTGGGCAACCAAGAGTATAAAAATGACGCCTAACACAAAGGGCATACTGGCACTGAGGGCCTTTTGTGCAGCCACTGACTCTATAATTACACCGTCATATTCAATTGAATGGTTAGTGGGTAAATCCTGTGCCAACTGCTGAATTTGCTCATCGACTATGCGTTTGAGATCTTCTGCTGCCATGCGGCTATTTTTGGCTTCGATACTCACTGTTCGGGTCATATCTTCCCGCTGAATTTTAGAGTATTGGTTTTCAGGTATTAGGTAAGCCACTTGAAACAAAGGTACAGCCTTGCCAGTACTTTCGGAGTACACAGTTAGCGAGCGCAATCTATCTAAGTTAGAGCGCTCGGTTTCATTGGCTCTGAGTTTCACCGGTATAATATCATCACCTTCTCTAAACTCAGTGACGCTAGCACCAGAGAAGTAACTTTGCAGTGAATTGGCGATATCCGATGAGGTTACTCCAGAGCGCCTAGCTCTTTGTTGGTCTACTTTTACAACGACTTTAGTAATGCGGTTTTCCCAATCACTACGAATATCCTTGGTGTTAGGGGTCGCATACAATAAATCCATTACTTCTTGAGCTTTGGCGTATATCACATCTTTATCAGGGCCTTTCACCTGTATTTTAATGGTGCTTGAGTCTGATGGGCCAAGGAACATCTTAGTTACCCTTGCCGAGATATTAGGAAATTGGGCTTCAAGGGCTTCATCTAGACTGACAACAATCTCATCGGCATTGCTATCGGGCTCAATATTTAAAACCATAAAGCCTTTGTTGTCTGCAGGATCTTCTGGGCTTAGGGAAAGCACAAACCTAGGGCCGCCAAACCCCACATAAGCCAGATGACTTTGAATATAAGGAAAGCGCTCAGAGTCATTTAGAGTGTGGATAATGTCTTTCATCTGGCGGTTGGTTTCTCTAGCCGATGTGCCGTTAGGCAAATCCACATAAACCAATATTTGGGTGCGGTCAGAGTCTGGGAAAAACTGCTTAGCGGTTAATCCCATGCCGTAAATAGCCAGTACAAAAATTAAAATAATTGAAATAAAGAACATTATTTTGTTGGCTAATAAGGTGGCTAAAAAGCGTTCGTATTTCTGATATGCTTTACTGTCATTGCTATGATTAACATCATGATCTTTAGGAAGTTTTATGAAGTAATAACAAAATATAGGGGTTACACATAGCGCCAATAACCAGCTGGCTAGCAAGGTGATTAATATCACTAGGGATACAGAGCGGGTAAACTCTCCGGCTACATGCTCTGCGAGCATCAAAGGTAAGAAAAACAATACTGTAGTGGCAGATGAACTTAACAAAGGCAGCGCCAGCTCTTTACCCCCTTGAACCATGGCTTTGAAACGCTCTTCTCCTTGCTCTAGGCGACTTTTAAAATCTTCGGCTATAACAATGCCGTTATCTACTAGTAAACCTAGGGAAATAATTAACGTAGCCAAACTCATGCGCTCTAAATCTATGCCGCTAAATTGCATAATTGACAAAGTCGTTAACATTACGAATGGCACTATAGTTCCAACCACCAGGCCGGTTCGCATGCCTAAAAATAATATTACAATCACCAAAACTATGGCTAAGGTTTGTAATACGTTAATAGATACGCCATCAACGGTTTTTTGAACTTGTTCTGGTTGGTACGTCGCCACATCTATTTGATAGCCAATGGGTAAGGTGCCTTGAATTTCATTGGCCTTATCCATCAGCCTTGGAGCGTATTCAAGAAGGTTGTACTCAGGCAACATTGCAATAGCAAACATGATAGCTTGCTGACCGTTAAAATAGGCAGGCTTGTCTGGTGGGTCAATATACCCGCGAGAGATAGTAACTATATCTTTTAATGCTACATATTCCTCAACACCAGCAAGCTTGATGTAGGTATCTGCTAATTCATCTAATGAATCAAAGTTACCACTGGGCTCAATGATAAAAGACTTTTTACCGGTATCGACTTCTCCGCCAGAGCTAATAATATTTTGGCTTTGTAATTCACTCACTAAACTTTGAGGCGCTATACCTAATTGGGCGAGTCTTGCATTGGATACTTCAATAAAAATACGTTCTTCTTGGACACCATAAAGATCTATTTTTTTGGTACCGGAGACACTATATAGGTTGTCTCGTATATGTTTTGCCACATCAAACATTTCACCGTGTTCAAAGCCATCGGCTGTTAACGCCAGGGTAATAACAGATACGTCTCCTACCTCGTCATTCACAACAGATGTGTAGGTACCCTCAGGTAAGCTTGTTTGGGCACTACTGACCTTATTACGTAAATTTTGCCAAATAGAAGAGAGATTAAAGTAGCGGTCGTGGATCTCTACATGAATAACAGATAAACCAGTAGAAGAGGTTGAGCGCAGTTTTTCAACTTCGGGGATTTTGCGTATTTCTTCTTCTAGGGTTTTGGTGATCAGCAGCTCGATACGCTCTGGTGACATACCTGGAAACTGGGTAGTCACTGTTGCCTCACGAATGGTAATAGTGGGGTCTTCTTTGGTGGGTAAGGTGAAATAAGCAAATACACCATTAATCAACAAAATAGTGACTATCATTAGTACCGTACGGCGGTACTCAAACGCTAATTTAGTTAAGTTCATGATTCGCCCTAGTTAAAAATCTGCAGATTTTGTTCTAGGAGCTTAACCGATTGCCCTTCTCGTAAAAATGTTACGCCTGCGGTAGCAATGATTTCACCCACTTTTAATCCGTCTGATACAAAAACTTTATTGTCTAGAATGTTTTCGGTTTGCACTTGGCGCTTATTCACTACCTGCAAATCAGGGTCGTATACGAACACATAAGCCTGCTGGCCTTGGCCTGCTAAGATAGAAGACACTGGGATTTGCACCGTTTGGCCTTTATAGCCGGTTCTACCAATACCACTAAAAGTTACATCTACTTCTGCAGTCATTCCGGCCCTAAGTTCTGCAGGGATGTCCTGCAATACTAGGGTTACCGGAAAAGCATTGGCAGACTCAGCTCTTGCGCCAACCTCGGTTATCACGCCTTGTAAATTGACGTTTGGCAAAGCAGGAAAATGTACCGGTAATATTAACCCCGTCGTTAACTGCTGAATAATTGTTTCTGGCACAGTAACTTGTACTTCTAACCCATCTTCACCTTCAATTTCGAAAACAGCTTGGCCTACTGATACCTGCTGTGATGGCTCTACCATGCGCTTGGTTATGACGCCAGCGTAAGGTGCTAGCAGTATGCTGTCTTCTGAGTTTTTACGGGCAATATCTAATTGGGTTTTAGCCACATTGCGAGCACTTTGTGAAGATTCATACTTTGATTTTGCTGTATCAAAGCCTGAACGGGAAACCAGGCCTTTATCAACCAGCTCAGAATAACGAGTGAACTCATTTTTAGCTTCTGTGTAAGTGGCCTCAGCTTGAGCCAACTGTGCCTCTGCGCTTTGGTAATTTAGCGCAAAGTTCTGCTGTTCGAGACTAGCTAACTGCTGGCCCGCAGTTACTTTTTCACCGAGTTTAACTCGTACCTTTTCAACTTTTCCATTAACTAAAAAGCTTAAACTGGCTGTTTCAACGGGCTCTACTACCCCTGGTAATCTGCGCATTTGCGTAAAGTCATGTTGTGCCACTTTGGTCCAAGCTATAGGACGAATAACAGGCTTGTCATCAACAGGTGCCTTTGAGCAGGCTACTAATAAAGTGAACGACAACAATGTCAAAAACCGCATATTTTGCTCCGGATATGAAAGGTAATAAAGTTTTGGTACTATTGAGTACCATTTATTTTGAGGCTATTTTGGTACTAGTTAGTACCAAAGTCAAAAAGTTTTATGATGAACCCTTAATTGAGTAGTATAAATTATCTATGAGTAAAAATGTTTCAAAGTCCGAACGCGTCAGACTTATTTTATCCGCAGCAGAAGCATTGTTCTTAGAGCATGGCTATTCAGGCACCTCACTACACATGCTTACCGCTCAGGCTGGTGGTTCAAGGCGTACTATTTATGCTGAATTTGGAAACAAAGAAGGCTTATTTAAAGCGGTTATAGAACAAAAAACCAATGACATGGCGTCGATTCTTTCAGAGTTTGGTGATGTTTTAGATCCCAAAAATACCTTAGTAAAAGTGTGCCAAACATTTTTGAAAAAAATGCTACAACCAGACATGCTAGCGCTATTTAAGTTAATGCTAAATACTTTGCCTTTTATTCCAGATTTAGGAGATAAAATTTATCAAAATGCCATTGTGAAGGGCACCAAACCATTAGCTATTTATCTTAGTCGATTGCATGAGGCGGGTGTGATAAACATAAATAATTCACTCGAAGCAAGTCAGCTTCTGCTGGGAATGGTAAAAGGGCCACTGCACCTTCATTGTCTATTAGACGCCAGTTTTGTGCCTAGTGAACAGCAAATCAATGGACAGGTAGAGCAGGCGGTAGATATCTTTTTAAATGGTATTCTCACCAATCAGGCAAAACTGTAATTACAAAGTTAACGAGGCAACCCAGCACCACTGGTGCCGGGTTTTATCCAGCAATTATTTTTATTCCGCTGCTTGTAGGTTATAAGTACCAGCGTGAATACTCTCCACATCAATACCGTCAAAACTATATTCTGTGTGGCAATATTGGCAATTCATTTTAATATCACCGTCTTTATCTATGATATCTAACAGCTCTTCTTTACTAACGCTGGCCAATGCTTGAGCACTGCGCTCTTTACTACAACTGCATTTGAACACTACGCTTTTAGGCTCAAAGAGCTCAACGTCTTCTTGATGGTATAGGCGATGTAAAATTTCTTCGGCCGATAACCCAAATAACTCTTCATCTTTAATGGTTTCAGTTAAGGTGCTTAAATGCCCAAAGTCAGTGTCGGCTTGGTTTGTTGCAGCACTGCTGGTGGGAAGTATTTGAAGAAACATGCCACATGCCTTCGGCGCGCCATCATCAAGCTGGGTTCGTAAAATAACCTTAGTAGCCAACTGCTCGGATTGTTCAAAATATCCTTCGATACATTCAGCTAATGTTGGTTTGTCTAAAGATACCATGCCTTGATAACGCTCACCTTTTTCTGGGGTAATGGTGATCACTAAAACCCCTTTTTTTAGCAGTGCCGAAAATTCTTCAGGTAAGTCTGTTAGCGTTTCATCCCACCTTGCTACACCGCGCATTTGTTGTTTGTCGGTTCCGTTTATAACAGCGTAACTTAATGGCCCTTCCCCTTGGATTTGAATGGCAATATCGCCCTTAAATTTTAGAGTAGCAGTGAGCAAACTCGTGGCCACCATAAGCTCGCCAAGGAGTTTTTGGATGACGGGTGGGTAGGGGTAAGAGCTTAAGATTTCTTGATAGCTAGCTTGTAAACGCACTAGCTCTCCTCTGACATTCCCTTGATTAAATAAATAACGATGAAGTTGATCAAATGCCATGTATATATACCTTGAATTTTACTGTTGCTTAAATTGGATGATTTGACGCCGCTGCTTTTTATCAGGCCGATGCAAAGGCTTAGGACTATGAAAGGCGCTAAGTTTACGCGCTTCAGCGTTACTTGCACGTAGCTTTTCACTTTCTTCTGTCTCTTGGTACATAAGTTGTGCAGCTGGCGCTCCTTGGCGCTGCTCTTTTATTTCTAGCACCACTACATCTTTAAAATCGAACCCTTGGGGAACTTTTATTGCAGCTCCTAGCTCTACCATTTTACTAGGTTTACTGCGTTGCCCATTGTAATGTACTTTACCGGATTGCACAGCATCTCTAGCTAGCGCGCGCGTTTTGAAAAAACGGGCGGCCCATAACCATTTGTCTAAACGAACGCTTGTAGGGATATCAATATTTTTTTTCATGATGAATTTGTCGTTTTTTTGTAACGATTAGGGATTAGTGTTGTAGCACTCGCCCCTACTCGCTATTATTAGGGCTTATTTGCTTGACCGATAGTCTAGCAAGCATTTTTAGACATTTTAATCCGTCCCACCGAGAGACAATGACAGTCGCAAATTTTAACGCTAATCAAATATGGCTCCAATTAGTCAAAAATCAACACAAGATTAACTTTGTGGTGGTAGTACTATTGAGTATTTTTCTGCTGGCATATGCTGCTGAGTTAACCTGGCGCTTATGGCCATATCCTGAACAAACCGCCAGTCAGAGTGTTTCTACCCCTAAAAAAACAACGGGTGCTAGCGCTAGGCAAACGCTTAACTTAGCTGCCATTAAAAGATTGAATTTGTTTGGAGATTTGACTGCCAAGCCAGTTGTTGTAAAAGAAAAGGTGACGGATGCCCCCGTTACCCGTTTGAAATTAACCTTAACTGGTGTTGTAACAAGCACAGAAGAAGGCCTCGGTGCAGCCATCATAGAAAACCGTAATCAGCAACAAACCTATGGTGTGAATGATGAGATAGAGGGCACTAATGCCACCTTAGAAGAAGTTCATGTCGATAGAGTCATTATTAGTAACAATGGGGTAAATGAGACCCTAATGTTAGATGGGGTGGATTATAATAAAAAGTCTAGTAGCCAAGTCTCTAAACCTTCACGGCAAACCAGTCCCAGAGAAGACTCAAACCGTCGCCGTACACTTTCATCAGATGCCTTAGACGCCAGAAGAGAATTACAGCAAAAGCCTGCAAGCTTTACTGATTATATCGCTGTAGCACCAAATAGAGAGAACGGAGAGTTAACCGGATACCGTGTTAGCCCTGGTAAAAACTCATCTTTGTTTAAAGAAGTGGGATTAAAATCGGGTGATGTTGTCACAGATATCAATGGCTTAGACCTAACAGATATTCAGCAAGGCCTAGAAGCAATGAATTTATTAAGAGAAGTAGAGTCTTTACAAATGACAGTACAACGTGAAGATGAATTAATTACCATATACCTTGATTTACCCGAACGGGAAGAGGAACAATAAACATGAAGTCTATTAAACGCCAACGCTTAGCTGCATCAAAAGCATTACTCGCTATTATCGGCGGTGCTATGTATGCAGTGTCTAGCTTAGTGGCTGCCGCCGATTACTCTCCAAATTTTAAGAATACAGATATTGGCGAATTCATTAATATCGTGGGTAAAAACCTGCAAAAAACCATTATTGTCGACCCAAATGTTCGAGGAAAAATCACAGTACGTAGTTACGACTTACTTAACGAAGAGCAGTACTATCAGTTCTTTTTAAACGTACTACAAGTATATGGCTATTCAGCGGTATCTATGCCCAGCGGTGTGATTAAAGTTATTCGTTCAAAAGATGCCAAAGCTTCTAATATTCCGGTTGTGGAAGGGAGTCCGTACGACGGTGATGAAATGATCACCCGTGTTATGCCTGTGTATAACGTGCCTGTTCGCGAGCTTGCGCCTTTACTACGCCAGTTGAATGATACAGCCGGAGGCGGAAATGTAGTCAGTCACGATGCATCAAACGTGATGATGTTGACAGGGCGAGCTGCGGTAGTGAATCGTTTGGTAGAAATCATTGAGCGTGTTGACCAAGCCGGTGATGAAGAAGTTGAAATTGTTAAATTAAAATATGCATCAGCCACTGAGATGGTGCGTATTATTGAAAGTATTAACAAATCACAAAGTAAGGCAAACACTTCAGGAAAATCTGATCCTAGAGTGGTGGCTGATGACAGAACTAACAGCATTATTGTCAGCGGTGATGTTAAAGCTCGCCAGCGTATCGTTAACTTGATTGAGCGCATGGATCAAGAGTTAGAAACCAGCGGTAACACCCGAGTTATATTTTTAAATTACGCTAAATCTGAAGAGCTAGTTAAAGTATTACAAGGGGTAAGTGCTAGCATTCAAGCCGAAGGACAAGGGGCTGCAGCAAAGGGGAAAACAACTAATAACCGTGAAGTCAGCATAGACTCTCACGAAGATTCTAATGCCTTAGTGATAACAGCTGAGCCAGACATGATGCGCTCCCTTGAAGACGTGATTCGTAAATTAGACGTGCGCAGAGCGCAAGTACAAGTAGAAGCCATAATTGTAGAAGTATTTGAAGGTGACGGCGCTACACTAGGGGTGCAATGGGCTAGTGAAGATTACGGCGGAACTCAGTTTTCTAATGGTGTAGTGGGTATTGGCTCATTAGCTGTTGGTGTAGAAGAGGCAGAAGAGTCTACAACCACAACTGTTGGTTTTGATGATGATGGTGACCCGTACTCATTTGATACAACCGAAGAAGGTGATTTCACCACATTGGCTTCTTTGTTAAGTAGTGTTAGTGGCTTTTTAGTTGGCGGTGTATTTGATGGTTGGGGTGCCGTATTACAAGCGGTAAGTACTGATACTAACGCCAATATCCTAGCGACGCCTCACCTAACCACTATGGATAACGAAGAAGCTTTCTTTATAGTTGGTCAAGAAGTTCCTATTATTACAGGCTCTACAACAGGCACAAATAACTCCAACCCATTTCAATCAATTGAGCGTCAAGAGGTGGGGATTAAGCTTAAAGTTACCCCTCAAATTAATGAAGGTGATGCGGTACAGCTTTTGATTGAACAAGAAGTATCAAGCTTAAGTGGTGCCACAAGTGTCGATATTATTACCAATAAACGTGAAATCAAAACCTCGGTTATTGTTGATGATGGTGGCGTGATTGTTTTAGGCGGTTTAATAGATGAAGATGTGCAAGAAAGTGTGTCTAAGGTGCCGCTTTTAGGTGACATTCCCATTATTGGACATTTGTTTAAATCAACGACTACAAGTAAGAACAAACGTAACCTTATGGTATTCATTCGTCCTACTATTATACGTGATGGCGTGACCATGAACGAAATTAGTCAGAAAAAATATCAATATATACGTGCACAACAACTTGAGCACCAAGCAGATGGCATTCCATTAATGCCTTTCAGTGAAGCGCCAAAATTACCAGAGTGGGATGATTCATTAGCCTTGCCTCCTTCATTCAATGATTATATTGAAAACAAAGAGTTAGATAAGGAAGACCAATAGTTATGCCTGATGTGGATGAGTCTTTAGGTTTAAGTGCCTTAGAAGCAGAAGAGCAATCATTGATAGAATCTGGTGCTGATCTTGATGCACCTATCGATGATCCAGAGCATAAGCAACTGGCGTTTAGTTTTGCGAAAAGACATCAAGTGTTGCTAGATACTGGCGAAACACCGGCTATCTTGTATCACACCCTAGATACTGAGTTTCATGTATTTGCTGAAGTCAGACGTTTTTTAGGGGCCGAATTTCGCCTTAAAGAGATTGAAGTTGACCGGTTTGAGTCTTTACTAACTAATGCGTTTCAGCGTGACTCCTCTGCAGCCAAGCAGTTGATGGAAGACATTGGTAACGAAACAGACTTATTCAGCCTAGCTGACGAGTTGCCAGACACAGAAGACTTACTCGAAAGTGAAGATGATGCGCCTATCATTAAGTTGATTAATGCCATGTTAGGTGAAGCCATCAAAGAGGGCGCTTCTGATATTCACATCGAAACCTTTGAAACCCAATTATTAGTACGCTTTAGAGTTGACGGTGTACTAAGAGAAATACTCAGGCCGAACCGTAAAATGGCGTCTATGTTGGTTTCTCGTATTAAGGTTATGTCTAAAATGGACATTGCAGAGAAACGGGTTCCACAAGATGGTCGTATTACCTTACGGATTGCAGGTAGAGCAGTAGACGTTAGGGTATCAACTATGCCATCGAGCCATGGCGAAAGGGTGGTACTGCGTTTACTTGATAAAAACAATGTTAGGCTAAACCTCGAAGACTTGGGAATGACCAAGACAAACCGAGATTACTTTTCTAGTTTAGTGCGCAAACCCCATGGCATTATTTTGGTTACGGGCCCAACAGGCTCTGGTAAATCCACCACCTTGTATGCCGGCTTAAGTGAGATTAATTCTAAAGACAGAAACATTCTTACAGTGGAAGACCCAATCGAATTCGACTTACAAGGCATAGGGCAAACTCAAGTTAACGCCAAAGTAGATATGACCTTTGCTCGTGGCCTGCGAGCTATTCTAAGGCAAGACCCTGATGTTGTAATGGTTGGGGAAATACGTGACTTAGAAACCGCGCAGATTAGTGTGCAAGCGAGTTTGACCGGTCACTTAGTGATGTCTACCTTGCATACCAACACAGCGGCTGGGGCTATTACCCGTCTTGAAGATATGGGAATTGAAGCCTTTTTGCTTTCATCAAGTTTGTTAGCGGTGTTATCGCAACGACTTGTCAGAACCTTATGCCCAGACTGTAAAGTAAGCCATGTGCCTAACGAGCAAGAATGCAAAATTTTAGGGGTAAGCTCAGCTGCAGAAGCGCCTAATGTGTATTCTCCGAAAGGCTGTGCTGCTTGTAATCAAACGGGTTATCGTGGCCGAACAGGTATCCATGAATTGCTCATAGTTGACGAAGGTATTCGTGAGCTTATGCACAGCGGTAAAGGCGAACAGGCCATTGAAAGATACATACGTCAGTCAACGCCTAGTATTCGTGATGATGGTTGCAGTAAGGTTTTACAAGGGTTTACATCACTCGAAGAAGTACTGCGCGTGACTAGGGAAGACTAAATGGCCGCTTATGCATACCAAGCCATGGAAAAAAGTGGCAAAACTAAAAGTGGGGTTCTAGAAGGTGACAATCCTAGGCAGATAAGGCAGCTATTGCGTGAAAAGGGACTCATCCCCATGCAGGTTGACCAAGTGGCTGAAAAAGAGCGTAAATCTCAACAGGGGTTTACCTTATTTAAAAACACCATTTCAGCTTCTGATTTGTCTTTGCTTACCAGGCAACTTTCTACTTTGGTGGAGTCAGCACTTCCCATTGAAGAAGCCTTGTTAGCGGTTGCCGAGCAATGTGAAAAGCCCCGTCAAAAAAATATGATGATGGCGGTTCGCAGTAAGGTAGTTGAAGGTCATACCCTTGCCGATGCTATGGCTGAATTCCCCCATGTTTTTGATGACTTATTCAGAGCCATGGTTGCCGCCGGAGAAAAGTCAGGACACTTAGACACTGTGTTAAATCGTTTAGCCGATTACACAGAAAAGCGCCAGCAAACCAAAAGCCAAATCACTCAAGCTATGGTGTATCCCTGCATTATGCTGTTTTTCGCTTTTGCAATTGTATTGTTATTACTCACGCAAGTTGTACCTAAAATTGTTGGGCAGTTTCAGCATATGGGGCAAGATTTGCCAGCTATCACTCAAGCTCTGATTACGGTGAGTGACTTTTTACAAGCCTATGGCATTTTTGTGTTCATCGCTCTGGTACTACTGATAGTCATAGTTAATAGAGTATTGCAGCAACCTGCCATGAAAATGCGCTATCACACCTTTATTTTATCCATGCCCATGCTAGGTAAGATATCCAAAGGCTTGAATACCGCACGATTTGCACGAACCTTGAGTATTTTGTCTTCAAGTGCCGTTCCTTTACTTGAAAGTATGCGAATAGCAGGGGATGTGTTAGAAAACTTACACATAAAAGAGTCTATTAAAGAGGCCGCAGGCCATGTAAAAGAAGGCTCCAGTTTACGGGCATCTTTAGAGCAAACAAAAATGTTTCCTCCTATGATGATGCATATGATTGCATCCGGTGAGCGCAGTGGCGAACTACAACAAATGTTGGGTAGGGCTGCTGATAACCAAGACAGACAATTTGAATCTTTAGTGAGTGTATCACTCAAAGTATTTGAACCTATCCTGATTGTGACTATGGCAGTGGTGGTTTTGCTGATCGTAATCGCAATTTTACAACCAATTATGGCTTTAAATTCAATGGTAAATATCTAATGAAACAACACTTAACACTTATTGCATCCCGTAAAACCCAGGGTTTCACCTTAATTGAAGTTATGGTGGTACTGCTAATTATTGGCATTATGGCGGGTATGATTGCTCCGCAAATTCTAGGAAATCAAGAAGAAGCACAAATTAAAACCGCAGCTATTGATATTCAAAGTTTAGAGAATGCCCTTACCCAATATAAGTTAAGCAATAACGTATTTCCTACTACCGAACAAGGCTTAGAAGCCCTAGTTAGCGAGCCAACTATTGATCCTATTCCTCGTAATTACCGAGCTAATGGATACATCACACGTTTACCTAACGATCCTTGGGGTAATCCTTACCAGTTATTAAGCCCAGGTGAACTAGGACAGTTTGATATTTTCTCAAACGGCCCAGACGGTGAACCAGGCACAGAAGATGATATTGGTAACTGGAACCTAAACGATTATTTAAATTAGTCAGTTTGAGTTTGCCCCTATATGTTTAAGCCCCCTGTACATAAACAAAAGCAAACTGGCTTTACCTTAATCGAGGTAATGCTGGTATTGCTCATCATGGGGCTAGCAGTAGGGGCGGTTGTTCTTAATTATTCTGGTGAGAGTGCTCAGGATAGGCTCAAAAAGCAAGCTCAGCGGTTGCAGGTTGTCTTTAACATGGCAGCAGACTTTGCTGTCCTTAACCAAAGACAGTTAGGGCTAAGAGTAGAAGAAGACGAAAATACATATTATTTTATGTATTTAGACCAAGAGCAAACTTGGCAAAAAATTGAAGAAGACAGAGCTTTAGGTGATCACATTCTGCCTGAAGAGTTTTCTTTAGAATTGTCTTTGACCGATTTACCTTGGGATACCAGCAGTAGTTTATTTAGTAACGATGAGCTATTTGAAGAAGACTTCTCACTTTCTGAAGATGGCACCGAAATAGGTAACGAAGAAGATAAAAAGCCCGAACCACCTCAAGTGTTTATTTTCTCAAGTGGCGAAATCACCCCTTTCTCCTTGTCATTAATTTACGAAGCTGACTTTGGGAATGCCGAGCCTGTTTATTTCAGATTAAACGGCCAAGATACCAGCCCCATTGAAATGGAAGGCCCCTTAGATGAGCTATAAACATAGCTCTAAAGGCATGACACTACTTGAAGTTATGGTGGCGTTATTAATTTTTGCTTTAACAGCAACCACCATAATGAAAGCAGCAAGCGAGCATTTAAATAGTGTTGCCCAAATTGAAGATATAACCTTTGCTACCTGGGTGGCCAACAACAGATTATCGCAACTGCACATTGACACTACTTGGCCTGTGAAAAATAACAAAAAAGGCTCTCAAGATATGGCTGGCCGCACTTGGTATTGGCAACAAACCGTAGAGAAAACCAGTGACTCTGAGATGGTTCAAGTGGAAGTATTTGTAGGCTTAGACCCAGAATACAATGGCGTGGTGACTTCTGCTATTACCTTTATAGCGAAACAAGATTAACCATGTATAACGCCAACTATAACGCCTCAAAAGGTTTTACTCTAATAGAGATACTGGTTGCTATCGCCATATTTGCGTTAATTGGAGTCGCAAGCACAGGTGTTTTAAATTCTGTAATTGATAGCGATCAGCTATCCACAGAAAGATTCGCAAAACTTGAAGAATTACAACGAGCTATGCTCACCATAGAGCGAGATATTATGCAAATGTCGCAGCGCTCAGTGCGGGTAAATGGTGAAGCAAGCAGTGTGGTTGTATCTGGCGGTGAAGATGTGTTAGCTAGTGAAGCTGGTGGGCTGGCGTTTGTTAGGTCTGGTTGGCACAACCCTCAAATGATACTGCCTCGTAGTACGTTGCAAAGTGTAGGTTATCGTTTACAAGACAATGAATTACAAAGGGTTTACAGTAATTACGTAGATAACGTTATTGGTTATGAACCCAAAGTCAGGGTGCTGTTATCTGATATCGAAGACTTCCAAGTTAGCTTTTTAACAGATGATCAGAAACTAGAAGAGCCAGAAGATTGGGAAGAGATATATTCCAGTGAGACCTTACCTCTGGCAGTGTCGGTAACAATCACCAGTAAAACCTTTGGTGAAATACGCCGAGAATTTTTGGTGGTGGGTGCTGAATAATGACTAACCGATACCCAAAACAAAAAGGCGTGGCACTGATTATTGTGCTTATGATAGTGGCCATTGTAAGTGTATTGGCCACAGAAATGGGCTCCAGATTACAATTACAAATTAAACGTTCATCGAATATTAAAGACAATAATCAAGCCTATTGGTATGCCATGAGTGCAGAGCAATATGCACGTAAATCCATTAAAGACTTGGCTGAACAAGACAGAGATCTGATTTATTTAGACCAAGCATGGAATCAAGACTTTGTGTTTCCTATTGATGGCGGTGGAATTGAAGCTAAGTTGGTGGACTTACAGAGTTGTTTTAATTTAAACGCACTTAGGGATCCCGGTGGTACATCAAATAATAGTTCCGATAGTGATAGCGACCAAACCACAGACGCTACAGTACAAGGTAACTCAAGTACGGCCTTGCCAGACAGAGTGGTAGCCTTTCAAAGATTACTAGAGTTAGTAGATGGGGATATTCCCACATATAACGTTGAGACTGTCCGTGACTCCTTAGTTGATTGGCTAGACGACGATGACCAATCATCACAGTTAGGGGCAGAAGATGGTGAATATGAGAGTTTGCAATTTCCTTATTTGCCAGCCAATAACTTTTTGGCTCACAAATCTGAGCTGCGGCTAATCCATGGCATGGAAGTAAAGTGGCTAGAGAAGTTATTTGAGCTGGTGTGCGTTATTCCAAGCGATAGTCTATTTGTTATCAATGTGAATACAGTGACCGAAGAAAATGCCGCAGTAATAGCAGCAGCAACAGGATTAAGCTTGGCAGACGCTCAGTCTGTTTTATCTAATAGAGGCCCAGAAGGTTTTCAAGAAGTCACAGACTTTTTAGCAGAGCCAAGTATTACAGCTTTGTCTTTAAGTGATGAACAAGAGAAGTGGTTTGATGTCACAACTTCGTATTTTATGCTCGACATCAGAACCAAATATAATGACGCAACTTTTGCGATGCAAAGTGTCTTAAAAATAAATGAAGATAACAGCGTAAGCGTTGTCAGCAGAGAATTTAACGGGTTTTAGATTGTATATCCAAGCCGCTACAAAGTGCGCGAGATAGTATTGGTTTGAGTATATAATTTGATTTCCACATTGTTAAACTAACAAATAATTCAAAAGGTAATATAACCAAATGGAACAGTTAGTGGTGCGTTTAGGCGCCAGCTCACAAGAGCCAGTTCATTGGCTTGTGTGGTCCAGCCAACAAAATGAAATTATAGCGTCTGGTGAGTTACCCTCGGCAGAACACTTAGCCACACTAGCTGACAGGGCTGGTGGCAGGCCAATATGTGCATTAGTGCCTACCAGTGACATTTTATTAAAGTGGGTAACATTACCTGCTAAAGCTGGTCGTAAGGCCATTTCTGCCATCCCATTTATGTTAGAAGAAGACATAAGTGGTGATATCAACGATCAATTTTTTGCACTGGGCCCAAAGCTAGACAATCGTCAGGCGGTAGCAATTTTACAAAAAAGTACCATGACAGCTTGGTTAGAGGTTATTAAAGAAGCCGGCCTAAGCTGCGAGCAAATGCTGCCAGATATTTTAGCCTTACCCAGAGAAAATGAAGAAGCATGGTCTGTTTTACAACTAGGCGAGCAGCTTTTGATCCGCCAAGACGATTGGGCGGGGCTACAAGGTGAACTGGCTTGGTTAAAGCAGGCAATTGCACATCAAGCCAAACGTAATGAAACCCCTTTAAAGATAAGCGATTACTCAGGTGTAGACTTATCAGAAATAGACAATTTAGAGATCATAAGTCAGCCGTTAGAATTAGCCATGAAAGTTTTGGCTAGTGGCGCTAAAAGTAGCAAATTCAATTTGTTACAAGGTGAGTTCAAAGTAAACAACAAAACCTCAGGGGCGTGGAAAAAATGGCGAGTGGCTGCCGTATTGGCCGTTATTGCCTTAAGTACCACCTTGATTGATAAAAGTATTGAGCAACAAAGAATTTCCAAAGAGTTGGCGAGTTTAAAAGAGCAAACTGATAAAGCCTACAAAAGCGCTTTTCCAAATTCAGGTGCGTATCGTGACTTAAGACGTACCATGACCCGTCAAATGCAAAGTTTAGAGCAAGGCGGTGGTGGAGCTTCTATGCTAGTGATGCTTAGTCAATTAGAGTCAGCCTTTGGAGAGTCTAAAGTTAAGCCACAAACCATGCGCTTTGACAGCAAAAGAGCCGAAATTCGTATTCAAGTTATTGCGGCTAATTTTGACGCATTAGACAAATTTAAACGCCAAGCTGAAGCCCAAGGTTTTGAAGTTGAACAAGGGGCGATTAATCAAAAAGGTGACCAAGTTGTTGGTACCTTATCGGTGAGGAGCTAAAGGCAATGGAAAAAATCAAAAGCATCTATCAACAATTAAATGAGCGGGAAAAACGATTAGTATTAATCTCGGCGGTTTTTGTATTGGTAGCAATATTTTATTGGGGTATTTGGTCTCCTTTGAATACCTCGATTGCAAAAGGGCAAGCAGCGGTTACTAGTCAAAAAAGTCTTTTAGCTTGGGTTCAAAAAAATGCCAATAGAGCGGTTCAATTGCGTAGTAGCTCTGGCCGCACTAGCGGGTTTTCAGGCTCGTTACCTCAAGCGGTTAACCAAGCAGCCAACCGCATGAAAATCGTTATATCCCGAATGCAACCGCAAAGTAATGAAATTCAAGTATGGGTGGATCAAGCTCCATTTAATGATGTATTGAGCTGGTTGCAGAGCCTAGAAAAAATGGGAATTATTATTCTAGATATTGATATTGCAGAATCAGACTTACCAGGTCAGGTTAAAATTCGCCGTTTAAAACTAGGAAAATCATGAAGTTAGTATTGAAATGGAGCCTGTTGGCTTTACTTGTGTATGGCATTTTTTTAGTTGCAAAACTACCCGCAGTGCAGGTTATCTCTCGGGTTGATTTAGGTAAAGACATCAAAATAAGTGGTGTTACAGGCACCATTTGGGAAGGGAATTTACAACAAGTTGTTGTAAAAGGTATTCCGCTAAATGATGTCGATTGGTCTTTGTCTTTTTTACCTTTGCTGTTGGGTAAGGCAGAGGCAGTAATAAGTGCAGGTAATATCCGAGACTTAGAGCAAATATCTATTGATGGTGTGGTTACTGTGTCTAACCAGCGCATTCAGGCCGATAACTTAGTGGCTTATGTGCCCACCGAGTTTGTGATTAGCGCCTTACCTTTACCCATACCCGTTGAAGCAAATGGCCGTTTTAAGGTACAGCTTAACGCCCTTGATTACACTAAAAGTTGTCAGGTTATTGAGGGTACTGGGCAATGGCTAAATGCCAGCTTTACCGGTCCTCAAGATGTGATTAACTTAGGTAACTTTAATGCAGACTTAAGCTGCTTAGATGAAAACGTGATTGTAGATGTGAAAGAGCCAAATAGCTTTGGGCTATCGGCTAAAGTCACGCTACCGGCCAATATGAAATTTAAAGTAAATGGCCGCTTTAAGCCCGATGCCAGCTTACCTAAAGAAGTGCATCAAGCGGCATCATTCTTTGGAAAGCCAGATTCAAATGGCTACTACCCTGTTAAACTCTAACAGAGTATATCTTTAGGAGTAATCTAAGAAGAAATCTGATTCTGGCGGATTTCTTCTAGTAAGTACCGGTAATCCTGTATCGCAGGGAATTCAGAAATGTCTCGCGTAGGCTGCTTACTATCAGGGTTACTTACTGCAAGTAAGTGTTTGATACCAAAGTCTTTTGCGGCCTGTAAAATCCCTAAGCTGTCATCAACAAATAAGGTAGTGCCGGGGTTAAACCCAAGTCTAGCCTGTAACTTTTTCCATAAAGCCTGAGATTCTTTGGTGACACCAAATTCGTGGGTCGAAATGAGTTGGTCAATATGCTCATCTAACTGGGTGTGTTCCACTTTTAAAGATAAGCTATCGGGGTGTGCGTTAGTGACTAAGATCACCTCACGGCCAGATGCTTTTAAAGCATCAATAAAGGGAATGCTATCTTCGCGCATACTAATTAAATGATTAATTTCGCGCTTTGCTTCCATAATATCTAAGTCTAATTTTTCAGCCCAATAATCTAAGCAATACCAGCTTAGGGTGCCCATCACTTTTTCATATTCGGTTGCCATAAACCCTTTAGCGTCTTGAACAGAAATACCTCGTTTAGCGGCTAACTTAATTGGAACGTATTCTAGCCAAAAATGATTATCGAAATGTAGGTCCAATAAAGTACCGTCCATATCTAATAAAACCGTATTAATTTCTTTCCAAGGGAGCGTTGACAAGTAGTAAGTCCTCTAGTTAACAGGTATATTTAAATACTAAATTTGCTTAGTGATGAAGCAATTAGCCATTTTACTTGAAACTATACATGAGCAACATAGACAAAAATAAAACACTGCCCAAAATCCATCAGCGAAAAATAGTCGCTCAAAGTTCTTTAATGAAAATTGAGCAACTTGATCTTGAATTCTCGAATGGACAAACGCGAATATTTGAAAGAATGTGTGGCAGTGGTCGTGGAGCTGTCATGATAGTGCCTTTCATTAATGACCATGAATTTCTCCTTGTAAGAGAGTATGCCGCTGGTACTCACACCTATGAGTTAGGTTTTCCTAAAGGCTTAATTGACCCAGGAGAACTCCCCGAAGTTGCCGCCAATCGCGAACTAAAAGAAGAGGTTGGGTTTGGGGCTAAGCTATTACACCATCAACAAAAAATGAATTTAGCCACCGCTTTTTTCGATGCTCAAATGCATATATTTATTGCTGAAAACTTATATCCTGAAAGTTTAAAAGGAGATGAACCCGAGCCATTAGAAGTGGTCAAATGGTCCATACATGAGATGGATGCTTTAATGGCGCGAGAGGATTTTAATGAAGCAAGATGTATCGCAGCGTTGTTTTTAGCAGAAAAATGGAGACGAACTCAGTAATGCCCAACCAAGATATACATGAGTTACTAGACATAGCTAAACAGGCTGCAGTAGAAGCCGGTAAAGTGGTACTTAAAATATATGAAAGTGGCGATTTTACTAGTTACCAAAAAGGCGATGACTCTCCTGTCACCACAGCTGATTACAAAGCCAATGAAATCATTCTAGATATATTGCAACGTGAAACACCAGATATACCGATTATGTCTGAAGAAACGGCCTTAGGCTCATTAGAGCAAAGAAAAGCTTGGACTCGCTACTGGCTAATTGACCCTATAGATGGCACGCAAGAGTTTATTGCCCGTAGTGGTGATTTTGCTGTGAACATTGCCTTAATAGAAAATAATGTACCTATTATGGGAGTGATTTACTGGCCTTCTGGTGAAACCCTTTACTCAGCCTTAAAAGGCTTTGGTGCCTTTAAAAAGTGCCCGTTAGAGCATAAGCCTATTCATGTGCGCAAACTAGATACCCCAAATGAAGATCCGATTATTATTGCTATTAGCCGTAGGCAACCCAGAGAAAGAGTTATATCTAGCTTAAGTGATAGCAGAACCTATCAAACCCTTCCTGCTGGTAGTTGCTCGTTAAAAGCCTGCTTTATTGCAGAAGGAAAAGCAGATTTGTTTTTACGCTTTGGGGTAACAGGTGAATGGGATACGGGGGCATCTCAATGCATAATAGTCGAAGCAGGCGGTAAGGTATTAGCCCATGATTTTGAACCTTTAAGTTACAACGAACGAACCAGTGTAATTAACCCAGATTTTTTTATTACCGGAGACCAAAGTGTTGATTGGCTAAATATAGTCAAACAAGAATTTGGTAACCATAACCAACCTAAATGAGAGACTTATGAAATCTAAAATTTTATCTACAGCCGTTATCAGCCTAAGTCTTCTTTGTGGTAGTGCCAATGCCAATTGGATGCTAAATGAAGATAAGTCGAGCTTAAGTTTTGTGTCCACCAAGAATCAACATATAAGCGAAGTGCAGCAATTTACTAAGCTTGATGGTGAGTTTGGAGCCGATGGAAAACTCAGCATTGATATTAATTTAAGTAGCATTGATTCAGGTATCGAAATTCGTGATACCCGTATGCGTGAAAAACTCTTTATGGTAGATAAGTTCCCTAAAGCAGTGCTAACGGCGCAATTACCAAAAGCTGTATTAGACTTGCCCAAAGGCGAAACTAGCTTAGTGAGCCTTCCGGCAACATTAAGCTTATTTGGCCATAGCAACGAGATACAAGTAAGTGTGCAAGTTACCCGTAAAGCAGATAACGGCATAGTGGCCACCAGCACTAAGCCTATTTTAATCTCAGCTAAAGACTATGGCTTAGCACCGGGTATTGAAGTATTACAAAAGCTAGCTGGGTTAAACGGAATTGGGCTAACTGTTCCGGTTAACTTTAACCTAGTGTTTATGGCCCATTAGACTCTTGGGCTTCTGCTGCCTCAAATTCCCCAAGCTTTTGCTTGGGGATGATGTTCACAGTTTCATGTAGTTCAGAGTAAACCAACAACACCTCACCGGTTTTTAGCTGGTTATGAACCTGCTGTACTTTGTCATCAAGTGACACGTCTGTTTCACCGTATTCAGTCCCCTCTCTAAGCACAAAGCTTTCAATAATGCTAAACAATGTTTCTTGTTTTACATCTGCAATTGGAATAATCATCATTATCCTCTGTGGTTAATGGGTAAGTAAGTAGCAAAAAATTCAGCAATCCTTTGGTGCATCCAAATTTTTGGTTGCCAGGGAGTGCCTTGCATAAAGCCCACATGGCCACCATGGTCAGATACCTCAAGGCACACCTTACTCGATAAGTACGCTGCACTCGGTACAATATCAGGGTGCATGAAGGGGTCATCTGTTGCGTGCAGTATCAAAGTTGGGGTATCGATAAATTTCAAAAAGTCCCTGCAACTGCATTTTTTATAGTAGTCGTCGGCATCTTTAAAACCGTGTAAAGGGGCAGTGACATTTTCATCAAACTCTTTGAAACTTTTAAAGCTCTGTATTTGTTTGTCGCTTACGTTAATCACTCCGTTAAAATCAACAACCTTCTTTTTTGCCAATAAATAATTAATCATACTTTTTAGCAAATACCCTTGATAGACCTTAGAAAACCCTTGGTTAATGCTGTCGGAACACTCGTCTAACATAAATGGAACAGACACGGCCATCGCTGCTTTTACAATGCTTTGATTCGGGTGCTCTCCTAATAGCTTTAACAGCATGTTAGCCCCTAATGAAAAACCTACGGCAACCTTGGGTAAATTAGGATATTGCCCATCTAACCAATTTAAAATATGCCAAGCATCCTCGGTTTCACCAGAGTGATAAGCGGTGGGTTTGAGATTTATCTCGCCGCCACAACCACGAAAATGCATCAATACCACAGCAAAGCCCTTGCCTACTAAACTGGCGGCTGTGTCATTAGTGTAGTGGGATTTAATCGAGCCCTCTAAACCATGAAACATTACAACTAAGCCTCTGCAAGAAGTAACGTCTCCCATCCAAACCAAGTTAATAAAATCCCCATCTGGCAGGGTAAGCTTTTGATATTTATGTTCTATTTTGGCTCGCTTTTGGAAGAACCTAGGAAATATAGTTTGTACATTTGGATTACGGGCCCACCAAGCAGGAGAAAAATCACTTTTACAAATAGAGCCGAACGGAACGGAGGTATTACTTACAGGCATACAAACAAAACTAACACTATAAAAACAAAATAAGAGAGCAAGAGTACCTGATATTAAATAAAACCTTAAGCAGTAACCACATGCAAAGTAGGCTACATAGCTAATTAGCAAAGCCCTTAGTAGGTAAAGCAAGGCTCCCTAAACATTTACAGGAAAGCTTAAGCGGTGGGGTGATGTAGTCATTGAGCGATGGGCAGGCTATAAGGTGATTAACTAGCGAATAAAGTGTTTGTTCTGTTAGCAGTTAGCCTTAAATATAGTCCGATTTCCTTGCTTTTGTGTCTGTTAACGTTTCTGAATTTTAGGGCTAGTGAGGCTTTAAATTGAATAGCGGTTTTAAGAATAAATATGCTAAATGTTACTTGGTGTGTTTTTGGTACCTATTTTTGCAGCTCTTTAAATAATTTTCTTCCTTAGATTGGCCAAATGGCTTAGCTAAAATTAAACAGTTATTTTCCTTAATTTCAAACTTCGAAAAATTGGGGTTCTTTCTATTTCTGTCTATTTTAATAATTGCCTTATATCCAGCTAAATAGAGATGGTAGTGGTTAATGCCGTCATATTTAACTAACTCTGGAGAAAAAATTGTTTTCTCAATAGTGTTGTCTTTATCTTGGTAAAACTTAAATAGAACAACACTATAGCAAGGGTAGTTATCTAGCTTTCTTTCCCATAATATACTTTTGATTATCTTTTCATGAGTGCCAAGCTGCACACCTCTAGAGAAAGGTCTGTGTGATATAGATGAGCGCCATAATATACTTAGAAAAAAGTAAACCAGCGACCGATGATCTATTTTCCCCATATCCCAGGCTAATAATTCCCCGTTATCTCTTATTTCTTTAAAATTATTAAATTCATCTACTAATAATCTTTTAGCGAACCCATCCCATTTTTCAAATACCGAGTCACACTCTTTACAAAGAATAGTCTTGTCATAATCCCCTTTGTTTGATCTACTTATTCTACTGTTCTTATTATGCTCAGAGCTTAAAATCAGGTTTAGATGATTACTGTCTGATCTTAAGTTCATATAGACCCATTTGGGAATAATATGTGCGTCAATCAACTCCTTTTCTTCCCCACATCCTTTACAGATCATTTACTCTCCCAGGTTTGCTGTAATGAATATCAACTAATATTTAATCTTGACCCACATTCTAAAAATTAGCAAAACACTGCTTAAAGTGTAACTAGTCGCTAGAAGCTAGCACATAATCGTGACTAGCTACTCGTGATTGTCAATTGCTTGTGATAAAAGCCCTATTATTTATGCGTATCCTTTGTATTGATCTTCTGCACTTACGGTGAACACAATTTCATGTAACGCTTGTGTTTTATACTCATGGGTTTCCCCTGCTTTAGTGATCTTAATAGTCTCGTTGCCTATGTACCGATAAGCCGGTTCCCCATGGGGAGCACATTCCTTTAAAGGGCGCTCAGCCATAACAAGATGATCTAGCTCGATTTTGAATTCTATTTCGAAGTTGCCTTGAGATGCCTTCATTTTGAGTGTGCTTGCATAAGCCAATCCTAATTCGCTTTCACTTGCGGGAACAATATTCTCAACAGAGCCTGTTAGCACTAGACCTTCGCGATTGAAAACAGGATCAATAACAACACCATCTTTTGAAAATACTAAACACATTGGTTGTGGCTCGCCCTCACGGGGGATCATTACTGAGTAATCCACTGCATACTCAGGTGTGTGTAACTTGCCCCAATACCAGTTTCGAAGGCCAGTAGACATAGGTTTAGTGCCCCAGTTATGGTCGCGATAACCACTGCCTTTGACGATAGTTTCAACCCCGTCTTTTATTAGCGTACCTTCTACACGACCTTGTGGTACTGCAATCGTCCACCCCATAGCAACATGCTCCATTTCTTGTGGCGTTTTGCCAACCACCCAATGTTCGAAGTCTTTGAAAAGCTTCAAGTGAAAGCCGTGTTGGTTGCACATGACTTTAATCTCAAAATGGTCACCTTGGTCGATGCAAATGTCAGCACCTAATTGCACATCGCACTTATCGTAAGATACGCTTACCTGCTCATCGGTATATCGCACCAATTCGCTAATTTCTCGTCCATCTGCTGTATAAATATTCAAGCGAACTGTGGGTTGTCGAGGATAGACACGGGTATCGTTCATTGAATACATCACCACGACATGGTCGCCTGTGTCTAATGCGGCGTCGAAATACCACCATTCAAAATCCGTATCTCGGTTTTCCATTGGGAATTTCAAGTGCATTGCATCGTGCTTCAAAAAACCAGTCATATCTATCTCCAAAGTATATTCATTGTTCAAATCAGCTTGATAAAGCTCGCTAGTAAAAAGTTCATCGTCTTTAGTTAACTGCAAGTTTTCAGCTTTTAATTTTGAGGCGGTGAAGGCTATTAAGTTCAAAACTAAAAACTAAGCTCTTTATAACCTCAGGTCATCCATTTAAAGCCCCTAGAAGGGTAGAGCTACTTGCAAATCTAGCGAATATTCAATTAGCCAATTGAGCAGCCTTATTGTTAAAACATCTGAAATTAAAATAACCAATAAGCTAAGCCAAAACTACACATCTAGGTTGAATTATTGACCAAGATCAACTGGTCTTCCTATTAGTTAAGTAGCACTGGTAAAGAAAAATTAAATTGTATTAATTGCTGTTAACTTACTGTTTTTGTTAACAACAAATAGGGGGGATATAAAATCAGAGTTTTAAGAAAAGTGCCAAAACTACTTAAAATAGCCGTCTTGTTATTGGCTTGGTTTTAAAGGACTTCGACATCTTTATGGTGTTCTATGAAGCAAAGTATTGGAGGAGCAGCCAACTCGCTTAAAAGGGTTGATAACTTAGTTATGAATATCACTTGCTACAGATAAACCCGTTTTCATTAAGGTAGTCTTCACTGGAAGTGGCACAAGCCAAAAACGTCCCTAAAACCCTGCCTGATTCTTTTTCGTTTAACTGCCAATCGTATATATCTGATGGATGGAACCCAATAGTTTTACCATATTTGGTATCGGTTAATAGCTGGGGTTCACTAATAATGACACCAATATAAAAATCCTTATACTCTTGCACGTCGGCCAACCACAAAAACTCTACGGTATCACCCTCGGTGAACTTAAGGTACACGCCGTAATAGTTATACTTAGAAGCGTCAGAACCCCTTGCCTTCAGAGCATCTAAAAACACATCTATATTTGCTTTCGCGGCTGCGAATGCATTCTCTACCGTTGGATCATTGCGCTCTTTAAGAAAAAAGTCATCGTCATCACTTAATACCACAGCGCTTGACAGGGTAAGGAAGATAAAAAGTATATATTTCATAGGGTTAAAAAGGTTGTCCTGTTTGCACTATTAGTGCGCTATTTATAAATACCGGGCTTCAATATTTGCATGAGTTTCTCAGGGTTTTCCACTGGAACAAATCCAAACTTTGAGTACAAACCGTGAGCATCGCTTGTTGCCAACATGAACCTACGTAGATCTTGTAGGTCAGGGTGGCGCGAAACGGCTTCCATAAGTAATTTACTAATTCCTCTACCACGATATTTTTCAATGACAAACACATCACCGAGATAAGCAAATGTAGCCTTATCTGTAATTGCTCTAGCAAAGCCTACTTGGTTTTTGCTTTGATCGTAAGCTCCAAATACTAACGAATTTTCGATGGATTTCTGCAAGGTATGAAAAGGAATATTCTTAGCCCAATATGATTTGGTTAGAAAAGAGTGAATTAACTCTATGTCTAGGTCTTTATGGTTTGAGCTTACAGTGATTTCCTGAACCATAGCTTTCCTTAAAAGATGTAACTAGATTAGTAGGCGGCCTATACATGTTGTTTTACAACTAGTTTTCACTATTCACGCAATTTAAAGCTGTAGGGAAGTGGTTAAAGCGGCAGTGTTAATTGTACAGTAGGCTAGACAGTTTCGATTATTCGATTAACTACCTGATTTTACGATAGAACATATTGCCGAACTTAGAATCAAAAACATAATAAAATGCTCTGTTACCTCGGTATAGCGTTGGATATTCGTCAACTAGGGGATGAGCATGCTCCATCTCTATACGGAATAACATTGGTGGTGATTGTCTGAACCATACCACCTTACCCTTTATGGTTTTCACGGTTCCATCTTTTAGCTTCTCATGGAACAGAAAATCATCATTCTCATTGATTTCAAATGAAAAGTGCTCCTTTTGCCAATCAGCGTTTTTACCAGGATAAAAATTGGTATCAATTTGGTATAGCCCAACAACTCTCTCTTTGGTTATTGGATAATACGCATAAAGCATTAGAGCAATTAATACGCTAGGAATAACCCAAACAAGCCCAAGTTTCTTTAGGAATATTACATCTTTCGTTTTTAAATACTTCCAAGCAAACACTAGTGTTGAAGTTGCTACAAAAAGAACAAAAGTAAAGAAAAATAGGAAGCTGAAAAATGGCACAATCTAAGTTTCCATAGGTTGTTGATTTTTAAACAATAGGGGGCACCCAGAGCATAATGGCGCAGCCACCTGCCAAAGAATTTTAAATGGTTTCACCTCTACCTCTTGCCACTTAACGATTTGATATGAGGAAACTTGCCTGTTTTTCTACTGGCTGTTTGCCTTATTTTATCTGTGTAGCTAATAACGATGCTCATTCTAAAAATTCGCAAAATTCTCACCCCAGCTTTTTACTTTTTTAAAATGGGACTTTGTTATTTTACTTGTCTTTAGATACCGATTACTTCGTTCACTTTCTCAGCAAACGGCTTATAGCCCGGAGTCATATGGTCTACAACATAAATTGTCGCGCCGTTTGAATCAAATAGCTTAAGTATTTGCGAGTTTTCATAATTTTTTATTGAAGCAATGTCTGACCATGCATAGGAGCACTTAGTACCTTGCATTTCCACAGTAAACTGAGACTCGTCAAAAATAACTTTAGCGGGAACAAATTTAGCTAAGAGCAAACCTATGTAAGATATGTAAGCTACGGCGACACCTAAGAATAAAAATATTCCAGTCCCACTTATTCCAGTTTTAGAAAATGCTTCATAAGCCAAATAGAACATATAACCAGACAAGCAAGGAAAGGCTATTATTCCAATGTAAAAAATCAATTGGAGCCAAATTGGGTTGTATACGACCATATCTACCCCTAGGTATTTAACACCCGCATAACGGGCAAAAACGTAGGCTACAATACCAAGCGAAGCGCAGTGAGCCTACGTGTTTTTGTTCCTTGCGAGCGCAGCGAGAGTTTATGCGTTTGTTAGCTGCAAGTTACTCGATTTTATAAATTTCTATACTACCTACTTTTTTTCCTTCCGCGCTACCACCGTGGTGATGGTATGGACGACGAAAAGAGAACTCTACGTTTGTATTTTTTGTGATAAATGCGTATTCAATTTTTGCACGCTTAAAAGTAGAAATCGCAGCTTTTATAGCAGCCTCATGTGTATCAAGTACCTGATCATCTTTTTGTAAATTTCCACTTTGTCGTAGCACTCGTAAAAGGTATTTCCCACCACTCTGAAGTGTTGATGTTGCAATTAGTTGGTCGAGGTAGACGACACTATCGTCATTCGGATCGTCTAGCTGCTGTTCACGTTTGGAAATTGTCGCCCATGTAATTATTGCCATAATTACACCAAGTATTAATCCTACAATTGTATTGGTTTGTTCATCCATGTTTCACCTGCAGCTAACGATTTAATATGATGCAATTTACCTGTTTTTCTACTGGCTGTTTGCCTCATTTTATCCTTGTATCCTTTGTATCAAATTTATCCAGCCTTTACCAAGTGTTATTCTTCGGCTTGTTAGCTAATTATTATTTGTTAAGAAAATTAACTGTTTAACAACCAAGGGCGTTCAACCGGAGCAGTTGAATTAGCAGTTAATGGTTACTGCTAGATAAGCTGACGGGCTCAAGCCCGACCTACGGAAGGGAATTATATGTACATCCAAAATAATTAACTGTTTAACAACCTAGGGCTTTCAACCGGAGGGGCTGAATTAGCAGTTAATGGTTACTGCTAGATAAGCTGACGGGCTCAAGCCCGACCTACGGAAGGGAATTATATGTACATCCAAAATAATTAACTGTTTAACAACCAAGAGCGTTCAACCTGAGGAGTTGAGTTAGCAGTTAATAGTCACTGCTAGATAAGCTGACGGGCTCAAGCCCGACCTACAGAAGGGTACTTATATGAGCTTCCAAGATAATTAACGGTTTAAGAGCCTAGGGCGTTCAACCGGATAAGTTGAATTAGCAGTTAATGGTCACTGCAAAATAAGTTGACGGGCTGAAGCCCGACCTGCGGAGGTTACTTATATGTACATCCAAGAAAACTAGCTGGTGGCTTACAGCCCGACCTACATGGTCTTTATGGTCTTCTTTTCGGGGCGCAGCACTTTAGGTAAAGGGATGCTATTTTAAGGGGGGCTAGAGTTTATCTGGTGGCTGGCCTTCGTCGCACTTTTTACAGTTAAGTTTATAGCCAAGCATGGCGTGGCGGCCTTCAGGGGTGGTTACCCATGGGCGGTTGGTCCAAGGTGGATTGTGCCTTGCATGTTGAAAGTGGCCGCAGGCTAATTCGGCCACCCAATCATCTTCTTCGTCTTTGTGATAACCCGCAATGGCTTGTTCCATGGTTTGGTTTGTTTACCTTTTGATTTACTAATAGCTAGCGGAGTTATTCGGCCATACTTTGATCGAAGTCTTGTTGCTTTTGTTCAAGCTGTTCTTGTAGGTCAAGCCATTCCATTTCTGCGTCTTCTAGGGTTGATTTTTGCTTGGCTTGATCAGCTAAGACTTGTTTAAGTTGCTCTTTGTTGTCTGCGTTATACAGTTCGGTATCGCTTAGTTGCTCTTCGAGTGTGGCGAGCTTTTTCTGGGCGTCTGCCATGGTTTTTTCATGTTTTTCTATGGCTTTGCGTATGGGTTTAGTGGCTTGTCTAAACTCTGCTTCTAGGCGTTTTATATTTTTACGATCGACTTTTGCGGCTGGCTTTTCATCGCTACTGTCTTTGGTTTTATCACCTTTTAAAATCCAGTCTTTGTAGTCGTCTAAGTCGCCATTAAAGGGTTGCACTTGGCCGCTGTCTACTAGATAAAAGTCATCGCATACAGAGGTTAATAAAAACCTGTCGTGGGAAACCAGTACCATGGCGCCTTCAAAGCCTTGCAATGCCATGTTTAAAGCGTGGCGCATTTCTAAATCTAGATGGTTGGTGGGCTCATCAAGTAGTAACAGGTTAGGTTTTGGGTACACGGTTATGGCTAACACTAGCCGTGCTTTTTCTCCGCCCGACATTGGCGCGACTTTACTTAGGGCGTTGTCGCCCCTAAAGCCAAAGCCACCTAGGTAGTCACGTAAACTTTGTTCTGTGGCTTTGTTATCTAGCCTTTGCATATGAGCAAGGGCTGAGTCTTCACCCCGTAAAAATTCTAATTGGTGTTGGGCAAAATACCCAATACGTAAACCTGCCGAGGTTTCGTAAATACCTTCCATGGGGGACTTTTCGCCGGCGAGTAGTTTGATTAAGGTGGATTTACCGGCGCCGTTTTTACCAAGTAGCCCAATGCGGCTGCCGGGCACTAGGTTTAAGTGGAGTTTTTCTAAAATGATGGTGCTGTCGTATCCTACTTTTACCTGCTCTATTTTCACCAAAGGGTTAGGTAACTTAGGAGGGGTAAAAAAGGCAAAGCTAAATTCAGATGCCGCCATCACTGGGGCAAGGGCTTCCATTTTGGCTAATTGTTTTACGCGGCTTTGAGCTTGCTTGGCCTTACTGGCTTTGGCACCAAAGCGATTAATAAAAGACTCTAGGTGAGCAATTTGGTCTTGCTGCTTTTGATATTGCAAACTTTGTAAGCGTAATCGCTCAGCCTTTTGTTTTTCGTAAGCATCGTAGTTACCTGTGTAGCTAACGAGTTGCTGTTGTTCAACGCTGATAATCTCGTTTACTGTGCTGTCTAGAAAAGACTTATCGTGGGATATCAGCATTAAGGTGCCAGTGTATCTTTGTAGCCATTTTTCTAACCAAATAACTGCGTCTAAGTCTAAATGGTTGGTGGGCTCATCTAGCAATAACAAGTCAGAGTGGCATAAAAGGGCTTGCGCTAAGTTTAAGCGCATACGCCAACCACCCGAAAACGCTGAAACTGGGTTTTTCATGGCGTCGTTAGCAAAGCCTAAGCCTGCCAATATGGTTGCGGCCCGTGAGTCAATATCGTAGCCGCCAGCTTGTTCTAATAGTCCATGTAAGGTGGCAATTTTTTCTCCGTCTTGGGTTTGCTCTGCCTCTGCTAGTTGGGCTTGTAAACGTCTGTACTGTTTATCCCCGTCTATTACGTAATCAAGGGCCGAGCGTTCAACGGCGGGAGTTTCTTGGGCGACAGACACTATTTGCCAATCTTTAGGAATATTAAAATCACCTTGCTCGGTGTGTAATTCACCTTTGATTAAGGCAAATAAGGTAGATTTACCACAGCCATTTGCGCCAATAAGGCCTGCTTTATGGCCTGGGTACACTACAGCATTGGCATCTTGAAGTAGCATTTTGCTACCTCGCATTAAAGAAACATCAGAAAATTGAATCATGAAAACCTGTTTAAGACTGACCCCTATGTTTATTTTGCTCGTATATATCAAAGCTTTGTGAAAACAAGGGATAACACTACATTTTAATTGCAGGTATCATAGCAAGATGGCAACACGAAAAAATCCCTAATATGGTTAAAATAAATGGTTAACAAAACAAAAAAACGCTTTGTCGCCGGTGCTACTTGTCCAAAGTGCCGGGCGTTAGACACAATTATGCTGTACTTTGAAAACAACGTAGAAAAATTGCAGTGCGTAGAGTGTGATTATTCAGAGTCTCAAACTGATAAAAATGTCACAAAAGCCACCCGCACTAGCGAAAGCGTTATTGGTGTTTTTAAGCCAGAGTAAGTAGCAAAGGCCCACCTTTTAGCTATTCAATTTTAATTTTCGGAGTTAAGTATTCAATCTCTCATTCCCAGTGATAAAGACCTGTGGTTTCTGCCTTTAGGCGGTACAGGCGAAATAGGTATGAATATGAACCTGTATGGTCATGCTGGGCAATGGTTAATGTTAGATTGTGGTATTACTTTTAATAGCCCGCTGTGCCCAGAGGCGCAGGCTCACTTGCCGGGCCAGCATAAGCACGATGTGGTCGCCGCAGACCCTAAGTTTATTAGCCAGCGTAAAGAAGACCTTGCCGGAATAGTCATTACTCATGCCCACGAAGATCATTTAGGGGCGTTACCTTTTTTATGGCGACGCTTTAAATGCCCTGTGTATACCACTAAATACACTGCAGAAATTCTCAGGCGTAAGTTGGCCAGAGGCGGGCTTGGTGACAACATACCTATAATCGAAATTGATAGCGGCCAGCGTATAGATATTGGTCCATTTAATGTGGAATGGTTGCCAATAACCCACTCTTTACCCGAAGCCCATGCATTTGTAATCAGAACAGAAGCGGGCAATGTGTTTCATACCGCCGACTGGAAAATAGACCTAGCACCTGTCACTGACAACCCTTTTAATGCCCAACCATTTAAGCTGTTGTCAAAACAAAATATTTTAGCCATGGTCTGCGATTCCACCAATGCGACACGGGCAGGGTACTCTGTTTCTGAACAAGCTTGTTATCAAGGGTTAAAGCAAGCGGTAGAAGGGGCAACAGGCCGTGTGGTGGTGGGGTGTTTTAGTAGCAATATTGCAAGGTTGATTATTTTAGCCAGAATCGCCAAAGAAACAGGACGATACTTTTCACTACTTGGCCGCTCATTACAAAACACTGTCGGCGCTGCAAAAGCAACGGGGCACTGGCCAGACGATTTACCCGTACTAGACGCGTTCAATACTGGGTACTTACTGCCCGAAGAAGTACTTGCAGTGGCAACCGGTAGCCAAGGTGAGCCAAGAGCCGCGTTAAATCAATTAGCAAAAGACACCTACAGAGATGTCTCCTTAGATGAAGGAGATTTAGTTGTGTTTAGCTCTATTGTTATCCCAGGTAACGAAAAACCAATAGAAAACCTACTAAAAGCTTTTAAAGTCCGCAAAATACACACTTTAATTTCTGAAGATTCGCCACTTCCTATTCATGCATCTGGGCATCCTTGCCAAGAAGAGCTCAAGCAAATGTATAACTGGGTGCGCCCCGACATTGCTGTGCCAACCCATGGTGAAGCACAGCACTTAAGAGCCAATGCTGAAATGGCAAGCCAGAGCCATGTTCCTAGAAGTTTGACGGGGTTAAATGGTGATTTGTTTAAACTCGCTCCTGAAGTCAAGCTCGTTAAACAAGTTGTGAAACCTGGCCGAATAGCCCTGCAGCAAAATTAACCACCTTTACTTGTATCTTTAGGCTAACCTAGCCTGCTCTTGTTGAAATACCCGCTGTACCAAAGCTTATTTGGCAATATTAGGTTAGGCCCCTACCGATGCCTGCCCTAATACACCTAGTAAAAATCCAGCAACGGCCCCTAGTGGCGGCGCCCAATGTTTTTTAAGTGTGGTTTGCGGCGCAATATCTTGAAAAATAATATACAAGATCCCACCGGCGGCAAATAACATGATGCCAGATATAATTTGAGGTGAGTCTGACAATACAAAATAGCCTGTTATACCTGCAATAGGCCCCAATAGAGCCATTAAGGTAAAGGCCCCTATAATTTTTAAGGCGCTATAACGGGTTGATGTTTTGATTTCTCTAAAGGCGTTAAAGCCTTCAGGCATATTTTGTAAGGCAATGATGCCGGCTAACAGCAATCCAGTATCTTTTGATAGAGTGAAAGTAGCACCAAGGGCTAAAGCTTCGGGTACAAAATCTGACAACATAGCAGTTAGCTGACTAAGAGGCGTATCGTTGGCAGCCAAGCGTATATCTAGCAACATAAATACTATTCCACCGCCCGCGAAACAAATGATTATCATAAGATTAGATAAATGGCTCACCCCTTCAGGGACAAGCACTAAGGCAACGGCAGACAAAAGCGCACCGCCACCAAAAGCAATAACACTGTGACGTATCTCGTTTTCTAACCAAAGTGGGCGAATACGTTCAACCGCCGCAATAGATGCACCTATCGGCATGGCGATCCCAGCCACTAGTGTTAAAACTATGATTTGAACTAAGTCACTCATAAAAAACCTCGATACTTTGTTGGTGGAATTATCCCAGTTACCGCACTTGCAGCGAGCTTTATAGCTAAAGGGGCACACTCATATAGAAAATATCTGATTTTAAGGCCAATATCTAAACCATTACGATAAGCAATTTAAGGTTAAAAACCAACTTATAATAGAACTATGTACTGAAAATCCGTTGTTACATCTGTACTGAGCTGATAATTCATTTAAGGGGTTCTTACTGTTTATTGTAGGTGCGTAGGGTGGCATGAAACTCTGGTAGTTTTTCTTCTATTTTAGCTTCAATTAAGGGGCGTAAATGAGCTATTTTTTTACTGATAACGTGATACCCATATACTGTTTTTATTGTTACTGCTGTTAAGTTTGAGGGGAGATTATTTAGGGTATTAAAGTCACAGGCGTATAACGCATAATTACCTCTTTGTGCTACTAGCATGTCAATAATACTAAACATGCGCTCATGGCTAATGATCTTTGCTGTTACCTCTGCATTGCCAAGTTGCGTGACTATCCCCTCATGACTGTATATTTCAACGTCCTCATTTTTGAGTAGGCTTGGATCACATTTAACACCTTGGGCGCAAACCAGTGCAATGACTCCTGATGTTATGGCTGGTTCAATCACTATAATATTTGGGTAAAGCTCGGCGTTCTTTTTTAGTCTCACCACATCAGCATCAATGGCACCTTTGTTTAATTGGAGCAAACCTCGTTTAGCAGGGATATCGACTATTATGGTGTCATAGCCTAGCTCTTTATATGTAGATTCAATTAATTCTGCGTATGGTGCTCGTTCAACCCCACCTGCGAACGAGATAATAAGAGGCTCTTTTGAAGTGGCATGTGCTAATCCATGACCTAATAATGACATGAGTAAAATACAAATGTTGCGTATTAACACTGCTTTTTTGCTCCTTGGCAATAATCATCGATGTAACAAATGCTATCGTTGATCTCAATCCTGTGATGAACATAACGTAAACAAGAAAGGAAATAAAGTTACCTTTAGTCTAAGTGTGAGGTACTTGATTAAGAGGTGGCTTGGTGAATTTTATTGCCCAAACACTAGCTGTCAGCATTAGGCGTAACTAAAGGAGCAACTTAATAAGCTAATTTGGTTATTCACCTGGGTTAGGTACATCTGTTTTGCTGACATTTTTTTCTGATGCAACAGTGGCAGCAAAAGCTTTTTCATTTTCATCGGCCCTTAAGCCTGATTGGGTAGATTTGTTTGTTGGGTTGAAGGTTAGCCGAGTAAAAAAAGGAAAGTGATCAGAGCCAATCGATGGTAAGCGTTGAATGCTCCTAGTGGTAAAATGACTGCTATGAAATAAGTGGTCTAGTGGCCAGCGTAGAAGTGCAAAGTCTGCATGAAATGTATTGAACATACCTCGGCCGACTCTGGGATCAAGTAAGCCACTTAGTTGTCTAAATAAACGGGTGGTGCGAGACCAAGCTACGTCATTCAAATCTCCAGTAACTATTACTGGTTGTTCGCTGTCTGCAACGCTTTTGGCTACGATTACCAGCTCCGCGTCTCGTTCAGCTGACTCTGGATTTTCTGTAGGACTAGGTGGTGCAGGATGTAAAAAGTGGACTCGTATCTTGTCGCCAGTGGGAAGCTCTAACAGAGCATGCATAGATGGAATATCCTCTTCCACTAGAAACGATATTTCTTTTTTGTGTAGGGGTAATCGCGAGTAAACATGCATGCCATACAGATTATCAAGAGGACACTTGATGGTGTTTGGCATATCTTCTTCTAAGCAAGAAAGTTGCTGCTCCCACCATAGGTTGGACTCTAGGGTGACAAGTACGTCTGGTTGATATTTTTTGGCCAGTGCGATTAGCTTATGGGCGTCTTTGTTGGTCATTAAAACATTCGAAGTAAGAATGCTAAGCTGTTTTTCTTTATCTGTATTTGTGCTGTCTTGAACTTCTTTTTTCCAAAACTTGCTGTAGGGTAAAATCCACCAAAGCTGCCCGGCTAAACATATAACACTTAAGGCGATAGCTGCCCAAGCTTGGGGCGAAGACAGCTTGAAAAACATGACTTGTAGCAAAATTAATAAAGCACCAATACAAGCCAACTGAACTCTAGGGAAGTCTAACCCCCTGATAAGCCAATGAGAATGCTTTGATAGTGGGGTTAGCGTAGCCACGACAAACAAGCCAGTGACTACATAAATTAAACTATCCAAAGCGCACTCCGTTATTTTAATGAATCACTACTTGTGTTTTAGTGATGTTAAGGCTGTTTTAGCCCTGAGGGTAGCCTTATTTGGATGTAACTTAATTAAATAGAAAGTCTTGTATGTCTATCAATCCAATTAATCCTGTTTTATAGCTACCTAAGTCTAAAAATGTGCGATTAGCGATACTTGTGTAAGCTTTAATTGGTGTATGACCGTGAAAAACATGGAATATATTTTTTACAGGTTCAACCTGCTGTTTTTTTATATCATCAAAGAAAGGTTGTGCTCTTTTCCAAAACAAGTCGCTAATGGCTGGGTTGTCTTCAATGTTGTTTTTATCTGATGCTTCTAAAAGCATAGTTTTGACTTCTAGCCAGTCGCATTGGTCTGGTAGTTCGGCATGTACTAGTCCCACACTCTGGCCGTGTGCAATCTCAACTTCTATAGCTGCAGGCATGTTTATGATTTTGTCGTAAAAAACCTGCAAAGCTGTGTAGTCTAAGCTTCTCGCCCATATTCCGCCCCAATTGTTCCATTGCTGGCGTAATTCTTTGGACTTAGTTTCAACCACTTTAATGAGCATGCGCTCATGGTTACCTTGAATAGCATGGAACCAAGGTTTTTCTAGCCATTCCAGTACATCAGCAGAGCCTCTACCCCTATCGATTAAGTCGCCTACGCTAAAAACTCTATCTATGGCTGGGTTAAATGCTTGTTTTTTTAACTGCATTTCGAGAATGTTAAAATACCCGTGAACATCGCCACAGATAAAATCTCTACCTTCAGAATTTTGTTTAAAGAATTGGTAGTTCACGTATGGCCTAATAAATTAAAAGTAACATAGAGTAATGGAACAGTTTACTTCAGATAATAACCTCTAAACTTGTATCTATAGTACCTCATTATGACCAATAACATTATCATTGAAGGTAATTTTTGTTTTAATTGATGGCATTTTATATAGGCAGTAAATGGGCAATATACTTAGCATTAGTATGATTAATTGCCAAACTGCATTTAAGTCCGTTGATTGAAGCAGCCCAACAATTATTGATGCCCCCGTCATTTGAATAAACCCTAATAATGCTGATGCAGTACCCGCTTTATCGCCAAAGGGCGCCAGTGCTTGCCCTGCACATGCCCCCATAACCAATGAAAAGCCAATTGAGCTCAGTATTATAGGTATCATAAAGCCAGCAGGATGATGCCATTGCATTAGGGCCATCATCAGCAAACCAGACACAATAAGTACTAGCATACCAAGACCTATACTTATTCTTGGCCCCCACTTCAGTAATGCTTTAGGTGCAAGTAAAGAGGCTGCGACATTAAATACGGCGTTTAAACTAAACCAAAATACAAACTCAGAGCGCGCTAGTTGTAAATTCACCATTAACCAACCCGGAGCAGTTGTGACATAAGCAATGATAATGGCCATGGCCAACATGACCACAAGGGCATTAAACAGAAATACTGGGTGTTTTAAGATACTGAAATAGGTTGTTACATTAATCAGTCTACTTTTATTGGGTGTTTTTTCTGATTGGGTTTCGGTGAGAGAAAACGCAATGATTAAGCCTGCAAATATTGCATATCCCGCCATAAACTGAAAATTGCTACGCCAACCGAAGTATTCAGTCAACAGATTGCCTAGTAAAGGTGCAAGAGCAGGAATACAACATATTGCACCGTTTAAGTAGCTGTACATAACGCCGCTTTGGATTGCATCATACCGGTCTCTAACACAAGCAAAGGCTGCGACCACTATGGCACAGGCACCAAAACCTTGTAATAAACGAGCAGCCAGCACTAACTCAATATTTGAGGCAAATATAATCAAAGCTGACGATAAGCCATAAACAACTACCCCACCAAGCGCCACGGGTTTGCGACCATAGCGGTCTGCTAGTGGACCACTAATGAGTTGCCCTAGACCAAGGCTTAATAGAAATATGGTGACACTCCAACCCATAGTCACCAAGGAGACGGATAAGTCTTGAGCCATAACAGGTAAGGCGGGTAAAAATATATCTATTGCCAAAGGGCTGAATAACACCATTAGGATCAGCAGGGGAAGTAGGCTTTTACGAGTCATTCATGGCTCCGATACGAGGTAATTGCGAAAGTCAGCGCAAGTGTATGGTATTAGCGTTATGAGTAAAAATGAATTATTGTTATTGTTTTCATTCCATATGGGAATGTTGCTATGCAAAACATAGATCTAAAACTGTTGCATGTCCTCAATATTTTATTTGAAGAACATAGTGTTACCTCTGCTGCAGGGCGTTTAAACCTTAGTCAGTCAGCGGTAAGTAAGCACCTTGCTCGTTTGAGGGAGTTGTTTAACGACCCTTTATTTGAGCGCTCTGCACAGGGTCTAAAGCCCACACCTAGAGCATTAGAATTGTTGCCACAATTGCGGCAGTTGTTGTCTCAATTCGACCAGCTTACTCGCCCAAATGCCTTTGACCCTGCTGTGAGTAATCGCCATTTTCGCATTGACCTGCTCAACACGGCTTATTCTGTAACCTTTCCTTACTTTATGCCTAATTTGCTTGCTGATGCCCCTAATGTTCGTTTGCTTACGCAAACTTGGGAGCCTAGAAGTTTAGACAAATTACTGAAGTGCGAAATCGATCTTGGCATCGCATGTCGAGAATGGGATGAGCGCTCTCCTTTGCATATGCGCTTTATTCCTGATGCTCTTAATCACGCGACTTTAATTAGAGAACACTCATTGTGTTTACTACGAGAAGGACACCCTGCATTAAACGGCACATGGGATCTGCAGAGCTTTCTATCCTATCGGCATATTCAAGTAATTATGGGGGGAATAGATAAGTGGTTGTTAGATGACGTGTTATCAGAGCAGCAGCTGTCTCGCGACATAGCCATAGAAATGCCAGACTTTCATAGTGCTATGAGTCTATGTGAACAAAGTGATTTAGTTTTATGCGCCCCTGCTAGATATGCTAAACAAATGGCTTCTCATTTTAAACTTCGCACCCTGCCTATGCCCATTAAGTTTGAATTAGGGGCTTATGTGTTGTTGTGGCATAAACACTTTGAGCAAGACTCTGGTCATAAATGGCTGCGGGATCTAATTATTAGCAGTGTTGACGAGCCTATAGGGTGATTAGTATGTTTGCCGCTCAAGTACCTCAGCTAAAAATGTAAGCTGAGGTATGGGGGCAAAATAGTTTTGGTTATTAAGCGGTACCGCCTACGGTTAGCTCGTCGACTTTTAAAGTGGGTTGACCAACGCCAACTGGGACGCTTTGGCCATCTTTACCGCATACGCCTACGCCTTTATCTAAGGCTAGGTCGTTCCCTATCATAGATATTTTTTGCATGGCTTCTGGGCCGTTTCCAATCAATGTTGCGCCCTTGATTGGAGTGCTAATTTTTCCATTTTCGATTAAGTAAGCCTCAGAGGTGGAGAATACAAATTTTCCTGAGGTGATGTCGACTTGGCCGCCGCCAAAATTAGGGGCATATATGCCTTTGTCGATTGAGGCTATGATTTCTTCTGGGCTATGCTCACCGCCTAGCATGTAGGTATTTGTCATTCGCGGCATAGGTAAATGGGCGTATGATTCACGGCGGCCATTACCCGTGGGTGCAACACCCATAAGTCTGGCATTTTGTTTGTCTTGCATGTAACCCTTTAGAATGCCGTCTTCTATCAACACATTGTATTGGGTTGGGGTGCCTTCGTCATCGACACTTAATGATCCACGTCTGTTTTCTAAGGTGCCATCGTCTACTACTGTGCAGCCTTTGGCAGCGACTTGTTCACCAATGCGGCCACTGAAGGTTGAGGCACCTTTACGGTTAAAGTCGCCTTCTAAGCCATGGCCTACTGCTTCGTGTAATAACACGCCGGGCCAGCCAGAGCCTAAGACTACAGGCATTTGCCCTGCTGGTGCTGCAATAGCCTGCATATTCACTCGGGCCATGTGAATGGCTTCATCTGCTATTTGTTGAAAGCGAGGGCGACCGTTTTCATCGGTTGTAAAATAATCGTAGGCAAAACGTCCGCCAGCACCTGCGCTGCCTCTTTCTCTACGGCCGTCTTTTTCCATTAGCACTGAGCAGTTTAAGCGAATTAACGGACGAATATCTGTGCAAAATGTACCGTCTGTTGCTGCCACAAGGATTTCTTCATATACGCCACTAATGCTAATAATGACTTGGGTTAATGCGCTTTCTTGCTGACGTATGTAGCTATCTACTGAGCGAAGTAGGGCTATTTTTTCTTGGTCTTGCATACCAAGCAATGGGTTGTCTGCTCGGTAACGTTGAGTTTGAGAACTTGGAGTTAATGCTTTGACTTTGTGCTTGCCACCAGAGGCTGAAATACTGCGGGCTGCTTTAGACGCTTTTAACAAGGCACTAGGAGAGATGTCGTCTGAATAAGCAAAGCCGGTTTTTTCGCCGCTTACTGCACGCACACCCACACCACGTTCTATATTATAGCTCCCTTCTTTAATGATACCGTCTTCTAGTACCCAGGTTTCGTGTTGGCTGGCCTGAAAATATAAGTCAGCAAAATCGTTGTCATGCTTGTATATGCTATCTAGTGCTGTTTCGAGGTTTGAACGAGTTAAATCTGACGCATCCAATAAGTTTGTTTCCACTAGATTAGACAAGGTGACTCCTGAATTTATTGTGTTGATAGACTGGCATGTTATTGCGGATTTCAGTCAATAGATTATGGTCAATTGGGCTTTGTATCAAGCCTGTTTGGGTGGTGAGCTCTGCAAGTTTTTCTCCCCATGGAGAGATGATACAGGAGTGGCCGTAGGTTTGTCGCTTATTCCCGTGTTCTCCGGTTTGATTTGCTGCTACCAGATAACATTGGTTTTCAATGGCTCTTGCGGTTAGAAGTGCATCCCAGTGAGCTTGGCCGGTTCTCTGGGTAAAGGCTGCTGGTAAGGTAAGTATGTCCAATTGGCTTATTTCTGCCATAGCTTGGAACATACCTGCAAAACGAACATCGTAGCATATAGCCATGCCTAACACGCCAAAAGGGGTGTTGGTTACCACGAGTTTACTACCTGCTTGAGTAGTGCGTGACTCTAGATAGCTGCCGGTATTGTCAGCTACTTGCACATCAAATAAATGAATCTTTTGATACTCTTCTACTAGGTTTCCGGCGTTATCAATAAGTAAACAAGAGGCCGTGTATTTATTTTGTAAACCGCAGGTAATAGGCATGCTGCCTGCTACTAACCATACATCGTATTGCTTAGCCATTGCCTTGAGTTTTTGCTGAATTGGCCCGTGCCCTAAATCCTCTGCGATATTAAGAATGGTATCTTCTTTACCGCCAAAACAGGCAAAGCATTCTGGTAATACTACTAAGCAGGGGCGTTGTGCCTGTAGGTTTTGCAATTGCTTTTCAACAAACTGCAAATTATCTGCAACACTTTCTGAGGAGTTCATTTGAATGGCGATTAGGTTACTCACTTATTGGCTCCTCGTCTGGTATCTCAATAGTATCTGGTGTGTCGATATCTGGCTCTATTGAGTCAATTTCTGGAATTTTTCGTGCGGGTAATGTTACTTCGCGACTGTCTCGGCCTAACTCTGTCACTACAGGAGCATCTATGGTCCCTGTCAGCGAAAAGTTAATGTTAGATATTACCTTGGCTGAGGTTAACATTTGATCAATGGCAAGGGCCGCTATAGCGGTTGCTGGGTTGACCATCCATGCCACGATAACGGGTAAGCTAGAGGTGATTTTTGGAGTGAACTCGATATTATAATTGAGCTCTCTGGCGGCTAAGTCGGTATAACCTTCCATAATAATTTCACCTGCGCCGCCATCTACCACTGTGTCTCTGGTATCTGCTATGCCATCATGAATTTGAAAACTGCCATCAATTTTGTCGTAGAAAAACCCTTTTGCAAACACATCTCTAAAGTCTAGCTTTAACTTACGAACCAGTGATTCAAAGCTAAGAATACTAAAAATACGTGAGCCCTTATCTGTGATTTCAGTAATGTAGCCATCACTTAAACGCCAATCAATCTGACCATTTAAGGTTTCAAAGTTGAATGCATAAGGGGCATTTTGCCAGCTCAAGTCAAAGGTTGTTTGGGCTTTGGAGTCTTTAATTCCGGAGTTAACCTTAAAGCCTTTGAGTAATGCGCCAAAGTCTGAGCTATGAAACTCACCTGTTAGCCTAGTGCTACTTTTATCGTTTGTTATGAACCAGTCTCCAGAACCAAAAAACAGGCCATGGTCATTATCCACTCTGATATTGTCTATTTTCATTCCTGAGGTACTGCGAGATAACTTTAGGTCAATCTTGCCTAGGTTATTGTCCATGAAGCTACAACGTAAGCAGGATATATTGATAGGAGGAAGAGCGTTGGTTTTTCCTTGCAGTAGGGGTGTTGAAGGATTATCTGACTCTGGTTTTTGCCATGTATCCAACGCAATAAAATCAGCATGAATGTCTACGCCTTTTTGCAACCAGTCTTTGTACAGCGCGACTTCCATTCTGGTTTGCTTTGCATCTATGTCTAGTAACCAGCTGTCCTCAGTATTCTTAGCTACCACTTCAACATCCGTTAACCTCTGGGACGAGATAATTGCGTTATCTGCCTTAATAAAGATTCGTTTAGGTGCTTCAAGCAGAGGTTTCTTTGTAGATGAAGGTATATTGGTTAACAGTGTTTGCATGGTTTCAAACCAGGGGCTAGCGTCTAACTCGGCAACATTTGCGGAGATACTAAAACCTAATCCCATGCCTACCAGATCGCTTTTTCCTATGGCTAGGTGGGCCCTTGAAAACTGCTTGTCTTGGTGGGGAAGTATACCGTTAAATTCAATGTTGTTTCCTAGAGAAACTTTAATGTTTGATGCTTGCTGATTACCTTCACTCGAGACCATTAATGGTAAAATTTGCTCGACTTCTTTATTGAAAGGTTGCGGTAAAGTTGAGCGCACTTGGGATAAACTGCTGGTAAGTGTAGCGCTGTATTGAAACCCTTGGGTTGGAATAGTGATATCAACATTAGCTTGCCAAGCGCTATTGCCATCTAAGTATGTTGCTAACTGGGGGTGGTAGGTTTCTAGTAAAGGTGTAATTTGGTAGTCACCCGTTACCTCTATGTTGGTTTGGTAGCCAGATGTTTGTTGGCTTCCTGATAATGATAAAGCGATAGGCTGATTGAAAAGTAAAGCCTCTACTTTCTGAATAGATATTTGGTCATTATTAAAGGCAAGTTGCCCTGTACTATCAGATAAGTGCATGCCAAGGTTGGTAATTGTTACTTCATTGCCAAGGAGGTTTACTTCACCCTTTGCAACAATATTTTTACCCGTTAAAGGGATGCTTAAGTCTAAATCTGTGGATACAGGACCCTCGATAACCACTTGTTGTAAAGTTTTCCCTAGCGTCTTGGCGAGACTACTTTGGGCAATTACATCAGTAGCTTGCTGCCCAGAAGCCTTAGCTTTTGCCTTAATATACAAAGTGGAACCTGGCGCGAATGAAGGAATTGAAGCGGTTAAGTCAACTAGGTTAGCTTCCAGCAAATTAGCTTGCTGGCTTTGGATGGTTAAGCTTGCATTGTTGAACAGTAAATTGGCAGAAATATTTGTTAATGTAGGCCACTGGGGGGCAAAGGTGAATTGGCCTTTGTCTACATCAAATTGAGCCTGAAATATTCCTTGGTTTTGTTCAAAAGGAAACTCTGTTACTGGGCCATGCCACAATATTTGAGCGTTGTTGATTTGCCCATCTTGTATGGCGTTGACTAGGTAAGATCGGGTTTTCGTTCCCATTTTTTGAGTGGGATACAAACTAGCTAAAGCATTTGCCTGAATTGCGTCTATCCTAGTTTTCAGTGAAAGATTTTTGTCGCTAGTGTCAAAAGATACTTCAGAATTAACTGTGATAAGGTCGCTTTTAAATAGCGCGTTATCTGTTTCAAATTGTAGTCCTTGCGCTGATTTTTGAATGTATATATCTGCGTATAGTCTTTGGTATTCAATATTTTCAGGTAATAAATTATCGATTGAAAGTGTGCCGCTTTTACTTTTTAACGTTACTTTTCCATTATTCCCGTACCAGTTTAACTCTGCTTCTAAGCTGTTCATTCCTGGTAATAAATTATGTTGTTTCCAGCCGATGTCGGTGACTTTTGCTTGTAGTGCTAAGTTCTTTTGAGGAGACAGCTGCAGGTAGATATGGTCAAGCTTAGCCTCAAGTTCCATTTGTTGAAGTTCGAGCATGTTTTCTTGCTTAATGGTCAGGGCTAGCATGGGTAAAAGTGTGGCGAGCTTTAAAGGCTGCGTATGCTCAATAGATGTATTGCCGCTGGCGTCTATTTTACCTACCCAATTGGAGACCGATATTTGATCGTTGACTTGCAAGGTGAGGTTATCAAAATTAAAAATCCATTCATCATCAGTAGGACTGGCGTTAATTTGCCCCTTTAAAATATGCGCCTCTAGATTATTAGTTGAAGCTTGCTGATTAGGTTGCTGCCAGCTGAATCGACTGTTAGATAGGTCGAGCTGTACTGACTGCACTGCCTTATCTTGTATGGCAGCCCACATTACAAAGTTGCCTCTGCTTTCTACTAGCTGATGGTTACTGGTTACCCATTGTTGTATCCAAGGTGAAAGATCAACCTCTTCACCTTTGGCATAAAAAGTGCCATTTAGATCATTGCCTTTACCCTTTAGGTCTAAGACGAATGATGCAGAGTTTTTGGCTATCTCTTCTATCTGAAGTTGGCCTATTCCTTGGTGGTGTTCATCTTTGTTGAACCAAGATACTTGGTCCACTAAAACAACTTGTTGAGAATATTGAGTGTTTAGGATGATCCTGCTATCACTGACAGAAAACGACTGAAGCTGCTGCAAAAATAGCTCTTCTAAGGCTTCTACTATTGGGTAGTCGGATTCTTTTGTTTTGAGTGAAGTAACGTCAACACTGAGTTCCATGTTTCGTAGTTCGAACTCATTGGACTGAATTTGTCTTGCTAACACTGACTGCCAAAAGTCTACTTCTATGGTGGTCTCATCAATTGTCAGTGAGACCGGTGACTGATTCGTTTGGGTTAAGGTGATTTTATTTAAGACTATAGCTGGCCCAAATCCATGCCACTGTGCATTAATTTCGCCTATTGTTAATTCTGCGCCAACTCTTTCAGATAACCAGTCTTCTAAATGATGCTTTTGGTCATTCATGTAGGGCAGTGAATATCGCAGTAGGGTGAGACAAACAGCAACCAAAACAAGGCTTAAGGCAGCTAAGCCCCAAAGCAACTTTAATGTATATGCGACATAAAAAGACGCAGATTTTCTGTTTTGTTTCACTGTGGTTTTCGGCTCAATTACATCATCACTACGTCAAATTTATCTTGGCTATATAGGGGTTCACTGTGTACTTTGATTTGCTTACTTACAAATAGTTCTAACTCTGCCAGCATATGTGATTCTTCGCCTAATAAGGCTTCAGATACCTTAGGTGCTGCGTACACCACAAACATATCTGCATCGTATGCTCGATTGACTCTTACAATTTCACGCATAATTTCAAAGCATACTGTTTCTATGGTTTTTACTGTGCCTCGTCCTTTACATACTGGGCATTCACCACAAAGTACGTGTTCTAGGCTTTCACGGGTTCGTTTCCGTGTCATCTCAATTAATCCTAGAGATGTAAAACCATGAATATTGATTTTAGCTCTATCGTTAACTGTGGCAACTTCAAGGCTGTGCATTACCCTTCTTTTATGATCTTCAACTGTCATATCAATAAAGTCGATGAGTATCATGCCACCTAAATTTCTTAGTCTTAACTGCCTTGCAATGGCTTGAGTCGCTTCGATATTGGTATTAAAAATGGTTTCTTCTAAATTTCTATGTCCAACAAATGCACCTGTATTGATGTCTATAGTCGTCATAGCTTCAGTTTGGTCGATAATTAAATAACCGCCAGATTTTAAATCAACCCTACGCTCTAAAGCTCGTTGCCCTTCGTTTTCAACATCATACAAATCGAATATTGGACGGTCACCAGGGTAGTATTCAAGTAGCTTATTAAGCTCTGGGACATAGTCTTTTGTAAATTGTTGGAGTTCTTGGAAGCAGAGTTTGGAGTCGACTCGAATACGGTCTAGGTCGGTTCCCACAAAGTCCCTTAATACTCGGCGAGCTAGGGGTAAATCTTCATAAAGAATATGGGTTTTGTTTTTTAAGCGCGAACCAATTTTTTCCCAAAGGCGGCGTAAGAATTTGGCATCTTGGATTAATTCTTGTTCTTTAACGCCCTCTGCTGCGGTACGTAAAATAAAGCCTCCGTCTTCACTGCAAAAGTCTTGAACTATCTTTTTTAATCTATCTCTTTCTTCTTCTTCTTCGATACGCTGAGAAACGCCTACATGCTCTACGCTGGGCATGAAAACTAAATATCGAGAAGGGATAGTGATGTCTGTTGTTAAACGGGCACCTTTAGTGCCTATCTGGTCCTTTACAACCTGTACAACTATGTTTTGACCATCCCTGACTAGTTCACGAATATCTGGCTTTACAATATCATTTGGAGAGACTGCTTCTTCTATTTCACTGTGAAAAGCAATGTCTGAGGCATGCAAAAATGCAGCTTTATCTAGACCAATATCTACAAAAGCGGCTTGCATACCTGGAAGTACCCGGCTGACTTTACCGCGATAGATATTGCCTACTAAGCCACGCTTGGTATGTCGCTCGATATGTATTTCTTGAAGTATGCCATTTTCAATCAAAGCCACTCTTGATTCTGAAGGAGTAACATTTATTAATAATTCAGCACTCATGGGTTATCCCTAGGTCAGCCAATAAGGTTTTAGTTTGATATAAAGGTAATCCCACCACGGCACTATAGCTACCTTGAATATGTTTCACAAATTGTCCTCCTAACCCCTGAATAGCGTAACTTCCCGCTTTATCTTGAGGCTCTCCCGTTAGCCAATATTGCTTTATCTGAGCCTGACTTAATGGACCAAATGTTACCTGTGTTGGTACAACTATGTGTTTATGTTGAGTGCTTGTTACTATTGCAACAGCGGTTAATACCTGATGAGTACTATCAGACAACATACTTAGCATGCGTTTTGAATCTTCTTGGTCTTTAGGTTTACCAAAAATTTCACCATTGAAAGCAATTGCAGTATCAGACCCTAAAACAACATCATTACTTTCGCCTTGCTGTAACGATGCTTTTGCCTTTTCTAGGGCCATTCTGAGCACATAAAGTTCAGGTTTTTCGTCTTTAAATGGGGTTTCGTCTATATCTACAGCCCTTTGTACAAAAGGAATTTGAATTTGTTTTAACAGCTCTGCTCGTCTAGGAGATTGTGAGGCAAGGATAAGAGTGGGTTGATTTAACATGGTTACTTTAATCTTAGTTGGCGGCGGATCTTGCGTAACAGCCAAAATAGCCAAGGCCAAATAACCATAGAGCTAGCTACGGGCCATAGATAATCGAATAAAAAATAAATATCGGTAAGTAAGTGCTGAAACCAGAAAACCACTAAATTATACAGAGCACAAATTATCCCTATGATCATTGACTGTTGCCAAACTGAGTAATTTCGTAGGCGCTGGTAATTAGCCGCTAAAATATAGATACACAGACACATGGCAAAACTATGAATGCCCATACTTGTGCCTAACAAAATATCTAAGATTAGCCCTGTAATAAATGCGACACCCACACTTACTCGGTTAGGTAGTGCTAGAGCCCAGTAACTTAAAACTAATAAAACCCATTCTGGCCGGTACAAGTCCACTACTGCTGGCATGGGGGTTATTTGCAATACTAGGGCAATGATTATGCTTAGGGGAATGGTATAGGTACGTAAACTCAAAGGGTGACTTCCTCTTCAAGCTGCGAGCTGCTTGTGGTTTCACTCCATAACAGTAGCAGGTATTTAAGGCGGTCTAATTGCGCAATTGGCTTGGCTTTTACTTTTAAAAATGGGCGGCCATCGTCACTAATAATTGAGGTGATTTCAGCCACAGGGTAACCCTCAGGGAAAACATTTCCTAAGCCTGAAGATAATAGTAAATCTCCTTCTTTTAGGTCTGTACTATGAGGGACATGTTGAATAATTAGTTCATCTAGGCTGCCGGTTCCAGAGGCAATCAAACGTACGTTGTTTCTTGCCACCCTTACGGGGATAGCGTGAGTGACATCTGTGATAAGTAGTACCCGGCTGTTGGTTGAACCTACTTGCATGATTTGCCCAACTATTCCCCTATCGTCTAGTACCGGCTGATTTTCAAACACGCCATTTAATGCGCCTTTGTTAATGGTGATTTGCAAGCTGTAAGGGTTATTATCCACAGCCATGAGCTCTGCAACTTCACGACGTCTGTCATGCTTTACAGGGGAGTTTAATAAGCTACGAAGGCGATCGTTTTCTGCTTCTAAGAATTTGAGCTTTTGGAGTTGTTCGCTCATTAATAATGCTTCTCGGGTTAACTGTGCATTTTCTTTGAACAGTTGCTCATGGGAAACTAAACGCCCAGCACTGGCACTGAGTAACTCTCCGGGTAAATTTGCTAAGTATTGTAAAGGGCTAACAAATGAGTTGAGGTAAACACGAGTTGTCGCAAAACCATTTAATTTATGATCAAACAAGATAAGAAAAATAGATACCAGTAACCCTAGTACTAACCTGTTAGGGAGAGAAGGTCCTTGGGAAAACATCAAGTTCATTTATGGGCCTTGATTAAGTGCTTTAAACTCTTGCTGAGTGATGATTGACGATAAGGTGATATGACATTAGGTGGCGTTACGCCACCTAACAACGTTAGACTTGCACCACACTACTCTTCGTAACTGAAGAGGTCGCCCCCATGAATATCTATCATTTCAAAAGCTTTACCGCCGCCTCTTGCAACACAAGTTAGAGGATCATCTGCAATGACAACAGGAATGCCTGTTTCTTCCATCAATAATCTGTCTAAGTCTTTAAGAAGTGCTCCACCACCAGTCAACACCATGCCACGCTCAGAAATGTCTGAAGCTAATTCTGGAGGAGATTGCTCTAGTGCTACCATTACAGCAGATACAATCCCTGTTAGTGGCTCTTGCAGTGCTTCTAAAATTTCGTTGCTGTTAAGAGTGAAGCTGCGAGGAACCCCCTCTGCTAAGTTACGACCACGAACTTCGATTTCTTTTACTTCTTCACCTGGATAGGCTGCACCGATTTCATGCTTGATACGCTCAGCGGTCGCTTCACCAATTAGAGAACCAAAGTTACGACGTATGTATGAAATTATAGCCTCGTCAAATTTATCACCACCGATACGCACAGAAGAAGAGTACACAATACCGTTCAGTGAAATTATGGCGACTTCGGTTGTACCACCACCTATATCAACAACCATGGAGCCAGTAGCTTCAGATACAGGTAACCCTGAGCCTATTGCTGCAGCCATAGGTTCGTCGATTAGATACACCTCACGGGCTCCGGCGCCTAACGCTGACTCTCTGATAGCACGGCGCTCAACCTGAGTTGAACCGCAAGGCACGCACACTAGTACCCTAGGGCTAGGGCGTAAAAAATTATTGTCATGTACTTGTTTTATAAAATGCTGAAGCATTTTTTCGGTCACGTAAAAGTCGGCTATTACGCCGTCTTTCATTGGTCTGATAGCTTTAATATTACCAGGCGTTCGGCCTAACATTTGTTTTGCTTCAACACCCACAGCCGCTACACTTTTAGGGCCGCCAGTTCGCTCTTGGCGAATTGCAACAACAGAAGGTTCATTTAGAACTATGCCCTGATCTTTAATATAAATAAGGGTATTTGCAGTACCGAGGTCGATTGACAAATCGTTGGAAAACATTCCCCGAAGCTTTTTAAACATGAAAAAACCGCACTTTGATTGATAAGTTAAATATTGCGCTAACTGTACCAATGCACTCTGGTTTGGGCAAGTGTAGTGCAACAACCATAGGATAAAAAACGTGGTTTATAGAGAATTTTCAAGATTTGCAGAGAAAATGAACAATTCTCCACAAATCATGAAAATATAACGGGTAATATTTATGGCCTACCTGATTTTTCGCAAAGTGATTTTAGAATAGTTCGCGCCATTGGATGACTTTGTCATTACCTCTGAATAATCCGAAGGTGATTGTGGCTTGCGGCTTATCGTCCGTATCTATGTCTCCATCTCCATCCCAATCAAAGTTTAGATAGGTCGCCCAGCCTGTTGGATCATTTACAGGGTCCAATTGCAGTATCAGTTCGCCCACAGTTCCAGGTGCGTTTAATAATAAATCACTGCTGTCATCCGCGACTCCAAATAATAAACTTCCTGTACTAGAAATAGAGGCAATATCATCTGTTAAATCAGTACTACCTGCACTAGATAGGCTCAAATGATTTGCACTTTCTTGAAATGCAATGCTAGTGCAATTGCTGTCATCTGAATTAAGTAGCCATTGACCATTATTAAAGTACTCAGCTTTTATTGGGACGTTAAGGGCTTCAGTTTCAGGCCCATAGGTACTCTCTAATGCTAAGCGGCCGTCACGCATTTCGGTGCCAGTTATATCGCTAATGGTTAAATTAAGGCACGTATTACTGGTATAGCTGGCTTGATAACATATGTTGTCAAGGTTGCCATTTTGATCAGTAAAAGAATGAGTAAAAAAGTCACTAGCAAATACTAAATCGATTGAGGCTTCAAACGGAGATACAGGCCCATATTTTTGCAAGGTGGTTGGATTAACCTTGTCATACATAAAGAGTCCATTTTCTATGGTAAGCGTGCCCGTGCCATCGTAATTATTGATGCTTGTAACTAAAGGCTCATCGCCTTGGTCTAAGACCTGAGCTGATCCCACTGTGTTATAGCTTGAGCTATCCATATAACTCAAATTATTTTCTAAGTGGGCTTCATTTGGATAAAATTTCCATAGATTGGCACTGTAGTTACTCGTTACTTGATCTAAGGCGTTGTAAGCCTGAATAGTGATTTCAGGGTTTGTATCAAAGCTAATTTCTTGCCCTATGTAACTAAATACGCTGCAGGTATCAGCCAGAGCAGGGGTTTGTAAAATAGATGCTTTGTAATATGCAGGGTAGAAATTTCCCAGTATCAAGGTGTCATTTGTCACTATGGTATTGTCTAAATAGTTGTTGTCCCTAATGTCAATTTCTATTCTGCCAACTTCATCATAATAGCTAGTTGCGAATCTATGCTCACCACCACTAAAGTTTAAGCCTAAGGCATCATTGAAACTTGCATAAAGGGTTGCATTTGTATTTCCATTAGATGAATAACTAAAAATACCATTTTGACCGGAAGTAGCGGGAGCCAGCCTTGCCACTTTTATTTGCGGTTCTTGTCCTTGATAATTGGGTAGAAGCTGATCATTTACGCCATAAGCCCCAACGATAAAGGTAAAAGGTTCGCCTGCAACATAGTTGTCTTCATTTGCGCTACCCCCATAAACCAGTTCAGATTCAAGTACGTTGAGACTTAAATAACTTGGGTAGTTATCAAGGGGCTCAATATCCGACTGATTAAATGTTACCCCTTCAATGACAGCGCTTACGGATAGGTTTACTTGCCCAGCATCAGGGTAGTTATAACTTGATAGCGATGCGATCCCCTCACTATTAAACTCAACTGCTAAAGTACCTGTATTATCACCTGCGGGGTTTGTGATGGGGATCCCTGCAAATGGTGTTACGCAGCTACTAGGTGATGAGCAATTATAGTTAACAGAGATGTCATGTTCTCCCACTAAAAGCGCTTCACATACCCCTAAATTATCTTTTATTGCCCGTATATTAACATTACTAAAATTACTGGCTGATACTTGATCTGGTAACGGGTCTCCAATGTTTTCACCAAATAACTCAAATCCAGCATTAGAGAATGTCATTTCGCATGTTTCTGTTGCGCCGTTGTAACAAACTAAATCAACGTCAGGTACAGCAACAGTTTTACCCAATTCAACTGTGCCTTCATCAGTGATACTTAAGTTTGCTGTGGTCTGCCCACCAGTAAAGCTTATTTCGTTACCACCTTCCCAACCTGAGGGAGAAAGTGTCAACGATACGATATCTGTATAAAGCTCTGTACAATCTTCATTAGCGCAGGCCTTGATGGTGACTGATTCGGATTCACAGGTGAAACCATTACTATCGTGATGGATTTCGTAGTGATCGACTGGAGGTGGCGGGCAGATCCGCTCGCTCCCGTCATAGTTTTTACCATTTAGTTGATTGTTGTAGATAGAATTCACTCTACTTTCTGAAATGACAGTGTCAAAAATAAGGAGTTCATCTAATTCTCCTATAAAGTTGGAATCACTGAAGCTGTTTTCTATTCTACCAATACTGGAAAATGTTCTTGTCACATTACCAGCAGTTGTAATACCACTATTTTCTAATTTTCCATTTATAAATGTTTGTACTGCACCAGTCTCACTGTCCCATGTCATGGCTACATGATGCCAATTTCCATCATTTACAGCCGTTATAGAATCTATGGATACACCGTTTCCCCTTTGTAAACGAATATACCCATCTTTATCTAGATACCCCCAAAAAATATCATTGGCACCGCCTCTGTGTTCAGTGCCTACTATTCCAGGGGCAAGCCAAGCTGTAACTAGGCCTACCTGTCGTGTTTTTATCCAAAATGCAAAACTAGCTGTGGTACTTAATGGATCTGAAATTCCTGGGGTATTAATATAATTGTTTCCGTCAAAGGTTCCAGCTCTGCAAACTTGTCCATCAGTTATTGTGTTGGCGCCTGCAACAGAGGTTCCGTTTATTTCTCCGATATTGTCTAATACTTCGTTAGTTGTACCGTTCCAGCTTTGCTCATCAAAGCGATACTCTACTATCGGTTTAGAAGGGCATTTTCGCGCTGTTCCATCATAGTTGAGTCCAGAGTTTTGGTTTGTATAGATTGATGTAATTTCATTCTGACTTAAGGCACCATCAAACACTAATAATTCATCTAGTAAACCATCATAAGCTTGTGATGAGGAAAATCTCCCTCCAATACTGTCTTGTTCTTGGCCTAAGATTAGACTTTGGATCTCTAGGGGATCCCGGGATTGAGTGACGCAACCTTGTAGTACTGAATCTCGATATATACAGCTTTGGTTACCTTCTCTGGTCCATACTAAGTGATGCCACTCATTATCGGCTATCGTTGTTGTAGTAATACTGCCGTTTTGACGATCTTTTAAGTAGGGCCTGAATGAATCTTTGTCGGTAAACCACATCAAGAAATCATTACGATTTTCTCCGGCACCAGACAGAATACTTTGGCTCGATTGTTTACTTGTTTTAGACCAGATTGAAACAGTAAAATCAGTTCTACCGGTTAAAATATCTTCATCTAAGATAATATAATCACTTGTACCCGAGGCACTTAAGTCTATGGCGTTACATAACTTTCCATCTATGGGTTGTGAGGACTTAGCTCTGCCATGATATCCACCAATGCTTTCAATAACTTCATCATCCACATCACTATAGCTAAATTCATCAAGGCGGTATTCAGCTACAGGTAAAATATTGGCGTTACATATTCCGCCAAAGTCAGTATCCGATATTTCATCACCTTGATAGGTGATAGTTGAATCTGTGCCTAGCTCAATATCTTCGGCACTTACCGCGCCAAAAATATAGCTTGAAGAGCTTAAATTTAAATCTCCATCTACATACAAGCTGCCAGTAAAAGTTGTATTGTTGTTGAAAAAAACGTTGGAGAATACCCGCATGACAAGCTTACTAGCGTCTCCTGAATTATTTATGGATGGGGAGTTAACCAACATTGGCGAGGGGAAGTTTAGTGGTTGATTGACATATAAGTTGGCGGTGCCTGACCCTTCAACAATGATTTCAGATTGATTTAAATTGAGTTGATTAATCCAATAGGTCGAACCTGCCTGCAGATACAAGGTATTTCTATAGGCTAGAGTAAGTCTGTCAACAAAATACTCAGTATGGTTAGTGGAGAACCTAATAACTGCTTCAGAAGCGTTATTGCGATTAATGTCATCAAATTCATTATCTTGATATGCGCCATCGCCTACAATAACTGTATCTCGGTAGTTCAAATTTATATCTTGCGAACTAGATGAAGTTTGAAATGTCACTACTTCTGCAGGTGTTGATGGGCTGCCTGTTGCAACACAATCTATGATTTCACAGGTGCCTTTTATCGAGCCACTATTTTTACTAATAGCACTCGTAGCTAGGAGGTTATCTTCACTACCAATTAGTTGGGCATTGTATCCAAAGAAAATTTTGCCATTATCACTGTGAGTTGATGCTCCATCGGGGAAAACAGCAGTGCACTCAGTCGCTAAAATACTAAATTGAGTTAAAGATGATATTAGAAGCACCAATATTTTACGGGTTAATTTCATAACTCTACCTTCGCATCGACATATATTGTTCGGCTAACTATGACTAAGCCTCCAGAGCACTGCCCAGTGCTACTAAATTTACTGTAATTGAATGACTTACCTCCATCCACAACGGTAAAATTATCTAAAGACGTGGTGTAGCTACAGTTATTTAAGCCAGGTATACCTGAGAGATCTTTGCTATCGGGATCGCTGCAATTGACTGCTCCACTAATGGGAAATTGTTCTGATATTTTGCATTCCATACCAGTACGGGCGGCATTTAAGGCTTGTTGTCCTAACACTTCATAAACAACGCTATTCGTGGTGGACGATAACAAGCGCGTTACCGTCAGCCCTAGCAGGCTTAATACTATGATAGCGAATAAAGCCATGACTAGCATGCTACCCTTTTGTTTTGACTGACTATTTTGAGGTATCTGCTTATAGTTAAGGAACATTCGGAATATGTACCTCATTGCTATAGTTAATGACTTCTTCATTGTTTTCGAAGGTTAACAACAGCTGAACTAAGCTATTTCTGCTCAAAGTAGCAGCATAGATTGTAAAAGGGCGCTCATTGGCATTATTGAAGTCATTTTTCAGATTTTCAGCCATTAAAACACCAGAGTTATAAATTGTTTGTGAGGGGTTTATTGTGTCTTGTATGCGATATATGTTTCCGTTGCTATGTGCACAATAACTAATGGCATGATTAACAAAATATACCCTTGAAGCTGGTGAATAGTCAGCAAATGCTCCACTTACAGTGAATTCAGAGGTAAATTCAGTCCCATCGGATATGTTGCAAGCCTCACCGTTACCGTTATCACAACTTAAAATTGCTTTACGCTTGTTTCGGCTTAGGTCGTATACATCGGCACTGTCATTAAAGTCATTGTCGTCAGCATCATCTGCATCCATGGTTGGATAAACCACAGCAAAATCACCTATTGAGAAAGTGTAATTTTCTGGATTATTTGCAACTTCTACGGTTTTCATTGTGCTTGCTGAATCGGGCAAAACGGGAAGTGTGGTATAAAAGCTTACCCAAGCCGCCGGAACAAATTCAATGCATTGTATGCTATTACTTGAGTTGGTTGCGACGCGTATACTATTGGGTATTGCTCCTCTAATTTCTCTATTAAGACGTTCTACTACAAAGCGACTTTCAGTTAATACTTGCTCTCGTTCTTTTGCGTCTGTGTAAATTCCTAAACCCGTACGAATAAAGCTCGACAGACCGACTGAGACGATACCTAATACGATAATGACGGTGATTAACTCAATTAATGTAAATCCTTTGTTTTTTAATAACTTAGATTTCACTAAAAGTTACTCCTGTAAGATGAAAACACTATGGTTTCATTATTAGGAGTAATGATATTTATGGTAATAAGCTTTGAATTTCCATTGTAGCTTGCTCCCGTTTCAATGGCGTCATTTATGCCGTTCATATTGTCATCGTAAACAACCGATATAGTAACGGCATAGCCGATATATAATGTTTTGTTGTTCAATGTTATGTCTTCATTTAAGGCATTTTTAATGGCTTCATCAGCAACATTTAAGCCGTGGTAATCATCAACATCATCAAAGCTACTGCGGTTTGACTCTTCAGGGCCTAGTGCTTCACTAGGAGTACAAGCTTGAAATGTTCCTGTTTCGTCTAGTTCATTACAACGGGCTTGGCCACCCACTTTGTTTGATTGCTCGTCAAAGGCTTTAGCGGTAATTTCGTTAATAAATGATTGACCAAGCTCTGCAGCGCGCACTTGAAATATTGGGTCTACACTGCGCTTTGCTTGCGGCATGATCAAACTAGTAAAAGCGACAAGGGCTATGGCAAATACAATCATGCCTATTATTAGTTCTATAAGAGTAAACCCTTTTACCTTATTCACAGGCATGAATATAACCTTCTGACTCGATACAAACGCTTATTGTAGCTTCACCGGTTAGGGTAATTTTGCAGGTATTGAGGCATGTAGTGCTATCGGAAAAAGGTCGTCCATAACTATCAAAGCGTAACAAACTAAAACTAGTATTGTTATCTCCCACTGTTGTTAAACTGATGTCATTTTCAGACATCTCTAATGCAGTGGTTGTAAGATAATCAGGGTTATTGAAATCGATGCTGGTTTCACAGGTATCACTCCCGTTGCCGTTCGTATAGTTCAGAGTAGGCGGCCCAAATGCAGGTAAAGCTAGATCGAAGTTTATTTGAAAGCAGTAATTTTCTCGTGTGTCAAATAATGCTCTATTTTGTAAGTTACGTAGGGAGGAGATTAATCTAGCTTGATAAGTATATTCTGCAAAACCTGTATTGCCGTTAAAGCGCACAAAAACAGAAATTGCCAAAACACTAACAATCAATATGACAATAATTAACTCAATCAAAGTAAAACCTTGATTGCTTGATTTGGGTTTGAGTTCACTAGTTGTCATTGCTAAAGCCTGTTATATGAATGTTGCATTAACATCATAAAACAGAAAAGGGAGCATAAGCCCCCTTTACTTGAGTAATCTTTACTAACAGCCTGATGTTACTGTAGTTATGACTGGAGATGAGTTTTGATCAACTGCATTCGTGTAAATTACATGGCATGTATCAGACGAATAGTCTGGCGCACTTGTTCCAGCAGCAATTCCAAAAGTACCAGCGGCTGGGGTAGTGGCTCCCGCATCACCTACTGTTAAAGTCCAATCAGTTGTTGGTAAATCAACCCAACCAGATAGCATAGCTATTGTCATGCTGTCTGCATGTGGGTATCCATACTCTGTTTGAATCAATGTACCACTAACAGTTACTTCGTCTGTAGTTGTTGAAGCATCATCATCATTTGGATTTTTTTGATAACCGGCTATTGCTGATTTTGCATAAACTAATTGTGCTCCACCTTGAAGTGCTGCTTTTACGCCTTCTAGGGTTGAAGATTTAGCATCTCCTTGTATATCGATAAATTTAGGTGCTGCAGTTACCGCTAAAATACCTAAAATTACAATAACAATAATTAGTTCGATTAATGTAAAGCCACTTTGTTGCTGTTTCATCTTTTAAATCCTCAAAGGAAAATCATTAGTTATGCTGTGAATTGATAATTATTTTATACTAAGAACTCTTTACTAAAAGCAGTTTTGATTACTTTTTTTCATACCTTTGTATATTTAGTTTAATTTAAATGAGCCTAATTATTACTAAATACAATTACTTGCCCAATGCGAGGATCGTATATGAAACCATTCCCCGCTAAGTTATCAGTTGGTTCAACTGTTCTATTTTTAATGGTTTGTGTGAGATAGTAATAACATACATCATTACCCCCTGAACCCGCTCCAGTACTGAGGTTTGTGAAGTACCTATAGTTATCAAATGGACGATCTTCCCATGTTGATGAAATGGTAGGTGCACTTTGCATGATAAGATTAAAAATACTCTCACAATCTAATAAACTGATAGCATCATCTTCAGTACTTGAATCGGTATCTAATTGTCCAGTTGGATACCCGGTATCTTTATCTATACCCACTTGAACACTATCTATAGTAATAAAAGTTGAATTTGTTCCGTTATTTTCAACTGGTCTTCCATCTAATTCCCATTGCGCTCTAACTAGCGCAACACTTGTTCCAAACCCGCCTGCAACACCATCTACTGTTGCGTCTTCTGCGTCGCTTGTTACATCAAGCAATCTAGGAAGTGCCGTTGCAGCAAGTAGTCCTAAAATTACAACAACGATTACTAACTCTATTAAGGTAAACCCTTTTGAACTAGTCTTTGTCATTGAGACAGGGTTGAAATTTACTTTACTGTCACTGTTATACATTTTTGTATCTCCACTCATATTCTTTAATTTCCCCTAGGAAAAATAGTTAATTTTTTACTGGTAGTACTTGCCCAGTAAAAACCTTGTATTCGAAATAGGGGCCTGTTGATAGTCGGTACCTACAAACTGAATCTAAAGGCTCATTATTTAGTTTCACTCCGTCATAATACTCTGCGAGTATTTTAAATCCCTTGACTTCCATGGGCATGTTCAATGCCATATCCCAAATTTCAGCGCAGCCCTCAGAGGTAGGTTCAGCTTTAGGCCAACCTTCATGGGTCATGAATATTGGTTTGCGGGATGTTTCAATTAATTGTTTGTTTTCACCTAATTTATTTGCGTAGGTTATTAGCATGATAATTTGGGGGCGACCTTCCCCTTGCCATTGCCAGTGGGCATTACGAACGCTACTAGCAAACTGGTCAGCTAAATTTTCTAAAGCTACCCTTCTAACATTTGTGGAGCCTTTGTTTAAATAAACAATTATCCCCAGCATAAGGCTAGTAAACACAAGTACAACTATGACCTTGATAAACAAACTCCGATTGTTCTCTTCTGTTACTTCGCTTTTTTTCATTTTTGGATACTTAGGTTTTACCCTTTTATTGCCCCCATCATGTCCCACATAGGTGTAAATATACCTAGTGCGAGTATTAAAACCATCACCGCAACAATGCAGATTAAGATAGGTTCAATTTTTGATGTAAGACTCTTTAAATCATAATCTACTTCTCGTTCATAAAACTCAGCCACTTCTGCAAGCAATTCGTCTACTTGCCCTGTTTCCTCTCCTACATTTATCATTTGTATAACAAGTGGTGTAAACAGTTTACTGTTATTCGCAACTCGGGAAAGGCTTTCACCTTTCTCGATATTCTTGCGCATGGATAAAATACGCTCAGACATAAAAGAGTTACCTACCGCTTCTGCGACTAAATTAAGTGCAGAGGTTAATGGCACTCCAGCCACTAACATCATCGAAAAACTTCGAGCGAACCTTCCAAGTAAGGTTCTTTCAAATATGCTGCCCACAATTGGAAGGCGTAGCTTAGCTTTGTCCCACTTGTATAGCCCTGCATCTGTTTCTAGGTAACGTTTCAACATCCATAAAGCTGCAACAGTAGCAATTAATAGGTAGTGCCACTTAGTGACAAAAAACTCTGATGTAGCCAGCAATATACGAGTCATTAATGGTAGCTCAGCGCCAAAAGATAAAAACATATTGGCAAATATAGGTATGACGAAAATGTTCATTATGACCATGGCAATGACGATTGCTATGATAACAAAGGTAGGATACCGGGTGGCTGATTTGAGTTGCTTGCGAGTTTCCTGTTCTCGCTCTAAATAAAACGATAATTGTTGAAATGCTTCGTCTAATTTACCTGTGTTTTCTCCAACGTGAACAATGCTGATAAACAATCGATTAAAGACTTCGGGGTGCTTATTTAGGGCAGAAGAAAGTGTTCTTCCTCGCTCTAATTGTTCACTTAAATCAATTAGTGCCAGCTCCATACGTTTTGATGAGGTGGTTTCGGCTAAGCCTTTTACTGCCCGTAATATTGGTATGCCAGCTTTTACTAACGAGTACATTTGCCTAGAGAAAATGACTAGGTCATCTAGGGTGATTTTAGGAGTAAAAATAGAAACGGTGTGTTCTTTAACTTTTTCTGCATCGGCTGCTGAAATTTCGATAGGGATGAAATTACGGCCAGCTAATATTTGCGCAACTGTTGCAGCATCTTGTGCTTCCAAAACGCCTGATGTTAGTTCTCCTGCGGAGGTTCTAGCAGTATAGTTAAACTGAGCCATTATCCCCTCCAGTTGGCTTATCTATAGGTTCTAGTGACAGCCCTGAAGTGTCAGGTGAAGATGGTTGTTGTTGAGGGTAGGTTTCTTGCGATAACGTCTCACCAACAAGCTCTTCTTCTGAAATGTCGCTCTCAGAATTGGCTGAGTTAATACTTTCGTCAGCAACCATTTCAATGAGTTTTAACACTTCCGAAATTGTAGTAATTCCCATTTTTGCATACATTAGTGCGACTTTAGCCAATGATACAAAACCAGGGCTACTTTGGGCTGCAACAGCAAAACTAGCGGTATCATTGATTTTCAACGCATTCATCATGCTTTCTGTCATCTCTAATAATTCAAAAACGCCCACTCTGCCTTTATAGCCGGAGTTATTACAGTTTTGACAACCTTTACCCTTTTTGAAATTGATTTCTTTTAAATTATCATCAAGATGATTTAACCAGGTAAGCTCTTCGTTGCTTAGGCGGTAGTTTTCGGCACAATTATGACAAATTTTTCTAACTAGCCTTTGGGCGACTATTGCTCTTAGTGAGCTAGCTACAAGGTAACCTGGGGCTCCCATGTCAATTAAGCGTATAGCACTGCTAATAGCGTCGTTGGTATGTAATGTTGATAATACTAAGTGACCAGTTAGTGCGCCTCTTAAGCCTATTTCAGCCGTTTCTTGGTCACGCATCTCCCCAACCATTATCACATCAGGATCTTGACGTAGGGTAGTACGCAGAACATTCGAAAAGGTTAGACCAATTTTATTATTTGTTTGTACTTGGTTAACCCTAGGTAAGCGATACTCAACAGGATCTTCAACAGTAATTATTTTGGTTGTTGCTTGGTTTAATTCACTCAGTGCGCCATAAAGAGTGGTGGTTTTCCCTGAGCCTGTGGGTCCTGTAACTAATACCATACCGTGGGGGCGATGTAATAAGCTTCTAAATCTTTGCAGAACTTTACTGGGCATACCGGTTTGGTCGAGTGTTAACAAGCCAGATGACTGGTCGAGTAAACGCATAACCACGGACTCACCAGCTTGAATTGGCATGGTGGATATCCTGACATCGATTGTATGCCCTTTAACTCGCATGCTTGTTCGACCATCTTGGGGCAAACGCTTTTCAGAAATATCTAAACCAGACATCAATTTAAGGCGCAGTACTAAAGCTGATGCAATATTTTTTTCTTGAATGACGTTCTCTTGCAGTACACCATCTACGCGCATACGAATACGTAACATCCCTTCATCTGGCTCGATATGAATATCTGATGCTTTTGCTTGCACTGCGTCTTCGAAAATAGATTGTAGTAACCTTGCAACTGCCGTGTCTTGTTCGTCATCTAAACTTGAATCTAAGTCAAAGTCAGCTTCATCTTGGTATTCCTCGGCTAACTCTTGTGCAAATGAGGCTATCTCTTCTGTTCTACGATAGAAATTGTCGTAAGCTTGAATTAATTGAGAGTCACTGATAACGCCAACTTTTATTGGCTTAGGAAGCATACCCGAAAGAATATCTTTTGCTGCTAAATCAGCAGGATCACTCATTGCAACTAATAGGTGGTCATGTGATTCTTCAACTATTAGCGCTCTGTAGCGTCTAGCTTGTACTTCTGGGAGTAAGTTGATAACAGCCGGAGAAATATTGTATTGGGATATGTCTATTAATGGCACTTTCAGGTGCTGTGATAAAAACTCTAAGAGTTGTTGTTCAGATACGAACCCTAGCTCTACTAACAAATGGCCTAGCTTGCGCCCCGACTCTTTTTGTTGGGCCAATGTTTCCATTAATTGTTCGTTAGAAATCACCCCTTGTTGAACAAGTAAGTCTCCTAAGCGTATTTTTGCTGGCTTATTCATTGGTCTTCCATTAAAAGCGTGATTCTAGCTGTGACAAACTCTTCGACAGATAAGTCTAAGGTTTTAAAAGAGGATGCTTTACGATAGCTTTGAAGGGCTGTGTCATAACTCCCTATTTTATCATTGGTGATCCCTAAACCTAGCCACCACCTGGCATTTTGTGGTTCAAGCTGTGTTAAAGCTTGGTAGTCTTTTCTAGCTAGTTCAATTTCATTTAACTGTTGTGCTAATGCGGCCCTATAACCTAAATACTCTATGCCCTTACTTAACTCAGGCTGAAAACCTGATAACACATCTAAAGCCTCATTAGGGGTGCCTTGTGCAACATACAACCTAGCTAGCATTAGTTTAAATCCACCATCAGAAGGAAACTGCTCAACACTTCTCAGTAGTAACAATTTAGCTTGTTGGTCATTTCCTTGAGAAAAGAACAATGCAGCTAGTTTTTTTCTCGCACTTATATTATTGGATTCTTTGTTTATTAGTTGATTAAGTAAAATACTTGCTTGGTTGATGTCGTTATTGGCTAACCTTTCGCTGATTTGAGCCTTAAGATCAATTGCTTCACTTTCTTTACTTGAACTGGCCATAGAAAAGCTACTTTCGTCAGCAGCTTGTTTCTCTTTCTTGTCTGCAGAGGAAGCGGCTGGGCTTGGCTCCGCTATATTTGAATTGTTAACTTCTAACCTGTCGTTTTGAATGATTTCTTGGCGTTCAGGTGGGGGCTGAACAGGCTGTTCAATAATTGGATTTACAGTCTCTGTTGATTCTTTAACATCTTCATTCTCAGCTTCAATTTGAGCTACTTTTTGAACTGTCATTTTCTTTGGTACATTAGCAGAAACAGTCACTTTTGGAGTTGAGGAGTTTGATTCTGGAGTACTATTTTTGTCGCTTAACAAAACCCAAATTATGGATAAAATCACAATAACAATAAGTATCACAACAGCCGCTTTTTTCCATGCGTGAATAGGCTGTTTTTGAGGCGGTTGATAATCAGCTTTGATTTGGCTGGCGTCAGTTTCTCGGGCCTCTAAGTCTTTCAGCATTTTATTAACTACGCTCATTATAGTGCCCTAAAAAATATAAAATAGAGTAATACTAGGAGTAAACATGTAATCACTAGACTAGATAGGACAAGTAGCGGTTTAAGATTAAGTTTTACTGCTGATTCTGTATCTTCTATGGCATGTTTTACATGGGCTGAGCTAACTTTATTTTGGCCCTCTCCATAAGCTAGCATCAAGCTTTTATGACATAAAATATTGACTATTCTGGGTGTTCCTTTGCTGGCCTTAAATAACATTTTACAGCAGTGTAAATCGAATATTTCTTCACCTTGATACCCAGCAACATGCATGCGATGTTTGACATACTGATATAGTTGGTCTGTATCCATAAGCTTTAGGTTATAAGAAAATGTGACCCGCTGCTTTAATTGCCGTAACTCTGGCAGATTTAGTTTTTCATTGAGCTCAGGCTGCCCAAACAATACTACTTGTAACAGTTTTCGAGATTCGGTTTCAAGATTGGTAAATAATCTCAAAGCTTCAATGCTTTCTACTGGTAGTGCTTGAGACTCATCAATGATTAATACCACCCCCTTATTTTGTCTGTGAAAATCTATTAACTTTTGTTGAATACGCTGAGTGAACTCTTGTTGATCTGACATTTCAGTCAGTTCTACGTTTAATTCATTTGCAACCGCACGGCGTAACTCAGAGGGAGTGAGGTAGGGGTTAGGAATATATGCCGCCACAAAATTATCTGGTAATTCGTTTAAAAGCTTTCTACAAATTAAGGTTTTTCCTGTCCCTACTTCACCAGTGACCTTAATAAAGCCTTCACCGGTTTTGAGTGCTGTCAGCAATACCTCTATCGCCTCATTATGACTAGGCAAGCCAAAAAAATAACTAGTGTTAGGGGTTAGAGTGAATGGTAGTTCTTTAATACCGAAGTGGTATAAGTACATAGTTTATTCCACGATTAACCAGTCTGCCATTTGATCTCTACTACTTTTGAGCTGCTGCTTCCATGTGTCTTTACTAACTACCGTTGGCTTGATTAAAATTACTAACTCTTTCTTAATTTCACTATTTTGTTTGTTTGTGAACAGATTCCCTAGGATAGGAATATCGCCTAGTAATGGAGTTTGTGAATCTAGCTTAGAGGTTATGGTTTGCATTAAGCCTCCAATGACAACTATTTCTCCAGATTTGGCTCTAATTACTGTATCTGACTCTCGAATATTGCTCTGAGCCAATGGCAATATGTATTGCTCTTCATTTAAAGTGACAATTTTTTCTTGCTCTTCAGTTTCGATTACTGAGGGATGAACATGAAGTAAGACATCTCCTTTATCATTGATTTGCGGGGTAACATCTAATGCAATACCAGAGAAAAACGGTGTAAGTTCAATATTAGGTACGACTGAAGTGGTGCTACTTGATATAGTACTTTGGCTAGAGACATCCGTTACAAAATACTCATCGTCTCCTACCTTTATCACTGCTTTTTGGTTGTTAGTTGCTGTGACTCTTGGGCTTGATAATACTTGAACATTACCTTGGGTTGATAATAGAGATAATACGCCAGAAAAATCACTGTTAATAAATGAGAGGCTAGTGATATTACCTAGCGCGGCGCTAATACTGTTACCAAATGAGCCTGCTGTATTAGAAAACTGAAACTCGGTGGAGCCACCACTTGCAAGTATTTGACCCCAATTAATTCCTTGTTGATATCCATCACTTAAAGAAACTTCTAAAATTCTTGCTTCTAAAACTACCTGTCTTTGAACTATATCTTCCGATACGTCTAAAAATGCTTTAATCGCTCTAATCTCTTCTGGCATTGCCCTAACAGTAACAAGCCCTGCCTGCGGGGTAACCATGACACTTTTATTCTCGCCATCACCAATCATTGACTCTAAGGTTAATAACAAATCGGCCCAAAAATCTGTTTCGGTACTGGTATTAATGTTGGTGCCATTGGTATTGGTGTTACTGTTAAAATTATTATTATTTGAGCTGCTTGAGTTACCACTAAAATTGTTCTGGGAGTTACTGTTGTTATTGTTGCTGGATTGTTGAGAAACGCCACCAGACGTAATACTAGTTTGGGTTGTACCATCACGGGTCATTAATAAGTAGTTAACAGCAAATGTTTCGGTACGAATGCCAGCCGGGTAGACTCTGTATATATTTTGTTTTCGCTGTATTTCGTATCCGTAAAGCTCAGCAACTAATTCAAAGACCTCGCTCAAGGTAACTTGTTTAAGATCTAATGATATCTCTCCTGTTACGTCCGGATGAATCGCGACACTGTATGGTGTGCCTTGAACTATGCTGCTAAAAAACACAGTGGCAGCTAATTTTTGGGCATTAATATCATATTTGCTTTCGCCAAATAGCTGATCATTATAAGTATTAGGAGTAGGTAGTAACGCTTGATTTACCGAATCAGGAACTGACTGTAATTGTTTATCATTTGGCGCTTTGAGGCTTTTGCTGTCACCTTGCTCTGATTCAGAAATAGCAGAGTCCAATGAGCGTTCAACATGGGGTTTTTGCTGAGTAGTTTGGCAGGCGCTGACTGCAATGATCAAGCTAGTAAAAATTATGTTTCTAAAAACCATTATTAATGTCTTTTTTAATATTACTGTTATTGACATAAAGTGTCTTAGTGCCACTTAAGCCGGTTAATACTACTTGGTTCTTTCCTATTGTGAGGACACGAAAGTTTGATATGGGTTGTCCTTCGAGATAGGGTTTTCCATTTATAATTGCTTGCTTGCTATATGGGCTATGTATAATTGCATTTAATATTAATGTTGTTTCCCCTGCAGCTGGATTGACTGTTATTGAGTTGTTGCCACTTTGCATATGAGAAGGTTTAGTGGGATCAAGCAATACATCTGCGATGCACAAGTCGGTTGTACCAATTAATAATAGGGTAAAGGCTAATTCTTTTTTCATTTAGACCCCTATAAAAGCTTTGTTTGTACTTAGGGTATACATTTCTAGTTCCACCGAAGCTTTAGGGTATTCAGCCACCTTATAATCAAACTTTTTCCAGTGGAATTTCCAATCTAATCCTTCTAGTTTTTCTAAATAGGTTTGAATATCGAAATAACTTCCTTCAAAAGTGAGTGTGACGCCATGGCGGTAGATAGCTTCATTTTTTTCATTACTTTCTATATTTGAGTCAACTAAAACTAGAATAGGATCTAAGGACTTTAGCTCAATTAGCTTGAGATTTTTTGTTTCGGCCAACACATTTTCAAGTAGCCTAGCCATTTTACTCGCTGGTACTAAATGTTTAGTTTGTTCAGCTATTTGGGCATTTATAGATTCAATGTCCTGACGTAATGCTTCAATTTTAGCATTAATATCGGTATTTGGATCATTCCGTAGCTTTACCGTTATCGCAGCTAACTCACTTCCTTGCTTGCCTATTGTAGACTTAGTACTTTTTATTCTTTCCTTCGTATCTTGGGTTTCTAATTGAATAGGAGAAATTAACAAGGTGAAGCATAAAAATATTGTTATCACCAACCCACAAAATAGGATTAACAAGCGTTCTCTAGTGCTAATCTTATCTAGTTTATCGGACAGTTTTTGATACTCAACTTTAAAGGCATTACTCATTTTCTGTTAATTCCTTTAAATCAGTATCCTTACCCGAGCTTAATACAAAATTTAGAATACCGTCTGTGCCTCTGTAAAGACGAGTTTCTGCAAACTCTTGCCCTTTAAAGAAGTTACTATTGCTTAGAGAGCCTAGCCACTGGGGGATGGTTTTAGAGCTCTCGGATGAGCCTTCTATAATGACATGGTTGTCATCTACATGAATACGAGTTAACCACAACTGGTGCTTATGGTTTGCAGCTAAGTCGAGCATTAGGTCTGAAAAAGCATGAGACATTAGTTTTTCATGGCCTTGTACTTCTAATAAGATTCGTTTTTTAAAATTGATGTTTTTTTGCTGCCTATTAATATTTTCAAGCAAATTCGGATTAACAGTCAGATTGCTTAGATCGTTTCTAAGTTCTCTTAATAAACTGTCATTTCTTTGTTGCTTTTGTACTAAGTCGGCTAGGACTGCAGATGATTGATTGTGTGTATTCAACAAAAATGAATACACGAGTACACACAGTAAAATAGCAGAAAACCATGACAGTAGCATAAACTGTAAACTTAAAAGCCTTAGCTTTGGCCTAAGTTCTGGTTGGTATAGGTTTACTGTTGTTTTCATGTTGTTTGTGAACTCATATTGCCCATAGCTGCCGCCAAACTAGCAAAGGAAGACGCCTCTATAACAATATCGTCACTTGCTGGTATATCTGGAGTAAATACTTCTACCGGTACAAATATGACATCTTTGATCATGTTAACTAATACATCTTGATATTTAGTATTCACAGATATATAAACTTTTTTAACTGGCGCTTGGCGTAACTGACTTTCAAAGTAATCCATCGAGCGTTGTATTTCTAAACTTAGGTTATCCGCAATTCCCATCTTTAATTCATCAGGAGAGAAGTTAGCTAGGTTCTCATAGCCTTTTAACCTTCTAGAAAAAAACAGCATTTTTTGTTTCACAATACTCAGACTAATTTGTCCGTTAGGATCTTGTTGTAGGCTGATAATTGCGTCTTCGCTATTTGTAAACAGATTACAGATAGTTAACTCTTGGACTTCTATGGTGTTTAAAGTTAAATCAGCACCTAATACACCGTTTCTGATATCAATAATTTCTTGTTTAGCTATGGCAACAACATTGAGCTTTTTAGAATTTGTAGCCGCGGGTGGGTCAAAGTAATCAACTACCATTTCTGAATCGTCTGCTAATTGTTCTTTAATTGCCCATTTTAGGGCTGAATTAATTTCAGACTCTTCTACGGGAGGAGTATCAACCTGAAGTAATTGATATTTGGAAATAGCTAAAGTGACATTGCAAAGCGTATTAGATAATTTATTTTCTAACACGTAAGTTTTGAGGTCTTCTTGCCAAAACTCGATAGGAATAGCATGTTGCTTTACGCAGACAATTGTTGCGTTAACTTTTTTAAATACAGATAAGTGTAAATAGCCAGTATTGAACTCTATTCCGATAGAATGGAACAAAGAAGCTTTTTTAAAGCGACCTTTAATATAGTCGCGCCACCCAATATGCATGCTATTCATTTCACAATTAAACCTTAGTTTTATTACAGCAAAAAAACAAGATAAGCGCTAGTGTTAAATATTTACCATCTAGTTAATTTTATTAATAATTCCAACACCTTATAATATTACATTTTTGTAATGCATGCTTAATTCTTCGTCAAAAGTAGGGTGTTAGTTATTTTCTATTTTGTAATTGCTCCGATATTGATTTAGATATTTTAAGTTAGGGGGGCAATTAAAGCTTATTAGCGTTTAAACAGATGCTATTGAATTGAGCTTAAAGCAAAAACCTCGCTACAGCGAGGTTTCTCAATATAATTTACAAGTACTAAGCTCAAGATTAACTTTCACAATTAACCAATGGCATGGCCTTTTTGTTGGCAACCTGATTTTAATTCTTCGAACATTTCAATATTAGACCTAAGGCGCTTGGCATGTTTAGGTGTAGAAGAGCCTACTTTTTCTCGAGCTTCCATTGACTCGAGTTTCTCTGCAACTATTTTGCAGTTGTGTGGTGATACTGGAAGTTGTGTTTTTGCGAAAACACTGCCTGAAAACATTGCTACTGTAACGACTGCTAAACTAATTAATTTCATATTTTTGCTCCTTGGTTCGAGACCTAAATAGTAGTGAGTTTTTTTGAAAACCGTTAGAACTTGGTTCATACACCGTTACCTAAAATAATACCTATAAACCTACTCTTCCAATAATCAAAATACAAAAGGTAATGACTCACTACTACCAAATCCGTTTATTACTTGACTAATTAGCAAGTTAATCGATAAAACAAAAAAGCCGCTAAACTAGCGGCTTTTAAGAGTGTTTTTCAAGATTTTTAATTTTGTATTGAATTAAAAAGCGATTTATTTTAACACTTCTTAATTTTACGTTTCCTAGAATGGAATATCGTCATCAAAATCGAAATCAGGCTCCGGTGCAGGAGCTGGTTTACCTTGAGCAGGCGCTTGATTGAAACCTTGATTCTGAGCTGGTGGCTGCTGTTGGTATTGAGGCTGAGAAGCTGGTTGTTGCTGATAGCCTTGATTTTGTTGAGGGGCCGCTTGGCGTTGTTGTCCTTGGAAGCCTCCTTCAGACTGGCCGCCGGTTCTGCCACCTAACATTTGCATTACACCATTGAATGGGTCTAACACCACTTCTGTTGTATATCTGTCTTGACCTTGTTGATCTTGCCATTTACGGGTTTGTAATTTACCTTCAACATAAATTTGGCTACCTTTACGCAAGTATTCTCCTGCAATTTCAGCCAATTTACCGAACATTGAAACACGGTGCCATTCTGTTTTTTCTTGAATTTGTCCGCTTTGATCTTTCCAGCTTTCAGAGGTGGCTAAGGTTAAATTGGCTACAGCTTTGCCATTTGGGGTATACCTTACTTCAGGATCTTTACCTAAGTTACCAACTAAAATTACTTTGTTTACACCTTTGCTCGCCATTATGACTCCTAATTATTCTGGTATGTTCAGCAATTGCTTAGCTTGCTGAATATCGAAATTTTTATTATCTGCTTTTAAATATACAATTTGCTCATTGGGGACGATAGTTAAGTCTATTACCCCATCTAATTTTGCAAGTTGCTGAAATGCCAGATCTGTAGTTTGTTTCTGTATCCTAAGTGTATATCTTTTTCGTCTATCCGTGGCAGAAATTCCTTTGATAATTAACACCCAAATGACACAAACTAAACTGGCCAAGACAAATACCCATTGAATACCAAAATATTCACTAATACTTCCCGACGTTACGCCGCCTATAAATGCTCCTAGGAATTGGAAACTGGCGTACACTCCCATTGCTGAGCCTTTTTTACCAGCAGGTGCAATGTTTGAAACCATGGCGGGAAAATTTGCTTCAAGATAATTGAAACAGGTAAAAAATAGACTAACTAAAATGATTAGATAGAGCAGCGAATGATGGCCAAAAATCATTAGAACAAAAACCAGTGCTAGTCCTAGCACGCTTATTTGCATTACACCATTAGGATACTTACCTGCGATTTTCATCAGTACCAAAAGCCCAACAATAGACGCGAATAATACAATTAAATAAATTTGCCAATGACTAGCAAGGGGCCAACTTAAATCTACTAAAAATATAGGAATTTGAACAAACACTAGGGTTATCATCATGTGTAAAAGCAATACACTAATGTTTAGTCTTATTAGTTGAGGGTGTGTAAATAGCTTCTTGATATCTTCAATGACGGGTAATGTGTCCCCTTTTGGGGCTATATTAACTGCGTTAGGTACAGCAAACACAACGAGTAAAACACAGGCTAGTGCTAATAGGCCGGTGGCTATAAATATGCCACTTAAACCAAATTTTGCCGCAATTATTGGTCCAAGTAGTAATGCTATATAAAAAGAGAAGCCTATCGAGATCCCTATGATAGCCATGACTTTAGGGCGTTGTGCTTCACGGCTTAGATCGCCAGCTAAAGCCATAATGGCACCAGCTATGGCGCCCGCACCTTGAAGTAGCCTACCTACGACTACCCAAGTTAAGCTTTCAGCTACTCCGGCTAAAACACTCCCTGCCGAAAATAATAATAAACCAGCTATGATTATAGGTTTACGACCTATTTTGTCAGACAGTACTCCCATAGGTATTTGCAGTAGCGCTTGGGTTAGTCCATACCCACCAACTGCTAGACCAACTAAAAAGGCAGAGTAGTCAGCGTAATGTGTCGCACTTATGGCTAAGACAGGCATCACCATAAATAAGCCTAGCATGCGTAATACGTATATAAATGCTAAGGAAAATGAGGTGCGTAATTCAATGGCGTTCAATGTGGAGAGTATCTAACTTCGGTTAATGTAAAAAGGGATGTTAATTTAAGCCTAAAGAGCTTAGCCGTAAAGGTTACCATAATTTTTTCTACGACTCACATAGTTCCCTTTGTGATTCGTAACAGTATATGTATTAACTTTTCGGCAAATCTTATCACTAAATGTAAGTATTACTATTTATCTATAGGTGTACTCTTGGGCTTTTCTGACGACGTAAATAGTAATTAAAGGTATGCGCAGATACTAAAAAAATAGATGAAATAACAGTAATTACTTCTTCGCCATAATGTCCTAAATGTTCATGGGCAATCCATAGTGGGCTACTTAAAGTAATTAGAGCTACCATCCCCAATGCTGCTACCCACTTTTGCTTGTGATGTAAGTAGCCAATCGATAACGCAATGATCCCTATAGGCACCACAAAAAATAGTAGCAGTTGATGGAAAGTCTCATCTTTTAATAGTGACACTCCACCTATAGAAGGTATGGCAATAATAAGTATAGGGGTAATCAAACAATGAATGACGCACAAGGACGATAACAAAACTGCGACTCTATCAGCGAGCAACTGCGCTTTAATCATAGCGCCTCCTTAAATATTCCAAATGACAAATAACCCTTGATTGATTGTTATATTATAACATAACATTGTCGAGAGTTGAGATATTATCACATAAAATTAAAACAAAAAGGCTAGAACACATGAAACTTTCACGGTTGGCTTTGGGGATTAGCTTGCTAATGCCTGCGCCACTAATAGCTAAAACTTTAACAGGTACTGTTACCGACAAGTCGGGGGAGCCTATCGCCAATGCTACGGTTGAGGTGGAAGCGGCAAAGCTTTTTACAAGAACAGATAGTAGTGGCTATTTTACCTTGCCAGAGGTAAATGACGAAGATTATACCTTGCATGTTTTTGCACCTGGTTATGCCCATTTACATTACAAAGGAGCAGCAAGCGATCCGGAAAAAACGGATTTAGTACTAGCTAAGAGCGCCATTGAGGTTATTGACATACATGCAACTCCTATGCACCTGTCTGTCATGGAATCTTCGACACCTGTCAGTGTTTTATCAGGAGAAAACCTTAGAAGACAGCAGGCTGCTACCCTTGGTGATACCTTAGAAAAGCTACCTGGTGTTCAGTCTAATTTTCATGGAAACGTTGCCAGTACACCTATTATTCGTGGCTTGAGTGGACCACGGGTTTTGGTGACACAAAATGGTTTAGATGTAAGCGATGTGTCTAGAGTAGGGCCAGATCACTCTGTTGCAAGTGAAGCATCTACGGCCAATCAGATTGAGGTATTGCGTGGCCCGGCCACATTATTTTTTGGTAGTGGCGCCATAGGTGGGGTTGTGAATGTTGTAGATAAACGTGTTCCCACCTCAAATGAGACCCAAGGTGAGGTATTACTTGAAGGGCAAACGGTGAATAGCCAAAAGCTTGCGTCTTTTAATCTAACTACAGGCTTAGATAATTTCGCGTTCTACGCTGATGGTTTTTATCGTGATGCAGATGACTATGACACCCCTGTGGCTCCAGATATTGATGAGCCTTCTGGAGAACATACAGTTGAAAACAGTGCAGAAACCTCTCATGGATTTACGTTAGGTAGCAGCTACTTGTTTGAACAGGGATATGTCGGCCTAGCGGTAGATAAGTTTGATAGAGAGTATGGCATTCCTGGTCATAGCCATGGCGATGAAGCGGTATTTGCTGATTTATCACAAACTAAGTGGCAAATGTTAGGCGAGTACGATTTTCAAGACAGCTTTTTACAAAGTGCACACTTTCGTGTTGGCGTGACCGATTATGAGCATGTTGAAATTGAAGGTGGGGCCGCAGGTACAGAGTTTAGTAACCAAACTAATGAAGCCCGTGTTGAGCTTATCCATACTCCTTATGCACAGTGGCGAGGAGGGTTAAGTTTACATTACAAAACTAGCGAGGTTTTTGCTCAAGGCGAAGAGGCGTTTACGCCTCCCTCAGATATGGAAATGTTTGCTGTCGCTTTAATGGAAGAACGTCACTTTGGAGATATTTTACTTCAGTTAGGTGCACGGATAGAGCGGGTTACATTAGACGCTCCAAGTGTACTTTTACCTGAATTAGAAGCCCATGACCATGACGAAGAGGAGTCAGAAGACGACCACGATCACGATCATGAAGAAAGTGAAGTGATTCGCCAATTTAGTGTTGCTCAAGAGTTTACCCCAGTGTCAATCTCAGCAGGTGCCGTATACACGATTAACGAAAGTTATAACTTAGGTGTATCTGTGTCTCGCTCGCAAAGGGCACCCTCTGCATCTGAGTTGCTCTCGTTTGGCCCTCACATAGGTACGCAAACTTATGAAATAGGTGCACTGTTTGACCTTGATGCAGATGAGGATAGTCAATTTGTTTTATCAAGTTCACCCATCGATCTAGAAACCGCTAATAACATAGACCTTTCCTTTAGAAAAACCCAAGGTGAGTTAGGGTTTGTTTTTAATGTGTTCTATAACCAAGTGGATAATTACTATTATCAGATAGACACAGGTTTGTTTGCTGAAAGTGGCCATGATCACGACCATGATGAAGAAGAATCCAGCGAGACTGAAACTGATGAGCATACTGACGAGTTACCTGTTTACTTGTTTCGCTCAGCTGATGCAGTTTTACATGGATTTGAGCTGCAGCTAGCTTGGCAGGCTACAGATGACTTAAAAGTTAATGTATTTACCGATTACGTAAAAGCTCGTCTCAGAGATGGCGGAGCACTACCTCGAACCTCACCTATGCGTGTAGGTACGCATTTTGAGTATACGTTAGATAGGCTCAGAGCGGATCTAGATATCACTCATTATGCAAAGCAAGATGATATTGCTTCGTTTGAAACTGAGACCGCAGGCTACACCTTAGTTGATGCCAGTGTTACTTACGATATCCCATTAAACACTATGGACTTATCCGTGTATCTAAGTGGTGAAAACCTAACTGATACCGAAGCCAGAGTACATACCTCATTCTTGAAAAACATTGCACCTAGACCAGGCAGAAACTTGGCTTTTGGTGTACGTGGTTACTTCTAAAAAGGAACTTATAAATGAAACGTATATTTTTTCTAAGTGCTATTGCTAGCGCATTATTGCTAACAGGCTGTGGTGACGCTACAACCGATATTGTTGAACTAGAGTCAATTGAAATAACAGAAGATGAAGATGATCACGATCATGATTCTGAGTATGAGATTGAATCAGAGGGGCGCTTAGTGGTAAGCGATGCTGCATCTGACTTATTTACAGTGTTTGATTTAGATACCAATGAATCTTTAGACTCTTTTTCAAGTACCTTTGAGGGCAGTAGTCTAAGTGCTTCTGCTGGTTACCGTTATGCAGTTATAAATAACAGAAGTAACGACTTAACAGAGTTTCTTGATGGTGGATTATGGCGTGAAGACCATGTAGAGCATTTACATGACTACGAGCAAGACCCAGCTTTTTCCGATTTTACCTTAATAGGTAGTAGCCCGACTCATGTCATAACTCACGATGGGCAATTAGCAGTGTTTTATGATGGCGATGCAGACTTAGGTATTCCGTCAGCAGTGCAAGTAGTGACAGATACCCAAATTGCTAGTGAAATCACTGATGTGCCTACCCTAGATTTTACTATTAATATGCACGGTGTCGCTGAGCCTCGTGGTGACATGTTAATTACATCAGTCAGGCGAGATGACGCAGAGACCCTATCTGCCGCCACTATACTGCCAGATAGCGTTGCAGTTTATCATTTGCATGATGATGAATATGAACTAGAGCAGAGTTTTGACGGTGAGTGTGCGGACCTCCACGGAGCAGCGCAAAATGAAACGGCTGTAGCGTTTGGGTGTGGTGACGGCGTACTTCTATTACTTGAAGACGATGAAGTATTTAGTAGTAGTTTTATAGAAAATATTGATGTGCTTGATGGTGTCCGAGTTGGCAGTATGTATGGCCATGAACACAATGAGGCCTTCGTTGGAGTAGCTTCTTCACACGACGGTGTGGGTGCTATTCTTGTTTCTATTTCACCCACTTCTCAAAGTATGGGGCTGATAGATTGGCAAGCATCAGAAGGTGCGAGTCCAGTAGCTTATGGGTTCTCTTATGAAGGAGAGTACTTGGCTATTTTGGATAACCTAGGATATGTGACTTTACTTGAAGAGCATGATGAAGACGGAGATGTGCATTGGGAGTTCTCTCAAAAAATTGATGTAGCGAATGCCAGCGCTGCTGAACTTGAAGAGGGTGAGTCGTTTGCAATGACGGCTTCACAACATGAAGAGGTTTTATTTATAACTAATCCAGTTTCACAGCAGGTATTGAGTTTGTCTCTTGATGATATGCAGGTATCCGAAGAAATTAGTTTAGACTTTACTCCAGCGGCCGTTGTTTGGTTGGGTATAGCTGAAGACCACTAGCTCTTAATTGGGCCAATAAGTACGCTTTACATGCGTACTTATTGGCACTACTGCTAGGCCTTAATCTTACTTGGCTTTACTTTATGGCTTTTTAGCTAGCAAAGTTAGCCTTGCTTATTACCTCAGGCTTATTTCCAATAGGCTTTTAATTATATAAATGCCGCACAATTCGCTGTAAACATAGCCACCAAAGTTCACTTGCTCTTAGTTTCACCTCTTATCAACGAGTAACGATAATTTATATGGTTGATTTTATTCCCTGATTACACCTTGTATCTATGGGTTTTGTTTGCCTATAATGCGCGCTCTTGTCGGAGTGCTATTGATTGTTATTAAGTTAAAAATCATAAGCTGAGACCGTTAATTCGGGATCCGTTGAACCTGATCGAGTTAGAACTCGCGAAGGAAACAAGCGTAATGTGATTGAATATGTTTATTTAACATGTGCATATTTTTGAACAATATTGCCTAACAGAGTATTGCCTTATCATTTTAAACATAAATGGTAACAGCACTTTGTTGGCGCTTTTCAACACCTACTCTCCAGACAAGCAAACTACACTTTTATTAACACTATGTGAGATTGCTAATGTCAAACCGTCGTCAAACTCGTGCCCATGCACAACAATTTATAGATACCCTCAAACCTCTTTTACACCCAAACTCCAGTAAGGTTTACTTAAAAGGAAAGCTTCATAATATAGAAGTAGGTATGCGAGCTATTTCGCAAACAGATACTATTTTAGGAGGAACTGAAACAGCGCCCATTAAAGAGAAAAACCCAGATATCATGGTCTATGACTGTGCCGGACCTTATTCTGATCCACATGCCAACATCAATGTACGTCAGGGACTAAATAAACTGCGGCGTGATTGGATAATGCAACGTAACGATGTCGAGCAGCTAGCCCATGCTAGTTCACGTTATACCCAACAGCGTATGGCAGATGATGGTTTAGACCACCTACGTTTTGATTCTTTAGATAAACCTCTAAAGGCAAAAGCAGGGAAACGCGTGACTCAAATGTATTATGCCAAACAAGGCATGATTACCCCCGAAATGGAATACATAGCTATTCGAGAAAATATGGCCCGCGAGCAAGTGAGTGACCAAGTGTTAACACAAAAAGCGCCCGGCCAAGCTTTCGGAGCTAAGGTAAGCCAGCCAATCACTGCAGAATTTGTACGCGATGAAGTGGCCCGGGGGCGAGCAATTATCCCCGTAAATATTAATCACCCAGAAGCAGAGCCTATGATTATAGGCCGTAACTTTTTAGTAAAAGTAAATGCCAATATTGGTAACTCAGCCGTAACCTCATCAATTGAAGAAGAGGTAGAAAAGCTAGTGTGGTCAACGCGTTGGGGGGCCGATACAGTAATGGATTTATCTACCGGTCGCTATATACATGAAACCCGAGAATGGATTGTCCGTAACTCCCCTGTGCCTATTGGTACGGTTCCTATTTACCAAGCTCTAGAGAAGGTAAATGGTGTTGCTGAGGATTTAACATGGGAGGTGTTTCGAGACACCTTAATTGAGCAAGCTGAGCAGGGAGTTGATTACTTTACTATACATGCGGGGGTGTTACTTCGCTATGTACCTATGACAGCCAAACGCCTCACTGGAATAGTGTCTAGAGGCGGCTCTATTATGGCCAAGTGGTGTTTGTTCCATCACAAAGAGAGCTTTTTATATGAACACTTTAAAGAAATTTGTGAACTGTGTGCTGCCTATGATGTTTCCCTGTCTTTAGGAGATGGTATGCGTCCAGGTTGTATTGCGGATGCCAATGATCAAGCCCAATTTGCTGAATTAGAAACATTAGGCGAGCTGGTGAAAATAGCTTGGCAGTATGATGTTCAAACTATTATCGAAGGGCCTGGCCACATTCCCATGCAGTTGATTAAGGAAAATATTGATAAACAGTTGGATATTTGCAATGAGGCACCTTTTTACACATTAGGGCCGCAAACCACAGATATTGCACCTGGTTATGATCATTTTACCTCAGGTATTGGCGCTGCCATGATAGCTTGGCACGGAGTCGCTATGTTGTGCTATGTCACACCCAAAGAGCACTTGGGTTTGCCCAATAAAGAAGATGTAAAGCAAGGGTTGATAGCATACAAAATAGCAGCCCATGCAGCAGATGTAGCTAAAGGGCATGTTGGGGCGCAAATTCGTGATAATGCTTTATCTAAAGCGCGTTTTGAATTTAGATGGGAGGATCAATATAACCTAGGGTTAGACCCTGATACCGCTAGGGCCTATCATGACGAAAGCTTGCCCCAAGAGTCTGCAAAAGTCGCGCACTTTTGCTCTATGTGTGGACCTAAATTTTGTTCAATGAAGATTACGCAGGAAGTGAGAGAGTATGCTGCAAAACAAAATATTCAGGTTGAGCAAGATGCTTCTCGACTGGCTGCTGATAGAAGTGGCTTAAGTAACGCTGACATTCAGTCTGCTATGGCTGAAAAATCTGCAGAGTTTAAGGCACAAGGAGCACAATTATATAGGCCTATTGACTAAAACCAACAGGCCCATAATGTGATGGATTTTTAATTCACCTTGCCCAACTTAGCGTGCAATTAATTTTGCTAAGTTGGGGCTATTAGGCCAAGAATAAAATATTAAGCCTAGGTGCGCTGTGTACTTATAGACGGGGAAACATGATTGAACCAGTTAAGTGTACAGCGGTTACTATTGTTTGTTATTTGTCCGATGTATGGTTTCTATAATTAACTTATGTCATTGGCATAATCAACATAGAGCTAGATGGCAGATTGTGTAATACTTCTTCTTTTACGGCGCATCTGGTAACTAATGGATAGAATAGAAGTACGTGGGGCTCGAACTCATAATCTGAAGAATATAAATTTAGATATCCCTAGAGATAAACTAACAGTCATTACAGGTTTGTCTGGTTCAGGAAAGTCTTCTTTGGCATTTGATACTCTATACGCCGAAGGCCAAAGACGATATGTCGAATCTTTATCGGCTTATGCTCGTCAGTTTCTGTCTATGATGGAAAAGCCCGATGTGGACCATATCGAAGGCTTATCTCCAGCCATATCCATTGAACAAAAATCTACATCCCATAATCCACGTTCGACCGTAGGTACTATTACCGAAATTTATGATTATCTAAGATTATTATACGCACGGGTTGGTGAGCCTAGATGCCCGGAGCACCAAGTACCACTAGATGCACAAACTATTAGCCAAATGGTTGACCGTGTTTTAGAGATGCCAGCAGATACCAAGTTAATGTTGCTCGGACCCGTTGTTCAAGATAGAAAAGGTGAACATGTTAAAACCTTAGAAAACTTAGCCGCCCAAGGTTTTATTCGAGCCCGAATTGATGGCAATGTCTGTGATTTGTCTGATCCTCCGGAGTTGGACTTACACAAAAAGCATACTATTGAAGTAGTAGTCGACCGCTTCAAAGTGAGAGATGATTTAAAGCTTAGGCTGTCTGAATCATTTGAAACAGCATTAGGCTTGTCTGGTGGCACCGCAAAAGTGGCATACATGGATGAACCAGACAAAGATGAATTGGTTTTTTCTGCAAACTTTGCTTGCCCACATTGTGGCTACAGCATGGCCGAACTTGAGCCTCGATTGTTTTCTTTTAATAACCCAGCTGGTGCTTGTCAAACTTGTGATGGTTTAGGCACAAGGCAGTTTTTTGACCCACATAGAATCATTGCCAATGAAGAAATAAGTTTATCAGGTGGAGCCATTAGAGGCTGGGATAAGCGTAGTTACTATTATTTTCAAATGTTACAAGCTGTAGCTGATCATTATGAGTTTGATTTGAATGTACCTTTTGGTGAGTTAGATAAAAAGGCCAAAGACATAGTGTTACACGGCAGTAAAGGTACTTCTTTAAAGTTTAAGTACATTAATGACCGCGGTGACATCATGGAGCGTAAACATCCCTTCGAGGGGATTATTCCAAATATGGAAAGGCGCTATAAAGAAACCGAGTCAAATGCAGTGCGTGAAGAGCTATCAAAGTATCTCAGTCAACAACCTTGTTCTAGTTGCTCTGGCTCTCGCTTAAGGTTAGAAGCACGAAACGTATTTGTTGGTGATACTCCATTGAATGTGGTGTCTGACTTATCCATAGCTGAGGCTCTAGAGTTTTTTTCTAAGTTAACCTTAACGGGTAAGCGAGAGAAAATTGCTGAAAAAATCTTTAAAGAAATTAATGATAGGTTGAGCTTTCTCGTTAATGTTGGGTTGAATTATTTGTCTCTATCTCGAAGTGCCGACACCTTATCTGGCGGCGAGGCGCAGCGTATTCGTTTGGCAAGTCAAATTGGTGCTGGGCTAGTGGGCGTAATGTATGTGCTTGATGAACCCTCAATTGGCTTGCATCAAAGAGACAATGAACGCTTACTGAAAACCCTAGTTCATCTCAGAGACTTAGGTAATACAGTGCTGGTGGTAGAGCATGATGAAGATGCTATTCGAGCAGCGGACTTTGTCCTAGATATTGGTCCTGGGGCAGGTGTTCACGGTGGTGAAATAGTCGCTCAAGGAACCATAGAAGATATAAAGAACAGTGAACACTCGCTTACTGGTAAGTATCTTTCTGGGCGCGAGAAAATTGAAGTTCCGGCGACACGGGGCACAGTTGAAGATGATAAGTGGATAGAGCTAAAAGGGGCATCAGGTAATAACTTACAAGACGTCACTTTTAGAGCGCCCATAGGCTTAATGACTTGCGTGACAGGTGTCTCTGGCTCAGGAAAATCAACCCTAATAAACGACACCTTTTATAAAATTGCACACCGTGATTTGAATGGAGCAACTACAGGAGAGCCGTCTCCTTACACTTCTATAACCGGTATGGAAATGTTAGATAAGGTTGTGGATATAGACCAAAGCCCTATCGGCAGAACACCTCGCTCTAACCCTGCTACCTATGCTGGTATTTTTACGCCCGTTCGTGAGTTATTTGCCGGTACACAAGAAGCAAGATCTCGTGGTTATAAAGCAGGACGTTTTAGTTTTAACGTTAAAGGCGGTCGTTGTGAAGCTTGTCAGGGAGACGGTGTTATTAAGGTAGAAATGCATTTTTTACCTGATGTTTATGTACCGTGCGATATTTGTAAGGGTAAAAGGTACAACCGTGAAACATTGGAGATTCAATACAAAGGCTTGAACATTCATCAAGTACTTGAAATGACAATAGAAGAAGCTAGGCCATTTTTTGATGTGATACCCGCAATAGCAAGAAAACTGCAAACCTTAATCGACGTTGGGCTCTCATACATACGTTTAGGGCAAGCAGCCACAACCTTGTCAGGTGGTGAGGCGCAACGTGTTAAGTTGGCAAAAGAGTTATCGAAACGAGATACAGGTCAAACCTTATATATTCTAGATGAGCCAACCACAGGTTTGCATTTTCATGATATTAAGCAACTTTTAGAAGTGTTACACAGGTTAAGAGATCACGGTAACACTGTAGTGGTCATTGAGCATAACCTAGATGTAGTAAAAACAGCGGACTGGATTGTTGATTTAGGCCCTGAAGGTGGCGCAGGTGGCGGGCAAATCATCGCCCAAGGAACCCCCGAACAAGTAGCAGAAGTTGAAGGCTCTCATACTGCAAGATTTCTTAAGCCGTTACTGTAGAGACAGATTTTTAAATAATAAAAAACCGCATGATTGCGGTTTTTTTTGTGTCAAGTGAAGCTAACTTAAGTCTCACACTCTATGCTAGACCTTAAATTGAGTCGCAATTCCCTCTAAGTGTTGGGCTAACTGTGCCAATTCACCACTGGCTGAGCCAATCTCTTTAGAGCTGGATGCGATTTCTGTTATCTTTTGGTGAATAGCATCTACGTTAGAACTTATTGTTTCAGCTACAGACTGCTGATCTCCAGTTGAGTGCGCAATTTGGTCATTCATGCTGGTAATTCGGTTAATCGTTTCAGTTATGGCTGTGAGGCTGGTACCAGCTTTATTGGCTGTTTCTACACTTGTAGATGCTCTCTCTGTGCCTTTTGCCATGGCGCTAACAGCGGAACGAGCGGCGTCTTGCAGTTGTTCTATTGTGCTTTGAATTTGCTCTGTAGATTGTTGGGTTCGAGAAGCCAATGTTCTTACCTCATCGGCAACAACGGCAAATCCTCGTCCTTGCTCACCTGCTCTTGCGGCTTCGATGGCAGCATTTAGCGCTAGCAAGTTAGTTTGTTCGGCAATGCCTTTTATCACATCTAAGACGACCCCAACTTGATTAGAGTCAGCTTCAAGTTTACTGATAACCTCAGCACTGTCGTCAACATTCGCAGCCAATTCTTGAATGCTCTGTACGGTGTGATTCACAACCTCTTGTCCATCACTAGCTGCGGTTGAGGCGTCAACCGCTGCAGTAGCTGCTTCTGCGGCACTGGCGGCTACCGCGTTTACACTTTCACTCATATCATCAACCGCTTCTTTTGCTTGAGCAGCAGAACGTTGCTGGATATCAATAATTTTATTGGTATCTTCGGTGAGCTGATTAAGGTTTTGTGCTAATTGAGATAAAGGCAAGGTTGACTCTACAATGTCTTTCACTATGCTTTGAAGCTTCTCCATAAACTCGTTAAACCAGTGTACTAGTTCACCAATCTCATCTTTATTTTTGGAAGTTAACCTAACGGTTAAGTCACCATCTCCTTTGGCAATATCTTTAAGAGAATCAACCACTTGAACTATACTTCCTTTTAACCCATTAACAATTGGAATTGCGGTAGCAAAAAGCAGCACTATGGTAAAAACTGCCAATATGAACCCAATTGAAATCATCGATTCGCCACTGGCGCTCGCTTGTTTGATATAGGTTTGAAATGACTCTAATCTCGCATCCTTAAATGCAGTTAAGCCAGCAAAAGCATTATCGTAAAAGTTGTTCATCGATGCAGACATTTCGCCAAGTTTTGAATAATCGGCTGTACCTTCTATCATAGTTTTTGACACTTCAAAGGCTATACTGTAATAACTATCAAATGCGCTTTGTATGTTGTTAACTTGTGTACTTAATGAAGGGTCAATTGCTTTAATTTGTTGCAATAATTGTTTGGTTTCTGATGCGTAAATTTCAGCATTATTTAGAGTATCTTCATCTGCTGTAGTTACGGCACTGGTTAAGGATTCTTTTACCTTCTCAATTTTCACTAAGGCCGTTTTGGACAAATCTAATGATGGGTATTCAACTTCAATTACACTCTCTAAAATATTTACATTATTTAAAGCATTGGCTGTTGTAATACCTAAATATAATAGAAATGCGACTGTCCCAATTATAGGGATCATGTACAACTTCTGCGCTATAGACATTTTGTGTAAAAAATTCATCGAGTTACCTTAATAGTTATATAAACCAAATTGTATTATGTGTTCTCACTACATTAAATTAACAATTAGTATCAAATATAGACGCTATTGAGATTATCGGCGAATGGCTGCTTATCAATTTAATCGTTAATCATAGGGCATAATCGCTATACCTTCTAATGAATAACCAACAGTTGCTATATCTCCTTGCCAACTTGTCGTAGATATAGTGCCTGTTACCCACACTGCATCGTATATGGACTCTATCGGCATATCCATAGAAAACTTCACATAAACAATTTGATTAGGTGGCGGTGGCGGGACGTGAATGCATGCGCCAAAGTAGGGAACGAGCAAAAACTCAGTGATTTTTTCATTATCACCTTCAAGCGGCACAATAAAACCTGGGATTTTAACCAATTTGCCATTTAGTTCGTGGACCACTGGAGCATCAAGATTCTGTTGTTGCATACTGTTGTTATGATCAAGTGGAATGTCTGACGCTATGTAATCCTTGGGGATCATATCTTCCCAATAGAGTTCTAATGGTTCAGCAAAAGTTATGTGTGTAGTGAGCAATAATAGTAAAGCAATTAATTTATACATCTTGTAAAATACACTTATTGGTAGCAGGTGGGCTTTAGTTGGCCCAGCAATAGTAAACAATTAACATATTAGCACTTATATGGGGTGAAATGACGTAGATTACGAGCTAGCTTCTGACTCATAATTACAACGTTAAGCAAAATCTTTGAAATCCCTTTTAAGAGTTGTCGCACTAGAAGCCTTTTTCAATAAAAAAGCCGACTGATGCCGGCTTTTTTCATGAAATATTGAAACCAATTAAAGTAATAGTTACTTAATTGACTCTTCGTATAGTTTTACACTGTTTACTAATTCAGCTTTAGCCGCTGCGGCGTTTTCCCAGCCATCAATTTTAACCCATTTGTTTGGCTCTAAATCTTTATAGTGCTCAAAGAAATGTTGAATTTGATTTTTAAGTAAGTCAGGAACCTGATCGATATCGTTAATGCCATGATATATAGTAGACAGTTTATCTACAGGTACAGCTAAAATTTTAGCGTCTGTACCAGATTCATCAGTCATCTTTAAAACACCAACTGGGCGACACTTAATTACACTTCCAGCTAGCAGAGGAAAAGGAGTCATTACTAATACATCAGCAGGGTCACCATCTTCAGATAATGTTTTGTTAACGTAACCATAATTGGTTGGATAATGCATACATGTAGCCATAAAGCGGTCAACAAAAATGGCACCGGTATCTTTATCTACTTCATATTTAACTGGGTCAGCGTGAGCTGGAATTTCAATAATTACGTTAATTTCTTCTGGCAAATTTTTACCAGCGGGAACTGAGTTAAGGCTCATCTTTTTACCTTTGTTGGGTTAATTTTCTAAAAAGAATTATATAGAGTCCCGCTCTTGTATTCAAAGGCTTGATGGATATTTGTTCTGAGATGAATCATTTTACCTTGAATATGCTATTTGTTGTTTTTGTACTTAGGTAATAGGCGCTAGCGATGCTGAAGCAAACATTATATTCTCAGGCTAATTAGACATAAATTATAAAATTAAGAATCAGACAGGAAAATCCAATGACCACTCGTTTTAAACTATTACCATTGAGTGCACTAGCTATTGCCATAGCTGGGTGTTCTCCACAACCCACGGAACAAGCTCAGACACCCATAGCCCCAGCAGAGCAAGTGGCACCAGAAACCGAGTCTGAAAAATTAGCCAGTTATTTCTCGAGCATGTTCGAGGAGGATTTACATCGCTCACCCTTAACGCAAAGTTATTTGGGGTATAAATGGGATTACGGTAAATGGAATGATATTTCTGATACCCATCAAGATGAAACTATTGGGATCTTAAGAAAGCGCTTAACGGATTTAGAAAGCTTTGATGAAAGCCAATTAACTGCTCAAGAAAAATTGAGTATTAATGTTGCGCTAACCGATATTAAACGCCGTTTAGCCAACGATGAGTTCCGAGACCATACTTACATAATGCATCAGTTCAGAGCATTCCATACTATGGTTCCTAGTTTTTTAATTAACATTCATCGGATCGATGATTTTGAAGACGCAAAAGCTTATGTGTCGCGATTGAACAATGTAAAACCTTTGTTCACAGAGGTGATTAATCAATTAAAGAAGCGAGAGGCGCTAGGAGTGTTTCCTCCTAAATGGGCTTACGATCAGATGATCCAAGCCGCGCACAATGTGATTAGTGGAAATCCTTTTGAAGAGTCACCTATAGATTCGACAATCTGGGCGGACTTTACAGCAAAAGTGAATGCATTAGGTCTTAGCAATATGGAAACTGTTGGGTTAATGTCTGAGGCTAGAACTGCCCTTGAAGAGTCTGTTTTACCAGCATACCGAAGCCTTATTAAAGAACTGCAAGTACAACAAAAATTATCGCCAGAAGGTGATGGTGTGTGGCGCTTACCTGATGGTGATAAATGGTATAAAAACCGTTTAGAGTGGTTTACCACAACAGATTTAGATGCAGAACAAGTTCATCAAATTGGACTGCAGAATGTTGAGCGCATACATAAAGCGATGAATGATATAAAACAGAAAGTGGGATTTGAAGGGGACTTAAAGGCCTTTTTTGAGTTCATGCGTACCGATGAGCAGTTCTATTACCCTGCTAATGATGAAGGGCGCAAGCGCTACATGGATGAAGCTAAGGCTTTAATAGATACTATGGAAGCTAAAGTACCTGAATATTTTGGGCTAACTCCAAAAGCTAGAATTCAGGTTAAACGGGTAGAGCCATTTAGAGAAAAATCAGCGGGTAAAGCTTTTTACCAAAGCCCTTCTAAAGATGGTTCTCGTCCTGGGACTTATTATGCAAACTTATACAATATGAAAGACATGCCAACTTACCAAATGGAAGCTTTGGCTTACCATGAAGGAATTCCAGGCCACCATATGCAGCGTTCTATTGCCCAAGAGCTAGAGGGTATTCCAGAGTTTCAAAAATATGTAAGTTTTACAGCTTATACTGAAGGTTGGGGGCTATATACCGAAGAGCTAGCTAAAGATATGGGTTTTTACGAAAACCCTTATTCAGATTTTGGACGCTTAGCTATGGAGTTGTGGCGTGCCTGCAGATTGGTCGTTGATACGGGGATTCATGCTAAAAAATGGAGTCGAGATCAGGGGATAAATTACTTAATCGAGAATACCCCTAATCCAAGAAACGACTCTGTTAAAGCAATTGAGCGCTACATAGCTATGCCTGGGCAAGCTACTGCTTACATGATTGGAAAGCTAAAAATTATGGAGCTAAGAGATAAGGCAAAAGATGCTTTAGGTGAGCAGTTTGATATTCGCGGTTTTCATGATGAAGTGTTAAAAGATGGTCCCGTACCACTGAATATTCTAGAAAGTAAAATTGACCACTGGATTGAGTCAGAGAAAACTAAAGTTTAAAAATATTGAGTTAGTTTTGATTAACTAAATGCCGCTTACTCTAAGTAAGCGGCATTTTTTGTTGCCTATCTACTTTTTATAATAACTTAAGCAGGTTTCGACTTCTTCTTTAGAGCCAATCAATACAGGTACACGTTGATGTATTTCAGTTGGCATAACTTCCATTATGCGACCAGAACCTGTGTCAGCTAAACCTCCAGCTTGTTCTACTAAAAATGCCATTGGGTTGGCTTCATATAACAAACGCAATTTACCAGGTTTGTTTGGATCACGTTTGTCGTATGGATACATGAAAATGCCACCACGGGACAATACTCTGTGAATATCACCTACCATTGCAGCAACCCAACGCATATTGAAGTCTTTTTTACGAGGGCCATCTGCTCCAGCAATTAAGTCGCTCACATACTCTTGCATTGGGGCTTCCCAATGACGTTGGTTAGAAGCGTTTATAGAATATTCAGATGTTTGTTCTGAAACTTTGATGTTAGGGGTCGTTAGAAGAAATCCACCATGGGTTTTATCTAAAGTGTATAAATGTGTGCCTTTACCTGTTGTAAGTGCAAGCATGGCTGATGGGCCATATAACACATATCCAGCAGCAACGCTTTGAGTGCCAGGCTGCAAGAAGGCTGAAGGATCATCGGCATCCATCCATTGCGGTGCATGGGTTATAGAAAATATTGTACCGATTAAGCTGTTGATATCTGTATTCGATGATCCATCTAGAGGATCAAAGCTCACTAAATATTTACCATCGGGGTTACATGCAACCACATCATCTTCTTCTTCTGAGGAAATTGCTTTTACATAGCCTGATTCACTTAGGATATCTTTTAAAATTTGATTAGATATAACATCAAGTTTTTTCTGAGTCTCACCTTGAACGTTTTCACTTAAGGTTGAACCTAACACACCAGCTAATGCTCCCTGACCGACCCTAAAGGATATCTCTTTACACCCTGCCAATAATGTTCTTATTAGCAAGATTAGCTCCATTGGAGCGCCGTCTTCTTGTAGTTGCGAGTTAAGTCTTTTCATGCTTTTTTACGCCTTGTGTTGTAGGAACAGAGAATGTGACAAAGTTATTTTTATTATTTTTGTCACAAGTTTCAATGATTGTACCTACAAAAAGCAAGAAACTCAGCAACCGAAACGCATTCTTTATAACCGAATGTTAAGTCGGCTTTAAATAGCACATATTTTTACATTCAAGATTGGGTTCGTCTTTACTGTTCTGGTAACCTAAGAATATTGATTATTTTGAACGATAAACTATGCATATACACATTCTTGGCATTTGCGGTACTTTTATGGGAGGCATCGCTGCGTTAGCGAAGTCTATGGGACATAAAGTTACAGGCGCAGATGCAAATGTTTACCCCCCTATGAGTACACAACTGGAGTCTCTTGGAATTGAGTTATATGAAGGTTGGGACCCAAGCCAATTTAAAGTAGCAATAGAACCCAAAGACAAGCTAGACCCACAACAGCAGTTCAAAGAGCCTGATATTGTCATTATTGGTAATGCGCTGTCACGGGGCAACCAAGCTGTAGAGTATGTGTTAGATAGAAACTTACCTTATATAAGTGGTCCCCAGTGGCTATTGGAAAATGTATTAAAAGACCGTTGGGTGTTAGCTGTATCAGGTACCCATGGGAAAACCACAACATCAAGCATACTGGCATGGATTTTAGAATATGCAGGACTAGAGCCGGGGTTTTTAATCGGAGGTATACCACAAAATTTTGATGTGTCGGCGAGATTAGGTAAGCACCCATTTTTTGTGATTGAGGCTGATGAGTATGATAGTGCCTTTTTTGATAAGCGTTCGAAGTTTGTTCATTACCGTCCTCGTACATTAATTATGAATAACCTTGAGTTTGATCATGCAGATATTTTTGAAGATTTAGGGGCCATTCAAAAGCAGTTTCATCATTTACTGCGTATGGTTCCTAACAATGGCTTGGTAATGTCACCTAAGTCAGACAAGGCACTTTTAAGAGTTTTAGATATGGGGTGCTGGACGCCTGTTCAGTTTACAGGGGCGGATTGGCAAACCAACAACTTGATTCCAGATGGGAGTGAATTTGAGGTCTTCTTCAAGGGTGAAGAACAGGGAGTGGTGAGTTGGGACTTAGTGGGTGAGCACAATGTGAATAACGCTCTGATGGCAATTGCTGCTGCTCATCATGTTGGGGTAAAACCTAATGTTGCCATAAAAGCATTAACTGAATTTGTAAATGTTAAGCGTCGTATGGAAGTAAAAGGGGTCGTTAATGGTGTTACTTTATATGACGATTTTGCCCATCATCCTAGTGCAATTGCTACAACAATCAATGGATTAAGAGCGAAAGTTGGAGATGGCCGAATTTTGGCAGTCTTGGAGCCTCGCTCAAATACAATGAAAATGGGAGTACACAAAGATAGTTTAGCCAACTCATGGATAAATGCAGACCATGTGTTTATTTTTGAACCTTCTAATTTGTCATGGTCTATGGAAGAGCTGCTAGCCGAGAGTGATGTCACGGCTATGCTTTACAAAGATATGGATATTTTAATTAAATCGATTTTATCTTACGTACAACCAGGTGATCACATTTTGGTCATGAGTAATGGTAGTTTCGGTGGGATACATAACACGCTGTTAGAGCAACTTACATTAATTAAAAAAGCTTAAGTGAAAATTTAAAATGAAATTTAGAGTATTAATTTTAGGTGTTTTTGTCACGTCTATGAGCTTTCAAGCATGGTCTTGGGGGCAAATCGGTCACAGAGTAACGGGTGCGATAGCCGAGCACTACCTAACAGATGAAGCACAATTAGCGATTGCAAAAATTCTTCCCCATGAAACCCTTGCTGAAGCCTCAACTTGGCCCGATGAAATGCGCTCTAACCCTAGCGAATTTTGGAAAAAAACAGCAGGGCCTTATCACTATGTAACGGTTCCCGATGGTAAAATTTATGCAGATGTTGGAGCTCCAGAGCAGGGTGATGGCTTTAGTGCATTGCAAACTTTTGCGGCGCAGTTAAAAAGTAACAAAACTAGTCCAGAGCAAAAGCAACTAGCATTGCGTTTTATCATTCATATTATTGGAGATTTACATCAACCATTCCATGCAGGTAATGGTACCGACAGAGGCGGTAATGACGTAAAGCTAAAATTTTTCTGGCAAGACTCAAACTTACATAGAGTTTGGGATTCAGGGTTAATTGATAGTCAGCAGTTTTCATACACAGAATGGAGCGCAATTTTGCTGGCTAAAATATCTGAGCAACAAGCAAAGCAGTGGATGCAACTAGATCCAAATGTTTGGATTGCTGAGAGTGCTGAATTACGGGCCAAGCTTTATCCAGAATCAGATGAAATTTCATGGGACTATCAATATCAAAATTTGCCTATTGTTAAAAAACGATTGCAAATGGGAGGTGTCAGAATCGCAGCTTATCTAAACGCGCTCTTCAAGTAGTTCGGGTGTTTTTTTGACTCACTCAAGTTTGCAATCTTTACCAAAAGTTTTAGCTGGCCCTATTGTTAGAAAGGTTGATGCTAAAAGCGTAACTTTTTGGTTGGTAACCTCAAAAGCTTATGACTTTGAGGTGTTGTTACGTAACGGCTTGAATCAAGAGTTGTTGTTTGATAACAAAGTGCAGCCTGAGTACTTATCTCAAGTTCCTGTCGGTAAGCATGCATTTGTTAACTTATTGACTATAGAGTTCAGTTCCCCAGTCAAATGTGGAACTTCCATTAGTTACGACATTAACTTATGCAGTGAGGGGGAGCCTAGTTTTAGCATTACCTCTTTGATGCCTGATCTTGTATACCCCAAGCAAAGCTTGCCTAATTTTGTAGTTAAGCTGGATCTGCGCAAGGTGTTACATGGCTCTTGTCGTAAACCCCATCATGACAGTGGAGATGGTTTGTTGGTGGTAGATGCGCAACTTGAAGACGCCAAATTACAGCAAGAGTGTGGCCCCGATATCCTCATTTTATCTGGTGATCAAGTCTATACCGATGATGTTGCAGGCCCGATGTTAGTGGCTATTAAGCAAACCATTGCTCTTCTTGGTTTATTTAATGAGGAATTGCAAGGCGCGGCAATAGATAGCAGCTATAAGGTTTTTGAGCATCCACACTGTTATTACCAAAGACCAGAGCTACTGCCAGATACTCCTTCTTCTGAAAATACCCAAAAGTTATTTTTTGGAGGGAAAAAGAAACCAATATTTACATCTGTTAATGCCAACAACCACCTTATTTCCTTTGCAGAGGTTATGGCCATGTATATTTTAACTTGGTCTCCTGAAATGTGGAACCAAGTGGATATTACCGATCAAGATATTCCAGAATCTTTTCGTTCAATTTTTAGTGCCGAAAAGGCCATTATTGAAAACTTTGTCACAGGTTTACCTAGGGTAAGAAGAGCCTTAGCTAATATACCGGTTTATATGATATTTGATGACCATGATATAACCGATGATTGGAATTTAACTCGTGGCTGGGAAGAAGCGGTTTATGGTAATCAGTTTGCCAAACGCATTGTAGGTAATGCATTAATTGGTTACTGGTTATGTCAAGGTTGGGGAAATGATCCCAAGGCCTTAAATGCTTTGTATAATAAGTGTGAAGAGCACTTTAGTGCTGGTGGCATTATTGAACATGATAAGTTGGTAGAGCATGTTTTAGATTGGGAGCGGTGGCATTATCATCTAGATAGTTCTCCTAAACTGCTAGTGTTAGATACTAGAACTCAGCGTTGGCGCTCTGAGTCTAATATGAATAAGCCTTCAGGCTTGATGGATTGGGAAGCCCTATGTGAGTTACAACAAGAGTTGATTGGTCAAAAAGCGGTGATTATGGTGTCTGCAGCCCCAATTTTTGGTGTTAAGCTAATTGAAACTATTCAAAGGGTTTTTACATTTTTTGGCAAGGCATTAACCGTAGATGCTGAAAACTGGATGGCTCACAAAGGGACGGCAAGTGTGATCTTAAATATTTTTAGGAATCGCAAAACCCCTCCTAACTTTGTAATTTTATCTGGCGATGTTCACTATTCATTTGTTTATGATGTCACGCTCAGATTCAAACAAAACTCCCCCAATATTACTCAAATAACCAGTAGCGGTATAAAAAATCAGTTTCCAGATGATTTGTTACTCTGGTTTGATCGCTTAAATAGAGTGCTTTACAGTAAATACTCCCCCCTCAACTGGTTTACAAAAAGGCGTAATATGTTGGTTAAACATCGTAGGCCAAGTAATCATAAAGTTCGTACTTTGTTGAATAGTTCGGGGATTGGTATGTTAAAAGTCGATGCTGATTGTTCTAAGGTCGAGGCGCATCAGTTGTGCGCCTCAGGTGAACTTGTGACCTTTGAGAAGAAAGATTAATTATTGGTGGTAAGCTTTGCTGTAATGGTGCACGGCATCAATAAATATTTTTGCATTCTCAGGCGGCACATCTAAATGTATACCATGACCAAGATTAAATACGTGGCCTTCACCTTTGCCAAAACCTTGTAATATAGTTTGTACTTCTTCTTCAATTCTTGCTGCAGGTGCATAAAGCATGGATGGGTCCATATTGCCTTGTAATGCGACTTTGTCACCAATTCGTTTTTTAGCGTCGGCCATATCTACTGTCCAATCTAGCCCAACTGCATCGCAGCCAGTGTCAGCGATAGACTCTAACCATAATCCTGCATTCTTTGTAAACAAAGTCACAGGAACCCGCCTGCCATCGTTTTCACGAATTAAACCGTCAACAATTTTATGCATGTATTGCAACGAAAATTCTTTGTAATCGCGGCCTGATAGCACTCCGCCCCAAGTGTCAAATACCATGACAGATTGAGCTCCGGCTTTTATTTGGGCGTTCAAATACAAAATGACTGAGTCAGCAAGTTTATCTAACAATAAATGAAGCGCTTGAGGATCGCTAAAAGCCATTTTTTTGATTTTCGTAAAGGCTTTACTTGAGCCACCTTCAATCATGTAGGTAGCTAAGGTCCAAGGACTTCCAGAAAATCCTATAAGAGGAACGGCCCCTTTAAGGTTTTTTCTAATGGTACGTACAGCGTTCATTACGTAGCCTAATTCATTTTCTGGATCTAATACGGGAAGCTTTTTGATATCAGCCATAGTCGATAAAGGTCGTTCGAACCTTGGGCCTTCACCTGCTTCGAAATACAATCCTAAACCCATGGCGTCGGGGATAGTCAAAATATCAGAAAATAATATAGCGGCATCTAAGTCAAATCGACGCAGAGGTTGTAAGGTGACCTCACAAGCTAGCTCTGCATTTTTACACAAAGACATAAAGTCACCAGCTTGTGCTCGAGTTGCTTTATATTCAGGCAAATATCGGCCAGCTTGGCGCATCATCCACACAGGTGTGACATCAACAGGTTGGCGCAATAATGCTCGTAAATATCGATCGTTTTGCAATTCTTGCATTCGTTACCTCAGATATAAAAAATAGATTTCAGCTCTATAGCTATAAAAAACGCAGTATTGTAACGATTTTCAGAATATAAAGCTGGGTAAATTTGACAAAGTTTTTGAAATAATTACACAGATTCCATGATTTTCCATGGTATGGACCTGTTAAAAGTCATTAAAATTTCCTGTGCTAATAACAGTTTTTTATCTTATTTTGGTTGCCATAACAGTCAACAGCAATGTGTATAATTTTTTAATTTACTTCTAGCTGCATCCCTTGTGCGATCTCTTTTAAGGTATGTTCTATTAACTGCCCAGAAATTGAATCTACAGGAGGAATATTAGGTAATGAATTTGGGGTGAACCACTCAGCTTGAAGTATCTCTTTTCCATCAACTTTAATTTCACCTGAATCATAATCGGCTAGAAAACCAACCATTAATGAGTGCGGGAAAGGCCATGGCTGGCTTGAAAAGTAGCGTAAATTTTTGACTTTAATGCCGACTTCTTCAAATACTTCTCTGTGGACTGCTTGCTCTAAAGTTTCGCCGCTTTCAACAAATCCAGCAAGCGTTGAGAACATCTGCCTAGCTTTTTGTGGCTTTCCTTGAGCTAATAAAATTGTATCTTCATGGCGGATAGAAACAATAATACAAGGTGAAATTCTTGGATAGCAGCGGTGCTGGCACCGAGAGCATTGTAGTGCCATTTCCCAATCAATTTGTTGCATAACACTTCCGCATTGACCACAGAACCTATGAGTTCTCATAAACAATGCAACCTGCCAAGCTCTAGATATTATGCTGAAAAAAGAGACGTCTACTTGAAATAACAAGGCACGAATGCCTACTAAAACGTAATCGTTACTCTCTATACGTTCACTCCCCATATCAATTAAAAAACAGGGTAAATCTTGGTGGATGCCAATCTGAATGATTTGTTCTTGATATTGGTGAGCAAAGCCTAAAGTTTCCCAAGAGTCTGCGATAAGATCTGAGCTACCTACTTTTTGGAAGATTTTGTCGCCACTAATAATTAACCAAATTGCTTTTGTATCTGGGGTAACAGATATATTTTGTTCTATCATGCTGAGTTCTAAGAAAATGCTTTCCCGCTAGGTTAACATATCTATTACATTGGGTGTTTATTGGTTAATAGATAACGAGATTAATACTTACCTTTCAGTTGTTATTTATTTGCACATTTAAACTACCTATAAGTGGGAATCGGAAATTAAAAAGTGATAGTATTTAGTTGTTCATTTTGAAGGAAGTATTGTGGCTATCACTGATCAAGAATGTATAACTAACCAAGTATATAAAGCACGACAGTTTTGCGAAGAGAAAGGTGCAAGGTTTACCCTGCTACGTGAAAAGGTATATGGCCTTTTGTTAGCGCAAGATGGGGCTGTAGGAGCCTATGAGTTATTAGATACGCTTAAATTGACAGAATCTAATGCCAAACCAGCAACCGTGTACCGTACCTTAGACTTTTTATTGGAGTTTGGCTTGATTCATAAAATTGAGTCGACTAATGCTTTTGTAGCCTGCCACCATTTTGATTGCTTACACCCTGTCCAATTTTTGATTTGTGACACCTGTGGTGAAGTAACAGAAATTCAATCAGTAGGGCTCAAAGATACACTCGATAAACAGGCCCAAAGTGTAGGCTTTAATGTCGTAAAACAAACCATTGAAGCTCATGGTACCTGTTCTGATTGCAATTAAATCAACTAATAAGTAGAACTAAATGAATGCTGAATTTATCAACCCGTTCGTAACTGCGCTTTTGAATGTATTGAAAACCATGGCACAGATTGAACTCGTACCAGGTAAGCCTAAAAAGAAGACTGACGAAAGGGCTTTCGGTGATGTATCCGGCTTAATTGGCATGGTTGGTAATAACATTCAAGGGTCATTATCAATATCATTCCAAGAAGCGTTAGTCTTTGAAATTATGGAAAAGATGTTAGGTGAGAAACCCAACACTATTGATTCTGACGTAAAAGATATGGTGGGTGAAATTACCAATATGATTTGTGGTGGTGCCAAAAACGAGTTAGACGAGAAAGGATATGACTTTGGTATGGCTACACCTATGGTGGTATCTGGTAAAAACCATAGTGTTGATCATCAAGTTGACGGTAAAAAAATGATAATGCCTTTCTCTCATTCGTCAGGAAAGCTGTACCTAGAAATGTGTTTCAATAAATAGGCACCCTATGTCTTTTTGGTTTCAGCAATCAATAATATTAAGTAAAAAGTCTAGAGGGTACCATTTGATTACCAGTGAAGTAATTGAACAGTTACCTATTCTACGCAGTATAAATGTTGGCCTTTTGCATCTTTTTATTCAGCACACCAGTGCCAGTTTAACCATAAACGAAAATGCAGATCCAACTGTTAGAATTGATATGGAATCTCATATTAATAAAATGGTTCCTGAAAACATGGCCTACTATATGCATGGTTGTGAGGGTGCTGACGATATGCCCGCTCATATTAAATCCAGTTTATTAGGGAACAATTTAACTATCCCTATTTCTGGCGGGCACTTAGCCTTAGGTACATGGCAAGGCATAATTTTAGGAGAACATCGTAATTTTGCTGATAAACGTCGCTTAATTGCGACAGTTTCTGGTGAAAAAAGTTAAAAAATCAATAAAGCGGTTGCTTTCATTTTAATCATATATATGATCGCGCCCATTGTTATAAATTGAGATACATAGGAATAGTTGAAATGAAAAAATTGTTGATCGCTAGTGTAGTTGCCGCTGCTATGAGTACTTCAGTACAAGCAGAAGACAAAGCCACAGATAAATGGGTTGCAGGGTTCGCAGAATACTATCTTACTGATGAAAGTGAATCAGGTGCGCCTAATTTCCTTGATAACGGTACAGGTATTGGTGCTGAGTTTGGTTTTAAATTTGCTCCAGAGTGGGCTGCTAGATTAGAGGTATCTCATTTAAATATTGACGCATCACCTTCTGATGAGTCAGGTAACCGTGTTGGTATCGATGCACTGTATTTTCTTCCTGAAGACCTTTTATATGTTTTTGGTGGTTTAAAATACACTAAAATCGTTGATGGTGGCTCTATGTTTAACCTAGGTCTTGGTAAACATTGGCATGTAAATGAAGATATTGCAGTGGTAACAGAAGTTGCTGCTTACCAAGGTTTAGATGACAGCAATGATACTCACGTTGGCTTTAAACTTGGTTTAGCTTACACATTTGGTGAGTCGTCTACTTCTAGCGCAACTACTGACACTGATAGTGATGGCGTTGCTGATGGTCAAGATAACTGTCCAGGAACGGCTTACGGAACTAGCGTAGATGCATACGGCTGTGCTTTAGTTGCAGACGTTGCACCAGTAATTGCTGATGCAGACGGTGACGGTGTTGCTGATGATATCGATGAATGTGCTAATACACCAAGTACAGATGTTGTTGATGCAACAGGTTGTGGTGTATTTATTGAAGAAACTGTTTCTTCGAACATTAAAGTATTGTTCGCGAATAATAGTTCAGTTGTGACAAACCCTAATGATCCTCAGTTCCAAGAGTTTGTTGACTTCATGAATCGTTTCCCATCAGCTGACGCTCTAATCGAAGGTCATTCATCTGCTCCTGGCGCAGCTGACTATAACCTTTACCTTTCTCAAAAGCGTGCTGATGCAATTCGTACTCTTTTGGTTGAGCAATATGGCGTAGACAATGCTAGATTGACAACTAAAGGTTATGGTGAAACTCAATTATTAGATACTGCTAATACAGCTGAAGCTAATAAGAAAAACCGTCGTATTATTGCAATCGTATCTGCAAGCGAACGCGTTAAATTACAAAAGTAATGTAAATTACGTTACACAAAAAAAGAGATGCAATTGCATCTCTTTTTTTTGCTTATTTTTTGTAATTAAGCTCTTTATGGGGGGCTAAACCAATTTAAGTTGCTAGCTTTATACTTTATTAATACTCGTCACTTAAAGCTGGTCCTGCATAGTTATCAAATCTGGAAAACTGTCCTTGGAAAGTAAGGCGAGACGTTCCAATTGGTCCGTTACGTTGTTTGCCGATAATGATTTCTGCAATACCTTTTTCGGTACTTTGTTCGTTGTAAACTTCATCGCGATAGATAAACATGATTAGATCGGCATCTTGCTCTATTGAACCTGATTCCCTCAAATCTGAGTTAATAGGGCGTTTATCACTTCTTTGCTCAAGACTCCGGTTTAACTGGGACAAAGCCACAACAGGTACTTCAAGTTCTTTTGCAAGTGATTTTAAGGAGCGAGAAATTTCCGCTATCTCCAATGTTCGGTTATCGCTTAACCCTGGTACTTGCATCAGCTGCAGGTAATCGATCATGATTAAACTAATGCCGCCTTTATCCCTAGCTAGTTTTCTTGCTCTTGTTCGAACTTCCATTGGAGTCAGGCCGGAGGAATCATCGATAAATAGGTTATCTTTCTCTTTCAACATGGCCATAGTATTAGACATTCTGGCCCAATCTTCGTCATCTAACTGTGCGGTACGAACTTTAGTTTGATCTACCCTGCTTAATGAGGCTAACATCCTCATCATGATTTGCTCTGAAGGCATCTCTAAGCTGAATACTAATACCGGTTTTTCTTCTAATAACATGGCGTTTTCGCACAAGTTCATAGCAAATGTGGTTTTACCCATGGAAGGACGCGCAGCAACTATAATTAGATCTGAGGGTTGTAAGCCACTGGTTTTCTTATCTAAATCTGTATATCCAGTGGAAACCCCCGTCACTTCTTTATTGCTTTTTACTAGTACTTCTAGTCGATCAATTGTTTTGGTTAATACGGACTCGACGTTTTTAGGGCCTTCGTCTTTACCTGTTCTTTTCTCAGCAATTTCGAAGACTTTACTTTCGGCCATATCAAGGATTTCTCCTGAATTTCGGCCTTCAGGGTTATAGCCGGTATCGGCTATTTCATGGGCTACACCTATTAACTCTCTGGTGACTGCTCGTTCTTTGATTATGTTGGCATAGGCTGTTACGTTTGCCGAACTAGGGGTATTTTTGGCAAGCTCCCCCAAATAAGCAAAGCCACCCGCATCTTCAAGTTCGTCTAGCTCTTCTAAGTTCTCAGAGACAGTTATCAGATCTATTGGCTGATTCTTATTGAGCAAACGTAAAATTGCGGCATAGATTATTTGATGAGATCTGTTGTAGAAGTCTTCTTCAACCACTAATTCAGCCACTTTGTCCCAAGAGTCAGGGGCAATAAGCATACTACCTAATACCGATTGCTCTGCTTCGATTGAATGTGGAGGGACTTTTAGTTTTTCGACTTTGTCGTCCGAATTTTTCTTTGGGACTGCTTTAACGGGCATGGTTCTTTCGGCTAAGTTATGGGGGATTAGTATGCGTCAAAAATAGCTAAAAAGTAAACCTCGAGTGCCATAAGTATGTAGATCATTTATTTATTAAGGTGTGCAGAAATAGTAGAAATAAATTGTTCTCCATAACGCTGCAACTTGGTTTCTCCGACGCCATGAATATCTAGAAACTCTGCATCTGACTCAGGGCACTTATTCGCCATGTCAGCTAGGCTTGCATCACTAAATACTACAAAAGGTGGCACGTCATCACGGTCTGCAATTTTCTTGCGTAAGTGTTTGAGTTTGGCAAATAGAGCCCTATCGTAATCAGGTGTTTTCCAAGATTTTTGAGTGCCAAAATTTACATCAAGTCTTGGTACCGCAAGCTCTACTTCTTGCAACTTTTGTAAAATTGGTCTGGCTTCTTCAGTTAACTTTAGGACAGCATTTTGAGTGATGTCTATCCGTATTAAGCCTCTATGTATCAGTTGGTTGATGATGTTGTGCCAGTATGCATCAGACTTGTCTTTGCCAATTCCATAAGTGCTTAATTCATTATGTTTTTGTTCTAAAATTTTCTTTAATTGCTTACCCCTTAAAACGTCAATAAGGTATTGGCTAGCAACGCTTTGTTTTAGTCGAAGAATACATGAGAGCACCTTTTGTGCTTCTATTGTGCCACTGAACGTTTTTGGAGGGTCAAGACAAATGTCGCAGTTACCACAATGCCCTGCAGAATATTCTGCAAAATAGTTCAAGAGTATTTGCCTACGGCAGGTTTGTGCTTCGCCAAAAGCTTCCATGGCTGCAAACTTTTGTAGTTCAATGGCATTTTGCTCTTGGTTTTCACCGCTAGATATCCATTGTCTTATCCGTGTGGCGTCTTTTTCATCAAATAATAACAAGGCTTCCGCGGGCATTCCGTCACGACCTGCACGGCCTATTTCTTGGTAGTAAGACTCTATACTTCTAGGTAGGTCGAAATGCAAAACAAAGCGTACATTTGATTTATCGATCCCCATTCCAAAGGCAACAGTAGCCACTATTATGTCTATTTTGTCTTGAATAAAATCCCTTTGAATTATGTCACGAATTCCAGACTCTAACCCTGCATGGTAACCAGCACTATTAATGCCCTTACGTGCGAGGGCCATGGCTAAATCATCGACTTTACTACGACTGTTACAATAGATTATGCCGCTGCCATCTTGCTGCTTTACAAAACTGATAACTTGCTCAGTTGCCTTATATTTTGCAACTTGGTTATAGCGTATGTTGGGGCGGTCAAAACTTCCTTTAAAAATAAAAGGGTCGTTTAAGTTGAGTTGTAAACTAATATCCGTTCGCGTTGCTAGATCAGCCGTAGCTGTTAACCCCATTATTGGTACATCAGTAAAGTGATTTTTAAGTTGCCCAAGGAGCCTATAGTCTTTTCTAAAATCGTGTCCCCAGTGAGAAACACAGTGCGCCTCATCAACCGCGATTAAGCTTATATCTAAGCTTTTAAGACGTGTGATAAACTCTAGCTGCATTAGCCTTTCAGGAGCAAGGTAGATCAGCTTATAGTGATTGTCTTGCATGCCTTTATAAATATTAAACATATCTTCATTGGAGAGATTCGAATTAATATAGGCCGCTTTCACGCCATAGGTCAGTAGTGCATCTACTTGGTCTTTCATTAATGAAATTAACGGTGATACGACAATAGTTAGACCGGGTAATAATATGGCAGGTATTTGATAACAGAGGGACTTACCTCCACCTGTTGGCATTAACACTAGTGTGTCTTGTTTTTTAAGAACACTGGAAATTACTTCGGCTTGACCATCTCTGAATTGATCATACCCAAATGTGTTTTTTAGAATATCTCTCGCTTTGTCTAGCTTATTATTTGATGATGGAGAGTGGTGTATTGGTTCAGACAAAGATTTCTCTGCGGTGTAAATTATCTTATTAGTTTACGTGTTTTTAAAGGAGTGGGCACTTTAATTTGCGTCTTGTAAACATAAGCCTTGTTCATTTTATTACTTAAATTTGTTTTATATTCACTGACAGTATTGGATTATTTAACCTTTCAGAAAAACCATGAGTGCTCTGGCCTAATTATCTAAGAGCTTGATTAGTAAATCTATAATATTTTAATTGGTAGTATTTTTACACCTAATGCTTTATCCATGGCAGCTGCGACAAATTTTTTAGAAAGAAAGTCCTTTATTATTGTCTGATATTTAGCCAATATGAATGTGAAGATCTAACAAATATATTATCCGTCAATGTTGACAGGTAGGGTAAATACCAGGGATGTAATGACTGTTTTTCAACAAAATCTCACATTATTAATTGTTGACGATGATGTCGTAAATATATCAACACTTACGTCGCTGTTCGCGCAAATATTTACTATAGAAGTGGCCTACGATGGAAAAGCTGCCCTGCAAAAAATAGTATCTAGCGATATAGACTTAGTATTGAGCAAAGTTAATGCCCCTGTTATTAATGGTCAGGAGCTATGCTCATTCGTCAAGAATAATCGTTTAACGGCACACATCCCAATTGTTTTTCTTGCGTTAGATGCCAATGCAGATGAAGAAGAAGAGTGTTTAAGTATGGGAGCCATTGATTATATTGCTCTAAATGCTCGCCCCAATACCATACTCTATAGAGTCAAAAACCACATGACTATGGTAGCCCAACAGAAGAAGTTGGCTCTTGTCTCATGCACCGATGGTTTGACTGGCTTAGCGAATCGAATGCAGTTAGATACTATGCTTAACAAAGAGTGGTATGCAGCAGTTCGTGGCAATCATTCAATGGCAATACTCTTAATCGATATCGATAATTTTAAACTGTTCAATGATGAGTTTGGCCACCTAGAGGGCGATAAGTGCTTAAAAATAGTGGCATCTATTATTGCAAAAAGTAAGAGGCGGGAGAGAGACTTTGCAGCTAGGTACGGTGGTGAAGAATTTGTTTTACTCTTGCCATTTACTGACCTAAAAGGTGCGACCCAAGTAGCCGAGTTATTGCTTAGTAAAGTGAGAGAGATAAATATCCAAGCGGCGAAAAAGGCCTTCTTCTCAATGGTAACTATTAGTATTGGTGTAACGGCCTATGTGCCTTCCCATGATAAAGGTCTTGTAAATAATCCAATGGAATTGCTCAACTGTGCAGATAAACATTTATTTAAAGCCAAGCAAAATGGTAGAAATTGTTACTCTGCGTCAGAAGAATATTAAAGGGCTAAGTAATTTTAAGCTCATTTTCCTCAGCATATCAAATACATAATTAGCTGTTTTTTTAAGTAAATAAGGTGACTATTTAATGTCACCTTATTGCAATTCATAGGGCCATGTCTCACACTTCGCAGGTCTTTTTGCCCCCCCATATTATTCGGTGATTTCTTTGAGCGAAAAATCTATTAAATCTGGCGTTTTGTTTGCGATTTCGGCCTATGTAATGTGGGGGTTAGCCCCAATGTATTTTAAATTATTACAGGAATTGCCAGCTGTAGAAATTATGATGCATAGGGTCTTTTGGTCTGTGCCTGTATTGTTTTTGTTGTTACTCGTTAGGCGCAAACTTGGGCAAGTCACTGCTGCGATATTAGATTTTAAAGTTTTGAGAGTGTTATTTATAAGTGGCTTTCTATTAGCAATGAATTGGCTCCTCTTCATTTGGGCAGTAAATAATGGCCGTATGCTTGAGTCGAGTTTAGGGTACTTTATCAATCCATTAATTAATGTGGTTTTAGCTCGGTTATTTTTAGGGGAAACCTTAACTAAAATGCAAAATGTGGCCGTACTAGTTGTATTTATTGGGGTAGCATCTTTAGTGGTTTCTTATGGTCAATTACCCTGGGTGTCCTTAGTTTTAGCCTTAACATTTAGTTGTTATGGCTTGTTGCGCAAAAAAATTGCGGTTGAGTCAATGCCGGGTTTATTTATAGAAAGTTTAATTATGTTGCCTTTTGCTGTTGCCTTTTGGGTGATTGCCCAACCCGAGCATAGCAACCTACTTAACAACGATATTGCAGCAAATAGCCTATTGATACTCGCAGGTATTATCACTACTGTGCCCTTGCTATGTTTCACAGCCGCAGCTAGGCGAATTAGATATACAACCTTGGGGTTTTTTCAATATATAGGGCCAACAATTATGTTTATTTTAGCCGTTGGACTATACGCAGAGCCCATTGATAGCACTAAAATATTTACTTTTGTTTGTGTGTGGGCTGCCCTGGCTATTTATATTTTCGATCTGGTTCGTATCTATAAAAAAACGCCTAAAGTTTAAGAGGTATTTTTTATTTTTGGGTAGGTTTTTCGAGCAAGCTTGCCAGCTACATTAGCTGGCACCTTAGAGCCTTAAATGTTCATAAATATTGATTTTCAATAATTATACTTTTGTTAATTTAGCAAAGGACATTACCAACCATTTACTACCAAAATCATCAAAGTTTACTTGAATTCGCGCATGCTCCCCTGAGCCTTCATAATTTAGCACTATACCTTCTGCAAACTTTGGATGACTGACGCGTTCACCAAGTTGAAAAGCTGCAGATTCAAATGCTGTATGTCCCGTTGTTGCAGTAAAGCGGTTATGGGCAGGGCGAGTGATGGTGGTACGTAACCTCACTTCCTCTATGTGTGCTGCTGGTATTTCTTTAATGAAGCGTGATGGAGTGTGATATTTATCTTGCCCATAGACTCGTCTATTTTCAGCATAGGTGATATACAGCTTTTGCATCGCACGTGTCATGCCTACATAACAAAGGCGACGCTCTTCTTCTATTTTACCTGGTTCCTCGTTGCTCATTTGGCTTGGGAACATGCCTTCTTCAACACCCACCATAAACACTAAAGGAAACTCTAATCCTTTTGCCGTGTGAATTGTCATCATTTGTACCGCATCCTGATGGCTATCTGCTTGCGTGTCGCCTGCTTCTAAAGATGCATGGGCCAAAAAAGCTGATAATGGTGTCATTTGGTCTGCTTCTTCTGGCACCACAAACTGCTTACATGCAGTCACCAGCTCTTCTAAGTTTTCAATTCGAGCTTGCGCTTTTTCGCCCTTTTCGGCTTTGTACATAGCATATAAACCCGAGTGCTTTATCACGTGGTCTGCCTGCTGTTCTAAAGGCAGTTCAGTTATATCTTGTCTTAATTGATTGATAAGTTTCATGAATGCGTCCAGAGCATTTGATGCTCGGCCATTGAGCCTTTTTTCAGCTATCATTTTAGCGCTGGCATCCCACATAGATAATTCAGCATCTCTTGCTAATTCTCTTATTTGGGATAAGGTTTTGTCGCCTAATCCACGGGTAGGTGTATTTACAATACGTTCGTAGGCAGCGTCATCAATAGATTGGTTGATGATCCTTAAGTAACTGAGAGCGTCACGGATTTCTTGACGTTCAAAAAATCGTAAACCACCGTAAATTCTATAGGGGATTGATTCTTGAAGTAAGGCCTCTTCTAAAACCCGAGATTGGGCATTGCTGCGGTATAAAATGGCGCAATCGGCTAAAGCATTACCGTTATCACACCACTCTTTTATACGGGAGACGTTGAATCTCGCTTCATCTAGTTCATTAAAGCCCGCATAAAGAGATATTAGATCGCCTTGACTATCTTCTGTCCATAACTCTTTACCTAAGCGACCACTGTTGTTTTCAATAACTGCATTTGCAGCTTTTAATATATTACCTGTTGAGCGGTAGTTTTGTTCTAAGCGAATTGTTTTCGCATCTTTAAAGTCTCTGAGGAAATGTTGAATGTTTTCAACATTGGCTCCACGCCAACCATAAATTGATTGGTCATCATCGCCCACTATAATCATATTATTTGTGGGGGCGGCTAAAAGCCGTAACCAAGCATATTGAATGTTATTCGTGTCTTGAAACTCATCTACCAGTATTGCCCTAAAGCGCTGCTGGTAATGGGCTAAAATGGCTGGGTTATTTAGCCATAACTCGTGGGCCCTGAGTAGTAATTCTGCAAAATCTACCAATCCTGCTCGATCACAGGTTTGCTGGTAGGTTTGATATATTTCACGCATCTTTTGTTGGGTGGCGTCCCCATTTGTTTCGATATGCTGTGGCCGTAGACCCTCGTCTTTATTGCCATTTATATACCATTGAACATGCTTTGGTGCCCAATGTTTCTCATCTAAATTTAGGCTTTTTAGTACTCGTCTGACTAACCTATATTGGTCGTCGGAGTCTAAAATAGTGAAGTTTTCTGGTAAGTTTACATCTGCATAATGAGTGCGTAGCAGCCTATGAGCAATACCATGAAATGTACCAATCCACATTGAGTTTAGAGCTGAGCCTTGCAAGTGTTCAACTCTGCCACGCATTTCTTTCGCAGCCTTATTGGTAAAGGTAACCGCTAAAATACCATAAGGTGCAATGTTTTCGACTTCCATTAACCAGGCAATACGGTGAACTAATACTCGGGTTTTACCACTGCCAGCACCTGCTAAAATTAGCATGTCTGATGCGGGAGCGGCTACAGCGTCCCTTTGTTTATCGTTTAATTGGTCAAGAAGGCGAGATACGTCCATTACACTACATGTCATCTAAAAAATAATGTCCTTAGTATATCAGTAATACTGTATTTAATTACACTATAGTTCTTTGGCCTTTGTAATTTTTGATTGTTAGATTCGTTCTAGTTAAGCTAGTGCCCCCTCATTTAAGGAAAAAATAGATGACGATCGATTTTTGGTTGCGTTTAAAGTCCGAAGCGCAGAGTTTAGTTTCTAAAGAGCCATTATTAGCAAGTTATGTGCATGCGTGTATTTTAAACCATCATAATTTTGAGGCTGCCCTAGGTTTTATTTTATCGACTAAGTTAGCTGATGATGTGATGGGCTCATTATCTCTACGGGAAATGTTCGAACAAAGCTATCTATTAGATCCTAAGATAATTGAAGCCGTCATAAGTGATGTTGAAGCGGTTTATAATCGTGACCCTGCAGTACATTCATATTTAACAGTATTGCTTAATTTTAAAGGCTTTCAGGCCATTCAAGTGCATAGGCTTGCTCATCAATTATGGCAAGCTGGGCGTCATGATTTGGCATTATTTATACAAAGCCGCAATTCAGAAGTCTTTACTGTGGATATTCACCCAGCAGCACGTATCGGGCAAGGGGTGATGTTTGACCATGCCACTGGAATTGTCGTTGGAGAAACTGCAGTTATTGAAAATAACGTCTCTGTCATGCAATCCGTTACTTTGGGCGGTACAGGTAATGAAGCGGGAGATCGCCATCCGAAGATAAAAGAAGGCGTTATGATAGGTGCTGGAGCAAAAATCTTAGGAAACATTACAATTGGTAAGGGAGTTAAAGTAGGGGCAGGTAGTGTTGTGCTAAATGACGTACCAGCACATGTTACTGTTGCCGGTATTCCCGCAAAAATAGTTGGTAAGCCAACCTGTCAGAGCCCTTGTGAAACCATGATGCAAAATATACTGGAAGATTAAACCAGATTAAGCAGATCTTCTAATTGTTCTAGCTGAATATGGGGGAGGGAGATTGTTGGCTCTTGCCCTAAGGCCATATCTCTATTTTCTGCATACCAAGCCGTTTGGTATCCGGCTTTTAAAGCACCCCAAACATCTTTTTCTAAATTATCACCCACATGTAAGATATTACTGGCGGGTAACTTTAGATGAAGCCTGGCATTATCAAACATAGCTGGGTTGGGCTTCATAGGCGAAGTGATAGACGCCTTAAAACAAGCAGAGAAATAGGGGGATAAGCCGATTTGTTCGAGATTTACATTGCCGTTTGTTATTGCTACCAAAGGAAGCTTCTCTGAAAGTGTTTTTAGTAATGCGTGGATATTGGCATTTAATGAAAAATTACTTCTGTGGTAGTAAAAATACTCAAAGCATTCTTTGGCAGCAGCTTCAGCTTTTGAAGTGCTGAAGCCTAAACTTTTAAATCCCGCCAGCATAGAGATATAACGCAGTTTCCCCATATCACTTTTTAAATTGGGGTTTTCTTTGAGTGCATTTTTTTGCTGCAGCATCCAAAACTTCTGACTAACGTTTTCAGTCGCCGGGTAATGTGTTTGCATCCAAGTTATGAGTGCTTGATTGGCCTCTATAATAATTGGGTGGTTGTCATACAAGGTATCATCTAGGTCGAAAGTAATGGCTTTTACTTTCTGCAGTTTTTTATAAAAAATCATGTAAAGTTGAAAGCCTTACTCAAATGAAAGTTGTGACATTACTTAAGCTTTTTAGCTCTTGGGTGTGCATTGTCGTAAACGCTAGCTAAATGCTGAAAATTTAAATGGGTATAAACTTGCGTCGTTGCTAGGTTTGCATGGCCTAAAAGCTCTTGAACCCCTCTTAAGTCAGAGCTTGATTCTAATATATGGGTAGCAAAGCTGTGTCTTAACTTATGGGGATTAACAGACTGTTCAATATTCTGTGTCGTTGCCCATAACTTCATTCTTTTTGCGACTTGACGGGAGCTTATCCTATTTTTCTGTTTACTTAGAAATAACGCAGGCTCTGACGGTTTTGCAAACTCAGGTCTTACTTTTAACCAATTAGAAACAGCCTGCTTGGCGATTTTACCTATTGGTAATAGACGTTCTTTATTGCCTTTTCCTGTTACTCTTAGTTGGTTTTGATCTTCTAGACTTTTTAGATTTAGGGAGACGAGCTCGGCTAAACGTAAGCCACAACTATACATGAGCTCCATCATAGCTTTGTCTCGAACTGCGAGAATATCGTCTGCGCCTATATCTAATAATTGATGCATTTCATCAACGTTTAGCTGCTTTGGTAATGGTTTGCCTTGTTTCGGAGCACTAACAGAAGACGCGGGGTTTTGGATTAACATGTTTTCTTTTATAAGAAAATCACAAAATCCTCGGATAGAAGATAACCGTAACGCGAGGGAGCGAGGGTTAAGCCCTTTCTTTCTGCCTTGATTTAAAATTTGGCGTACATCTTGGCTATTGAATGATACCCAGCTATCTAGTTGTAAATCTGAGAAAGCCGAATTTAGTTGTCTTTGATAGCTATCGATTGACTTAACAGCAAGGTTTTTCTCATACTTTAGGTAAGCAAGATATTTGTCTAACCAAGGCTGTAAACTTGGCGATAACATAATAATGGGCTTTTAATAGGTCAACATTTTAGGTAGCAAAATACCTAAAAATTGCTGCAGCTGAGTAATGAGTAAGGTGTCCATATCTGGATTGAAATGGCTAGCGTCTTTACTGCCAATTGCCAAAATTCCTAATTCTGACGAATCCCCGATAAGAAGTAAGGCAACGGAGTTAGCTTCTTGGTCATTAAATAAAAGTTTACGTTCGTGCTCACTCAAGCGACCAAAGAAAAAGGTATCTCGCTGAAAACGTTTCTCAATAAATAATCTTCGTTGAATTTCAGGAAGTGCATGGGGACCTTTAAAGGGTTTAAGTGTCACTGCTGAGAGCTTAAGATTCTCTTGAATGACTTCTTCTAAAATGAATTTTAATTCATCCAAGTCTTTGCATTTTAAAATACGAAGATTTAAGTCTGCATAAACTCGGTATATTGCTTCATTTTGCTTTGCGATAGTAATTAACTGATTGAGCTTAAGATTTAACGCTCTTACTTTTTTGCGTAATTGCTCACTTTGCAACTCAACCAGAGATACACTGCCTTTTAAGGAATGAGGGATTTCTAGTTTTTCAAGTAGGTGTGCTTGTTGCGCAAAAAAGTCAGGATTTTCTAATAAGTAAGTTGCTACTAACTCACTTGATAAGGCAGGTGTTTGTTCATATTTTGAGTCTATATCCGTATTGTTATTATATTGTTCCAAACTTTTACTCATATGTTTATATGTCCATCAAATACATGCTCAGCTGTTCCGGTCATTTTTAATACATTGTCTTTTCCTTGCCAACGTATTTTTAAACTGCCACCAGGTAAATCAACTCTAACATCTTTACTTAACTTATTGTGTATTTGTCCAATGGCAACTGCGGCGCAAGCACCACTTCCACAGGCTAGCGTTTCGCCTGCACCACGTTCGTAAACTCTAAGTTTAACGTGATTTGGGTTGATGATTTGCATAAAGCCAACATTTGCCCCTTCGGTGAACCTTTCATGCTTTTCAAGCAAAGGTCCCATTCCTTCCACATCGGCTTTTTGAACGTCGTCTACTAGTAATACACAATGGGGGTTACCCATAGAGACGGCTCCACAAAAAAATGTTTGCCCTTCTGCCCGCAGAACATAAATTTTTTCCTGCTTTTTAGCTTTGATGGGTACCATTTGTGGATCGAACTTTGGTACGCCCATGTTAACTGTAACTTGGCCATCTTTTTCTATATACAAAATCATGCGGCCAGCTTTTGTGCTGACTATGATTTTATTGCGATTTATTAACCCTTTCATTTTAACAAATCGTGCAAAACATCGCGCGCCATTGCCACATTGAGATACTTCAGAGCCATCGGCATTGAAGATCCTATAGTGGAAATCTTGTTCTGGATCGTAAGGAGGTTCAACCAAAAGAAGTTGATCGAACCCTACACCAAAATTTCTATCTGAAAGTTGTTGTATTTTCTCTTTTGAAAAGAATACATTCTGAGTGACGTTATCAATGACCATAAAATCATTGCCCAGACCATGCATCTTTGAAAACTGGATTTGCATTGTAATTACTTAGCTAAAATTGTTATCTAACCGCTTAAAGCAGGTCGTCAGATTCGTTGTTGATAGTTATATCATTTCAAATAAAGACTGACCATGCCTTTAATGAGCAACAGCTAAAATAATCTCAATATCTCAGTGTTTTAAGATTATTATTGCCATGAATAAACTCATGGCAAATTAAGCTAATTTAGCTAGCTTGGTATATGCTCATTTTCAAATAAGCTTTCCAGTGTTTCTCTTTCTCTAACTAAGTGGGCTTTGTCACCATCTATTAATACCTCTGCAGCTCGGCCTCGGCTGTTATAGTTTGAAGCCATAACAAAACCATATGCCCCAGCACTTCGAACAGCAAGGTAATCATCAGCTGCTATAGCAAGCTCCCTTTCTTTACCTAAGAAGTCACCTGTTTCACAGATTGGACCTACTACATCATAGGTCGCAAGATCTCTTTGTAAACCAGTGTTAAGTGGAATGATATTTTGCCAAGCAGAATATAAAGAAGGGCGAATTAAGTCGTTCATGGCAGCATCAACAATGGCAAAGTTCTTTTCATCTCCTTCTTTTAAGAATTCAACCTTGGTCAATAACACGCCAGCGTTTGCCATGATCGCGCGGCCTGGCTCGAAAATTAGTAATAAATCTTCTCTACCTTGCATACGCTCTGCTAATGCTTGGGTGTACTCATCAGGATGAGGCGCTTTTTCATTTTGGTAAGTAACACCTAAACCTCCCCCCACATCTAGATGTTTTAGATGAATATCGTTTTCTGCTAATTCGTCAATGAGTGCCAAAATGATATCTAAAGCATCAACAAAAGGTGAAAGCTCTGTTAGCTGTGAGCCGATATGGCAGTCGATACCAATGACATTTAAAAAGGGTAAACTTTTCGCGTATTTATAAATTTCTACCGCGTTCTGACGGGCTACACCAAACTTATTCGCTTTAAGGCCTGTGGATATATATGGGTGTGTATTAGCATCAACGTCTGGGTTAACTCTGATTGAGATAGGAGCCGGCTTATCAAGCTGCTCGGCTACTTTGTTTATTCTTGCTAACTCACTTCGTGATTCGACGTTAAAACACTTAATATTATGTTGTAACCCCAAGGCTATTTCTTGTTCTGTTTTGCCCACGCCAGAAAACACCACTTTGCTAGGGTCGCCACCTGCTTTAAGTACTCGTAACAGCTCACCACCAGATACTATGTCGAATCCAGAGCCTAGGTTTGCCATAACATTTAGTACCGCCAAATTTGAGTTGGCTTTTACTGCATAGCAAATTAGGTGAGGCTGCGCGCCTGCGGCCTTATCAAAAGCGAGCCAATGACGCTCAATAGTTGCTTTCGAGTATACATAACAAGGTGTTTTAAATTCTTCTGCTACTGCTGTTAAAGAGACATTTTCAGCGTAGAGTTCTTGGTTTTTATATGCAAAGTAATCCATATTAATTGGCTCCTGTAGCAGGGGATTCGGTGGCTTCTGAGTTGTTTGTTTCTACTTGGTTACTTTGGGTGTCTTCAGGAAGATAAAGCGCCCGCTTTTGACCACAAGCCGACATACCTAGTAGGCATGAAAGTAGAATCAGTTGTGATGAAAATTTAAGAAGTTTTGACATAACTACCACCGCAAAATAAATAGCTCGCAATAATGTCATTACCTAGCCAAAAAACAAAGAGCTAGAACGCGAAGATTTGCTACTTTATGCAATATGACATAACTAACTAGCCTGCTTTTAGTTTTTAAGGATTGGGTAGATTCTTTTTTGTTTGAGTAAAAACTTAGAAATTGACCTGATTTAACTGCTTGAGGACTTGGTCTGGAAAGGTTACCTGTCGCCACAATGCAGAGCATAACGTCTTAGTGTCTGACCATTTTTTTTCTAAGATCCAGTCAATTAATGTATTTGGATTAGCCGAAAAGTGCATGGTATCTGGCGTATCACTTTGTAACCACTGCTCGATAGCATCTAGGTCTAAGGCGCGCATAAATTGACAAAGGCCTAAGTCAAATAGTGTTTGGGCATTTGATATTTGCTCAAACTGGCCATTTAAAGGCTTTAAAAGCATGCGTTTTTTAAACTGTAAGCACTCACTAGCTAATTCAAATCCTGCATTGGCGATTACTCCATTACATCTACTAAGGACTTTGTGAAACGGAGCTTTAGCTGTGGGGTGCCAACACACATTCTCATGTTTATGTGCGTATTTAATCGAGGGGTGAAAACTCACAAAATCATGTTCAGCAAAAGGGCTTAGTATCTCCTGTATGGCTGTGACTTCTTCGAACGGAAGGTACACCAAGATACTTTTATCGGTTCTTTCATTTGAATATTCTGGGTCAATAAAAGGCGGTAAAATTGGATAACCATAATGGTACCAATGAATACCCAGTTGAATATCTGTTGGCGCGAAATAGCGAGTTATAAGGTTATCTATTAAGTTAGCCTCTCTTTTGGGGATTGGGTGAGAAAATGCAGCTTGATGACTAATTGAGATAGACGGTATGTTTTTGTTTTTAGCTGCCCATGCTGTTACTGGCTCAAAGTCGTTTAAAACCAAGTCGTAATGAGATACGTCGAGGTGTTTAATATCATGAAAAAATTGTTTTATTTTAGCTGCTTTAAGCGTCTTCCAATGATTTATCGCACCATTGTGGGTAACAAAAGATAAACCTTGTAACGTTTGATATTGCCCAAACACCTCCATATCAAAATATTTACTGTGCTCTCTTCCTGAGAAAACAAAATCTACTTCTACGTCAGTTCGTTTGTTAAATGCCTTTGCCATGATCCTAGCGCGGCTGATGTGGCCATTTCCCGTGCCCTGCACGCCATACAGAATTCTCATAACACACTACCTTATAAAAACGATAAGCTGAGTATTGAAATACCCATCCCAAGTGCGGCTCCGGCTAATATATCGCCAGGGTAATGCACGCCCAATAAAACTCGAGAACAGCCAATGCAAGAAGCCCAAATATAGACGGGGATAGCAATTATTGGGTAAAAATTCGCAAGGAGTGAAGCCATAAGAAATGCAGCCGCTGTGTGTCCAGAGGGGAGGCTAAACTTATCTGAAGGGATAATATGTGCGTCTATATCTAATTGTTGATTACAAGGGCGCTGTCTACGTAAGCTTTGTTTGAGTATTATGTACAAGGGAACTTCGAAAGCATAAGCCAATAAAGCGGTATAGAGAAATAGATCACCGTGTTCAGGCTCTAAGTACCATAGCAACAAGCCAATGACTAAGTAGAGTTGGCCATCTCCGGTTTTAGAAAGCCATTTAATCCATCGGCAATCGCGATTAGCGGTTAAGTTAAATAGCCAGTAAAACAAGGCTTTGTCACTCTGCAGTAAGGATTTCATTCGATTAGCTCGTTTTTACTAAACTAAAAATATCTTATGAATCGCCTATGAATCGTATATGACACTTTTACTAAAGGTTTATGACAGTGGATCTTGGGTAATCTGAGAATATTGAGATGATTGCACTAGATTTGAATTCTTCTAACAGTATACTCGTACCTAACTTCACCAAACTTGGAAATGACATGGATTACAACACATCTACTTTATGCGACATTTTTGCGGACAGCGTTGACGTGGTTGAGCCCATGTTTATTAGTTTTGGAGGGAGACCTTCTTACGGAGGAGAAATTACAACAATTAAATGTTTTGAAGATAAAGGTTTGATTTATAAAACTTTAGAACAGCCTGGTGTAGGCAAAGTATTATTAGTTGATGGGGGAGGCTCAATGCGTAGAGCCCTCATTGATGCTACGTCGGCACAATTGGCCTTTGATAACGGATGGGAAGGCATTGTTTGTTATGGCAGTGTTAGAGAAGTAGACGAGTTAGAAGAAATAAATATTGGTATTCATGCTATCGCCTCGATACCAGTTGGTGCTGATGATCAAGAATTAGGTGAGCTAGATGTCGCTGTTAATTTTGGTGGTGTCACTTTTTTGCCTGAAGACCACCTATATGCTGACCAAACGGGTATCATTTTGTCTCCTGACTCATTGGATCTTGAATAGTTTTAAGGTTTACAGCAATAGGCCTAACTACACACAAAAATTAATTTCGAGCTTAAATTGCAGGCAATAAAAAAGCCGTGTTTATAAAACACGGCTTTTTCAATTTACAATATTGTTAGCGCTTATTTGCCAACCAATACAGAAACATTTGCAATACCAGCTTTCTTCACTTCATTTATAACTTCAGTCACATCACCGTGTTTCGCTTTAGGGTGAGCCTGAACAGCTGCTGCGTCTTGATTGTTTTCTGCTAAGAAGCTTTGAATGTTTGCTTCTACGCGGCGAATATCAACCTGACGACCATTTACTACTATAGTTCCATCTTCTTCTACACGAATAGATAAAGATTTTACATTAGTAGGAGGTGGTGGTGTATTAGAGTCTTTAGGGCGACTAACTTCTAAACCTTTCTCTTTAACGAAAGAGGTGGTCACAATAAAGAATATAAGCATGATGAACACTATGTCCAACATGGGAGTCATATCAATTGCAGCTTCGTCGTCTGCGCTGCCGTGCTTTTTTCTTTTCATCGGTATAAATCGCCAATTGGGTTAATACGAATACTGCCTCTAAATTAAGGCAGCTCATCTCGGAGATCCTAACTGCTCTTAGACAATTATCGGAACACTCCACGCGTTAGTGTTTTTCACTTCCCTATAGCGTGCCCCAAATGACAAAAATAATCCAGTAGGTTTTTAGAAATTGTTGCTCTATGTTCATCTACCGGATAAATCCCCAACTTGGCCTCAGGGCTTTGTTTGGTGCCTTGTACTAGAAACGCATTTTTTCTGTAGTGATCTTGAATACAGGCCTCAAAGGCACGAGCACTAAGCTCTTGGGGCTGAGCGTAGTAATACATTTTGAGTGTTTTATCGGCAAAGGCACTGCGGTTTACCTAGTCATTTGGTTGGGTTTTAGAGGGGGTTAAAAAAATTGCTTCAAAAACCCGACTGAGTTTTATATTTAGAGCGTGAGGCTTTTGTTGATGATCTTTTAACCAGCACTGTGATGCAACATGATTTTTCAATTTGGTTAAATACAAAAATTAATATGTGTTTTTTCTTATGGTAGAGTGGCCTGAGGGGAGTGTAGGTTGATATTTGTACAGTTCATAAATTAAATCTATATACTTCTAGGGCCTGCAGTCACTGTCGGCCTTTTGTAAAACCAGAGTTAAAACATACAGCTCCTGATATAAATAACCAAGCACAGTAACCACTAACTATTTATCAATAGGTACTTCTATGTCATCAACAGATATTATCTTGCGACTCACTTACCCCAACCCTGAGCACACTCGTTTGGTGCTTGAAGCATTTGAGTTTTGGCCACATTTACGACAAAAACATGGCTTTCCTACGCCCGAGCAAATAGAGCTTACCGAATCACGAATGAAGGCTCTTGGTTACTATACGCCACAATTATTTAACTACACCCTGTTTGACCCAAGCTGCATACTTGAATACCCAGCAAGTCTAGAAGGCGACTGCATAAAGCTGGATTTTTATTGCTCAAAAACAGAAAGCGATGATTTTTGGAACGTCGTGTTTGATGAGTTAAGTGCGTTGCCCGTTAAAATTGACGGTTATTATCATTGTGATATGAGTGATTACGAACAAAAACGCACTGTGGTTTATGACTAGAGTGCGATAAAACAACAGGTACTACATAATGAATATAAAAAAGGTACTGTCGGTATGTAGTGACTTATATAATGGGGAGGAGTATGAAGCCAGTCTTGCTGCTTTTGATACCGCGCTTGCCAGTTATCCGTCGCCGAACGAGCAAAAGCTATTAACCCCTTACTTGCCCATAAAACTAAGATGTTTATATGAACTAAACCGTTACGATGAACTAATGGTTTGTTTAGATAAAGCATATTCAGATTATCAAGACGACGATTGGTTGTTGATTAGCTTTAATGAAATATTATTGCATTTTGAATTAGCTCATTTTCTACTAAAACTCGCCCCTACCTCTCGCTTTATTACTGCACAACAATACCGAATAGCAGTTGAACTAGCTCAGTTTGATAAAGCTGATGCCGCATTAACGGCATACCTAGCGTTACCACCCAGTCGATTTGAATCTTATATCTATTTTACCGATGAGCAAGGTACAAAACACTGTTTTTACGAAAGCGACATTCAAGACTGTTCAATAACATCAATGCCAAACAACAACATATACATAAATGTGAAAATTATGACACATGAGCTGACTTTAAAGGCTGATATTCCCGGGGATGGTAATGATGGGATCTGTGAAGATGGCAGCATAACTTTTACAACAGAGGGGAAGAACTACATTGGCACTATTAATCGGTGTAATGTAAACAGCAGGGTCATGTGGTCACCTCACTATATACAAGCTGAAACCAGCATAGGTAGGCTCACCATAGTTAACACCCAACAAGCTGGCAAGTAGACAAATTTGCAAAATAAAAAATAGCATTAGCCGGTAATGAGTATCCTGTGCACTGAGATAAATCAACCATTGCCGACACTCCTATTCAAACCTCAACAAACAAAACGAAGATAGAAGTAATAAGATGAAAATGTACATTTTGATAAAAGACGACGTACCACAGGGCTTTGCTATGTTAGCCGCTGCCCATGCGTCGCTTGCCGCTTACTTAAAGTTTGCCGACCAAGCCGAGATAAAAGAATGGTTGTCTGGGCCATTTTATAAAGTGGTGTGTAAAGTAAACGCAAAAGAATTTGAAACCGCTAAAACCTTCGAAAAAAGTGTGCTGTTAACAGAATCAGCACTAGAAAACCAAGAAGTCGCCATTGCCTTTTGCCCAAGGCAAGAATGGCCCAAGCCATTTAGATTCTACAAATTGTATAAGTAACCTGAATACCGGATAAGTCGAACCTCTCGCTAACGCTCTTTTTGTGCCTATCTGCGTTGGATTGTCTAGCATGTTATTTACTAAGCATTTTGAACGGCTATCAACCAAGCACCAAATACACGGCATAGCTGACTTATTTAGCCCTCAGCAAAACAAAGCCATTGGCGAAGTACGAGCAGCCTTAAGTCAGTTGGATGATTACGAGTTAAGCGACGCCGAGTTAACGCAAACAGTAAGTGACGCTTTGTTGGGCAACACTAAACACATGCTCGATTGGCTTAACCCAAGCTCAATATACACCATGAAAAAAGGCTAATATGTTAAACACACTCAAACTTGTTGCGGTAGACGAACATCGAACCAAAGGGGTTTTGTATCAAGTTCAAATCGACAAGGTACCTTTGTTAGATATGTTTACTGAATTTGAATCCCGCTATTCAAAGCGTATTAATGGTGCCTATACCGACACATTAACAAGCGATATTATAAACATTAGCCTGTCAGAAGTAGGGCAGCGTTTTACACCGCTCGCCTGTGATTGAGGTGTATGGGAATGCTGGTTTGTAACAGGCGAAATAGTAATGTACGACGAGTTTGTTTGTTGGGGTAAGTGGTCTAACCCCTATCGCAGCGACCGAACACGCATAGCACAAGGCATGTTTTGGAACTACAAAGAGTTCCCCGCTATTGTGTTTGATACACAACAATATCAAGATGAAATTAATCAAGCTCTAAGCACTTAATCGCCAACTGCTTAGTCTCCAAGCGATTAATTCGCAACTACTTAATCCGCAAACATTCGAGTGTTCAGCAATCAATGATGAAAAACAAACAAGCGCTAATAACGCATCTACAACAGGGCAATAAGGTTAAATACCTGTTATTTTGCGCCCATCACAAAGCCAAAAACGGTGCAGTAGATAAAAACTATTTAAGCCAATGGTACTCAAGTAGCTTTCAACTAGATGGCCATTGGTATCAAACCTCAGAACATTACATGATGGCGCAAAAAGCCAAGCTATTTAATGCTGAGCCTATATTTAAAAAGATAATCACCAGCAAAAGCCCCAAAGAAGCGAAACAACTCGGCAGAGAAGTAGCAGGTTTTAATCGAGACACATGGGACAACCACAAATTTGACTTGGTGGTAAAAGGCAACTTAGCCAAATTTAGTCAAAGCAAAGCTCTGCGTGATTTTTTGTTAGACACAGGCAAAAAAGTGCTTGTTGAAGCCAGCCCATCAGACACCATTTGGGGCATTGGTTTAAAAGAAACCGACCCTAGAGCGCAAAAGCCTTCTACATGGCTTGGGCAAAATCTATTAGGGTTTGCGCTTATGCAAGTGCGAGAGCAGTTAAAAAAGTGATGTTTGATGGGTTCTAAAGTTTAAGTTATTTAGGTTTTTAGCGAGCCCAGCTAAAGGGGAAAGTACACGCTAGAGTACCAAATATAGCGTGAGATTAGTTAAGATAGCCTACAACCCAATTTACACCCTCAATAAGCTCACTAAAGGAAGGGCTAATTTTCTTCAACTAATTGCCCGTAGGTTTTTGCCTCGAACATATTCACAAAAATCCGCATAACTTGGTCAATCCTCGCCTTTCGCTCATTGCCCTCAGGTAAACGTGCTGATTCTCGAAGCATATAATCTAAAACCGTCTCGGGTTGTTTACTGTCTTGAAAATAACTCACCGCATTTACATCAATATTTATACTTTCGTCTTCGATATTCATCCAGACTTTATCGCTGAGGTATTTTTTAAACAGCGAAAAGAAAGCGAAACTATTTTTATAAAATGAATAATGCATATAGTGAACTTGCTCACCATTAATAGTACAAGTCATATTGTCTTTGTGCTTATTTAAAAACAGGGTGATTTGTTCAGGCGTTAGGTCTAATATTTGGATATAGTCAGTGATATGACTTTTAATGACTTTCTCAATATTTAAAACAGTATCATGTCCATTATCGTAAGTGTTACAAATACCTTGAGCAAGAGACCTTATCTTCTCATCAGGCACATCAGCATCTGCCCGTGCAATTTTAACGTGTGCCACTTTCTTATCAGTCGCATTAGCTATCGCCAGCGCAGGCTTGGTAACCAAGTTAACACTTAGCAGAAGCATTAAAATAATCAGCAGTTTCATTTAAATCCCTATAATTTTATACGTTTAGCTTGTAGGTAAAATTAACATTATCTTCTAGCCTGTGGGTAGCTGTATTTGAGAGGAGCTTTTGATTATTTGCCTGTAGATTCACACTGATTGTCGGGATAACACTTGCCCCAAATGACCAAAATAATCCAGTAAGTTTTTAGAAATTGTTGCTCTATGTTCATCTACCGGATAAATCCCTAACTTGGCCTCGGGGCTTTGTTTGGTGCCTTGTACTAGAAACGCATTTTTTCTGTAGTGATCCTGAATACAGGCCTCAAAGGCACGAGCACTAAGCTCTTGGGGCTGTGCGTAGTAATACATTTTGAGTGTTTTATCGGCAAATGCACTGCGGTTTACGTAGTCATTTGGTTGGGTTTTAGAGGGGGTTAAAAAAATTGCTTCAAAAACCCGACTGAGTTTTATATTTAGAGCGTGGGGCTTTTGTTGATGATCTTTCAACCAGCACTGTGATGCAAATTGATGGCTTTTGGTGTCTATAAACAATTTATTGCAAATGTAATGGTCAAACCCATGAAACCACTCGTGGGCTAATGCGCCTCCGCCGGCGTTTTTAGCCAAAGCCAATACTTTACGCTGCGAGTCGTAGTGGGCACTGCTGTGTTTTCTGCCACCACTTCCAAATGCCAGCGACAAGCTGCCATTTAACGAGATAACTGTTTCTGACACCTCTAGGATTTCCATTAAGTCGCATAAGGCATCAAAAAATAAGTTGGCGGCTAGTTGTTGCTCTTCTTTGGTCACCCATTTACCTATGGTAACGGTACGAAACCCAAATATTTTCACTATGTCTTGAAAGCTAACATCAGCGCCGTCTCTGTGGGACGGACCATTTCTATAATAGGGTTGGTGAATGCGTGATGGCTGACTTGGCATTTTTTACATGCCAGCTAGTTCATCTAGAATTTGCTTGCTCCATTGTTCAATGCGCTTATCTGTTAAGTCATATTGATTTTCATCGTCTAGGCTTAAGCCAACAAAAAAGCTGTTTTCTGCAATTAACGCTTTTGAATGGTTGAAGTAATACCCTTCGTTGGGCCAATAGCCTATAAATTCACAGTGTAGCACTGCAAGTTCATCGTGCAGCATACCCAGTGCATCTTGAAACCAATCTGCGTAGCCTAGTTGATCACCTAAACCATATAAGGCAACGGTTTTACCTGCTAAATCTAAGGACTTAATATCTTGCCAGCTCGACTCCCAGTCTTCTTGCAACTCACCAAAATCCCAAGTTGAAATACCGAAAATCAATACGTCATATTCTTCTGCCTTTTTTAAGTGGGTGTCTTTAATATCAAACAGCTCAAGGGTAGCGCTTTCAGACAAGTCTTGTATTTGTGTTTGAATTTTTTCAGCTGCCATTTCGGTATAGCAAGTTGTGGAGCCATAGAATAAGCCAATCTTTAGTTCTTTTGTGGACATGTGGGCCTTAATGAAAAATGTAGTCAGACAATATGTAAGTAACTTAAAAACTATCCACTGATATTATACATAACTCTTTGGGATTTTTACTTACCAAGTGCGTCAACAAAGTGTAATTGAAAAAAATAAAGGGATATTATTTGGTTTTATTTTACATTGCTTTAGGTAATATTCGAATGCTTGGAAGCATGAGATTAGTTTTTCATTGCACCCTTTATCTAATTTCAACCTTATCTAGTTCGGAACATTTATGAAACTAATCTCGGCATTGGTCTTATCCAGTTGTTTTTTAATTTTTGGGTGCAGCACACCTTCGTCTACTGAAAGTACAGATGTATACGGCCGTTGGGTAATAGAGAGCGACGGTAGCGTTATGCTTGACCCTCAGCCTTCAGGACTAAAAGCTTGGCAAGGCGGATTATTAATGGTTAGCGACCGCAGTGCAGTTCCATCGCAACGTTTACGCCTTAGAAAAATATCGATTGATAATGCCAAGCTAAGGGGGCCTAACCTTTTAATGTCTCTATCGACTAAGCTTACTCAAAGCTGCTTTGCTGACTATATCAGTGGTAACCCTGATTTAGAGGCATTGGCAATTGATCCTAATGATGACAAGGTATTTTATCTGGTTACCGAAGACGCCAGCGGCGCGGATCCTATGCCTGCAATGTGCCAGCAGAAGTATGCTAATACTGGTTCTACTCATTACCCTAGGTTGTTAATTCGTTTAGAGTTACAAAATGAAAACTCTGTGTTGATGACCCATGTTCGCCCTATTAAATTTTCTGCTGACATGGAAGTAGGGAATTTCCCCAATGATGGTATCGAAGCTATGACCTTCGGTAAAAACCGCACTTTGTATTTGGGCATTGAGAAAGACAAGCACACCCAAGCTCGTATATTTTCTTTAAAAATGGATGACGATTTTTGGGAGTCAGAAGATTTTGCCCAAGTGTCGAACCTGTCTTTAAAATTACCCCATTATTCGGAAGGTAGGCACCCAATTAATGGCATGGATTATTACCAAACTCCAACAGGCGGAGAGTTCCTTATCGCAGCGGCTAGAAATGACGAGAACCTATGGGTAATTGATATCTCTGGAAAAAAAGAAACTCGCGTGCTGCCACTTACATTTTATGCAGAGCTAAAAAGTGAAAGCGAAAATTGTGTGGGGTATGAAAAGATGGACAATGCTTCAATTGAGGGCGTTGCAGTATTTAATGACACCCTTTGGTTGATAAATGATCCGTGGAAAAAAATGTATCCTAATAATATTCAATGTACTGAAAATAAAGAAAATTATGAAAATTTTTCACCTTTGTTATTCAGCCTAGATATTCAACAAGCTTGGTTTCAATAAGGGCTATTTAAGTTGTGCACCTAACACTAGGTGCACAAGATAAATCTTGCTATTTTAGCTTACTGGCAAATGTTTTTTTGAATTTTGCAAGCTTAGGTGCAACCACCATATTGCAATATTGATTTTGCGGATTATTAGAAAAGTAATCTTGGTGATAGTCTTCGGCCTGGTAATAATTATTGATTGGGGTTAGCTCGGTAACTATTGGGTCTGGCCAAATTTTTTCTTCTGCAATTTCGTTTAAAATCTCACTGGCTAATATTTTTTGCGACTCATCGTGGTAATAAATTGCACTACGATACTGAGTGCCCACATCATTACCTTGGCGATTTAATTGCGTCGGGTTATGTAGAGCAAAGAATATTTCTAGAATGTCACGGTAACTAATTAATTCTGCATCAAAATTAACCTGCACTACTTCTGCATGGCCTGTATTACCACTACAAACTTGCTCATAGGTTGGGTTATCAAGCTGCCCACCTGCGTACCCTGCATAGGCTGATACCACACCATTAACGCTGCTAAAAGCTGATTCGATACACCAAAAACAGCCACCACCAAGGGTTGCAGTTTGAATTGTCGCCATTTTTTACTCCAACATAATATGTTTATAGTCATAATGTGGTTGTTACAGATACAAAATTCAAGATATAAAAAAATACTAAAGAATTTTAAATATGTGTCGGAATAGTCTTATCTGATTCGTCATTAGATTGAGAGGTTTATAAACAAACCTTTTTAAACCATTTTATAGGGGAAAATTATGCAATATTTAGCTTTAATTTATGCCGGTGAAGGCGAAGACGATGTAGACATGGAAACCTTAATTGGCCAATACCGTGCCTTTGAGGAGCAAGCCGCGAAGGTTATATTAGGAGGCAATGCCTTAGAGGCAGTGAGTACAGCAACCTCTGTGAGAGTTCGAAAGGGAAAGTCTGAATTGATTGACGGGCCTTTTGCCGAAACCAAAGAGCAGCTTGGTGGCTATTATTTACTGGAGTGTAAAGATCTGGATGAAGCTTTACTGTGGGCAGCTAAAATTCCCACTGCCCGTTATGGCACCATTGAAGTGAGACCAATAATGATGATTGAATAACTTATTCATGAGTCATAGGGGTGTTTTAAGCCTTGGATGAGTTAACTAGGATTTTTCGTGCTGAATCGGGGAAACTTGTCGCGTCTTTGATGTGTTTTTCTCAAGATATGCAGTTAGCAGAGGATGCCTTACAAGATGCTTGCGAGCAGGCCAGTACCCATTGGCCTGTTCAAGGTATACCTGTTAATTGTGGTGCTTGGTTACACCTAGTTGCCAAACGCAAACTTATCGATAAATTACGCCAAGTAAATGGGCGTAATGAACAGCAGAAAATTGCCTTGATTGAGCAAGCCATGTATTGCCAACCGGAGCAGGTGTCTGAGCTAGACTATGATGTTCCCGATGAAAGGCTAAGACTGATCTTTACATGCTGCCACCCAGCATTAAATGAGGATGCTCAGGTAGCACTTACTCTTAAAACCTTATGTGGCTTAACGGTCAAAGAAATCGCTCGGGCGTATTTGACCTCTGAAGTGGCAATGGGTCAACGGGTCACTAGAGCAAAGAGAAAAATTAAAACAGCTGGTATCTCTTATGAAGTGCCAAGCCATGCGCAAATAAGCGCTCGTTTAGCCAGTGTGCTTAAAGTTATTTACCTTATATATAACGAGTCTTACAGTGCATATGAAGGGCAAGCACTGACTCGGCAAGATTTAGCTCAAGAAGCTATAAGGCTAAGCTGCTTGATGGTCGAGTTAATTCCTAAGGCTGAAGTACTTGGAAATGCCGCATTAATACTATTTCATGATGCCAGACGAAAATCTCGGACCACTGGTGTTGCGACTTATATCCCTCTAGAACTGCAAGATAGGCGTTTGTGGGATACGGTTAAGATTCAAGAAGCGTCCATATTACTGAATAAAGCAATGAGTTTACGGCAGCCGGGTCCTTATCAATTACAGGCTGCTATTAGTGCTTTGCACAGCACTGCGACAACTTGGGAAGAAACGGATTGGTATCAAATTCAGTTATTATATTTGCGACTACTAGACTTTAATGACTCAGCGGTTGTGGTGTTAAATTTATTGGTTGCTATGTCTTATAGTGGTGAACTAGAAAAAGCTTACCAGGAATTAGTATTACTTGAACCTAAGTTAAATGACTATCAACCTTATTATGCGGCTAGAAGTGATATAGAAAGTCGCATGCAGCTAACCGCTGCTGCAACTCTATCGTTAGAAAAGGCAATAAAATTAAGTAAGAACGGTAGCGAGCGAGATTTTTTAATAAGAAAACGCGCAGTTAATCTTAAAAGTTGAACCTAGAGGTTAGTTGGTTCGTAACGAACGTATAAGCTAACCTAACTGGCGTGTTTTATTGATGACTCACGAACTCACTATATTTTATGATGGCTATTGCCCTTTATGTCTTGCTGAAATGCGCAAGCTAAAAGCGTTAGATACATCACAGGCTATTGCTTTTGTTGATATACAAGAGGATAGCTTTAATCAAAATTACCCTCACTTAAATTGGCAGGCTTTGAATGCTCGCATTCATGGTTATTTAAACGATGGCCGTTTGATAAGTGGATTAGATGTCACTCACTTAGCTTGGAAATTAGTAGGTAAAGGTTGGGTATATGCACCACTGCGCTGGCCTGTTATTAGGTGGTTCGCAGATTTGGCTTACAATGTTTTTGCAAAGCATCGTTACACCATCTCATTCCTGTTAACTGGTAAAAAGCGTTGTTTACCTTGTGAAACTGCTAAAAAGGGATCTAATGTTTAAAGGTAATGCTTTGGTAATTGGAGCTTCCGGTGGTATCGGCTCCGAATTAGTCAGTCAGCTAATACAATCAAGTTTATATCATCAAGTCCATGCCGTTTCTCGTACACTTCCTTCTGAGCCAGTAAGAGAGGTTTGTTATCATAAGGTGGACTCTGAGGACGAAGGTAATATTGCTAGTTTATGCCAATCCCTTAGAGCTCAAAATATTCAGTTCACACTAGTGATATCTTGCATAGGGGCTTTACATGGGGTTAATGACGAACACCCAGTTACGCCAGAAAAACGCCTTGAAGATATTAACAGCCGTAATCTTGATTTCTATTTTGCAACAAACACCATCATTCCCGCTATTTGGCTTAAAAATGTTGAACAATTGTTGAAAGGTAAACATGAGGCTAAGTTGGTTTTCTTTAGTGCGAGAGTAGGCAGTATCACTGATAACAAGCTGGGTGGTTGGTATGGTTACCGGGCCAGCAAGGCAGCTTTAAATATGTTGATTCAAACCGCGCAAATTGAATTGCAAAGACGTGCCAAGAATATTGCAATTGTTAGTTATCATCCGGGGACGGTAGATACGGGCTTATCAAAGCCTTTCCAAAATAATGTACCGAAGGGTAAATTATTTACTGCTGCTTTTACTGTGTCGCAACTATTAAATATGCTCCCTGATTTAACAGTACAAAATGCCCCTTATTACTTAGATTGGCAAGGTAAAAGGATCCCTTGGTAATGTAAAAGTCCTTGATAGATGTAATGATTTTTATAGGAAAGCATTAGGATTAGCTATCGACAAAGACTTTCTGAAATTCTGCTGGTAATATCTGCCTCCAATTATAAAAATAAAATAGGACTTGTTATGAGCGCACCTCGCGAACAGTTTGGCTCTCGATTAGGCTTTATCTTGGCTGCTGCAGGATCCGCTGTAGGTATAGGTAACCTAGTGGGATTTCCTGTCGGTGCTGCTAAAAATGGTGGTGGTGCATTTTTAATGATGTACGCCATTTTTGTAGTGGCTATATGTGTACCTGTAATGATTGCAGAAATGACAGTTGGACGAGCTAGTCAAAAAGACCCTCTTGGGGCTTTAACGTCACTTTCTGGTGGTAACAAAGGTTGGCGACTAGCCGGTTGGTTATCCATTATTACTCCTTTCATGATTGCGGTATTTTATCTCGTTATTACCGTGTGGATTTTCGGTTACTTGTTTGAATCAAGTATTGGTAATTTGGATGTCCTTGCAGATCCCGTCACCTATGGAAATTTTATTTCTAGCAATAGCTTGTTTATTTACATGGCAGTGGTGCTTGGGATCATATATTTGATTTTGCAAGGCGGAGTAAAACAAGGAATTGAAAAGGCTGCAAAAATACTAATGCCAGCGCTTTTTGTCATGCTAATTGGCATGGTTATATTTGTCTTAACCCGTGACAATGCTATGGCTGGTGTATCGTTTTATCTGGTCCCTGATTTTGATAAAATTAATGCCAGTGTCATTAATGGCGCACTTTCCCAAGCATTCTTTTCCTTGTCCTTGGGCATGGGAATTATGATTACCTATGGTAGTTATATTGATAAGCGCTCTAATTTACCTTCTTCCGCTAAACTAGTTGCTCTGACCGATACTGCCGTTGCTTTTACTGCTGGTTTAATGATTTTACCGGCAATTTTCTCCTTTAATCCTTCTGTTAATCCTAGTGAGTTAAGTGAGTCTTCGGTATCTATGATTTTTACGTTTTTACCGCAAATATTTCTAGCCATGCAAGATACTCTAGGCTATGTAGGGGCAAGCGTGGTTGCTAGTACCTTCTTTTTACTGGTCTTTTTTGCAGCAATCACTTCACTTGTGTCAATCTTCGAGGTTCCAGTTGCCGCATTGATGAGTGAAAAGGGCATAGCGCGTAAACATTCATTATTGATTTGTGGGTTCCTTTTGATTGTATTTGCACTTATGTGTGCATTCTCATTTGGCTTTTTTGATTTCTTTACCTCATTTATGAGTTACGGAGGTTCAGATACTCCCAAGTCTTTCTTTGATTTAGTGTACGACGTTTTTTATGACACTATTTTACCTTTAAATGGTTTGCTAATTTGTTTGTTTGTTAGCTACAAATGGAAGACAAAAGCATTTAATGATGAACTAGATCAAGGTGCGCCAGAGTTCAAGAGTAGTTTTCTTGAACGCTATGTGAATTTTGCTCTAGGTACCTTTATCCCACTGATTTTGTTAATTATATTCGCAAATACAGTGGCTCTAAAATTCTTCGGTAGCGCCCTAATAGGCTAAGTGTAAGGATAGCATTTGATATGATTGGCTGGGATAACTAACGAGGCTGTTTAGCCGCCAGTATTGCTATCCAATCATATCATATGGGCTAGGGTACTTGAGTGTTAAGCCCAGCTCTTTCAGGCTTTGGTTTGCGTTTACTTCTTTTCCGGCAGGTGCTGTATCGCAATTGATAAAGCTAGGCTCTGGTAGGCCTAATTGTGCCGCTGACCAAGTATAATAGTCCTTTCTGGTGGGGTGCATTAATGCACTTAGGTGGAATGTTTGCCCCCAAAGCGCTTTTTCTATCACATGCTCAATTGCACTAATTACATCCTCTTGGTGTATCAGGTTAACCTTGGCATTTGGGTTCTGTAAATCTACTTTTCCGGCCAAATACTTTACTGGATGTCTGTCACTATTGACTAAACCAGACAGGCGCATGATTGCGCTATTACTAGGAAACTGTTTGGTGACTAATGCTTCGATGGCAAGATTAATTTTGCCAGATAGCGTCTCTGGCTCGGTGAGGCTTTGCTCGGTTACGATTTTATCTTCGCTACCATAGACAGACGTGGTGCTGACAAATACAACTTTGTTTATCTTTGCTTTATTAGCCTGTTCTAAAAAAGACTGTATGCCTAGGGTAAAGCTATCATGGGTTACGGATTTTCGCCCTACAGGTATGTTTAGTATGAGTATTTGGCTGTTAAAAATAGGGCTCAAGCTTGCAGCATCTAAGTTATCGCCCAGCTCAAATTTAATGGCTTCTAAACCCATCTTGCTTAGGGCTTGACACTTTTGCTCTGAACGGCTGGTGGCCACAATATTGTGACCACATTCTTTTAATCTTAAGGCTAATGGTTGCCCTAACCAACCACAGCCTACTATGGATATTTTCACAAGGTTATTCCACATATCGAAATGTAATAATACTAGGTTATCACATCAAGTTAGCCTTGTTACTAATGTGTAATATATCTAAATTACGGAGCTGGCGAATACTTTTTTGTAGATTGTTTTCTGCCACATCAACCTTAGTTAATGTGTAACATAGGGCGTTCGTGTTTGCTTCTAGACTTGTAGCTTGGGTTTCAAACTTGTGCTCTATACGTTGTCCAAAATGTTCCATTTTATGTTCGAACTCGTCTAAATCGCCCCCACCGAAAATAATTTGAGTACCTAGCGCAACCATAATGTGACCTATAGACTCAGCAACCAACTCTTCTATTGTCTCTTCGAACTCTTGCTCCCATTGTGTACCCATAAACTCGCCATCTTCAAAGGTATTTGAGTTGATGCGTATGTTGCCGTTATCTCCATAGAAGTTGTAGTGAACCTGTTGTTCTAAGTCGTACAATTTATCGGATAGGTCTTGTATTACATAGCTATCAGCGCCTAGTAGTTCGCCAAAGACTTCATTCATTGCGCTACTGGCTAATGCTACGGCATCGGTAGCTATATTCGCTGCTTGTGGTACAGCTTGGTTGATACCATTGTAATAATCATCTACCCATTCCTGTTGTTCACTAGTTAGGCTAATGGCTTGATTGTTGATGTAAAGGGTTTTATCTGCAGTGATGGTTAGCTTGTTGCGTCTATCAACTTGAACTTGCAATACTTTATCTTCAAGTTTTAACTCTCCATCCAACTCAATATCGCACTGATTTGCAAAAGCTGATAGTGAACTAAAAGTGAGAGTGGTAGCTAAAATAATTGAACGCATCTTGGTCTCCAAATGTATTATTTTTGATATTTGCAGTACTAGAGCAAAGCCTACGCCATAAATATAAAGTATATAAAAAACAAATAGATAGCCTGATTGTGTAGAGGATAAGCAAGAATGAAAATTAAAAGGTTAGTGACTGTGACTAATATTTCGTAATTTAGACCATCTAATTTTTGTATTTATGCTTTTCGTCTACGAGTTTTTTGGTGCATAATATATGGAGAAAGTAATAACTAGGAATTAGCTAATGAGTAACTGGTACGAACCCATTTTATTTGGATTCACATTAATCGCGTTTGTTTTGGGTATGACTAGCCTTATTATGAGCTTTTTACCTATTAAAGAAGGCGACGACCCTATGCAATCTAGAGTCGAATATGGCTTCTTTGGTGTGACAGGCTTAGTGCTTTTTGTCGTATTTATCTATGCTTTAGCCGTAGCCTAAAGTATATCAGGGCCTGTCACTAATACGTTGATAGGCTCTTAGTTTGAAGGTTGGTAAAATAGCCAACAAGTGATCAAAAATATCGCTTTGTACTCCCTCGTAGTTTTGCCATTTTTTATCTGCACAGAAACAATAAACCTCAATAGGTACACCTAATTCGGTCGCTGGCATTTGTCTGACTATTAGGGTCATTTCTTTATTAATCATGGGGTGGTTTTCTAGATATGCTGCCATGTAAGCACGCAGTGTCCCTATGTTTGTAAGCCTGCGGCTGTTAACGAGATCTTCAGTATCAATATTTTGTTCTTTATGAAAGTTCTGCAACTCTTCAAGTTTGTGCTGAATGTATTCTTTAATGTAACGTATTTTTGAAAAGTCATTTAACATCTGCTGATCGCAGAATTGAATGCTTTGGATATCAATATAGACTGAGCGCTTTATACGCCTTCCTCCTGACTCTGACATTCCTCGCCAGTTTTTAACCGAATCGCTGATAAGCGCATAGGTTGGAATAGTGGAGATGGTCTTATCCCAGTTTTGAATTTTTACAGTTGTTAATCCAACTTGGAGAACATCGCCATCAGCTCCATACTTTGGCATTTCTATCCAATCGCCGGTATTTACCATACGGTTAGCGGCAATCTGAATGCCGGCGACAAAACCTAATATGGTGTCTCTAAACAACAATAATAAAATAGCGGTTACTGCGCCTAATCCAGAAATCAGTAACAGAGGAGATTTATCTAATAAGTTAGAAATAATAAGTAGTGCGGCAACAACAATTATGAATAGTTTACCTACTTGTATAAAACCAGTAATAGGTGCTTTTTTAGCTAAATTAGAGGCGTTATAGGTATCTTCAACAGTATTTAGAATAGCGCTGGCGGCCAATACTGATGCCACCAAGACATAGACCACAGCAGACTTTTGTAAAAAGGTTAACAGCAGTGCATTATCAATTAGCAATGAGCTTAATAGATAAAGTAAAATTGCAGGTACAATATGTCCCACTCTTCGGAAAAAGTTGTGCTTGTGTAACTCGTCGTCAAAGGTGTTCTTACTTTTACTGATTATCCTGCGAATACGACTGTGTAATAAGCTTTTTGTTAGCCAGTTACTAGCCCATGCTAATAGTAAAATTCCGACTAATGCAGTGCTTTGAAACGCCCAGCTGTCCTCAGAAACATGAAAACCAAAATACTCTAAAAGTGACAGTAATTTTTGACTCAGGTATTGGCTTTTTTCCATGAAACTCTCGTTATAAGAAGGTTATTAGGGACTATTTTGTATCTTGATTAACTGACATTGCTTCTAAGCGCTGATCTTTTTCTAGCCACAAGTCAGTTAACCAACGCTGAAATTTCACTCTTTGCTCAGCGTTGTTAAAGTAGTCTGGCCCGTAAACGCCACTGTTCAATAAGTCTTCTATATCGTGGGTCTTAACATCGACTGTTAAGTGACTAACTTTGCCACAGGCAAAATCCCAAAAACTTGGCGTGCCTTGGGGGTAATGTATAGTGACATCAAGTAACTTATGTAATTGGTTACCCATAGCCCCTAACACAAATGCCATGCCTCCCGCTTTAGGTTTAAGTAAATGCTGAAACTGTCCTGAAAGCCGTTTTTGCTTTTCTTCGGTTAACCGAGTGCCTTCCACAAAGTTCATGATACTCACAGGCTTATATTTAAATTTTTCACAGGCTTTACGGGTGTTCTCTAAATCTTTACCTTTCAAATGTGGTTTTTTAGCGATGAGTTTTTTGCTGTACCTGTGCATGAAAGGGAAATCTAGTGCCCACCAAGCAACCCCTAAAAAAGGTACCCAAATTAATTCTTTCTTTAGGAAGAATTTTAGAAAGGGGATTTTACGATTAAATACTCTTTGCAACACTAAAATATCGACCCAAGACCTATGGTTCGAAATAACTAAATACCAGTCTTTTTGACTTAAGCCTTCTAAGCCAGTGACAGTGATTTTTGTTCGGCTAAAGATGCTCTGGTTAATAGTATTAACGCTTATCCAAAGTGTGGCGCAGCCGTCTAGTAAATGAGACATAAAGGTGCGCCAAGGATCAATGGGAAGCAGTTTTAGAAATGAAAACAGTAAAATAGGAATTAACCAAAGTATGGTATTTAAAAAATAAATGACGACTGATAGCGCGCCTAATAATGAAAAAAACATGGTATTCAACATAACAACTACTCCAAAACTTGCGCAAGTTTAAACTAAAACCTCACTTAATATGTAGTAGTTCTTTATTGCTTGTTAATTTGTAACAAACTTTTTTAGTTGGAAACAATCCAAAACTATTTTGCTCATATCACTATACAATTTCGATAGAGCTTTAAATGTGTGAACTTGTATATCATTATTCAGTTTGAAATTTTACGAGAAGGATAGTATCCGTAGTGAAAAAACATCATCTATTAATCGTTGGTATAGCGTCTATATTGGGGTTGAATGCTTGTAGTGTGAAAGACCAACAGCTTGATAATCCAGTATCAAGTCATGAAATTGCGATCCCCGAGGGGATTAAAAAAGTTACATCTGTAGCAAAAAATGTAGACGAGCTAGTGATCCCATTTAACCAATATGAGCTAGATAATGGCTTAACCGTTATTATTCATCCAGATAAGTCGGATCCTTTAGTGCATGTTGATGTGACTTATCATGTTGGCTCCGCTAGAGAAGAATTAGGTAAATCTGGCTTTGCTCATTTTTTTGAACACATGATGTTTCAAGGCTCTGAGAATGTCGCAGATGAACAGCACTTTTCTTTGATTACTGAGTCTGGCGGTACTCTAAATGGTTCGACAAATACCGATAGAACCAATTATTACGAAACTGTACCTGCTAATCAGTTAGAGCGAATGTTGTGGCTAGAGTCAGACCGAATGGGTTTTTTTCTCGATGCAGTTACCACCGAAAAGTTTGAAAACCAAAGAGAAACCGTTAAAAACGAGCGCGGTCAAAATTATGATAACCGTCCTTATGGCTTGTTAAGAGAGCGAGTAAATGAGGCTATGTATCCAGAGGGACATCCATACTCTTGGTTAACTATTGGCTACATTGAAGATTTAAACCGAGCAAACTTGAATGATTTGAAAGAATTCTTTTTACGTTGGTATGGGCCTAATAATGCCACTTTAACCATAGGTGGTGATTTGGATGAAGCGCAAACCTTAGCTTGGGTAAAGCAATATTTTGGTGGGATCCCAAGAGGTCCAGAAGTATTAGAGCCAGAATATACCAAAATTACCTTGCCTGAAGACCGTTATATTTCAATGGAAGATAATGTGTCTTTACCTCTAATGTATATGACTTTCCCGACAGTTCATTTAAATCACCCAGATGAAGCACCTTTAGATGTCCTTATGTCTATCTTAGGTTCGGGGAAAACCTCTTTGCTATATAAAAACATGGTGAAAAACGGTAAAGCAGTGCAAGCCCAAGCAGGCCATGGTTGTCAGGAGTTGGGTTGTCAATTTAGTTTGCTGGGCTTACCCACACCTGGTACATCATTAGCGGAATTAGAACAAATTGCGCGGGCATCATTACAGGAATTTGAAGAAAGAGGTGGTGCCGAAGATGATGATCTTGAGCGTGTAAAAGCAAGTATTGTGTCGGGTATGGTGTATGGTTTAGAAAGTGTCAGCGGTAAGGTAAGTCAATTAGCTGCCTATCAAACCTATCGTAATAACCCAAATGGTATTGGTGATGATGTAGCACGTTACGAAAATGTCACTAAAGATGATGTGATGCGTGTCTATAAAAAATACATTAAAAATCAGCATGCAGTGATCATGAGTATTGTGCCTAAAGGTCAGCTTGATGGGATAATCAAACCTGATACTTGGCAAAGATATCAGCGCAACATACCTGAAACTAGCAAAGATTCTACTTTAGCGCTGCGTCCTGGAACGTCTAGTTTTGACCGCTCGGTTATTCCGCCTTCTGGCAAAAACCCAAGTATTCATGTACCGGCAATTTATCGCTTAGACACTAATAATGGGATTCATGTTTTAGGTACAGTAAATGATGAAGTTCCAACAACGACTTTAAGTTTGCGTATCGCTGCGGGGCAAACCCGCGAAAGCATAGATAAACTGGGGCTAGCTTCTTTGACCGCTGCCATGATGGGAGAGGCCACGCTTACATCCAGTGCCGAGGAGTTATCTAATGAATTGCAAAAGCTAGGCTCGCAAGTGAGCTTTAGTTCGGGTGATCAGTTTACCACTGTGAACATTAGAACCTTAACCAAAAACCTAACTGAAACCCTCGAAATTGCTGTAGAAAAACTAACTAAACCTAAATTTGCTGAAGTAGATTTTTTAAGATTACAAAAACAGCAGGTAGAAGGTTTAAAAAATGCTAAGAAAAATGCCAGTGTGACCGCAACGGATAGCTTTAATAAATTAGTGTTTGGCGAGAATAATAGCTTCTCTTATGGAAATGGCGGTTTAATCTCAACTGTTGAAAAGCTTACTCTTGATGATGTTAAAAACTTTTATGCTAACCACTATGGCCCTGAAGCATCAGAGTTGATTGTGGTAAGTGACTTAGATGAAAAACATATTGAATCAGCTATCGCTATTTTAGGCTCTTGGCAAGGTAACTCGAGTGATGCTCCAAAAATTAATCCGTATCCTACCCTTGAAGCAGGAACATTGTATTTTATTGATAAGCCTGGCGCAGCCCAGTCTGAAATCCGTATTGGTAAACGGGCTCTTAAATATGACAGCACAGGCGAATATTATCGAGCGGATTTAATGAACTACAACCTAGGTGGAGCATTTAACAGCCGCATTAACTTGAACCTCAGAGAAGACAAGGGCTATACCTATGGAGCCCGCTCTTTCTTTAGTGGTAATGACATACGTGGTTATTACAGAGCTCAAGCAGGTGTGCGTGCCGACACAACCGCTGATTCTATTGTGCAGTTTAGAAAGGAAATAGCAGAATTTGCCAAACAAGGTATGACAGACCAAGAGCTGCAATTTGTTAAAAGTGCAATTGGCCAAAGGGATGCGAGAAGCTTTGAAACGCCAAAACAAAAGTTGGGCTTTTTATCCACCATAATGACTTACGATCTAGATACTTCTTTTAAAGATGAGCAAAACGCTATTCTTGCTAGTATCACTAAAGAAGAATTGAATGCTTTGGCTACAAAACATCTGAAACTAGATGAAATGATTACTGTTGTAGTGGGTGATAAAGAGGCAGTCTTTGAAGATCTAAAACCTCTATTTGAGAATATTGTGGAGTTAGATGCACATGGCAAGCCTCTGTAACCAATAGGTGTGTGTTACATGTAAAAATAGCCGCTAGATATTTATAGCGGCTTTTTTGTGTCACTTGAGCTTTCATACTTTTTAGGTGTTTTGTTGATTCTATGGTGTGGTTTTTAAAAAAGTATGTATAAAAGTTGATTGTACTGTTCTCTTTGCTTTGTCATCGCAAGGTCAGAGCGCTACCTAAACTTCGTCCTAGTGCTTGTTTATAAAATAAGCTAAACTTCGCGCCCGTATTTTTGAGGTACTTATGAGCAAAGCCATTAATCGCACTATTTCTGTCGCGCCAATGCTTGATTGGACAGATAAACATTGTCGTTATTTTCTTAGGCAAATATCAAAGCATACTTTGCTGTATACCGAGATGGTCACTACAGGTGCGATCATTTTTGGTAAGGGTGATTATCTGGCGTATAACCAAGAAGAGCATCCTGTTGCCTTGCAGTTGGGGGGCTCTGATCCTGCTGACATGGCTCGTTGCAGTGCCTTGGCGCAAACCTATGGTTATGATGAGGTTAATATTAACGTTGGGTGCCCCTCTGACCGAGTACAAAATGGCAGATTTGGTGCTTGCTTAATGGCTGAGCCAGAAACTGTTGCTGCCTGTATTAAATCAATGCAGGCTGAAGTGGATATTCCTGTCACAGTAAAATCTCGCATTGGTATTGATGAAATGGATGAGTATAAAGACCTGTCTGCGTTTATTGATACCGTCGCTTCGGCGGGTTGTAGTACTTTTATTGTGCATGCACGAAAAGCTTGGCTACAAGGGTTAAGCCCAAAACAAAACCGTGATGTTCCTCCTTTGATGTATGACCGTGTGTATCAATTAAAGCAAGAGTTTCCTAGACTACACATAGGTATTAATGGTGGTGTAAAAACCATTGCTGAAACTGCAGAGCATTTGCAACATATAGACAGCGTTATGATTGGCCGTGAAGTTTATAGTAATCCGTATATTCTTGCTGAGGTCGATAAGCTGTTTTATCAAGACGAAGCGCCAGCGAGAACCCGCTTTGAAGTTGTTGAAGCTATGTTGCCGTATGTTGAACAACAGATTGCAGAAGGTGCGAGGCCCTGGCATATTGCAAGACACATGTTAGGATTGTTTCAAGGTCAACCTGGTGGGCGTATATGGCGTAGATATTTAAGCCAAAATGGTACTAAAGCCGGTGTTGGAATTGAGCTTCTTACTGATGCGTTAGATGTTTTAAAAGAGGCGCAAGTCAAAGCTAAATCATTTCAATCAGAAATGCTTGGTTAAATTTACTATAGTTTTAGTTAATTTAACTAATAATTGGGTTTTTAGAATTTTTTTGTAAGTTAAAATTTCAGTTTATAAATAAAAATATTAAGTAAATCAGGTAGATAAAAATAATTATCGCTTTGGCACAACTATCGCTATAGAGACTGCGACTTAACCAATACCTGATGCTTAATCAGATTTTTATTCAATTAACTAAAAGGAAATTATTATGTTTGCTAAATCTAAAATCGCTGCTGTTGCATTCATCTCTACTTTAACTGCTGCTTCAGCTGCTAGCGCTGAAGACATGTCACTAGAAAGCTACGTTACTAGTATGGTTCACCAAGCAATGGTGGTGGCTCAAGAAGAGATTAAAAATAGTGTTCACGAAAGTGTGTTAAATGTGGCTTATAACGTCAGTATGGATGAGAGTAAGTCTTATAATGGCAGTGTCTCTATCAGTGACATAAAAGTGGAAAATGAAAAGGCTTCGACGACTAAAACAAAATAAGGATTTGACCATGTTTGATCAATTATCTTTATTAGTTATGTTGTTAACACCAGTAATCGCTTATGTAGCTGGGGCAATAGTGTTTAGTTGTGTTTCTCGTTTATATAAAGAGGCAGCGTTAACCAGCTATCATTGCCATGTATTTCCATGCAGAAACGGTCATTAATTGCAGTATTGACCGTTTTTATCTTTTCTACACTCTAAAATTCCCTCCCTTTCTTTTATAAATAACTTAGCAAGTAGGTTTTGGAAAAACACTTGGTTCAAGGTGTTTTTTGATTGCTTTTTCTAATTCTCCCGAGTTGATAAAAACTGCTATTTGTTTATTGATCCTTTCTCGCTCGGAAGTTAACTTTCTCCCGATTACAAAGCCAGTGTCAACGGAGCTAATTGGTTTGGGCGATTGGTAAAATGTATACTCACAAAACTCTGGCTGAGACATTATTGCACAAGCGTTTTCTTGGCTCATAAAGGCATAGTTACATCGCCCCTTCCCTAACATGTGCGTCATGGTAGTTTGGCTTATAGACTCAGCTAAATTGAATTTGTTATCCCGTCTAATGGGCAGACTTTGATGTTGTTGTGTATTTAACCAATAAATTGGTTTATTTGACCACTTTATTAATTGTTTACCCTTCTGAAAGTTTTATTCAAATAATCAAATTTATAAATGTTGTTTTAAATCAGTTGTTTAGCTTGCGTTGTTGAGTTGGCATACCACTTGTAATAACAAACGTACCAAGGCTGAAATAACTCAGCCTATGATACTTAAAAACCAATAGGAGAGTTATTATGGGTATGTTTTCTAGAATGTCAGACATAGTACAAGCCAATATTAATGCCATATTAGATAAGGCTGAAGATCCAACGAAAGTTGTCAAGTTTCTGATTCAAGAGATGGAAGAAACGCTAGTAGAGCTACGCTCTGTTGCGGCGACAAATCTAGCTGAGAAAAAACAAGTTCAGCGTCAGCTTACAAAGCTTGAAGAGCAAATCGTAAGCTGGCAGGCAAAAGCTGAGTTGGCATTAGAGAAAGACCGTGAAGATCTAGCAAGATCGGCTTTGACAGAAAAAAGTCTTACTCAACAAAGTTTAACGGCGCTATCGGGAGAAATGGAAGCGATAGAAGAGTCTTTGTCTAAGCTACAAGGGGATATGGGGAGACTGCAAGAAAAGTTGGCTGAAGCAAGAGCGAAGCAAAAGTCGATGATGTTAAGAGAGCGCTCAGTATCAGCACGTATGCAAGCGAAAACGAAAGTGCATTCGGTGAAAATAGATGATGCCATTATCCGCTTTGAGCAATATGAACGTCGCATTGATGACTTGGAGTCTGAGGTTGAAGCCTATGATCTAGTTGATGAAACTAAAGGTTTGGACGCTCAATTTAAGGAGCTTGAAGCTGAAAGTCAGATTGAAGCAGAGTTAGAAGCGTTACGTAAAAAAGTAGCTTAGTAAGGCCGTGTATTTGTAGGTGGCAAGGTAACTTTGCCACTCCATTTAAGTTTGAAAGGGGTTCGTTATGAGACAATTTATTGATGTAAACAAATTATATAAAGATTCTTTGCATGGAAAAATTTCTGGAGTCTGTGCTGGTTTGGCAAAGCACTGGGATGTATCAAGATTACTCGTTCGCTGTGTAGCTGTGGTGTGCTTAATTACTTTACCTGTGGTCACTGCTGTTGCCTATGTAACTGCAACTGTGTTAATCCCTAACCGGTAACTATTATGTTAAAGAATCTTTTTTTAGCGGTATTGATTGGGGCCGTGCTGGCCTACTGTTTTGGTCATGTGGCGACTGAGTGGTTTGATATGCATCTTGTCTTATCTGATTATGAGCTTGAGCCACTCACGTCAATTCTAGCCGCTACTGGGGTTGTTGTTTTATTGGTACTTGTTGGATTTGTGGTGGCCTTTAGTGTTGTTGCTGCAATCGCATTGGTTTTGATTGTAAGTGTGTTAGGGGTATTTGCAGCAGGGATAGGCATGTTTTGGCCTGTTATTTTAGTTTCTATCATTATTTATTTGCTAGTGAGAGACCGACCGTCTTCAGCATATTAAATCAGGCCAACAACTTTGTGTTGACTAGGACATAAAAATATAAACAAGGCTTGGCATGACTCAGTGATTGCTGAATAATCAAGGTCTGATTATTTGTTAGGTGTGGAATGTTTATGTTACGGGCTTTCATTATTTTATTAGGAATGACTAGTTTTTTAGGGCACGCAGAATTAGTTGTGACTAATGCAACCGTTAGGCTACTCCCCCCTGGAGTGCCAAACACATCTGCTTATTTTTCAATTGAAAACCTCTCAAATAAAACTGAAATATTAGTGAGTGCATCTTCTACTATTGCAGATAAAGTAGAATTACATAATCACGTTTTAGTAAATGATATGATGAGTATGCAACAACAGGAATCAGTTAAGATAGAGCCTGAGGAAACTGTGCAGTTTAAACCAGGTGGTTTACATATTATGTTGTTTGGATTGAATCAAAAACTAACTGAACATCAAGAAGTTAGTATACGTTTACTGACGCTAGATGGAAAAACGCTAGACTTCATCGCGACAGTTGCCCGCCCATCCCATGCTCATCATCATTAAGGATATTTGAATGAAAAAATATATTACGCCCAAACGAATAATAAGTGCATTTGCACTACTTGTTTTTTTGTTGTGGCTACTATCAATTTATTGGAGCGTTGAACCTGACCGTTTTGAGCCTAGAGAGTTAGCTCAGCAAAATGCTCAAGTTAAAAATGAGAAAGTGGTCCCAGGATACACTATGACAACGAGCTTGATAGCGGTTGCTGAGGTATTGCTAAACAAAAATGGTGGGTATCTTTCAAATGATGTTATCCCGCCAAGTGTGATGATGGACAATATGCCAAGTTGGGAATTTGGTGTACTAGAAATGACGCGAGATTTGGCATTAGCCATGCGAAAAGATTTTAGTCGCTCACAAAGCCAGTCTGTAGAAAATGCACATCTAACCAAGGCCCAGCCACAATTTAATAATGATAGTTTAAGCTGGATATTGCCTTCTGCCGAGTCAAAATATCAAGAAGGCATAGATAACCTCTATCTTTACCGAGCAAGCTTAGCAGACGTATCATTACAACAGGGCCAGTTTTATGCCCGCGCTGATAACTTAAGAGATTGGTTAAAGCAAATGGAAAAACGTCTAGGCAGCTTATCACAACGGTTAAGTGCAAGTGTTGGGCAAGACCGTATCGATACTAATTTAGCCGGTGATGCAGCAGCGACTCAGTCTACTCCTACTGCCCATAAGTTAGTAGATAAAACCAGCTGGTGGCGTTTAGACAACAATTTTTATGAAGCTCGCGGTGCTAGCTGGGCCTTATTACATTTTCTAAAAGCAGTTGAAGTAGATTTTGCTGATGTTCTAGAAAAAAAGAACGCTAAGGTCAGTTTACAGCAAATTATTCGTGAGCTAGAAGCCACTCAAGAATCAATCTGGAGTCCTGTAATATTAAATGGCAGTGGCTTTGGTATGCTTGCTAATCACTCGTTAGTAATGGCGAACTATATTTCTCGTGCAAATGCTGCTTTAATCGAGTTAAGCGAACTACTTAATCAAGGATAAACAATGAAAAAAACGGCAATTACATTAGGGGTTATTGCATTATGCTCCAGCTTGTCTAGCCAAGCAGATACCTTATTAGGATTGTATGCAGGGGCGCAGGGTTGGAACATGGAAACCACAGGTGGGTTTTCTGATGATGGTGATAACAGAGACTTCAATTTTGATACTCAGACTAATACCAATATTTACGTGGCCCTTGAACACCCCATCCCACTAATTCCTAATATCAAGTTACAAAGAGCTGACATGAACACCGAAGGTGATGTTAACTTTGATAGTAACTTTGAGTTTAATGATCAGTTGTTTTCTGCAAACTCAGATGCGTATACCCAAGTGGATTTAACCGCCACTGATATTATTTTGTATTATGAATTTTTTGATAATGACTTGATTAGCTTTGATTTTGGTATTAACGCCAAATATCTTGAAGGCGAATTTATAGTGACTGAAAAAGATGAGCCTAATAGAACAGAGACCTTAGATTTTTCTGTACCTATTCCAATGCTATATTCTAGGTTAGCTCTAGGGATCCCATTTACTGGCTTTGGAGCATATGTCGAAGGGAGCTACTTGAGCCTTGATGATAATACCTTGTCAGATTATCAAGCGGTTATCACCTATAGTTTGATAGAAAACTTGGCTATAGATGTAACTTTTCAGGTGGGTTACAGAGCAGTAACCTTAGAATTAGATTACAGCGATAACAATAACGACATCTATTCAGATCTAGAATTTAAAGGGCCTTTTGCTGGGTTAGAAGTACACTTTTAACATTTTGTAATAATTTCATCTGATTTGGTTATAAAGAATCAGTTTTTATTCTTTCCTGTTGCTCTTATAGATCGCTAATCTACCCTTGTATTAATAACGGTTAGCGATCTTATGACTTCACCAATAAATCAAACCCCAGGGTTTGCTGCTGGATTAAATGAAAACCAGTGGGCTCAAATTAGTCAGGCTTCGGCCACTTTAAATCCACAACAGCTTACATGGCTAAGTGGATACTTTGCAGGCTTGGCGCAAAATGGCCAAGGTAGCACTATACCAAGCGTGACGGCTGGTCCATCTAACTCTATAACTATTTTGTATGGCTCACAGACAGGTAATGCTAAAGCTGTGGCAGAAGAGTACAAAGCAAAATTAGATGCGTTAAATCTTCCTTCTAAATTAGTCAATATGGCTGATTACAAGAATAAGCAACTTAAAACAGAAAGCCATGTGGCTATCGTTGTAAGTACTCATGGTGAAGGCGAAGCGCCTGATGATGCTGTAGACCTACATAGCTTTTTAGGTAGCAAAAAAGCACCTAAGCTAGATGGCCTTAAGTTTGCGGTACTAGGGCTTGGGGATACCAGCTATGAATTTTTCTGCCAAACAGCAAAAGATTTTGACAGTCGTTTACAAAACTTAGGTGCGACTCGAATTTTAGATAGAGTAGATTGTGATGTTGACTATGATGCTAGCGCAACTGCTTGGTTTGATAGTTTAAATCATGAAATTAAAGATGAGTTGTCAGCGCCAAGTGCTGGAGCTACTCCGTCTTTAAATTTAGGTGCTCAGTCTGTTGCGGCAACTCAATATACTAAAAAAACGCCTTTCACTGCTACTTTACTCGAAAGTCAAAAAATCACCGGACGGGATTCTGTAAAAGATATTCGCCACATTGAAATATCACTTGAAGAGTCGGGTATTCAGTATCGTCCTGGTGATGCATTAGGTGTTTGGTTTGAGAATGATGTACAGCTAGTAACTGAGTTAATAAGCACTCTAGAGTTGGATGAAGCAGAAAAGGTCACCTTTTCTGGCGAAGAATATTCACTTAAGCAAGTGTTAGTGAGTAAGCTTGAATTGACGCAAAGTTATCCTAGTTTTGTACAAGCCTATGCTGGTTTTGCTAACAGTGTTGAGCTTAATGCATTATTAGAAGATAAAGCGGTATTGCGTGAGTTTTTAGCTGAGCGCCAAATTATTGATATTATTCGTCAATACCCAGCCAAACTATCTGCTCAAGAATTAGTAGATGCATTACGAGGTATGACTCCAAGATTGTATTCTATTGCGTCAAGTCAGGCAGAAGTGGAAGATGAAGTACACTTAACTGTTGCTTTAGTGGAATTTGAAGCCCATGGCTCAGTTCATCAAGGTGGAGCGTCTAGCTTCCTTTCAAAACGCTTGAATGAAGGTGGCGAAGTGAAGGTGTTTGTTGAAACAAACGATAACTTCAGGCTACCTGACGACGGCAATACCCCTGTGATTATGGTTGGTCCAGGCACAGGTATCGCACCATTTAGAGCTTTCATGCAACAGCGTGAAGCTGAAGAAGCTAGCGGTGAAAACTGGCTGTTCTTTGGAAATCCAAACTATACCCAAGACTTTTTGTATCAGACAGAATGGCAACGTTTTGTTAAAGAAGGGGTAGTAAATAAAGTAACTTTAGCCTTTTCTCGTGACCAAGAAGAAAAAATATACGTGCAGCATCGCATGCTAGAGCAAGGCGCTGAATTGTATAACTGGTTAGAAAAAGGCGCACACTTTTATGTGTGTGGCGATGCTAATCATATGGCTAAAGATGTACAGGATGCACTTGTCAAAATTGTTATTGAACACGGTGGTAAAACCGAAGAAGAAGCAGAGCAATACCTTTCAGACTTGCGCCGCGCTAAACGCTATCAGAAGGATGTATATTAATGAGCACTGATAATAAAAATTTCGTTGTTGAAGGCAAGTTGGCTGACAATGAACGCTTAAAAACCCAAAGTAACTACTTGCGCGGTACTATAGCTGAAAATCTAACTGATGATTTAACTGGAGCCTTTGTTGGTGATAACTTCCAGTTAATTCGTTTTCACGGAATGTATCAACAAGATGACCGTGATATCCGTGCTGAACGTGCTAAACAAAAGCTAGAACCTTTACAAAATGTAATGTTACGTGCACGTTTACCAGGCGGTATTATTACAACTGACCAATGGTTAGCTATTGATAAATTTGCAGAAGAAAAAAGCATTTACGGAAGTATTCGTTTAACCACTCGTCAAACTTTTCAGTTTCATGGTGTGTTAAAGCCTAACGTTAAGCCTATGCATCAGATGCTGAATCAGGTTGGCATTGATTCTATTGCTACCGCTGGTGACGTAAACAGAAACGTATTATGTACTTCTAACCCTGTTGAGTCTGAGTTACATCAAGAAGCTTACGAGTGGGCTAAAAAGATAAGTGAGCATTTATTACCTAAAACTCGTGCCTATGCAGAGATTTGGTTGGATGGTGAGAAAGTAGAGACTACGGATCACGAACCAATTTTAGGTAGCACCTATCTTCCTCGTAAATTTAAAACGACTGTGGTAATTCCGCCGCAAAATGACGTTGATGTTCATGCGAATGATCTTAACTTTGTGGCGATTGCAGAAAATGGCAAACTAATTGGCTTTAATGTGCTGGTTGGTGGTGGCTTAGCTATGACCCACGGAGATACTTCTACTTTCCCACGTAAGGCAGATGATTTCGGTTTTATTTCATTGGAGCACACCTTAGCTGTAGCTGAAGCTGTTGTAACCACTCAGCGCGACTGGGGAAATCGAGTAAACCGTAAAAATGCTAAAACCAAATATACTTTGGAACGTGTTGGGGTTGAAAACTTTAAAGCTGAAGTTGAAAAACGCTCAGGTGCAACCTTTGCTGCTAGTAAAGCCTATGAGTTTACTTCACGTGGTGACCGTATAGGTTGGGTTGAAGGTGTAGATGGTAAGCATCATTTAACCTTATTCATTGAAAACGGACGTATTCTTGATTATCCGGGTAAATCACTAAAAACGGGTTGTGCTGAAATAGCCAAAATACACCCTGGTGACTTTAGACTTACTGCTAATCAAAATTTAATCGTTGCAGGAGTTCCTGCTGAGTTAAAAGATCAAATTGAAAAAATCGCCCGCGATAATGGTCTTATTGCAGATTCAGTGAGCAATCAGCGTAAAGACTCTATGGCTTGTGTATCTTTGCCAACCTGTCCTTTAGCCATGGCTGAAGCAGAGCGTTATTTACCTGATGCAGTCACTAAGATTGAAGGCTTTTTAGCTAAACATGGTTTACCTGAAGAAAGTATTATTTATCGTATTACTGGATGCCCGAACGGCTGTGGCCGAGCAATGTTGGCTGAAGTAGGTTTGGTTGGTAAAGGCCCAGGTAAATATAACTTCCATTTAGGTGGCGATCGTCAAGGTACTCGCATACCTAGAATGTATCGTGAAAACATCGATGAAAGCGAAATTATGGAAGAGTTAGATGTGTTAATTGGACGTTGGGCTAAAGAACGCGAAGCCAATGAAGCATTTGGTGACTTTTTAATAAGAGCAGAAGTCGTTAAACCTGTTATTAATTCTGCTAAGGATTTTCACGATGACCCTAACTACACAATCTGAGTTAGGTGAAGCTACTGCCCGACGTTTTTCTAGTGATGAATTAGCCGAGGTTAATGCATCGTTAGAGAAGCAGTCTGCACAGCAACGTGTTTCTTGGGCCCTTGAAAACTTGCCGCAGCAGTTTATGTTGTCGTCAAGTTTTGGTGCTCAAGCTGCGGTTATGTTACACATGGTCACGCAACAGTGTCCTGATATTCCTGTGGTTTTAACCGATACAGGGTATTTGTTCCCTGAAACTTATCAGTTTATTGAGACATTGACAGAACGACTCAACCTGAATCTTAAGGTTTATCGTTCCGAGCTGTCTGCCGGTTGGCAAGAAGCTAAGTTTGGTAAAATGTGGGAGCAAGGCATTGAGGGTATTGAGAAATACAATACCATGAATAAAGTTGAGCCGATGCAAAAGGCCTTGCAAGAACTCAATGTTAAAAGTTGGTTTGCTGGTTTACGTCGTAGTCAATCAGACATGCGTGAAAAATTATCAGTTCTTCAGCAGCTTAAAGATCAGACAAAGATTTACCCCATAATTGACTGGTCTAACCGTACCGTGCATATGTATTTAAAAGAGCATGGTTTGCCCTATCACCCATTATGGGAAAAGGGGTATGTTTCAATCGGTGATTGGCATAGCACTCGTTCACTTGAAGAAAGCTTGAACGAACAAGATACTCGATTCTTTGGTTTAAAAAGAGAATGCGGCTTACACGAGTTTGGTGACGGGATTTAATTAGAGCTGTTTTGCTATTGGTTCCCCCCATTTGCTTTCCAAATGGGGTTATTCAATAGTAAATGCCCTGCTCAAGGTCGTTAAAATGGCATCGGTATAGGCATCTCTTTTTTGTCTACTGACTAGTTTACATAGCTCTGAACCTGTTGTTGTAAACTTATAATATAATAAAGTTGTTCCTCGTTTTTTAGCTGCAATCCTTATTTTTGAGCCAGCGCAGCGCCATTCAACCTGGTTACTAGTACTCAATTCTCCTGATTCAATTTCACTATGATGAATTAAACCTAAGTCCATGAGTGATAGTAAGTCTGGGTAGCTCAATCCATATTCTGCTAAATTTAATTGCTTATTGTTAAAGGTATTAAAGAAAGACCAAATGTTTGACTTTTGGTAGCAACCAATTAGTAACCTTGGCGCAGACTCGCCCTTTTTATAACTTGTTAAATTCACAGCTTGTCGGAATATTTGAGCATCTTTTTGGGTGAGCTGTTTAAGTACAGTGAGAGTTTTTAATGAAAAGCTGCCAGGTTTTGCTGTTTCAACTGCGAATATTCTACCCCATAGTTCTTGCATAGTCGGTGAGAAAATTTCTTCGGCCATATTTACAAAGCTATAAAACCAATCAGGGTCGATTGACTCATCTTTACCGTCTTCTAAACATAAATCTAATGCCCGGCCGAGTATACTTTCTAAATTACTAACTTTTTGCCGCGCAATAATTTGCTCTTTTAAGCGAACTTTTTCATCAAGGCTTGGAGCATTTAAGTTTTTATAGCCATTATGAATGCCTACTTGTGAGAACCAACTCGCTATCTTTTTTTGACTGTGTTGTTTACTTACCTTTTTATCAAGCACAGGTTTTGGTGAAACGGCCGGATTAGCTTGACTAGACTTAGTAGCGTCAAGTGGTATGGGTTTGGGTGAATGATGTAATTCAATTTTCATAAAAACTAACTAAAAACTCCAAAAACTTGACTAAGGCCTTTATATTGCGTTAATTCATGTTACATGAGCAATTAAAAATGTTAAGTTTGAATTACTTCGCTCAAAAATCCTATTTACATGGTGAAAAGAGTTAGCTGAATTCAGTGTTTGGTGGAAAGTCGATGAGTTTAAATAAATATGAAAATGACGAGTTAATCTTTCTATCAGAAGATAGCGCCTCTGACGTTCCAAACATAAACGGTATGTGGAATATTCTTATCGTAGATGACGATAAGGAAATACACTCGGTTACTCGTTTGGCATTAAATGATCTTGTTGTTAGTAATAAGTCGTTGAATTTTGTTCATGCATACTCTGGTGCAGAAGCGTTAGAAATTATCGAAGAAATGGGTGCATCAATAGCGATTATATTGCTCGATGTAGTCATGGAGTCTGATGATGCAGGCTTAGCTGTTGCTCGAAAAATGCGTGAAGAGCTGGGTATTATAGAGCCTCGTATTATTTTAAGAACGGGGCAACCAGGCTATGCACCAGAAGAAAGAATCATTAAAGATTACGATATTAATGATTACAAGACTAAGACTGAGTTAACAAGAAGTAGGTTGGTTACAACAATCATTGCCTCTTTACGCTCCTACCAACAGATTTTATCAATCAATCAAAGCCGCCAAGGTTTACAACAAGTTATTACTTCTTCCGCTAATCTTATGGAAGAGCATACTATCAAAAGCTTCTGTAATGATTTATTAGTGCAAATCAATTCCTTAATAGGAGTCGATGCAAGTGGATTAATGTGTGCACAAGCTCCCGCGCTAGATAAAGATGGTCAGGACATATATGTGCTCGATGCAACGGGTGAATTTGTATCCTGTATTAATGAAAAACTAGATAGCGTCAGTGATGATTTCGTTAGAAACTATGTTAATTGTTGCTTTGAAACCAAAGAGCATATATTCGAAAAAGAATTTACGGTTTTATATTTGCGTAGCCCTAATTATGAGGCGGCAGTTTACCTGCAAGCAGGTAGTAGAATTAACATGATTGATAGGCAGTTATTAGACGTATTCCTCTCGAGTGCTTCAGTTGGGTACGAAAATGTTAATTTATTTCATCAACTACGTAAGGCTGCATTTAAAGACTGGTTGACTAAATTACCTAACCGTAATGAGTTTATTAACATGCTAGATGATTGCTGTTCAGGAAAACTAAGGGGTACAGACTTTATTGTTGCCTTAGTTGATCTTAATCATTTTGCTGATATTAACGATGGGCTTGGGCAAGATGCAGGTAATAGTACCCTAATTGCAGTAACACAACGTTTAGAAGAGCGTTTTCTAGAAAATGCACAAATAGGCAGAATTGGATCAGATGTTTTTGGTTTGATTGGATCAGAATCATTTATTAATCCAGACTCTTTGAATGAGTTATTTCTTTTACCTTTTAAAGCCGGAGAGCATTCTCTGACTTTGTCTGCATCTTTTGGTTTTTGTAGATTAGATGGACGTGCAGAGTCTGGGATCAATATTCTTAAGCAAAGTAATATTGCCTTAAACAAAGCCAAGAAAAATTTAAAAATAAACTACGAATTCTATTGCCCAGAAATGGAGCAGGAAACCAAGTGGCGATTAGAAATGATCAGGCAGTTGGCCCTTGATTTCGAAGCTAAGAAGTTACAACTTTGGTATCAGCCACAAGTGGATTTAGTCACTGAAAAAATTGTTGGTATAGAAGCCTTATTGCGCTGGCCTACCGAAGATGGCAGATTTGTTTCTCCTGCTGTCTTTGTTCCTTTAGCAGAATACTCTGGTTTAATTGTAGATATAGGTATTTGGGTATTAGAAGAAGCCTGCAAACAGCTCAATAAGTTACAGAGCAAAGGTTTCGGTGATTTACGTATGGCCGTAAATATTTCAATGCCACAATTTAGAGATCCTAATTTTGTTGAAATGGTTAAGTCTATTATTAATGACTATGGTGTTTCTCCAGAGAAGATAGAGTTAGAAATTACCGAGAGCGTGGTAATGGATGAGCCTCATATCGTAATCGAGGCGCTTCAAGAGTTGAAAATATTTGGTGTAAAAGTCGCAATTGATGATTTTGGTACCGGTTTTTCATCTATGAATTATTTGCAAAAGCTCCCCTTAGACAGACTTAAAGTTGACCGCTCATTTGTGAATGAAATTACTCCAGGTAAAGCTGCTTTTATCGCTGAAACTATAGTTACCCTTGGCACTAAATTAGGATTGGCGACTATTGCTGAAGGCGTCGAAAAGCGTGAGCAAGCTAGTTATATGCTTAAATTAGGCTGTGATGAAGCCCAAGGGTATTTATTTGCTAAACCTATGCCTTATGAGCAATTGTGTGAATTCTTAGTTCAAGATCAGAGTTAATATTCTGCGCTTAATACATGCAGTCTGCTAGTAGTAAGCGCATTGCAGGTAATACTTTTTCCTCAAACCAAGGGTGCTTTTTTAGCCAGATGTTATTTCGTGGTGATGGGTGAGGAAGGATTAAATAATTTGGAAGGTAGGCTTCCCAGTTGAGTAATCTCTCTGTGAGCTTGTTTTTGTCTGGTAGATAATAATCTTGTGCATATTTACCAATTAGTAAAATGAGTTTTGGGCGGCTTATATCTAACAGCTTAGGATGCCATTTAGGAGCGCATTCGGGTCTAGGTGCTAAATCTCCAGACTTACCTTTTCCCGGGTAACAAAACCCCATAGGCACAATGGATAAAAGCTCAGGATCATAAAACTGCGTTTCGTCTAGTTGTAACCACTCTCTCAAGCGATTACCTGAAGCATCACTCCAAGGCTTATGGTTGTCGTGAGCTTTAATGCCGGGGGCTTGGCCTACGATAATGATTTTTGCCTTTGAGGAAAACTGTAAAATAGGCCTAGGTTCAAAAGGAAGGTATTCGGCGCATTCGGAGCATAATCTGATTTTATTGAGTATGCTCATTCTTTAGCCCAGATGAAGACCTGTTAAATTGAATTTATTAGAGTCATTATTCAGCACAAGCAGGCATGAAATCAAATTGGTTTAGCTGCAGCCACCTTTGCTTTTGTATCGCTAAAGTCTGTTTTAGTTCTTTATACTTATAGTGAATTTCAAGGTTATTGTAGTTGCGCTGTAAAGATTGTTTTTTAATCTCCATCAATTGCTTCTTGGCGGCATAGTATTCTGTCATGCGCTGGGCCAATAGCTCATACTCTGCCTGAACTCTCGCCAACACTATTTCTGCGTTTTGTAGCTTTGCCACTTTTTCTTTGGCTAGCTTTAATTGCATTGCAACTTTGGCTTTTTCGATTCGCTCTTCTGGGCATCGACGTAAGTTCTTTGCTAATCCCAAAAACGCTAAACTACGAATTAACCATTTAGTGGGATCAAATTGCCACCACTTGATACCATTTCTATAATCATATTCAAAAATATGGTGGTAGTTATGATACCCCTCGCCAAAGGTAAAAAATGCTAAAATATCGTTGTCGCGAGCAGAATTAGCATCTGTATAGGGTTGTCTTCCCCATATATGTGCCAATGAATTAATAAAAAATGTTACATGATGAACAACTACCAGCCTGAATACACCAGCAAGTAGTAACATGCCCCAAACGTCTCCATTTAACCAACCCAGTAAAATTGGAATACCAAAGTTTGCAGTGAGCATGACCGCTAGATAATTATTATGTTGCCACATAACTACTTTATCTTTCTGTAAGTCGCGGCAGTTGTTGTAATCTGAGTATCTGTGCCTTTGATATTCCCTTAACATCCAACCCATATGAGAATACCAAAAGCCTTTCTTAGCTGAGTATGGGTCGCGCTCATTGTCATCAACGTGTCTGTGGTGGATCCTATGATCAGAGCACCAATGTAAAATACTGTTTTGTAGTGCCATGGCACCACCAATTGCTAATATTGTTTTTACAAATGTGTTGGCTTCAAACGCTTTATGGGACCAAAGCCTGTGATAGCCTGCTGTGATAGACATTCCAGAAAAATAAATAAGTACAATACAAGCTGTAATCTCAATTAGGTCAAAGCCGTTTTTAAATGCTTCTAAGGGGACTAAGATAAGTGCGATTAGTCCGGTGATTACGAATACCAATATATTGGTAATTATGAGGCGTGGCTTTTTCATTGGAAGTAACTTTCAGCTTACAAGTGTACGCTATTTTACTTTGCTGATGCACTTAAGCAAGCTATATGTTGAGTTTTACACTTTTTATAGTGTCTATTGTTTATCTTTTCGCGTTAGAATTACCATTATGAAAGCTACTAATGAATCTCCAATAAGTCGTCAAGACCAGAAGTTACGGACTCGTAGAACAATAATTGAAGCTGCCTTTTCTTTATTAGATGAGGAGCGTAGTTTATCAAGTATAAGTTTGCGGGAAGTGGCTCGAGCAGCAGGAATTGCACCAACATCCTTTTATAGGCATTTTAAGGATATAGATGAGTTAGGGTTAACCCTAGTTGATGAGGCTGGCTTGACCTTGCGTCAGTTAATGCGCCAAGCAAGGTTAAGAATTGCATCTGGTGGTGGGGTTATTAACACTTCTGTAGACACTTTTATGGAGTTTATTACCGCTAACAATAACGTTTTCCGTTTATTGTTAAGAGAGCATACGGGAACATCAACTGCATTTAGAGCAGCGGTACTTAGAGAGATTAAGCATTTTACCGTTGAGCTTACGGATTACACTATAGCCACAACAGGACTACCTTATAATATTGCAAGTTTGCAGGCGGAAGCTATGGTAAAGCTTGTTTTTAGTGCTGGGGCAGAGGCTCTTGATGCAACCAAAGAGCAAAGGGAAAATGTTGGTCGGCGCGTAAAACTACAGCTCAGATTTGTTGCTAACGGTGCATTGCAAGCATTTTCTGAGCTGTCTGCTAGACAAACTGACTAACTTATAACGCCTGAAGATAGACGCCACACTCTGCATGATGTGTATAAGGAAATTGATCAAATAACGCGAAACGCGTGACTTTATGAGTTTTTAATAATGTTCTTAAATTGTGCTTTAAGGTTTCAGGGTTACAAGATATATAGACGATATTCTCATAGGCTTTGATCATATCTACAGTGGCATCGTCTAAACCTGCTCTAGGTGGATCCACTAATACTGTTTTACAGTCATAATCCTTTAAGTTAACTCCTTCTAAGCGACGAAACTCTCGAATACCTTGTTGCGCCTGCACAAACTCTTCACTGGACATACGGATAATTTTCAAATTATCTATATTGTTATCTTGAATATTATGTTGTGCAGCCGCAACAGAAGTCTTGGATATTTCAGTCGCGAGTACCTTTCTAAAGTTTTGCGCTAATGGTACAGAGAAATTTCCAGCCCCACAGTAAAGTTCAAGTAAGTCACCATCACTATTTTTAGTAATATCCAATGCCCACTCAATCATTTTAATATTGACCATGGCATTAGGCTGGGTAAAGCTATTTTCGATTTGCTTAAAAGTAAAAGCTTGTTTATTGATTAAGAGCTTTTCTGTTGCATAATCTTTATCAAGAACTATTTTTTGCTTTTTTGCACGGCCAATAATATCTACTTTATATGTTTTTCTTAGCTTATTCAGTATGGTTTGTATTTCTTTAACCCAGCTATCATCTAGGGTTTTGTGATAAAGCAAAGAAGCTACGATTTCACCACTTAATGTAGCTAAGTAATCAATCTGAAAGAGCTTTTGACGGGCAACTTCATTTGTTTTGAGCTCCGATAGTAAGTCTTTCATTAGGTTGTTTATTAAAAGACATGCAGGTGGGAATGTATGTACCTGATATTTTTCTTTGGTCGCTTGATCAAACATGACATGGTTAAGCTCTTCGCCATCATGCCATAGCCTAAATTCTGCACGAAATCTGTAATTTACAGGACTAGACTCAAATGTTTCTAATTCAGGCATGGAAAACTCAGCGAACTCTTGTCGTACAGTTGTGTATTTTTGCTGTAGTTGTTCGCCATAGTTGCCTGGATTAATGTCTGTTGGTCGCATGGCCTGCCCTATACTTTGATATAAAAGCGGCAAGGTAATGTGTTTTTGGTAAGACTTCAACAGTTTAAAAGCTCTGAAGAATATAAGTTGATGATATTTTATGCAGATATTATTAAATCTTGTAGAGTAGCTGCCGATAATATTAGTTGAGGATAGTGAGGTATCTGTAATGAATATTAATCAGTTGAAAGCCTTTTTAGGCGATAAACCCCAGCATTTGGGGGCGGAAAATAGCATCCAGAATAAATTGCGGGACTCGGGGTTAGAACAAGCCATGCGAACTCAAACCAGTTTGCAAAGTGATACCTTTAGTTCAAGTAAAAGTTTTGGGGTGCGTATTTACGCAAACTCTATGAACAGCTCTTTAGAGGTAAATCGGCAAAAGCTTAATTTTTCTGTAGCCGAAAAAGAAAAAACAGAAGAGTCATTGTTCAATTTTGAAGAAGTGACAAAGAATGTTTTAAATTTTGTGAGCGGTGCTATTACTAATGCACAAAACAAAGGCGCCAATGAAGAAGAATTGAATGAATTGTTTGACCAAGCATTATCTGGAGTATTAAGAGGAGTTAAGTTAGCAGAGCAAGATTTAGCTGGCTTTATGAATGAAGATATTGCTGAGGGAATAAATCAAAGTAAAACTCTTATTGAGCAAGGTATAGAAAAGCTTCGTGAAAAAGTATTTGGTACCGCCACAGAATTAAGTAATGTTGACGAAACAGGTACCACTGTGACAACTGATGTTTCTAATCTTAAACTTCAGCAGGGCGAATTGTATATTCGTACTAAAGATGGTGACCAAGTTCGCCTGACGTTTGATGACATAGAGCAGCTACAGATTAGTCAGGAGGAAATACTCGAGAAATCTCAAGAGCAAATCGCTGAGGTTACACCAGAGCAACCGCAGCCAATCACAGATACTATCACTGGTACTACAGCTGTTGCTGCCGCGGCGGATGTTGATGTTACAGATACTGAGAATGCTATTACTGAAGATATTGTTAACCAAGAAGACGCTCCGTTACTGCAACAGAAGGTTGTGTATTTTCAAGAAAGTTCACTATCTTTTTCTGTTAAAGGAGAACTTGATGAAGCTGAGCTTGAGGCTATTGGTAGCTTAGTTGCCGATACCTATGAATTGGCTGAAGAATTTTTTAACGGTGATATAGAAACAGCTTTTAATCAAGCATTAGAGCTAGGTTATGATGAGAAGGAGCTTACAGGCTTTGCATTGCAATTGACTAAAGTTGAAAATACTCAAGTGATTAAGGCCTATGAAACAGTGTCTCGCTTTGATGATGAAAATACCGAAAGTGAACCTGCTAAAGCTGTTTCACCTGTTGCAGATTACCTCGATAAGCTACTTAACGTTTTAGACGGCTCTAGAAGTCAGTTTGAAAGTAGTGAGTCATATGAAAATGTAGTGAATGAGCTAATAAATCGATTGGGAAGTGATGTTGCAACGCCTGATTTGATTTCAGCAATTAATAGGTTTAACGAGTTTAATCAAAATCTAATAAATAATTTACCAGTGGGTTTCCAACCTCAGAGTTAATTCAGCTAATGGCTATTGAATGAAAAAAGCCCCTTATTGTATTTTACAATAAGGGGCTTTAATTTTACTGTTGCGAATTTTTTAGTGTCTTAGTCTTCTACTTTATCCTTTGCAAGCCGAACTTTAAGAGTACGCTCTTGGAAACTAGTGTCATTTAAATGCTTAATTGCTTTATTGGCACCTTTAGCATCCATTTCTACAAATCCATAACCTTTCCTTTTACCTGTTCTTCTGTCTTTCATCAGGCGTACCGAAACAACCTTTCCTTGTTGTTCAAAATACTCTTGTACTGCTTGTTCATTTGCTCGATATGGAAGGTTACCTACATATAAGGTTGAAATTTCATTCGTTGTTTCACCTTCTGCAGTAGGTGAGTTAATTAAACTATATATTAAAGGCGTTAAAACACCCCCAACTAATGCGCCAATAGCTGCAGCTAAAGATATAGAAATGTCTGTAGAGATAATCGGTAAAAGGAAATACATAATTACGGCGATAACAATGGCGATAACAATATTAAAAATAAAAGATGGATTCATACGCTTACCTAAAAGTGGTTATGGTTAATTAAGATTAAATAGCGTCCTCATGTTACTGATTTAATTGCCATTCGCAAACAATAAGGAAGAAGACTTACCTATATAAATGTAGTTGAAGTGGAAAAATGGTGATATTTATAATCATTTGGATGAAAAACAAGCGGTTGAAATAAAAAATGAAATAAAGTGTTGCATAGGGATGTGTTATCTCTATAATGCGCCCTCGCTTCAAGGGAGACCGGTTACAACAACCTAGGTCACCGGCAACAGAGTCAATTTGATTGGTTTGTTGCACATACTTAAGAGGTATATTTGAAGCGGGATGTAGCGAGATTTAATTTGAAAATAATTTAAATTAAAACGTTGACATCAAGATTTAACGGCGTATTATACGCCTCCCGCTTAAGAGGGTCTACGGACAACTTAAGCCGCTAACGAAGTTAGCAACGCTCTTTAACAATTAGAACAAGACAATCTGTGTGGACATTCACTTAGTG
>NZ_JBLIXM010000005.1:0-249500 GCF_047525415.1 Paraglaciecola sp. 2405UD69-4
CCTAGAAGAGCTAAGGCAGCTTATCGATGAATCAATATTGATATACAATGAATTGAGGCCGCACTTGAGTTTAGGAATGAAAACACCAAACCAAGTGCATAAAAAAGACCAGGAGCAAAAGCTGCTGGCCTTCAATTAAAACCGTCAACGTATTTTAGGACGGGACAATATGTAAAAATTTTTTTCATATTGTTTGCAATATGAATATTTGAAAGCAACCACTCAAAAACTCTTACTATTTAAAGCTGATAAATCTGAACAAAAGCAACATTAGGAGTCATACCTTTGCATTACTCATCTAGATACATTTTATTTGTTGTTACCTTAATATTGATAAGTGCTTGTGCCAAATCTCCCACTGGGCGAAACCAATTAAAACTCTATTCCAGCTCCCAATTAGCTGGCATGGGAGAGCAAGCTTTTGACAGTATGAAAACTCAGCAAAGTGTTTCAAATAAAGTCGTAGCCAATCAATATGTACAATGTATTGCTAACGCTATTACTCAACATGTGCCAAATTCAGTCTTTGCTGGAGAATGGGAGCTGGTCGTCTTTGATGAACCTCAAGTCAATGCTTTCGCTCTACCTGGTGGCAAAATAGGAGTTTATACTGGTCTGATGGGTGTGGCGACAACCCAAGCTCAACTTGCTGCAGTCATAGGCCACGAGGTTGGTCATGTTATCGCTGAACATGGCAACGAAAGAATGTCTAGCAGTGCCCTAATTAATGTTGGGCTTGAAGTCACTAATCAGCTCTTAAAAACTAACCAAATTGCTAGCAGCAGCCTATTGATGGCAGGGTTAGGCCTTGGTGTCCAAGTTGGTGTGCAGCTACCTTTTAGCAGAACTCACGAATCTGAAGCTGATCTCATTGGGCTTGAGCTGATGGCAAGAGCAGGTTTTGATCCTAGAGAATCAGTGACACTTTGGGAAAATATGGCAAAGGCAAGTGGTGATAATCGACAAGCAGAGCTGCTATCAACCCATCCATTACCTGCCACGCGCATAAGCAACTTGAGTAAGAACATGGACAATGCCATGTTATTTTATATTGCAGCGACGACTAAACCTAAATGCGGCTAACTTAAAAATACCCAATAAAAAAGCCGCTAAATAGCGGCTTTTTAGGATACTCAAAAAGACTAGTCGTCTTTGTGTAAATGCACATCCATTTGAGGGAATGGAATAGAAATGCCTTCTTCGTCGAAACGTAATTTAACCGCTTCAGTAAAGTCAAATTTAACACCCCAGTAATCTGCAGCATTTACCCAAGGGCGAACTACAAAATTAACGCTGCTATCAGCTAGCTCAGCTACAGCAACTGTAGGAGCTGGATCTTTTAGTATACGGTCATCAGCAGCAACCATTTCGTTAAGTATTGCTTTAGCTTTCTTTAAATCGCTGTCATAACCAATACCAACGACCATGTCCACACGACGTGTTGGCTTGGCAGAAATATTAGTGATATTACCACTATAGATTGCACCGTTAGGAACGATAATTTCTTTATTATCAGGGCTAGTCATAACAGTTGTAAAAATACTGATGCTCTTAACTACACCTGAAGTACCACCAGCTTCGATGAAATCACCGGCTTTGAATGGTCTGAATACAAGAAGCATTACACCAGCAGCGAAATTCTGCAAAGAGCCTTGTAAAGATAGACCGATAGCTAAACCAGCAGCACCTAAAATAGCAACCAAAGAAGTAGTATCGACACCTAATTGGTCTAATGATGCAACAATAACAAATAACATCAATACCGCTTTTAGAATAGCCTTGATGAAATCGATAAGCATGTCGTCATATTTAGAACGAGCCATTACTTTTCCGAAAACGCCAATCAGTACGCCAACTATCATTTTACCTATAATGTATATAAGTAGTGCGAAAACTATATTGATCCCCCACGGAATGACGTAGGTATCAACCATTTGGGATATTTTTTCAGCATCAAAATCAAACATATGTTTCTCCATTGTTTATAATTATCAGAGTTTATTCAGTCAAACTCAAAAAACTGGGGCAAGGATAAATATTCGCCTCAGTAAAAGCCAGAAAAATTAGCGATTTATTATACTAAAAGACTAATTTTGCAAACAAACTTCCACCACTCGATATAATTTACAAATATTAAATTTCATAATATAAATTTTAATGATAGACTCAAAAAGGCAAGGTTATTTGTTAAGTTATATTAATATTTTTAAAGGAATTGAGAATGTTATTTGTCTATTTTTTAGTTTTATGTTTAGTTTCACTGCTAGTTTTTTCACTTACTAGAGACACAGGGAAACACACTAAACATGCTCGAAAAACTCTGTTATAACTCCTACTGTTCAAATCACTAAAAATTATTTTTAGAATTAAAACCGTTTAAGTAAAGTAACTGGACTGGGATAAAAACCTGTCTAGTTGAACTTTTTTGCCCTCCTTTTTGATTTAAGCTCTTGAGACTTGGTAACATTCGTAAAAAAGAGTACCCACTATGCGTATTATTAGAATTTATTACCCAAACCAACTATCCGTAGACAGCCATGTCACCCTTACCGATGATGCTACCAATCATTTAAGCAATGTATTAAGAGCCAAAGAAGGCCAAGCAATTGTGCTCTTTAATGGCGATGGCAACGAATATAGTGCTCACCTTATTGAAGTTAGTAAACGTAAAGTCGTGGCTTGTGTCGACTCAAAATTATCACTCAGTATTGAATCACCTTTAGATATACATCTGGCACAGGGTATTTCCCGTGGTGATAGAATGGAGTGGGTTATTCAAAAGTCTGTGGAATTGGGCGTTAAAGAAATTACACCTATCATCACCGAGCGATGTGGTGTCAAACTCAACCCACAACGTTGGCAAAAAAAGCATGAACAATGGCTTAAAGTAGCAATTGGAGCATGTGAACAAAGTGGTAGAAATATACTGCCAATACTTAACCCCCCTACTCTTTTTGCAGACTGGGTTACCATGTCCACCAACCAGTTAAGATTGACACTGCACCCCAGAGCAGAACAAGCTTTTAGGCATGTCAGCATACCTCAAGCAGGTGTGAGGCTACTAATCGGTCCTGAAGGAGGCTTTACTGATCAAGAAATATATAAAACCGAACAGAATGGCTTCCAAACGGTGCAGCTTGGTCCGAGAGTATTACGTACAGAAACAGCAGCAATTACTTCAATTTCAGCACTTCAGGCAATTCACGGCGACTTATAACAAGAATATAAAACAGAGGGAAATACGTAAGGGATTAGCAAAGAGTTAAACTAGCAAATGATGACAGTCCATGTTGGACTGCCATCAAACATACTACTAGTGCAGCATTCTTGTTTTAATCGTGCCATCAATTTTTTGTAATTGCTCAAACGCTTCACCCGCATAATCGGCTTCAACATCAATAACTACATAACCAATATTCTCATTTGTTTGTAAATATTGAGCTGCGATATTTAGACCTTTTTCAGCAAACGCTTGGTTGATTTGGGTTAATACTCCAGGTGCATTTTTATGAATATGCAGTAAACGTGATCGATCTGTATGCTCAGGTAAAGACACTTCAGGGAAATTAACAGCAGATAAAGTAGAGCCGTTATCGCTGTATTTAGCCAACTTACCAGCGACTTCAATACCAATATTTTGCTGAGCTTCTTGAGTACTACCACCAACATGGGGCGTTAAAATAACATTTTCAAATTTAGTCAGCGGCGATTCAAATAGTTCATTATTAGACTTAGGCTCCACTGGGAATACATCCACTGCCGCACCAGCTAATTTACCACTTTCTAAAGCAGCGACTAAAGCATCTATCTCAATAATGGTTCCGCGAGCAGCATTCATTAATATCGCGCCGTCTTTCATCATGGCGAACTCTTTAGGCCCAAACATGTTTTGAGTTTGTACTGTTTCAGGAACATGCAAACTTACAACGTCCGAGGTATTCAATAATTGCTCTAAGGTTTTAACTTGAGTTGAGTTACCTAAAACCAACTTGCTTTCAATATCATAGAACTGTACATGCATACCTAAATGTTCAGCGAGAATACTTAATTGCGTACCAATATGCCCATATCCAATGATACCTAAGGTTTTACCTCTGGCTTCAAATGAACCGACAGCACTCTTATCCCACACACCACGGTGAGCTTTCGCATTTTTAGCAGGAATGTCTCTTAGTAATAAAATCATTTGGCCAAGGGCAAGCTCTGCAACCGATCTAGTATTCGAAAATGGCGCGTTAAAAACTGGAATACCACGCTTTTGTGTGGCTTTAAGATCAACTTGATTGGTACCAATACAAAAACAGCCAACGGCCACTAACTTGTTCGCAGCATTAATAACCGCTTCCGTTAATTGGGTGCGAGAGCGGATACCGATAAAATGAACATCTTTAATTTTTTCAATTAACTCATCTTCTGGTAGTGACGTTTTTAGGTACTCGATATTTTCATAGCCATTGGAATGTAAGGTGTCTACTGCACTTTGGTGCAAGCCTTCCAACAACAAAATTTTAATTTTTTCTTTAGGTAATGACACTTTGCTCATAAGGATTCCCAGTTAAGAATTGCAATTAAAGACATCTGGACGTCTATTTGGATGAGAAAATAACAGAAAGCTAAGCATTAAGAAAGGTAAAAGATTGGATTAGTTAGACCAATTTATTAATTAGATATTCTTCGAAAAAACACTTGTTAAAAGAACACTAAAAAGCAGGCAGTAACCAAGTGCTTACTGCCTGCTTTTCAAGTGCTATTTTATAGTTTAGCTCGGCACTAAAGAAACATTTTCAAGGCATTCAAGCGCGTCTAAATTCTGCAGAGCTAACTGGCAACCATTCCCATAAAGGCCATAACCTTCAGAGCAATCTACCTGCCACTGACGCAACACATAGGCTGCTACAGCAGCTCGTTGCTTAATCGCTAACATACCTTTATCCATTCCATAATCCATTTCGATTGCCCTAGACTGGTTGAGCTTAGGATGAGGGATAAGTATTAATTCTACAAACCGGTTCCACTGTTCGTCATAGGGACTGGCCTCATGAACATGAAGCGCTTCTTCCATAAGATCAATAAAGGTAAAACGGGTACACACAAAGTCTCTAAATCTATTATTTTTTCTATCGAAGGCACGCACATGCCACCTATGACCATTATTAACCAATGAATGGGGAACAATAGCTCTTGTGGTTTCCCCAGAGCTAACTGATACATAACCACACTTAATTGCCTTTTTATTATGAATAGCTCGCATCAGACCACTAATAATATGGGTATCAGGATGGATCAAACGTACAGCATCAAAACATTGTTCTGTGGGTTGAACCCCAGTCGAAATCCCGTTACCAAAGCCACGGCTTAAAGATGACAAAATCACTTCAGGATCATGACGAAATATAGCCTGAAAGTCTTCGGTGCGATGATAACTCTTGGTTTGATGTTGGAGCACGAGGTTGTTGGGGGCTAACTCTTTATAAGTACTAAAATCTCGAGTACTTGCTGCTAACCCTGTTTTAAAGCGATGAATTAAATCAGTCCGTGCAACATGCCCAAAGAACTGCAAACTAAAATCAATAAAAGCTAAGCGATCTCGTTGTGCATGGGGTAACTCAGCTAAGTTTTTTTGAATTAAAGTGTCATTGGCCATTTTGTGCTCCTTTCATAGAAAGACTCATAATGAGTCGATATATCCAGATTAAATCACACCCTTCTTAAATACAATCATTTTGATTGCATCTTTTTCATGAGTTGATTTTCTATATCTATTATTTCAAATCCAAATTAAATAATTTAAGCCCGTGTATGTGATCCAATTAGACTTCACCTTTATAATGCAGCTAATTAGTCGTACTTAAGGAATTACAAAATGCTATTGCAACTTTCACCACTCCAAGCGCGAGTTATTGGTGTATTACTTGAGAAAGAAATCACTACCCCAGACCAATACCCCCTTTCTTTGAATGCTCTCACCCTAGGCTGTAACCAAAAAAGTAATCGAGAGCCTGTTATGCAATTAACTGAGTCTGAGGTACAAAACACCTTAGACGAGCTACGAGATAAAAAATTAATTTTTGAACATACAAGCTCTGGTAGCAGAGTGACTAAATACAAACATAGATTTTGTAATACTGAATTTAGTGATCTGAAATTCAGCCGCCAACAACTAGCTATTATATGCGTTATGTTATTACGTGGCCCGCAAACACCCGGTGAATTGAGAACTCGTACCAACCGATTAGCTGAGTTTGCGAATGTTGATGAAGTAGAAACCGCGCTTGGTTCCCTACATAACTTAAATGATCTGCAGTTGATCACTAAATTAGAACGAGAGCCCGGCAAGCGAGAGTCCCGTTATGGACACCTATTCTGCGGTGACATAGATTCAGAGGTAAATACGCCTTTACAAGCCTCGAATCCCTCTACGGCAAATGTAACAGGCTCAAACAAGATCGAGCGCAAAGAAACCAAGCAACGTATGAGTCGCATTGTTATTCATCAAGGTACAGTGTACCTATGTGGACAAGTTTGCGCAGATGCTACCCAAGGGATAGAGCAACAAACTCAAACCATGCTTGATAAAGTTGAGCAATTGTTAGCTGACGCTGGCAGTGATAAAGAGCATATGCTCAGTGCAACTATCTATATCAAAGACATGCAAGATTTTGCGGCCATGAATCAAGTGTGGGATAACTGGGTTCCTGAAGGTTTTGCTCCGGCTCGAGCTTGTGTACAAGCATCAATGGCTAGACCGGAACTACTAGTAGAAATATCCGTCATCGCAGCACAAAAATAACTAACAAAGATTGTTTTCTCAGCCTATTTTGATTCTGCAAAAAATGTCAATGAAGCAAATGAGTAACGTCGCCACACCTTTAATAATTAGGGTATGGCGAGTCTAACTTATGAAAGTTTCTTTAAGCACTGTAGTATCCATGCTTTTAGCTGCTGTTCAGACAAGCCACCGGAGACTCTTTCTATCTCTTTGCCATGGTGAAAAAATATTAAAGTGGGGATGCTTCTAATACTAGCTTCAGCAGAAATTTGCTGGGCTTGTTCCGTATTTACTTTTGCAAAAAGTATAGACTCAGACTGTTTGGCTACAGTTTCAAAAACCGGAGCCATAGCCTGACAAGGTCCACACCAAGTCGCCCAAAAATCAACGATCACTGGTAAATCGTTTTTTTCGATGTAGCGATAGAAATTAGAGCCAGTCAAGTCAACATAAGTGCTTGGAGCAGCTACTTTTTTGCATTTACCACACTTAGCTGAAGTATGGCTTTTACCTTCGGGTATTCGATTAATGGCAAAACAATGAGAGCAAACTAAATGCATTATAATCCTATTGATAATATATCTGTGTTAGAAAATGTAAGTTGATTATCTTCCCTTATTATCCAATTTTTAATGTGTAATTGCATGGCATCTAATCCTCCAATTTCTTTCAAAAAGTTATCAACCAAAGGTTTTTCAGATCCATTAAATTGATAATAACAGTTCAATACTCTTTGTACTTTCCATTGATGAAAACTAGCTATCGCACGGCGCTCGGTAACTTCGCCGATTGTAAAGCTATGCTCACCAATGCTTCTAGGTATTGCTGTGTTGTCAGGGTTCTCTGTGCTCCACTTTTCAAGATGTTTAACCGTACTTTCTAGTACGGGCCACTGCTCTTTAAACATCCTTTTTAACAAGGAAAGTAAACTCGTGGGAACCTCATCATTGTTTAAGTACCTACCTTCTGGAACATTTTTTTGATTCATCCTCAATACCCATTTAACAACATTGGGCGCCAGTGTATGCATAATTTTCCCTGGAGCAGGATCTCTGAATAGGTGGGCATAAAGGGGCCCCATTAATGCAAAATCTCCAACACAGGGTTTCGTCCCAAGTAAATAATCATGCTCAGCAAAGTGCTCATTCAAAAGCTTTAACACATGATTTTCATACCAATCCTCAATCGCAGGAATACTTTTCTCGGTTATCCCTAACATAGGAACAAAGCCCTTAAACTTCGCACCTACTTTTTTACCTACATAAGCACGAACAAAACTCGGCATATTAGGGAATACGACTTTTCCAAATTCTTCATAGATAAAAGGAAAATTATCTTTATTCCATCGATAATGCATAGCGGGTATTACCAGCCACTCATCTCCCCATATTTCAAATAGTTGAGAAACAAGTTTTTGCTTAGCAGTAACTGGGGTAACAGAGCGACTCGTGGGGGCTTGTTCTAGGGTATCTATTATATGAGCTGTATCTTGTAAATATTCACCAGCAGGAGTTTTTAACACCGGAACATAACGTACCCCAGTGTTAGGTACTATTACATTCTTGTACACTTTTAATGAGGAAAAAACCTCACGGTAAGCTAGTTGTTTATAATTTAGATATGATCTAGCCTTGCCTGTGTAAAGTGACATTGGCGCACCATATAAAGTGTATTCGTTAGACATGTAAATTCGCTTAAAGAGACTAAAGGGACATTGCTTAAACCGCCTTAAGCCTAAATACCTTTCAAATAAACGCCATTTATTTTACGAATACATAACAATAAATTACCTTATCAACCCTAACTGCAAGTCTTTATTTGATGTCTGTCATACTCAATAGCTTACTCACAGTATTCCAATTTCTAGCTGTGGCTGCGACACCTAAATACTTCTCTACTTTTGCCGCTAATTTTGAGCGGCCAATTCCATCTGGTGCATGCAGATAAAAAGCCGTGCCCAATAGCTCAAAGGTTTCACTCGCGGCTTTTAACCCCATTAAACTTTGTAAATCTGCAGAAGCAGCAGGCTTTGCTAAAAAATATACATGCAGGGTTTTAGGTTCTAGTTCTGCATTTTTAAAAGGATTACTGTTAGCTAAATCACTAAAGGATTCAGCAGTAAAGGCCATCACATTAATATTAAAACCAAACTTACTATTAATATTGGCTTTTATTTCAGATGCCAATAACTCGGCATTCTCACTTTGATGGAATAAAGATACATTGCCACTTTGAATATAGGTTTTAACCTCACTACAACCCATTGCCATTAAAAGGGATGACAAATGTTTCATGGGCAAACTATTTTTGCCACCAACATTTATGCCTCTTAATAGTACGATGAACTGTTTCACTAATTAGCCGCCAAAAAAGCCATTAAATTAGTAAGCATTTCTGCATGTTTAGGGTTAGCCTTTGGTACATCACAAGGCATAATTTCTTCAAGTAACGAGCCATCTATACCAATCTCAGAAACTTGCTCTTCATTAATAACCACATCAGCATGGCAAATTTCTAGCTCTTTAGGTAATTCATACAAAACACTAGTAGCCTGGTTGTACTCCATCAAACTTTTAACTCCAACAATTGGAGTAGTTCTATCGGCAGTAGAATGGGCGGCAAAAATAGGTAAGTCTACCTTGGCACCTTTTTCTAATAATTCCCTAACTGAAAAAATCACTTCAACCAATTCAAAAGCAGCAAAACGCGCGACCTGGGGGTACTTATATGGATTGGCATTCTCGGATTGATAATCACCATCTAAAAACTTTGCGAGTAACTGTATTCCCCATATATTCGCCATAAACTCTACGTTGGGATCTAATGCTAAGGCACCTGAAAACAAGGTTAAACCACTCACTTTTTCGGGATGTTGTAAAATGTATTCGGTAGCCAATGCACCGCCCGTTGAGAACCCACCTAAATAAATCTTATCACCTAGTTGCTCAGAGATAGCAGTCACCTTAGCAATATGTGAACGCCATCTATCAGCAAGCTCTGAGTCTTCCATATCAGCGTCTGGATCTATTTTTCCATGGCCAGGAAGCAGCGCCACAACCACATTAAAGCCTTCTTGATAGACGGCTTTAGCAATAGAGCGAAAGTAAAACGGTGAGTCACTTAGGCCATGAAACAACACCATCACTTTTTCAGTTTTAGCACCGTGATGCAAAATATAAGGGGCATTTTTGTCATTTCTTAACGCACTTGAGCAAACCCTAAACACATTTACCTCAGGATTTACGCAGCCTTGTGTAGACCCAAGCTCTGCCTGATAAAGTCCATCAAACTCGTCAAAAATAGGTTCAATGCTTTGAGCAGCAACAAAAAATGAAAAAGTGGTAGTTAAAAAAAGTACTAGGATAGACGTTTTCATATAGAGTATGTCTTGTTTTAAATTGTACTCATACTAATCTTAGTCACCTCAAGTGTTCAACCATAACCTACGAATATAATTAGGATTTTTGTTAAGCCACTAACGAAAGGCAGCATAAATAAGAGGCACACAAGGGTTAGCAAAATCCCTTGTGTTACATGGACGTTATGAAAAGCTCCCTTAACACTTCAGCAAAAATGCCTTTTTAGATTAGCTCTATCCACTGATAAACACCACATACAAAAATGGCGCCTAAGGCGCCATTCATAATCTTAATAACTTTTTACTTATGCGAAATAAGCTTCTAAATCATCAGAGCCGCCAATTAGCTTGCCACCGATAAAGACTTGAGGCCAAGACTCATTACCAGATAGAGCTTTAAGACCAGTGAAAGAAATCTCACGTCCCATTACAAACTCTTCATAAGCTAAACCTTTTTCGTCAAGCAGGTTCTTTGCTTTAGCACAGAATGGACAGCCAGGTTTAGTTAACACAGCTACTGGCTCAGGTTTAACAGCACTTGGAGCAATATACTCAAGCATAGTGTCTGCATCAGATACTTCAAACGGGTCGCCTGGTAAGTCAGGCTCGATGAACATTTTGTCCACTATGCCATCTTTAACCAACATAGAATAACGCCAGCTACGCTTTCCAAATCCTAAGTCAGCCTTATCTACTAATAGGCCCATGCCATCGGTAAATTCACCATTTCCATCAGGGATTAGAGTAACATTATCTGACTCTTGATCTTCAGCCCAAGCATTCATGACAAAGGTATCGTTAACTGACATACATACAATTTCATCTACGCCATTAGCTTTGAAAACATTTGCTAGTTCATTGTAGCGAGGTAAATGAGTAGAAGAACAAGTTGGTGTAAATGCTCCTGGAAGAGAAAATACAACCACTGTTTTACCTTTAAAAAGCTCATCGGTTGACACTTTTACCCACTCATCATTAACACGAGCTGGAAAAGTACAACTAGGGACTGCTTGACCTTCTTTATTTTCGAAATTTGGATTAGACATAAATTTTTATCCTTACATGTTTTGCTTGAATGGGGCCTGTGCCTCAAAGTGAAATTATAATAACCATATGATAGAAATATTAAAAATGATTAAAATAGATATCTACAATCTATTTTTTAGATTAACTCTAAATCTAATCTTTAAAAAAGCCACTATCTTGTTGGCTCAACATAGCTTCGATATCTTCAATATCAGGAAGTTCTGTTGTTTCTGCGTCTTTACTTGCCCCACAAGGAATAGATTTTCCTTCTTCAGCCCATTCACCTAAATCAATGAGTTGACATTGTTTACTACAAAATGGACGAAATTGACTTGTAGGTATCCACTCAACCTTGGTTTGACAGTGGGGGCAATTCACTACAGTAGGCATATTAATATTGCTCTTTATGGTTTATTTAACAACAAGCTAATTTAAAGTTAACGGTAGAGTCGACAGCGGTACTACCATTCATATCAGCGACAAATAACGTAAAACGAATTGCATAACGGTATTTATTGCCTGATAACATAGGATAATATCCTTGGTCAGTTGCAGCCAATACTCGTATCAACTCGTTTTTGTCTTCAGCAATACCTTGATAAAAGCCTTTTTCGGCCTCAACGTCTGTAAAGCGCCCTCTTTCTCTTAAAAAGGACAAAGTAACTTCCATCGATTGCTGAATTGGCTTAAGTTCTTCTAACCATGCCAACACCTGCTGTTGTTTAAAAGCTAGAGGTTGTTGTAACCAATAGTGTAAATTAGGTAAATCAAAACTACAGGTGCCACCAGGAATAGAAAACCTTTGTCTTATTGATGACAGTAAGCGGTCTTCTTTTAATTCTGCACCAACTTTTTTGTTAGTTCTTAATGATTCTCTAAGGCGTAATATTTTTTTAAGGGCAAACTGCAATGCCTCTTCATCAATATTGGGGTGTTTAGACCAAATCACTAGGTTTTTTTCATGGAGCTCAATATCTTTGAGCACATCATTACGCAGGTCTATGCGCTCTGTTAAGTCTAACAGAGTAAAGAGACAGTCTAAAAAATTGATATATTGCCAGTCTTCAACAGCATTCTTGCCTTGCTCAAGCTGCTTAAATAACTGCTCAAGTCTGAGGTAAATTCGCACCTTTTCATTGAGAGGAAATTCATAAATAGCTTGAGACATTGTGACCTTTAAATTTGTTACGTGGTAATTCACGTTATTGAACGAGTAAATACCATTGTAAAGAATTTTTAGTCAAATCAATAGGCTAAAATTGTTAGCTAGTTTTATTTTTAGCCAAATCTAAATATCTATGATGTAGCAAACTGACTTGTTGCTGTAAATTTTCAGTTGGGCCATTGTTATCAATTACATCATCAGCAAACGCCAACCTTTGCTCCCTAGTGGCTTGGGATTTCATAATTGCTTGAATTTGCTCAGTATTACTTTTATCTCTGAGTATGGTTCGCGCCAATTGCTGGCTTTCAGAAACATCAACAATTAATACTCTATCGACCATCTCATACAATTTATTTTCAATCAGTAAAGGAACACTCAATAAACAATAACTAGACTTGGCGTCTTGTATTTGTTTTGCCATCTCAGTTCTAATGGCGGGATGCAGCAAGTTATTTAACCAGTTTTTATGCTCGGCATTACTAAAAATCAATTGCCTAAGCTGACTTCTATTAAGCTCACCCTGCTTATCTAGTATTTGCGGGCCAAATTTTTCAGTTATGGCTTGTAAACCTTGGGTACCAGGTTCAACTACCTGCCTTGCCACTACATCAGCATCAATGACGTCGATATCAAACTGCTTAAAACAGTCAGTGACTGTGGTTTTTCCACTGCCAATTCCACCGCTTACCCCTATTACATACGAGCTCATGGCAGGATCAGTACCCAATATTGTGCCACCAACCAGTCACCAAACATTAAAGTTAACCAGCCAGCTGCAGCTAGATAAGGTCCAAAGGGAATAGGCTGACTTTTATCTTTGCCCTGCATTGTCAATAAGCTAATACCAACCACTGCACCCACAAATGACGAGAGTAAAATAACAACAGGTAAATGCTGCCAACCTACCCATGCACCTATAGCTGCCAGTAGCTTAAAATCACCATATCCCATGCCTTCCTTACCAGTCAGCAACTTAAAAGCCCAATAAAGACTCCATAAGCTCAAATAACCTACTGCCGCTCCAATGATGGCATCAGTTGGGGTGACAAAACTGCTGTTGATACTCAGTAAAAGTCCCATCCACAGTAGCGGTAGGGTTAATTGGTCGGGCAATAACATAGTATCTAAGTCTATAAATGTCATTGCAATCAATAGCCAAGTCGCTACAACGGCAGCAACAGCAGCCAAGCCAAATCCAAAATGCCAGGCAACTAAAGCCGATAACAAGCCTGTGGCTAACTCAACTAGTGGGTAACGGATCGGAATAGGTAGTTTGCATTGGCTACATTTTCCGCCAAGAACTAACCAACTAAGTACTGGAATATTTTCCCAAGGTTTAATTTTGTGTTGGCACTTAGGGCAAGTTGAGTCAGGTTTAACTAAGTTAAAGGTTTCTGTGGTACTTAGGGCAGCACCTTTTGTTTGGGAGCCACTAGCTTGAGAAGCCTCCTTTTGCGATAAAAGATACTCGTCAATCTCTGCTTTCCAGCCCCTTTCCATCATCACAGGTAAACGATAAATCACCACGTTTAAAAAGCTGCCCACCAACAGACTGATAATAAAAACCACAGATATAAATAAGGCGGGATTATCCGCCATAAGTTGTAAAGAAGAGTGCATACTTAAACTTAATAAGTTAAATGAAAAGGTAGCTTGCCAGATTTTGAATTAGCAAGCTATCACAAGGCTAAAAACAGCTTAGATTTACTAAAAGTAATTTTAAATAGAGCTAAACCACATTGCCCATATCAAATATTGGTAGGTACATGGCAACAATTAAGCCCCCGATAACCACACCTAATACAGCCATAATCATAGGCTCTAACAGGCTAGTTAAGCCATCAACCATATCATCCACCTCAGCCTCATAAATATTCGCCACCTTACCTAACATTTCATCCACAGATCCTGATTCTTCACCTATAGCTATCATTTGCACCACCATCTCTGGGAATGTCCCAGTAGAGCGCATGGCCGCATTCATTTGAATACCACCGGCCACTTCTTTTTTAACGAATAAAATGGCATCTCTAAATACTGCATTACCGGCTGCACCAGCAGCAGAGTCTAAGGCACCAATCAAAGGTACACCTGCAGCAAAGGTTGTAGATAAGGTTCGGGTAAACCGAGCCACCGATGCTTTTTTAAGAATTTCACCTATTACAGGAATTTTTAAAACCTTTTTATCTACCGAATCCCTTAGGTTTCGAGACTTTGCATGGGCTTTTTTAAACAAAAATCCGAAAGCAAACAATCCCATGCCCACAAATACCCCGTAGTCTTGCATAAATCTGGATATACCTAATACAAATTGGGTAAAAGCCGGAAGCTCAGCCCCAAAGCTTGAGAATATCTCTTCAAACTGAGGCACTACAAAAATAAGCAAAATTGTCGTAACAATTAACGCCACTACTACAACGGCAATGGGGTAAAACATGGCCTTTTTAATTTTTGATTTTAAGGCTTCGGCCTTTTCTTTATATAGAGCTATTCGGTCATAAATAGTCTCTAGGGCACCAGACTGCTCACCAGTTTCAACCAAATCACAATATAAGTCGTCAAAATATTTAGGGTGCTTGCGTAAAGTGTTAGACAATGGATTACCAGCACTAACTTCAGCGGTAATTTCAACCAAAAGCTTGCGCATACTCACATTAGCATGGCCTGTGGCTATCATTTCTAAGGTTTGTATTAGGCTTACACCTGCAGTTAACATAGTTGCTATTTGCCTAGATAACATAGCAATATCTGCAGGAGTTATTTTTTCTCCCCCTTTACCAAATAGCGGCTTAGCTAATTTTTTCACTCGCTTGGCTGCAATACCTTGCCTTCGAAGCTGGTTTTTAGCTTCAAGGACTGTCATGGCCGAAATCTCACCTTTTACAGCTTGGCCATTTTTATTGTTGCCTTGATAAGTAAAAGTCGTTGGGGTCGTAGATGCCATAATGGTTACACTCTAGGTTGTAGAATCAAAAAAGCCCGGATATTCCGGGCTCACCTCAAGAATGAATAACTTAACAAAGTGTTGATGGAGTACACGATTCCGCCCAAGTAATCCCACCGTTTGTCGCTACTGTTGGTGTCAAGGTATAAGAGCCTGTACCATTAATCCCTGAGTCTGTAGGCTTAGTAGCTGTTATAATTCCTGCAGCAACACTTAAGCCAGGAATTCCAGCTGCCGCTGTAACAGCTTCAGGGATGTCAGTTGGATCAGAAGTTGTACTTGAATTACAAGCGCTAAGTGCATTTCCCATCTGAACACAAATTTCAACTGCTGTCTTTGCTGGTGCTGTAGCATTTGTCACTTCAGTAAAACGAGCTTTTTCTGTGTAAGACTGGTAAGCAGGCAATGCGATTGCAGCCAAAATACCGATAATAGCAACAACAATCATTAATTCGATTAGAGTGAAGCCGCCTTGTTTTTTCATAGTGTTAGTTTTAGTCATGTTCATGGTGTATCTCCGATGTATAAAGTTAAGTTTTTAGGTAAATCAGTTTGCCGGTTCAGGGCGTTGTTTTTGAATTCGTAATCAGTATAGATCGAGTTGCTAAACTGGCAAGTATTCACAAATATACCTAAGTGTATGGTTTCAAACACTTAAGGAATTTCACCCCTACGTTTTACTTATTTACCCCTTAACTTTATTCAGCTAACACCCTTAAAGATAAGTCTATAGCTTTCACATCTTTAGTTAATGCACCAGAGGAAATATAATCAACACCTAGCCCAGAGAGCGCTTTTAGCCTAGGTTTAGTAATATTTCCTGATACTTCTAACTTGCATCTCCCAGCGTTTATCGCCACTGCTTGCTCAATCATTTCATTGCTAAAGTTGTCTAACATAACTATGTCAGCTTCGGCAGATATGGCTTGATTTAACTCTTCAATATTTTCAACTTCTACTTCAACTTTTAGTTGACAATGGGCTTGACGTGCTTGTTTTACTGCGTTTTCAATAGAGCCACAGGCTAAAATGTGGTTTTCTTTTATTAGGTATGCATCGTACAACCCAATGCGATGGTTAGTACCACCGCCACAGCGAACTGCATATTTTTGGGCAAGGCGCATACCGGGCAAGGTCTTGCGTGTATCTAATAGTTGTGTACTGGTGCCTGCTAGCTCTGCTACACAGTCAGCCACAGCTGTTGCCGTACCCGATAGGGTTTGCAAAAAGTTCAATGCGGTGCGCTCGCCCGTTAATATATGCCTAGCATTACCTGTAATTTTAACAATGGTTTGATTTGGAGTGAGCTTGTCTCCATCTTTTGCAAGCCATTGTAAATCTATACCTTTATTTAATTGTAAGAAGGTTTCTGTTACCCAAGCACTACCAGCTAATACGCAGTGTTCTCGGGTGATAATAGCTGCAGTGATTTCTTGCTCTTTGGGAATTAGGTTGGCAGTAATATCACCTAAATCTGCATCTTGGCCGTTTAAATCTTCTGATAAGGCTAATTGAACGGCTAGTGGAATATCAATATTGTGCATAACGTCTCTATATATAAATGAAATATGTAAACAGCTTATAAGTGGCGCAAAATAAGCCAATCACCTTTTTGAGTGAATTCTAATTGCTTCAAGGCACTCATACCTAGCAAAATTTCGTTGCTGCTAACGGCTGGATTCAAATGAGCATCAACATCAAACAATTGAATGTCGCCAATAGACAAACGCTCTATATTAGTTTGCGCCACTTCAACACTACCATTAGCGGTTTGTACTCTGTAGGCCCTACCCTGCTGTAAATTAAGTTGCTTAGCTAAATGCATAGGAATAGATACCTGTGTTGCCCCTGTATCAAGTAAAAACACGACAGGCTGTCCATTAATAGCGCCGCCCGTTACATAGTGACCCGCTTTATTTTGTTTTAACTTAACTTCTACTCCATCTCCGCGTATGGATGAAATAGGCTCCTCATTAGGATTAAACTGTTCGGCAAGTTGTTCTTCAAACATATAGGTCAGCAGGGCTAAACCAATCACCCAAGCAACAATTAACATGCCCTTGCCCATTTTACTTTGCTGCATAACGACCTCTAAATTTTAATTGGCTGCTTAGCTACATTTAGGCCATTAAAATAACGCGATAGCTGCCTTTCACTTTGTTATGATAATGGCAACAGAACAATCAAAATAGCCAATACATTGATTAAGCAAGCAATTTTAACACAAGCTGAATATTACCCAAGCACCCACTGTGACGATAGGCCAGAAAACACTGATATTTCCTTGCTAGTTATTCACAATATATCGCTGCCACCAAACGAATTTGGCGGCGACTATATAAAGTATTTTTTTACCGGCAAGCTAGATCCTAAGCTTGATCCCTATTTTTTGAGTATTTACCAAATGCGAGTATCGGCCCACTGTCTCATTCAAAGAGATGGTCATATTGTGCAATTTGTGCCCTTTAACAAAAGAGCTTGGCATGCTGGTTTATCGAGTTTTCAAGGACAAAATAGATGCAACGATTACAGTATTGGTGTTGAACTTGAAGGTGCTGACCATATTCCTTATACAGATGCGCAATATAAAAGCTTGCAACACCTTAGTATTGCTTTGCAACGCACTTACCCATCGATAACGCTAGGCCGCATCGTAGGCCATAATGATATCGCTCCCGGAAGAAAAACCGACCCAGGTGTGTCTTTTGACTGGGGTAGATACAGACAACTATTACTTTGCAAATAGACAGTGATATAGTTTAGCTGTTGTTATCAAACTAATTTAAAAGGTTATTTACATGACATTAATCAGTTTATTACTGGTTTTATTAATAGAAAGAGTTACAACTCAATCTACTTACTGGCAAGCTGAGCTTTACACCAACAAGTACCTAGAAATAATCAAATCAAAAGATTGGTTAAACTCTTCTTCAAAATCATGGGTGTTAGCCGTAGTTATTGTAATACCTGTCTTGTGCATCTATTTGTTGGTACAAAAGTTCACAGGTGGACTAATCGAATTACTATTAAGTACAGGTATTCTTATGGTTTGCATGGGTTGCCCAATTATTCGCGCAACTTATAAGTGTTTTTTAGAAGCAGCCAACCGTGGCGACATGCAAGCCTGCAGTATGTACGAACAACAAATAAATAATAATTCCAATGAACATCTAACGCTTGGCCAAAACTTAATTTGGCAAAACTATCGTCATTATGCCGCTGTTATTTTATGGTTTGTTGCATTAGGAGCAGCGGGAGCGGTTTTATATGTATTAATTCGCGAGTTAGCTGCTAAATTAGAAGCAGACAACCCACAGGCCGCGGCTCAAGCTAAACGCCTCTTAAATATTCTAGATTGGGTTCCTGTTAGAATCACAGCTTTAGGCTTTTTAGTGGTGGGGCATTTTTCACGTGCATTACCCACTTGGCTGAGCTACTTACCAGACCCTACGATATCTGCCAAAACTTTATTATTAGATGTATCTAAAAAAGCAGAAGAAATTGAGCCTGACGAAAAAAATTGCACTGAAGAGCCTTGTACTTTAGTCAAGTTGGCGAAGCGAAATGTGATGTTTTTGTTAGTAGTGATCGCAATTTTATCAATTTCTGGCTGGATCCCTTAACAGGTCTGACCACAAAAAATCTTACTAAAACTCCTTTATTTACTTGGCATTAAGGGCTTTACGAACATCTTATGCCAAGTGAAATAAAAATTAACATTTACCCCAGACTAAATGTTTACTAAGCTATTGCACCCAATGGTCTTACCAATTTACCAAAGGCTAACCCCTCTGGTTGGATGGAAAAATTAAATGCGCCGAGTGCAATCAAGAAAAATATCTGATGACATAATGGAACAATTAGAGTCCATGATGCTTGATGGTAGATTAGCTGCCGGTCAAAAACTTCCTCCAGAAAGAACATTAACAGAACAATTTGAAGTGTCTCGCCCTTCGGTACGAGAAGCCATACAAAAGCTAGAAGCGAAAGGCCTAGTTATTCGTAAACAAGGTGGTGGTACCTTTGTGTGCGACAACCAATTAAAAGGGCTAGCCGATCCCTTGTTTGACCTAATGTCAAAAACACCTAGCACTCAATTTGATTTACTAGAGTTTAGATTAGGTGTTGAGGGCATGGCTGCTTATTATGCAGCTATGCGCGGCACACCAAGTGACTTAAAAGTTGTACAGAACAAATTTGAAGCTATTGGACTTGCACAAATCGAAAATGACCCTCGCTTAGAAGCAGAAGCCGTTTTTGAATTTTTTATTGCGATCTGCGTGGCATCACAAAACAGCATTTTTTTACATTTAGTAAGAAGCATGGCGAGTCTAATTACAGATAATTTAGAACGTCACATTACTATGCTGGCCAGAAGTCCAGATATGTTTGAAAGAATGCGCAATTACCATAAGAAATTATTAGCAGCGATTTTAAGTGGCAAACCACAAAGAGCGTGGAACGAAAGCCATACCCACTTAACATTCGTTGAAAAAGAATTGTTACTGCAGACCCAAGAACAAAGCGCTATGCGCCGTTCAAGAAGTGGAATGCAACGATACGCATAAGTTTTTAACTTACGCATTAGTGAAATACACCTTGGCTAATTTATGCATTTTAGTCATTTAATTATTTTTACCCTACAACATTGGAGACTAAGTAAATACTATGTCTGAGCTCCCTAACATCGATTTAGATTCAGCTGAAACGCAAGAATGGCTTGAATCATTGGAAGCCGTTTTGGAAAATGAAGGTCCAGAGCGTGCTCATTTCCTTTTAGAGAAGTTAATAGATCAAGCTCGCCGCAGTGGTACTCACTTACCATTTGATGCGAAAACAGCTTATGTAAATACTATTCCGCCATCACAAGAGCCTAAAATGCCTGGTGACCAAACAATTGAAGCCCGTATCCGTGCTGCAATTCGTTGGAACGCCTTGATGATTGTATTACGAGCCTCTAAGAAAGATTTAGAGCTAGGTGGTCATATCGGTAGTTTTGCTTCATCTGCTATGTTGTACGATGTGGGTTTCAACCACTTCTTCAAAGCGCCAAATGAAAAAGACAGTGGCGACTTTATCTTTTCTCAAGGTCATATTTCTCCTGGTATTTACGCTCGCTCTTTCGTAGAAGGCGCATTATCAGAAGAACAACTTGATAACTTCCGTCAAGAATGTGATGGCGAAGGCTTATCGTCTTATCCGCACCCACACTTGATGAAAGACTACTGGCAGTTCCCAACCGTTTCTATGGGTCTTGGCCCACTACAAGCTATTTACACAGCTCGTTTCTTAAAATATTTGACTGACCGTGGTATTAAAGACTGTTCAGGTCAACGTGTATATTGCTACATGGGTGATGGTGAGTGCGATGAGCCAGAATCATTAGGTGCAATTGGTTTAGCTACCCGTGAAGGACTAGACAACCTAACGTTTGTAATTAACTGTAACTTACAACGTTTAGATGGACCGGTACGTGGTAATGGTAAAATCATCCAAGAACTTGAAGGTACTTTCCGCGGCGCAGGCTGGGAAGTAGTGAAAGTTATCTGGGGTAGTTACTGGGATGCACTTATCGCCCGTGATAAATCAGGTAAACTTTTACAACTTATGAGCGAAACCGTTGATGGTGAATACCAAAACTGTAAAGCTAAAGGTGGCAAGTACACTCGCGAAAACTTCTTCAACAAATACCCAGAAACTGCAGCACTTGTTGCTAATATGTCTGACGAAGATATTTTCCGCTTAAACCGTGGTGGACATGATCCCGTTAAAGTATTTGCTGCTTATCAAAAAGCTATGGATACTAAAGGTCGTCCTACTGTTATTCTTGCTAAAACCGTTAAAGGATTTGGTTTAGGTGCATCAGGTGAAGCATTAAACATTGCTCACAACGTTAAGAAAATGGACGTTGATTCAATTAAACAATTCCGTGACCGTTTCAACATTCCAGTTGCTGACGAAGCGATTCCAGACTTACCTTACTTCAAGTTTGCTGAAGACAGCGTTGAATATAAGTACATGAAAGAGCGTCGTGAAGCATTAGGCGGCACTTTACCTCAACGTCGTATGCAAGCTGAAGAACAACTTGAAATGCCAGAGTTATCCATTTTTGATGCGATACTTAAAGGCTCAGGTGACCGTCAAGTTTCATCTACTATGACATTCGTACGTGTACTAAACAGCCTATTGAAAGATAAGAAAATCGGTAAGCGTATCGTGCCTATCATTCCTGATGAAGCCCGTACTTTTGGTATGGAAGGCTTATTCCGTCAAGTAGGTATCTATGCAAGCGAAGGACAAAAATATGTTCCTCAAGATGCTGACCAAGTTGCTTATTACCGTGAAGATAAAAAAGGCCAAGTACTACAAGAAGGTATTAACGAGCTAGGCGCAATGGCATCATGGGTTGCTTCTGGTACGTCTTACTCAACTTGTAATGCGACAACTATTCCATTTTACATCTACTACTCAATGTTTGGTTTCCAACGTGTGGGTGACTTAGCATGGGCAGCGGGCGATAGCCAAGCACGTGGTTTCTTACTTGGAGCAACAGCTGGCCGAACTACCCTTAACGGTGAAGGCCTACAGCACCAAGACGGACATTCACATGTTCAAGCTAACTTAATACCTAACTGTGTTACTTACGACCCAACTTACGGTTACGAAGTAGCAGTTATCGTACAAGACGGCTTACGTCGTATGTATGGTGAAAACGAAAATGTTTTCTATTACTTAACATTAATGAACGAAAACTATCAGCACCCTGCTATGCCAGAAGGTGATGAAGTGGCAGCCGATATCATTAAAGGTATTTATAAGTTAGAGCGCGTTGAAGCCAAGAAAGCTAGCTCAAACGTACAGTTAATGGGCTCAGGTACTATATTAAACGAAGTACGTAAAGCCGCTCAAATTCTAAGTGCTGATTACAATGTATCTTCTGATGTTTATTCTGTTACATCATTCAACGAGCTAGCCCGTGAAGGCCAAGACGTTACACGTTGGAACATGTTAAACCCAGAAGCCGAGCCTATGACAGCGCACATTGGCAAAGTAATCACCAAAGAAGCTGGTCCTGCTATTGCAGCTACCGATTACGTTAAAGGTTACTCTGATCAAGTTCGTGCTTTCATTGATACTGATTACCGTTGTCTAGGTACAGACGGTTTTGGCCGCAGTGATAGCCGTGAAAACTTACGTACTCATTTTGAAGTAAACGCTGCATATATAGTTGTAGCTTCATTGTACGAATTAGCTAAGCGTGGCGAAGTAGAGAAGAGTGTTGTAAGCGAAGCAATTAAACGTTTCGATATCAATACTGATAAACTTAATCCACTGTACGCTTAATAGCGACTAGATAAGGAATCTTATATATGTCTGATATTCAAAAAATTCTAGTCCCTGATGTGGGTGGCGAAGAAGTTGAAATCATTGAAATTTGTGTTGCCGTTGGTGATGCACTAGAAGCTGATGAAGGGATTGTTACCGTTGAAACTGATAAAGCTTCAATGGATATCCCAGCACCTTTTGCTGGTGAGCTAGCCAGCTTATCAGTTGCAGTAGGTGACAAAATCAAAGAAGGCGATGTGATTGGTGAAATCAAAGCTGCAGGTGCAACTGCACCAGCAGCTGAAGAGCCTGCAGCGCCGGCAGCAGAAGCACCTGCACCTGCACCAGAAGCCGCTCCAGCTCCAGCAGAAGCAGCACCGGCAGCATCTGGTGCCAGTGAAGTTATCGAAGTAGCCGTACCTGATATTGGTGAAGATGGTGAAGTAGACGTTATCGACGTGCTTGTAGCTGTAGGCGATGTGATTGAAGAAGAAGACGGTTTAATCACCTTAGAAACTGATAAAGCGACTATGGATGTCCCTTCTACCCATGCCGGTACAGTAAAAGAAGTGTTCATCAAAACTGGTGATAAAGTTAAGCAAGGTACCCTAGTTATTAAACTAGAAACGGCTGGCTCTGCATCTGAGGCTAGTGCAGCACCTGCTGCTCCAGCGCCAGAAGCAACGGCTCCTGCCACCGCTCCCGCACCTGCAGCAAGTGAAATCCTTGAAGTAGCTGTGCCTGATATTGGTGAAGACGGTGAAGTAGACGTTATCGACGTGCTTGTAGCTGTAGGTGATGAAATCGAAGAAGAAGACGGTTTAATCACCTTAGAAACTGATAAAGCAACTATGGATGTTCCTTCTACTCATGCTGGAACAGTGAAAGAAGTCTTCATCAAAACTGGTGATAAAGTTAAGCAAGGTTCAGTTGTTGTTAAACTTGAGACCAAAGGTGGCGGTTCTGCACCAGCTCCAGCGGCAGCAGCTCCTGCTCCGGCACCAGCACCTGCAGCAGCGCCAACCCCTGCTCCTCAAGCGAAACCAGCTCCAGCGTCAGCTGCACCGAGTGACTTTAAGTCATCAGGTCCAGTATACACTTCTCCGGCTATTCGCCGTTTAGGTCGTGAATTTGGTGTAGATTTAAGCTTAGTAAAAGGAACGGGCCGTAAAGGACGTATCTTAAAAGAAGACGTTCAAGCATATGTAAAAGCAGCGCTTGCAGCGCCTAAAGCGGCAGCTGGCAGCAGTGCAGTAGTGGGTGACAACGTATTACAAATTGTTCCTGTTAAACCTGTTGATCATAGTAAGTTTGGTGAAATTGAAGAAGTGGCACTTGGTCGTATTCAGAAAATTTCTGGTCCATTCTTACACCGCAACTGGGCAACTATCCCACATGTAACTCAGTTCGACGAAGCAGATATCACGGATATTGAAGACTTCCGTAAAGAACAAAATGCATACCATGCGAAGAAAAAGACTGGCTTAAAAATTACACCACTCGTATTCGTAATGAAAGCCGTAGCACGGGCATTAGAGAAGTTCCCTAATATGAACTCAACTCTATCTGATGACGGTGCTAGTTTAATTCTTAAGAAGTTCGTCAACATTGGTATTGCAGTGGCAACACCTGGCGGCTTAGTTGTTCCTGTTATCAGAGACGTGAACAAAAAAGGCATAGAAGAACTATCTAAAGAGTTAATTGTTATTTCTGGTAAAGCCCGTGAAGGCAAGCTTAAAGCAGCCGATATGCAAGGCGGTACATTTACTATATCTAGTTTAGGTGGCATTGGTGGTACAGCATTTACGCCTATCGTAAATGCTCCTGAAGTAGGTATTTTAGGCGTATCTAAGTCAGACTTTAAACCTAAGTGGAACGGTAAAGAGTTTGTACCGCGCCTAATGGTTCCATTAAGTTTGTCTTACGACCATAGAGTAATTGATGGCGCTGAAGGTGCAGCTTTCTCTACTGAGATTGCAAATAACCTAACTGATTTACGCCGCCTAGTACTTTAAAAGATATGGAATCGGTAACACTATATAGTTACCGATTTTTAATTAACCCCTAAATTAGGGTTAAAAAAGATTTATTCACAGTGTATGGTTTACTCAATATAAAAAGCGTAACCAGACATACTGTCATAACAGGATAATTTGAGGTTCAAATGAGCGAAATTAAAACTCAAGTAGTGGTATTAGGTGCAGGCCCTGGTGGTTATTCAGCAGCGTTCCGTGCAGCAGATTTAGGTTTAGATGTAGTATTAGTAGAAAGCCGTGAAACACTTGGCGGTGTTTGCTTAAACGTAGGTTGTATCCCTTCAAAGGCTTTATTACATGTAGCTAAAGTAATCGACGATGCAGAAGCGATGGCTTCTCACGGTGTAACTTTTGGCAAACCAGAAATAGACCTAGACAAAATCCGCGGTTGGAAGGAAAGCGTAATCGGCCAATTAACGGGTGGATTAGGCGGTATGGCTAAAGGCCGTAAAGTTACAACCGTTTATGGCTTTGGTAAATTTACTTCTGACAAAACAATAGTTGTTGCTGGTAACGACGGTAAAGAAACCACAATTACATTCGACAACGCTATTATTGCAGCGGGCTCGTCTGTTGTTGATTTACCATTTATTCCAACTGACGATCCTCGCGTAATTGATTCAACTGGTGCTTTAGAACTTAAAGATGTTCCAGAAGAAATGTTAGTGCTTGGTGGCGGTATTATCGGCCTAGAAATGGGTACGGTTTACAACGCTTTAGGATCTAACATCTCTGTTGTTGAATTTGCAGACCAACTAGTACCTGCAGCTGATGCAGACATAGTTAAAATTTATACCAACTACAACAAGAAAAAATTCAACATTATGTTGTCTACTAAAGTTGTCGCAGTTGATGCTAAAGAAGATGGTTTATACGTTACTTTTGAAGGCAAAAACGCACCAGAAGGACAAGTTCGTTACGACAAGATCTTAGTTGCTGTTGGTCGTAAGCCTAACGGTAAACTAATCGATGCAGACAAAGCCGGTGTTGCAGTAGATGAGCGTGGCTTCATCAATGTAACCAACGAGTTACGTACTAACGTTAACCACATCTTCGCTATCGGTGATGTTGTTGGTCAACCTATGCTTGCTCACAAAGCGGTACACGAAGCACACTGTGCTGCCGAAGTTATCTCTGGTAAGAAGCATGTATTTGACCCTCGCTGTATTCCATCAATCGCTTATACCGATCCAGAAATGGCTTGGGTTGGTGTTACAGAGCGTGAAGCAAAAGAGCAAGGCTTAAAAATTGAAGTTGCTAACTTCCCTTGGGCTGCATCTGGCCGTGCTATCGCATCTGCCCGCACCGAAGGTAAAACTAAAATGATCTTCGACAAAGAAACTGGCCGTGTTTTAGGCGGTGCAATTGTCGGCATCAATGCTGGTGAAATGTTAGGTGAAGTATGTCTTGCCGTTGAAATGGGCGCAGACGCTGAAGATGTGGGCTTAACTATTCATGCTCACCCAACACTTAACGAATCAATCGGCCTAGCAGCTGAAATATTTGAAGGGTCAATTACTGATTTACCTAACGCTAAAGCCGTTAAAAAGAAGAAGTAAAACCTAGTGTTTATCATGTTTAAAAGGGCCTGTAGGCCCTTTTTTATTATCTAAACAAAAACATACATGGAGAAGGTAAATGAATAGTTTTGAAAAAGCAGCCAAAGAACTACTTAGCCGCCGTAAAGCAGGTACCAAAGCCCCTTGCTTAGATGAATCAATCCGCCCAACTAGCAATGACGATGCATTAGCTATTCAAGGTGAAATGGCCAAACTACACAAGGTAAAAGGTTGGAAGTGCTTACTACCGCCTGCTGAAGGAAAAATAGTTGTCGCTCCCATTTTTGATGTACAACAAGACACGAATATTATTGAACTATACGCAGATAATGGCGTGGCCCGGGTAGAGCCTGAGATTGGCTTTGTTTTGGCTAAACCGTTAGCAGCGAAAAGTGGCGACTATAGTGAGCCTGAAATCATTGACGCTATTGGCACTACCCATATGGCCTTAGAGTTAATACAGAGCCGATATGCAGATGATTCAGGCAAACAGTTTGCAGATAGTTTAGCCGACTGTATGGTGAACCAAGGGGTATTTATTGGACCTGAAGTAGACAAATCTATTGCAATAGACTTAAGCACAGTTCAGCTCAATATCACTCAAGATAAGGATATTCAGGCCTTAGATGGTAAACACCCTAATCCCCGTGCAATTGACGGTTTACTATGGTTAATCAATTACATGACTAAACGGGGCGTTACCTTTGAAGCGGGTGAGGTGATAATAACCGGATCATTTAAAGGCGTTTTAGAGATGCCATTTGATGTTAAAACCACTATAGGTTATGAAGGCCTAGCGGATTATACAGTGACCTTCAAAGCCTTGATGTAGCAGCTTCACAAAGTGTGTAGAGCCTAGGCTTTACACACTTTGTTTTAGACTCATATGGTAGCAAATAACCCATACTTTAATTATTACTTACAGAAAAAGGATTTTTTACAACTTGATACTGGTTTTTGTCATAATCAAACTGGTACCAATTTGAATTATTTCTAAAGTATTCATGGTTGTTGATATGTATTACATCATGCTGTGTAGGAATACTTGCCACCCAAGTACCTACAGGAGCAGAAACCGCGACATATCCCGATGGGGTTGATTTATAAAACACACCATCGGATAGATATAAATCCTCTTTCACTGCCACATGTTTTTTCGGTAACGAGGTAATAATCGTCCCTATTAAAACACCCGCCCCGAGAATAAGAGCTGCTCCCGGGTTACCTACTTGCACATGGCCATGGACTGAACCACCACCTCTTCGCCCACCTGGTCCTATGGCGCAAGACGAAACAACAATACAGCACATAAAACCTATTACTTTTTGAAACTTCATAAAATTGTGTCCAGTTACAAATAAAGTTAATCACTGTGGATTAGACATATTTAGTAAGGATAATTTCATGATGAATTAAGGAAAAATCGTGCAATTCATAAAGCAATAGGGGCGCACAAAAACTAGTTTTATTTTGCTATTGCAGCTTGTGCAAATTTACCCAATGCCCCTGATATTTTAGTAATAACCTGCTCACAACCTTTAATTTGATGGCGCTTTTTTAAATATTCTGGGTCGTTATAGGATAACCACACCTTGCCATTTACTGCAGCTACCATAACTTTTTGTGGTAAATCTATGGCTACATTCTGAGCACATTGCATTAAAAGTGTTCCAACTTTAGGATTGCCAAACAGGATGACTTGAGTAGCAGGTAAATCCAAACCTACTTTAGCTGCATTTTGCTGATGATCTATCACCGAAAATACAGTGAAGCCTTTATCAGCCACTATTTTTTCAAATCGAGCCATGGTTTCACTGACCGAGTAAGGACTTTCGTAGCGAATTACCCCTTCACTTGAGGCGGCCCCAACAGAGGTTGCCATTAAAACCAAAAACAACACAACAAACTTATTCATTTCATACTCCAAACCAATTAAAAAATATTTTTATATCACGTAAAAAAAGCTAGGATTTTATACCTAAGCGGGTTCAATCGACCAAGGTAAATGTTAGAGTTTGAACCTTATTAGAAGCCCCACCAACCATAACTTCAAACTCTCCGGGTTCAGTACCCCAGCTCATATCAGCTCGGTAAAAAGCAAGATCATCCGGGGTTAAGGTAAACGCCACTGTTTTGGTTTCTCCCACTTCAAAGGCTAGCTTTTGAAACCCCTTAAGCTCTTTAACGGGCCGAGTAATAGAGCCAACTTTTTGATGCGTATAGAGCTGAATCACTTCTTCACCTGCCCTATCTCCAATATTGGTAACCTTAACAGTTAAAGTAAGCTCACCATTTTGATCTAGCCTAGTGCTACTTAATGTTGGTGCATCATACTTAAATTGGGTGTAACTCAATCCATGGCCAAAGGCATAGAGCGGCGTATTTAATGAATCATCATAACGAGATGTATATTCCGCAGGAGTATGCGCCGGGTTGCTTGAAGCTATAGGTCTTCCCGTATTTTTGTGATTGTAAAACAGTGGAACTTGCCCTACCGTTCTTGGAAACGTCATGGGTAGCTTTCCAGCTGGGTTATATTTCCCTAAAAGCACATCAGCCACGGCCTGTCCTCCCATGGTTCCTGGGTACCAAGCATGGAGAATCGCATCAACATTGCTATCTGCCCACCTAAGATCATTGGGCCGTCCACTCATCACTACCAGTATCAGTGGTTTATTTAAACTACGTAATGCTTCCATCAACGCTTGCTGATTACCTGGTAAAGTTAACTCAGTACGGCTAGACGCTTCTCCTGACATTCTTTGGTCTTCACCCAAAACCATAACCACTACATCAGACGCTTTAGCAATCTTAAGAGCTTCATCTATATCACTTTGTAAATCTTGTTTAGTTTGACCTGAAACCGGGACATCTATCCCCATAAGTGAAGACATGCCCGTATGAGATAACAAATAAGAATGAGTTGCTCCTTTGGCATAACGTATTTTTACTTTATCGTCCAAGAGATTGCTAAGCCCCTCTCTCACTGTCACTGGTTGAGAATCTCTGTTTCCAGCTCCCGCCCAATTACCTATCATGTCAAAGCGGTTATCAGCTAAAGGCCCAATAAGTGCAATACTGTCAACTTTGTTACTATCAATTGGTAAGGCTTGGTTCTGATTTTTTAATAACACCATAGAGCGCCTAGCCATATCTGTGGCCGCCTCTAGATTTTCTTTCGTAAGGATACGCTGCGCCGCTCGACTTTCATCGTGGTAACGGTAAGGGTCTTCAAATAACCCTAAGCGCCATTTCATTTCAAGCACTCGTCGAACCGCTTCATTAAGCCTAGCCTCAGTGACTTTATTTTCTGCAATCAAAGGCTTTAGATATTTAAGGTAAGTCTGCCCAACCATGTCCATATCAGCGCCACTATTAAATGCGATTTGCGCCCCATGCTTTTCATCTCTCGCGTATCCATGAGCCACTAATTCATTCACAGCTGTATAGTCGGTCACTACAAAGCCCTTAAAGCCCCACTTGTCTCTTAACACAGTTTCAAGCAAATATTGGTTTGCTGTAACGGGTATGCCATTTAGGTCGTTAAAACCTGTCATGAAGGTGGTAACACCCGCATCTAACATGGCTTTAAAAGGGGGTAAGTATAGATTCCATAAACGATTTTCGGATATATCTGTTGTGTTATAGTCGCGGCCCCCTTGTGAAGCGCCATATCCAACAAAATGCTTGGCAGTGGCCATAATAGTGTCGTTTAGACTGATATTTTCTCCTTGAAAACCTTTAACCCTTGCCACCGACACTGCCGATGTTAAAAATGGATCTTCCCCTGCACTTTCTGATACTCGACCCCACCTTGGATCTCTGACCATGTCAGCCATAGGTGCAAAGGTCCACATAATGCCATCAGCCGATGCCTCTTTAGCGGCTATCCTAGCACTATGCTTAATGGCATCTAAATCCCAGCTTGCTGCTTCACCAATAGATTGGGGAAAGATTGTTTTATGACCATGGATAACATCGTGGCCAATAATAATCGGAATTCCTAAGCGAGTTTGCTCTACAGCTATAGTTTGTAGGCGTTTACCAAACTGTGCTCCATAGGCATTAAAAATAGCGCCCACGCTACCGTTTCTAATTTGCTGTTCGTATGCGGCATTCACAAAAGGGCCAGTCACCCCCCTATAACCACTTTGCAAATCCAGTTGGCCAATTTTTTCGTCTAGTGTCATTTTGCTTAGTAGATCATCAATAAATGTATCCATCGCTCGGCTTTCATTACGCCAATCATTTTTGGATAATTTTTGATTAGTGTGTGGATGAACCACATCCCTAAACATAGTGGCTTCAGCCTGTGAGAATTGAGAAAACAAAAAAACTAAAGCAAAGCTGCTGATTTTAATACAAAGATTCATAGAGGCCTTTTTAGTTACATGTATGAATATCTTAGACCGGCACAAAGAGAAATAGTTGTATTAATTACCTAAACACTAAATCTCAAGTAAAACATAGGTAGTTACCATTCCTTACACAATAGTTTTTTTATTTTTGCAGCTCTAACAGACAATGAGTAGAATTATTCTCGTAAACTTACAAAAACAGGCAGACAGATGAAAAAAAATACACTATTAATGCTAAGTATCAGTATTGCACTAGGATTGAGTGCGTGTACTCCTCAATCCTCGGAAAACGCTAAAGCTACAGTAGACGTACCAAATACACTGACTTCAGGTATCGATTTAACCGCAGTAGATAAAACCGTGCGCATTCAAGATGATTTATTTAAACACGTTAATGGTACATGGTTAAAGACAATCGAGATCCCTTCTGATAAGTCAGGCTATGGCGTATTTAGTATCTTATATGATGATACACAAGAACGTCTTAAAGACTTAATTCAAAATGCTGCACAAAGTAACGCAGAAAAAGGCTCTAACCTTCAAAAGCTAGGAGATATGTACAACAGTTATATGAATATTGACCTAGCTAACACTCTAGGTCTAACACCCTTGCAGCCAATATTAGATGATATTAATGCCATAAAAAACATGCAGCAATTATCACAAATGTTTGGTGAGCTTTATGTGCTAGGGGTAGAGGGTCCATTTGGTTATTACAACACTCCTGATGCTAAAAATCCCGGCTTTGAAGCCCTGTACCTATATCAAAGCGGATTAACTCTCCCTGATAGAGACTACTACAGCAAAGAAGAAGAAAAATTTATTAACTTTAGAAGTGCAACTCAAGCTTACATGGCAGACGTACTATCCAAAGCTGGACACCCATCTCCTGAAAGCTCCGCGAACAAAGTAATGGCCATAGAAAAAGATATTGCCAGCAAACATATATCCAGTGTTGAGCGCCGTGACGCTGAAAAAAATTACAACAAACAAAGCGCGAGCAACGTAAACACCTTACTAGGTAGTTTTGATTGGCAAGCTTACGCAGACATAGGCGGTATAGGGCAAGTTCAAGAAGTCATTGTCACAAACATGCCTTACTTTGAAAAAGTGAGTAGTATTTTTACGGACCATGACCTTGAAACATGGAAAGACTACTTAACCTATAAGCTTATCGACACCTATGCTCCACGTTTGAGTCAAGACTTTGTAGATTTACATTTTGCATTTCACTCCACTACCTTAAATGGGATCCCAGAGCAGCAACCACGTTGGAAACGTGCCGTCGCCTCTACCAGTGGTGTACTTGGCGAAATTCTAGGCCAACAATATGTAGAGAAATACTTTACTCCACAGGCAAAAGCTAAGATGGATGACTTAGTCAAAAATCTAATTAAAGCCTATGGTGACAGCATTCAACAATTAGACTGGATGACGGCCGAAACAAAACAAGCAGCCCTGGCTAAGTTAGCCACCTTTACCCCAAAGGTAGGTTACCCAGACAAGTGGCGTGAGTATTCTGATTTAGAAATAAGGCCTGACGATCTGGTAGGCAACTACCTCAGATACAGCCGTTTTTATCACTTCTTTGAAGTCAACAAAATTGGTAAAGCCGTAGACACCTCAGAATGGGGGATGACCCCACAAACAATTAACGCTTACTACCATCCGATACGCAACGAGATAGTATTTCCAGCAGGCATTTTACAATCACCATTTTTCAATATGAGTGCTGACGACGCTGTGAACTATGGAGCCATAGGCGCCGTTATAGGCCATGAAATTGGTCACGGTTTTGACGACCAAGGCTCTAAATACGATGGAGAAGGTAATTTACGTAATTGGTGGACAGACCAAGACAGAACAGCTTTCGATGCCTTAGGTAAAAAACTCGTAGCGCAATTCAATCAGTTTGAACCCATAGAAGGTCAACACGTAAATGGCGAGCTAACCCTGGGAGAAAACATCGGTGACTTATCAGGTGTAACCATAGCTTACAAAGCTTACCAAATGTCACTACAAAGCCAAGACGCACCAGTTATTGACGGATTAACGGGTAATCAACGCTTCTTCATGGGCTATGCTCAAGTATGGCGCAGTAAGTACCGTGAAGACGCCCTAAGAGCAGGGTTATTAAGTGACCCCCATTCTCCTGGAGAATATCGAGTAAACGGTATAGCAAGCAATGTTGACGCGTTTTATGAAGCCTTTGATGTTAAAGAAGGTGACGGTATGTATATTAAACCAGAACAAAGAGTCAGAATTTGGTAATTTAACGCCAACAACAATAAACCAATAAGGCCGCAATCATGCGGTCTTTTTTCACCCATTGAGAGTCAGATGAAATTTTGGCGAAAACTACATAAATGGATAGCCTGTCTAGTAGGTTTACAGCTCTTACTTTGGATAAGTGGTGGAGTGGTAATGAGTGCATTTCCTATTGAAAATGTGCGGGGTAAACACTTACTACTTCCTAGTTTAAAGCAAGATATTGATAAGCCTGAAGTTACAAACGATATATCACTCTATAGTTGGCAAAGTCTGAGCTGGGTACTAAGCCTAAACAACTGGGTACTAGAAGCGACAGATAGTAAAGGCCAAACATACTGGCTAAACCCTGATACAGGAAAACCAGCTCCATACCTTACCCAAACGAACGTTCGCGCATTAGCTGAGTCTCGTCATGCTACTGGCGCAAAGGCTAAAACCGTCATAAATCTAAAAACCATTCCTTTCGAAGTTCGTCATTTAACGCTACCGCTATATCAAGTCAACTTTGATGATTGGATACATACCAGCTTTTATCTTCACCCCCAGTCGGGTCAGATAGCTTCAGTAAGAAGTGATATTTGGCGTCTTTATGATTTTTTCTGGATGTTACATATTATGGATTATCAAGACAGAGACGATTTTAATAATCCTCTCTTGATTAGCGCTGCAATTTTATCCTTACTATTTACAATAACAGGTTTGATACTTGTCTATTTTTCAGTCGTAAAACCTTGGTATGCTAGAATTAAATACCATTACAATCTTTAACCGGTTTAGTTAGAGGCAGATGTGAAGCAGATTGAAATCTTTGAAATTACTAGCCCATGCGTTGGTGTTTGCCAATCAGGGCCAAAAGGGTTTTGCCTCGGCTGTTATCGCACTAGAGACGAACGTTTACATTGGATCAAATTAGAAGAAGATGTACAAAGTAAAATAGTCAAAGCTTGTGGCATTCGTAAAAAGCGCGCCCAGCAAAATACAAAACGTAGAAAAACAGTTGAGAATATCTCACCACAACTAAACTTACTTGATACGCCCCCACCCCAAAAATAGTTATCCCCCCATTAATAAGTAGTAATTCTGCAAAAATTTAAATGTGCTTAATTAAGGAGCTTGATTGATATTAGCTTTAGTTACTATATTTAATTAGCCCAAGGATGTCATTCGCTACATCTGTCAATAACTCTTCAGGCAAGGTGTGCCCCATTCCTGGATAAACCTTTAACTTTGCATTAGCCAGGGCGTTAGCGGTTGCATAACCAGATGCTACTGGAATTAATGGGTCACTTGCACCGTGGATAACTAAACTAGGTACAGTTACATCTTTCAGCGCCTCGGTTCTATCACTAGCGCTGAGTATGGCAGCAAGTTGTCTAATATTACTTTTTGGATTAATTCCTCGATTAACGGACAAAGTTAGTAATTCAGTTATCTTGCCCTCTTGAAACCCATAGGTATCACCATGCAGGGCTTGCCATAAGGCTAACCCAAAAGGCACAAACTGCTCTGCTTTTTTAGGCGGCCGCTTAAAAAGATTTTTCAGAAAAGTAAATCTAGGCTTAGGAAGCTGCCTATCTCCTGTGGTGGACATAATAGAGGTTAAGGTTTTTACGCGATGCGGCGCCTTTATTGCCAAAGTTTGCGCAATCATTCCCCCCATTGAAGCACCAACTATATGGGCTTGGTCTATGTTTAACTGATCCATTAACCCTAAGGTATCAGTGGCCATATCATCTAAACTGTAGGGCCCATGTAAAGGTCGGCCTAGTACAATATTTGCCAATAACGCCAAATGAGACGGAGCGGCAGCCCCGTCAAACCAGGTGCTTTTACCGACGTCGCGATTATCAAACCTAATCACATGATACCCATTTGATGCTAGATATTCACAAAACGTGCTTTCCCAAAATATCATTTGAGTGGCAAGACCCATAATTAAAATAATGGCAGGATCTTCTTGGTTACCGTAACTGTCGTAGGCAATCTCAATGCCGTTTGCAGAAATCAAACGTTCCGGGGTGTATTTGGGGCTAGACACGTAAATTTTATATTCCAATCAAAAAAACATCTTCGACTATAAGGGTAAAGTTCTTCTATTTTCAATCTAAATCTAGAATACATTTACTTAAATAGTTGTAATTACAAGAGTGCTTTTTTATTTGTATGTGAAGTGATAAATATTTTTCCAAATAATAAAAAACTACAGATCATTTTTCTAAACGCAATCATTCGTAAGTGGAATTTTCTCAGTAAATTGTGCAATACGTATACATAAAAGTCTTACATCGACTAGTGGTTATATATCTTTACTCATACCTAATACGTCAAGAAGACACGCAGAATTATTTAACTCTCGTTTACTATATAAATATATTAAATGCAGAAGGATAAAACATGCCCCCCATTCAACCCTTAGATATTGCTAAAGTAGCAAGTCAATCATTTGCGTTGCCAGATGTTTGTATGCGTATACGCACCATGTTGGATGATGAGCAGTCCTCTTTAGACGATTTAGGTAGCTTGATTGCGTTAGATCCTTTGCTCTCCTCAAAACTTCTTAAGCTTGCCAATAGCCCTTTATTTAGATTTGAATCCCAGATTGACTCTCTTTCAAAAGCTATAAATGTCATAGGCGGTGAGGCGTTATACAATCTAGTTATGGCTGAAACGGCCAGCACTGCGTTTGAACACTTCCGCAGCGATGTGATCGACTTAAAAAGGTTTTGGCTGCAAAGTATTTATGCTGCATTAGTTGCGAAACATTTAGCTAAAATCATCAAAATTAGAGGAAGTGAGCGATTTTTTCTTTTAGGTCTATTACATAATATTGGCGAGTTATTGGTTGCTATGCATGCCCCCAAATTAGCTATTAAATGCGGTACCTATGATAAACAAACTGCTCCTTGGAGCTTGCAGCAAAAAATCTTGGGGTTTAACTATGCAAATTGTAGTTCTAGTTTACTAGAATTATGGCAAATACCTTCTCAGCTCTATTTACCCGTAATGCATGCCCATAATGAAAGCAAGGCATTAAAAGATATTGATGTAGCAGTTATCTATACATCAGTCAGAGCTGCAGTGGCTATGACCAACAATGACTTTTATTCCACCAGTGATTTAGTCACACCAGAAGTAATGAACTACTTAAATATTGACAAAGATGACTTACAAGACGCAATCAAATTTGCCCATATGGAATCTGAAAGTATTTTGAACATTATGAACCCTAGACTGTCATAAACTTCTCAAATAGCGCTTATTGAAAAGATATGGGAAGCACTTTGTTAGATAAAATATCCACTTAACCCTTTCTTTTCGATATACTTTTGCGAAACAATACATATTAAATAAAATACCTATTGATAAATGCGACAGATTTTAGTTTTTATATTACTACTAGCTTCTCAAAGTAGTTACGCTAGACCAGACATAATGAAGTCAATGTATATGTCTGAGCGACAAAACCTAGATGAAGAAGAATTATCTGTTATAAGTGAATTCGGTTTTTTACTCGCCACCGGCAATACTAATACTTTCACCACCAATGCTAAACTCAATATCAGTCAAGAACTAAAAGCTTGGAGTTATCAACTTTTAGGTGACTTTTTATATACTCAAAGTGAAGTAGAAGTAGACGGTAAAAAAGATAATGCAGCTAGTGCTCAAAAAGTTTTTTTATCAGGCCAAGTTGATTACAAATTAAAAGACCCTAACAATCGCTTATTCTTCTATGGTGATTATGAGAGAGACAGATTCAACGAATACCATTATCAAGCAGCTATAGCTGCGGGCTGGTCTTCTAGACTCTGGAATACCGAACAAAGTCAATTTAGATATAGCATCGGACCAGGTTACAGTATGTCTGAAGAAGACGACGATTCAACAGTAGAAGATCAAACAGGCTTAATTGTTAGGGCCGCTGTCGAATACAAGTGCCAATTGTCTCCCCAAGCAACCTTCAGACAGTATCTTAGTACCGAAGCTGATACTGAATATACTAAAACTAGATCAGAAAGTTCTTTATCTACCCGTCTTTCGGGTGCGTTAGCGATGAAACTCAGTATAATACTCAACCACGACACTGGAATTAACAATCAGGATGAAGAGCTAGATACTGAAGCTGCTGTCACCTTAGTTTACCAATTTCTTTAAAAACCACGGTATTGGCAAGTACTCCAATTTATTGGCGTACATCTCAAGCTATGTAAAAAGCTAGTTTTACTAATATCGAAATTTACAACAGGACCGTAAAATGAAAAAACATCTTATTTTATTAACGCTTTGTGCAGCTGGAAATGCCTACGCAGCAGACGAAGTAAAACCGTTCACAATGGATGGCGAGTTTGGCTACATCGCAACTACAGGTAACACAGAAACAAGCACCCTTAAAGGTAAGCTATCTGCACACCAAGAGCTAACTAAGTGGAGCAATGATTTCGTTGTCGAAGCTTTATACAAAAAAGATAAATTAGAAGATGACGATGGCGTATTACAGCCTTCTGAAACGACTGCACAGCAGTTTTTCTTATCTGGCCAAGGAAACTATAAGCTAGAAAATCCTGACCATAGATTATTTGCTTTTGCATCATACTCAGATAACAGATTCAGTAGTTACAACTATCAATCAACACTTGCTGCTGGTTGGTCACAAAAAGTATGGGAAAATGACACTAGCCAATTTAATTACAGTATTGGTCCTGGTTATGCATTTAACGAAACCATCGAAGGTGAAGAACAAAATAGCTTTATAGTTAGGGGCGCGTTTGATTATCAGTGGAAAATCTCTGATACCTCTACATTCAAACAGCTGTTTAGTACAGAGATTGGTAGTGACAATACTAAGTCAAAATCAGAAACTTCTGTATCAGCTGAAATTAGTGGCGCATTATCTATGAAAGTATCTTTAATCATGGATCATAACTCTGACGTAACTGAAGGTACTGAAAAATTAGATACACAGACTTCACTTACTTTGGTTTATAGCTTCTTCTAAATCACTGCTATCTAGCGGGTATATTAAATATACCTGCTAGATTTCAATCCCATGTTTTTATTCAAAGCTATTTGCAATGAAGCTTTTTATACATAGCCGGTGTCACGCCATATTTAGCCTTAAAGCCATTAGTTAACCCCAACTCCGATTGATACCCTACTTTTAAATGCACAGCTTTTACAGCTACCCCAGTTTCTAATAAATGTTTGGCTCTAAATAAACGCCTCATTTCAAGAAACTTAGAAGGACTGGTTCCAACCTCATCGGTAAATTTTCGATAAAAAGTACGTTCGCTCATAGAAACTTGCTTGGCCATATCTGCAACTTTGATTTGCTTATGTAAATTACTCTCAAGCCACAAAATAATATCCGTAAATGAATCGCTACTTTGCGCCGCTAATAATTCACTAAATTGCGATTGATGCCCAGGCCGATGTGCGTATACAACTAACCAACGTGCGACCTCATGTACTAATTTACTATCATAGTCGCTACCAACCATAGCTAGGGCCATATCAATGCCCGTAGTGACTCCTGCAGATGTCCATATTTTGCCATCAACACAATACAAAGCATCAGGCTTCACTCTCACCTTTGGAAAATCACTTAGCATTTTATCAACATCTGCCCAATGGGTAGTTGCTGTTCTACTGTCCAAAAAGCCATATGCTGCAAGAGCTAAGGCTCCAGAGCAGATAGAGCCAAGTCTTTCAAACTGACTTAAATGTGTAGCCAGCCAAGCTTTAAGAGCTAGATCTTTAGCCATTTTATCTAATCCAGTTCCACTGCCCCCAACCATTAAAACCGTATCAAAAGCGTTAATCGACACAGAGTCAATTGACTGGCTATTTACCTCTATACCAGTTCGAGACCTAACCATGCCTCCTAAAGTCGACAAGGTATAAATTTGATAACTTGGCTCTTTGAGTAAAAGTGAAGCAGTATTAAACACACTTGAAGGCCCAGATAAATCTAGTAACTCAAACCCATCAAACAGGATAAAAAACACTCTGCGGCATAAATGACTACTTAAATTTTTATCCATATAGCTCTTTCATAAATAAAACCCTTGGCAGAAAACTATATTTTTATGTCATTTACGTCAACAACATACCCTACTAATATTGAGCACAATCCTAATAACTGGAGAAAAACATGCTAAAACTAAAGCCTAATTGTGAAACCTGTGATTGCGACTTGCCGCCACAGTCTATTGCTTACATATGTTCTTTTGAATGTACCTATTGTGAAACGTGTAGTGACAAGCTACATCAATATACTTGCCCTAGCTGCAAAGGGAATCTGGAAAAAAGACCCATCAGACCCACAAAAGCTTTATTAAAGTATCCAGCATCTACCAAGAAGTTACCTTAAATGCAGATCCATAGAGCAAAAAACTTTACTCCAAAGCAAGCTTGGGACGCATTAGATATAGCGAATATGAACGGAATTACTTGCCGTTTACATTGGACTAATCAGGCTTACCGGTGGCATGTGAATGATGGTCAGGAAGTGTTTGCGGTATTAACTGGTGAAGTAATTATGGAGTACGAAACAGAAGGCGCTATAGAGTCTTCTGTTTTAAAACCAGGAGATATATTTTATGGTTCACTAGGCACCAAACATAAAGCAACACCTATTGGGGAGGCAAGGATACTCGTCATAGAGAAGCAAGGAAGCCTTTAGCTTGTCCTTACATCAAAAAATACATCACCAACGATATTGCAACACAGCCAAGCTTTGCTGTTGATCAATACTAATCTCTTGGCCAATGGTTGCTCTTATATCTGCAGCATTTTCATTAAAGTGTTGTTCTATACCTAACTGCCAGTGCTTATTTAAATCATAGCGCCAGGCTAAAGTTATAGCCTTGCCGTCACTATTATTGGGATCCCAAGGAAACATATCATCTTCTCTAACTTGGAAGTCGTCAAACCTAGCTGAGAACCTATGGGCCTTATGTTTATGGCTAAGCATAATGTACCAAGCATCAAAATTGATATAGACAAATCTTTGTCCCATATTTGAGCTTCCAGACATCCACTGAGCAATGACACGAGTATTAGGTGTAAATTTATGTTGTAAGGCTAAAGAATGAAACTTAGTGCGCCACGCATAAAGTCGCTGAGAGTTAACAACTAGAGGGTCGGCTTGATTATCATAAAAATAATAACGCAAATTAGATTGCTTAAAATAATCTAAATGAGCGCCAACATAATACCCTAGCCTACCGTCTAACTCATGATAAGGCTCAACGTAATTTGGATGAAAGATCAAATCTTCTTGAGCCACTGAAGGATAGATAGCAAAAGGAACTGAATCATTATTTAGGCTTTGCCTATCATGCAGCGCAAAACCACGCCAACTGATAACGGTTCCTAGTGGGTCGTTCCCTTTAAACACTGCACCGTGAAGCTCCCATGACAAAGGGCTCCTTCTACTACGGCCAGGGCTAAATACAGTGAACTCAGCACCAGCAATACGTAGCTCTTCGCCAATCCAGCTATTAATGGCTGATTGGGTATAAGTAAAGGGGGATATCCAGCCTGTATCAACATTCTCAAGGGACATTTTAGGATAAAAAAAACCAGCTCTAGCACGCCATCTTATTTTGCTATTGCTTAGCGGTTTATACGCCACTTGCCCTTGGGAAATCCCTAACTTTTGAGAACCAAGTTGATAATAGTTAGCGACTAAATCAAAACTGACACCATTTGAATAGTTATCAGACACTTTAACCAAAGCTTGTTGAATATTCAGGCCGTTTTCAGAATACGCTAAAATCCCAGTATCCTGTTCAAACCAAGAGGCTTGGTCATCAGCAATAACAAAATTTGCCTGAATAACACCTTCAATTTCTATGGCAAAAGCATTTGATGCACAAGCCCAAAGAAATAGAAAACAAATACGTTTGGGTATAAATAATAGACCTTTAACTAACAGCAAAAACCAGTTTTGCTTCAAGGTTAACTTATTCATAATCAGAAAAGTCGTCGTTACCTTCTTCAAACTCACTTAGATCTGGCAGCAGTGAATTTACCAACTTGACCTCAATGCTATCTTGCACTTGAGTTGTCATATCGATAGATAAAACGTCGCTTTCTTCTTGAAACCTTGGACTCCACACTTGTACGGAATATTCACCGTCAGGAACATCTAAGCTTACTTTCCCTTGTGAATTTGTTTTTGCAAAATACGGCGTATCAGCTACAAAAATATAGCCAAGCATCCAATCATGAATATTACACCCTAACTCAACAACTCCAGGATTAGAGAAAAGCAAAGGCTCAGCCTGCAAATCTTTGTAAAGTTGCAACTCAAATGTTTTAGCCGATGAAAACGAATAAACATGGTGCTTAATAGAGTCAGAGTTTGGAAAAACAACCTTGCTGTTTTTTTGGACAATTAAGATATGAGGCAGAAACTGGGTGTCCACTTGATCCATAATGGCTAGATCGCTTGGGTCGTTATACTGCTTAGTTATTTTGGGCTTGAGGGTAACCACAACATTAGGAATAGCGATATTTTCATTACTTACCACCGAAACCGATACGTCTTTACTAAAAACACCAGTACTCAAAAACAAACTAAAAACAAGAGTAGAAACTTTCACGAGACCATCCAATTTTGACTAATCATTAATGTTTCAAACGTCTTGTTTAGAGTGCTCTAAGCAAAACGTTTAAACCGATAAGTTATAAAGACAGGAAATTTCAGAAAATCCATTCAACAATTACTGTATTTAGTTAAAAAATATTAAAGAGTATCTAACAATCTTTTTGCTTCCTCGACCTGTTTAGCAGAGCCGTTCGCAATAACATCATCTATTAACTCTTTGGCAGAGTCATTCTCACCAATTTCAATATATGCTTGAACTAAATCTAGTTTAGCCCCTAATCCATCATCTGCATCAACATCAATCATTTCTAGATTATCTTCCTCAGAAACAAAGGGTTCAAGCTCTATGTCTAAATCAAAATCGTTTTCCGTCAGCTCTTCAGATTCAGCATTAACACTATCATTAAGTAAAGACTCTACATCTAAAAAGTCTTCCTCTTCTTCATCTAATTGAGTGTCTACATCTTCGGTAGGCGTGTCAACTGGGCTTGAAGACTCATCTAATAAAGCTGGGATATCAAAACCTAGATCATCATCGCTATCTTTATCCAAGGCTTCTAACATTTCATCAAAACTAGAATCATCAAGTTCGCCCATGGCTAGACTATCATCGGTTGCTGTAGTCGCACTTGGCTCATCATCTTCAGTCAACCAATCACCTAACCCTGGCATATCCGCTAGTTCACTATTTTCCACTTCAGAAGGTAAGTCATGCTCATCTTCTAAAGCCTCCTCCAAGATAGAGTCGTCAAAATCGGTATTTGATGCAATATCGTTTAGATCAGGCAAGTCATTGAGTGAGTCCTCTAGAGCCTTTTCTATTGACGGCTCAGAATGTTCCATAAAATCATCTGCCGCTGCTGAAAATTCCAGCTCATCAAGGGAACTAATAGAAGCGTTCTCATTTGAAGTTAGGTCTTCCAAGACTTCATCCAACTCTTCATTTTCAAAATCTTCAAGAGCTTGCTCGAACAAGTCTTCATCGGAAGAGTCGTGCTCCTGAAGCTCTCTCTCTAGGGCTTGCTCTAATTCAAGATCTGACTCTAGTTCTGGTTCAGTTTCAGGCTCTACTTCAGGCTCTAGCTCGGCTTCAAGCTCTGGTTCAACTTCAGGCTCTAGCTCTGCTTCAGGCTCTAGCTCAGCTTCAAGCTCTAGCTCAGTTTCAAGTTCTGGCTCAGCTTCAAGTTCTGACTCAATTTCAAGTTCTGGCTCAGCTTCAAGTTCCGGCTCAGCTTCAGGCTCTAGCTCAGCTTCAAGTTCTGGCTCAGCTTCAAGTTCTGGCTCAGCTTCAAGTTCTGGCTCAGCTTCAAGCTCTGGTTCAGCTTCAAGCTCTGGTTCAGCTTCAAGTTCTGGTTCGGCTTCAAGCTCTGGTTCAGCTTCAAGTTCTGGTTCGGCTTCAAGTTCCGGCTCAGCTTCAAGTTCTGGCTCAGCTTCAAGTTCTGGTTCAGCTTCAGGCTCTAATTCAGGCTCTAGCTCTGCTTCAGGCTCTAGCTCAGCTTCAAGTTCTGGTTCAGCTTCAAGTTCTGGTTCAGCTTCAAGTTCTGGTTCAGCTTCAAGTTCTGGTTCGGCTTCAAGTTCTGGCTCTGTTTCAAGTTCTGGCTCTGTTTCAAGTTCTGGCTCTGCTTCAGGCTCTAGCTCAGCTTCGAGCTCTGGCTCTGCTTCAAGTTCTGGTTCAGCTTCAAGTTCTGGTTCAGCTTCAAGTTCTGGTTCAGCTTCAAGTTCCGGCTCAGCTTCAGGCTCTAGTTCAGCTTCTGGCTCTGGTTCAACTTCTGGCTCTGGTTCAGCTTCAAGTTCCGGCTCAGCTTCAGGCTCTAGCTCAGCTTCAAGTTCCGGCTCAGCTTCAGGCTCTAGCTCAGCTTCAAGTTCCGGCTCAGCTTCAGGCTCTAGCTCAGTTTCAAGTTCTGGTTCAGCTTCAAGTTCTGGTTCAGCTTCAAGTTCCGGCTCAGCTTCAGGCTCTAGTTCAGCTTCTGGCTCTGCTTCAGGTTCTGGCTCTGCTTCAGGCTCTAGCTCAGCTTCAAGTTCTGGCTCTGCTTCAAGTTCTGGTTCAGCTTCAAGTTCCGGCTCAGATTCAGGCTCTGGCTCAGCTTCAAGTTCTGGCTCTGCTTCAGGCTCTAGCTCAGCTTCAAGTTCTGGCTCTGCTTCAAGTTCTGGTTCTACTTCAAGCTCTGGTTCTGCTTCAAGTTCAGATTCAGCTTCAGGCTCAGATTCGGCTTCAAGCTCTGGTTCTGCTTCAAGTTCTGGTTCAGCTTCAAGCTCTGGTTCTGAATCTGCATCGTCTCCTAACAGCAAATCATCATCAATATCTTCAGCTAATTCGTCGAAGCTCTGGATCCCAAGTTGTGAGTCTTCAGTGTCATCAAGGGTGTCATCCCCCAACATATCAGCCATTTGCTCAACTTGTTCTAACTCATCAATTAAGCTTCCAGTAACAGCATCAAGCTCTTCATTTTGGGTATTAATTTCTTTATCTAAATTATCTAATATGTCTTCGTTTAGTTCATCAGACTCATCCAATAAAGAAGTGTCAGCCACTAACTCTTCAGATTCAGGCTCATCTAATAGCTCATCAATGCTGATTTCTGGCTGCTCGCTTTCATCGTCCACAGGCTCAATGCTGACCTCTTCATCTGGCCCATCTTCGCCATCGTGTAACACCTCATCTTCTATAAGATCTTCAACCCCATCATTTTGAGTCGGCTCTTCATCTAAATCACTTGTAATATCATCTAGATCATCAGTGGTTTCTTCACTTAATAAATCATCTACTTCACTAACTTCAGTTAGCAACTCTTCATCGGTGTCGAATAAGCTATCTAAGTCTTCTTGAGCCACTGTATCTGAGCCAACTTCAAAATCATCATCTAGTACGTCATCACCTAAATCATCAAATACATTTTCAGTATCATCACTTAAGGACTCATCAATAATATCGTCTAGAGAATCATCCAAAGACTCCTCTAGTTCCTCTGCTAGGACATCATCTAAGATATCGTCATCACCAAATAGGTTATCGTCGTCTAGTTCATCGTCTGCGTCACTTTCTAACTCTGCACTAAGGGCATCGGATAAATCATCCATTTCTGCTGCATGGATATCCAAAGGTAGATTTTCTAATTCATCGTCTACTTCACCTTCAGGTACATTGCTCTTGCGCTTTATTAACCATATAGCAATCCCTACCAAGGTAATAAAAACAAACAACACAGAACTTAAAATAAGATTTAATGGTTCATCAAACCATGACTTTTGTGATGCTTGTAACTGGGCTTCACGATCTAACTCTGCCTGACGGGCTTTCGCTAGCAGTTCTTCTATACTTTGCCCCATGACTTCCATTTGCTGGGCTTTGCCTTCTTCCTGGCTTCTTATCTCATCAATGTCAGAGTTAACTTTATCAAGGCGCTCGAATAGCTTTTGATTTTCATCGAGAATACTTTGTACGTTACTAATAGATTCGGCAAACTGCTTCCTAATCTCCATAAACTGGCGAGTTTGTTCCTCATCCATCGCCCCGAGTTTTTTCTCAATTATCTCTTTTGTTTGATCGAGTGCTTCTGCACTTACAGGTTGTTTATCTTTAGGAAGTTCTGATGCAGTGGTTGCAGCATTGAGCTTTTTATCATCCTGTTCAGATCTTCGTTTAGCTTGTTCTTTATCAACCCGAGATAAATACCTTTGCGAAGGCATATGTAACATTGCCCCATCTCGTAAAAGGTTAATATTCTGTCTTTCGAATGCCCCTTCATTTAACTCATAAATGGCAAGCATGATTTGATAAATAGAGTGGTCAGAATTAGTTCGGTAACGTTGCGCGATTTGCCACAAAGTATCTGTGGATTCTATAGGGCCATAGACTACGCCAGAAAGGTGTGCAGTAGACTCTTTAGGACCTCTGAGCTTAACTTGTTCGAAGTCTGCAGCATAGGTAGCTGCCATGAAGTTCAGCAATATCAAAAGTGACAATGCACCTAGTCGCAAATTCATATGGTTCCTTCTTGCTCAATGATATTAATTTTTTAATTATATGTTGTGGTACAAATTAACACTAAATGCTTACTAGCCATATAAGTCTTTAGTCCCTCTTTATCAAAAGGGTTTATTTCTTACAATTTAACAACTTATGTAGTTCTACCCATAGTCATTTTATTGTCTTAAAACAGGCCTAGTTGTTGAGATTAGCAATTCGTATTCCAAGATCGAAATATACACCTAAATCAGCCACAACTATAAACCAGATGCATGGTTTGATCTAGATTGCTCAATTTTTGAAAAGATAAAAGCAATGACCAAACACATTTATAAAAATAAAGTAGGTATTCAGTCATCGGCAGATTTTCAGTGATCATGAGGGCCAGAACAACCAGAACTGGTATGACCCTCACAGGTAATTTTTAGCAGTAGCTAAAATTACATATAATCTTTAATTAATGCTTCTGCAATTTGCACACTATTAGTAGCTGCACCTTTACGAACGTTGTCAGAAACAACCCATAAATTAATGCCATTAGGATGAGAAATATCATTCCTAACACGGCCAACATGGGTCTCATCATTTCCGCTTGCACTGCTAACTTGAGTAGGAAATTCTTCTCTATCTCGGTATAGAACTACGCCAGGCGCTTGCTCTAGAAGGTTTTTAACTTCCTCTGCATCAATAGGAGAACGTGTTTCTAAGTGAATCGCTTCACCGTGACCATAAAATACAGGAACACGAACTGCAGTCGCATTAACCAAAATCGACTCATCGCCCATTATCTTTTTAGTTTCCCACACCATTTTCATTTCTTCTTTGGTGTAATCATTATCTAAAAACACATCAATTTGTGGAATAACATTAAAGGCGATTTGACGGCTAAAAGCTTCTGGCTTCGCTTCTTTACCACTCAATAAAGCGGCAGTTTGATGAGCTAGCTCGTCTATTGCTGATTTACCACCACCAGATACTGATTGATATGTAGACACGTTAATACGTTCTATACCAACAGCATCATGAATAGGTTTCAATGCAACCATCATTTGAATAGTTGAGCAATTTGGATTGGCTATGATATTGCGGTTACGGAAATCTGCTAAAGCATGACCGTTAACTTCTGGAACAACCAAGGGAATATCTGGTTCGTAACGAAATTGCGAAGTGTTATCTATCACTACACACCCTGCTTCAGCCGCGATAGGTGCAAACTTTTCAGATACACTGCCACCAGCAGAGAAAAACCCAAGTTGCACTTGGCTCCAATCAAACTCATCGGCATTTAGAACGGTAATCTCTTTTCCCTTGAAGGTCACCTTTCCACCTGCTGAACGAGCACTGGCTAATGGATAAAGTTTGTTGATCGGAAAATTTCTCTGTTCAAGAATTTCGATCATATGTTGTCCTACTAATCCAGTAGCGCCCAACACTGCGACATCAAAGGCCCGAGACATGGTTCTAATACTCCTAAAAAATTAAAATAAATAGTTTATATACAGTTTTTCTAGCACTTAGTTCGGTGCTAAAAAACCAAGGCCGTAGATTGCCTTTGAATGAACAGAATTTCCAGCATTTACCGTCATTGCAGAAAACTCTCTTCTTATAGGATAGTGCTTTCGGATATATCTAAATGATTCGGCACCATCATGTTTCTCTTTAAAATGCTTATCATCAACAGAAATATCATACACATCTAGCACCAAATACTTAATCACATCCCAAAAATTTTCAGTGTCAGGCAATGATTTTTGACTATTGGCAGCAATGGGTAAATAGTCAGATAATTGTTTAGTAGGCTTTACTCCAAGCTGCTTACACAGTGCAAAATATAACATTTCTGTACCCCGAGCTTTACCTTCAATAGTATGCCCAGCAATATGAGCAGTGGCTAACGCTGTATAAGGAACCAGCTCGGTTTCAATATTGGGCTCTTTGTCCCATACATCTAACACGAGATTCAATTTCTTACCTTGTTTAAATAGCGCTAATGCTTCTTTATTATTTATGACTTCACCACGACAGGCATTGATTAGGAGTTGCTTCTCGCTGAGTTGTGACAGCCTGGCTGCACCAAATAAATCCAAGGTAGGATATGGCCCATCGGCCACAAACGGTACATGTAAACTGATGACATCGCAGCTCATAATATCATCCATTGTTACCATTTCACGGGGATCTCCTGCATCTTTCAGGGGCGGATCACACAGCTTGTGCTGAATACCAAGCACACTTAAAACATTAGAGAGGACAGTTCCCACATGGCCAGCACCCACAATTCCCACAGTCTTATCTGCAACTTGCCAGTTTAGTCGCTCAGCCATGACAAAAATGGCGCTAAGCACATATTCGGCAACCGCGACGGCATTACAGCCACCTGCTGAAGTAAAAGGAATGCCCTTTGATGCTAAATAAGCTTTATCAACATGATCAGTACCAGCGGTTGCCGTGCCAACAAACTGCAATCTGTCATTTTTCTCAAGTAAAGCTTGATTAACCTTAGTGGTAGAACGAGTCAGTAGAACATCTGCATCGATTAGGGTATCTGCATCAATAGTCTTATGAGAAAACACCTGACACTCACCTAGCTCAGCAAAAAACTCAGTTGCATAGGGCATACTGTCTTCGTAATAAATTTTCATAATTTGGCTCTAATGATTTCAATTTTTAAGATTATGACATGACAAAACGCCTTTTACCCAATTGTTTAACTTAATTAATAAACAGAAACCTCTATGCAAATTAAGCGATGCAGTTAACCAATAAATGATAACCTTCAATGAATATAATCTTTGTATTCGGGTAATAGACTCGTCTTATAAAAAGGAAAATCCATGAATCTACGCAGCTTTGCTTTTGCCATTTTACTATCTTTATTTTCAACAACTTTGTTGGCAGATGATTTAACAAGCAGACAAACCCAAGAAATAGATAGTTACATAAGTAAACTAATAAATGCTGAAGATGATGAGCTTTATGATCTAGCCAATACTATTAGGTTCAGTGGCCTAAGTGACAAACGCTTGTTTGAAAAAGTAGCTGAAATCCTCAAGAAAAAACATCAGCAACTTCTTGAAATAAAAAAACCAGATGACCAAAGTGTAAATCAAGTCAAAATACTCATTATGGCCTTAGCCTCTTCTGGCAACTCTGAATATTGGGTGACATTAAATTCAATCCTAGAAGCAAGCTCAAATCGAAATGTCCGAAATAGAGCTCACGAATCAATGAAAAACATTAGTTTCTACCAGAAACGAAACACTATCATGCAAAATTACGACTCACTCCTTGAAAACCAAAGTTTACAAACTAAGCGAACATTAAATTTACTGCAAAGTGACGATAGAAAAATGAGTCGCTATGGGGCCGAAGATATCCATAGAATCGGCAGCACAGATGCGAGTGTACTTGAGTGGATGGCAGCACAATTAGAACTACAAGCTCATCATGCAGAAAACAAATTACATGTAGATATGCTAGCTTGGTATTGCAAAGCTTTAGCCAAGGTGGACAAAGAAAAATACTCACCATTATTGAATAAAATCATCAAAGATAAATCCATACATTCAAAAATCCGAAAACACGCTAAAAAAGCCCTCAAAGCAAACTAACTTACCTAATAAATTAACGGCAAGCTTTGAGTTTAAACGCCTCATTTTGCTTGCCACATTTACCTACATAGAATTAGTCGCCCATTTAAAGCTTGAAAAATACCAGCTTGATACTTTAGCTAGTACCTATATTACTGGTCGTATCCTGGGTTAGTACGTTGTAATTTACGTAAAATACCTGGCCAGGCTAACGCACCACCTGCAGAGCGCGTTACCTGTTTAGCTTGGGCTTGAATTCCCGCTAAAATGTCTTTGGGTATCTGCTGCAAACTTTCACCACTTGCTTGTGCCTTTAACTGAATTTGACAAGAACATTCCAATAAATACATATACAAAAAAGCATCAGCAATGGTTTCTGCACAGGTTAATAAACCATGGTTTTTCAATATCATGAAATGGGTTTCACCCAAATCAGCCACCAACCGTGCTTTTTCATCAGGGTTAAGGGCGACTCCTTCATAGTCATGGTAAGACAATGAAGATAGTGCAAACAAGGACTGCTGACTCAAAGGCAATAAGCCTCTTTTAGAGGTTGATACCGCAATACCGGCAAGGGTGTGTAAATGCATGACACATTTAGCGTCGTCTCTAGCTTCATGTACAGCGCTATGGATAGTAAAACCGGCAGGATTGATATCATAATCAGACTCCATAACTTTATTACCCTGCAAGTCAATTTTGACAAGGCTTGACGCGGTCACTTCTTCAAACATCATACCGTAAGGATTTATCAAAAAGTGATGCTCAGGCCCGGGTACTCTTGCTGAAATATGCGTAAACACCAAATCATCCCATCCATACATAGCAACAGCTCGATAACAGGCGGCTAAATCAACACGAGCTTGCCACTCTTCTTTTGTCACTTGGGCTTGAATTGAATTTGTCATTTTGTATCTCTCATTTGCATATCGATAGCACTAAGATAAGCTAAGGTTTACTATGTAAACTGTCGCGCAATTGACATTCTAAAGGTTAAAGATACTCTGGTGGGTTATGCAGCAAAATGAAATTTATGATGTTCTCATTCAAAATCCTTGGTTCGCATCTTTACCATCAGAACTAGCGGATACCCTAGTAAACAGAAGCAAAATAAAACATCTAAAAGACAAACAACTTTTACATAAAAAGAATGATGTTGCAGACGGGTTTCACTGCGTATTAAATGGGCGAATACGGGTAAGTAATTTCACACTAGAAGGTAAGGAATTAGTACTTACTTGGATTTTACCTAGCAGTTGGTTTGGTGAAATATCGCTAATTGACGGCCTTCCTCGTACCCATGATGCCCATGCAGAGGGAGCAACAAGCATCTTAAAACTATCCAACAAAGACTTTCAACTGATGCGACAACAATACCCAAGTTGGCAGCAAGCTATCACTGAATTGTTATGTCAAAGAGTACGCTCTACATTTTCTCTTATTGATGAAACTGGGTGCCTATCGTTAAAAGGCTTGTTGTGTAAACGCTTAAGTCTGATGCATAAAGGAATACAACAACAGTCACAACAAAGTGCTGGCAACAAACTTATGATCTCTCAAGACTCCCTTGCCCAACTAATTAATAGCTCTCGGCAAACCATAAATAAAATACTGCAAGCCTTGCAAGTGGAGCAAATTTTAGAAGTGCATTACGGTTATATAGTAATACTCGACCCAGCAAAACTAGAAGAGTCGAGTCTAGTTTAAACCTTAATGTTATGCCTGTAGCGAGCAGTAACACCCTTTTGCTTCTCGAATGACAATATTTGCAGCAAACCCTTTAAGAAAATTACTTAACATAGTTTGAGCAAAGCCGGTGGTTTGAGAACATCCTAACCCTTGCCCATATGGGCCAAAGTAAATAACTTCTCCGGTTGGGTCTATTATGGCTACAGAAGGGACCGCAGGAATGATCTCATCATGGTCTAAAACTACATTTTGAATCTTAAACTGGCTACCTAAAGCCAGCTTGTTGATATCTTCAATATGAGACTCACTAAACTGCTGGCATTCACAGCCTGGTTTTGAAAAGTGAATAACACTACTAGCTAAACCATTATTATCGGGAGAAGAATACCGTTGCAAATAATGGCCAAGTTGCACGTAGTCTATATCTAATAAAGTGTTCTCATTATCAAAGTTTACTAACCTTTGCTTAGAGAAAAATGCAAAGGCTAGTACCGTAAATCCCAGCCATAAAAATACAAAAATAAAATGACGTTTTCTTGTCTTACTATTCAAAGCGAGCCGTACTGTTTTCTAAACCACCAGCGATTTCACTTACCTTCACAGCTTCAGTTCCTAATAAAGCAACCCTTTGTGAATCTAGTTGAACTGTACTTCTGAGCCTTTCTGCACTTTTAGCAATATCATCAGTAGCAACGGCTTGTTGCTCTACTGCTGCCGCCACGTTCATGGATATGCCACTAGCACTTTCCACTATATTTTTAGCACTAACAATTTGCTCTTGTGCTTTGTTTGCAGACTCAATTACAGATTGAACAATATCAATACTATTAGTCATAGAGGTAGTGGTTGAAGTCGAGTACCCTTTCAATAGAGTCAATGTACCTTCAACTTTACTGGTACTACTTTTGGTTCGAGTAGCTAATGCTCTAACTTCGTCTGCCACAACGGCAAACCCTCTACCCTGCTCTCCCGCTCTGGCGGCTTCAATGGCGGCATTAAGTGCCAATAAGTTAGTTTGCTCAGCAATACTTGCAATTTCTGACAATACCGTCGCTATTGCTTCGGTTGAGTTGGCAAGCTCATTAACTTGCTCGTTAGTTTTCTCTAGGGCCTCAGTAAGTGTTTTATTTCGCTCATTGATTATTAATATGTCTTCACTTGCTGCATTAGTGTACTCGTTAGCTTCTTGCATTTGAGTACTCAGGTGACTAGTTTCTTTAGATATCGAAGCCACAGTCACCGCCATTTCTTCAGCAGAAGTCGCAATCACATCTGTCTCTAATTGACGCTGAGCGGATGAACTATCTAAATCACCTTTGGTTTTAATTAACTTATTAGAGTTGGTATTCAACTCGACTACCTGTTCTTTGACATTCGATATAATTGAAAACAGCAGCCCGAGTAATTCATTAAAAGAATGAAGTGTTGGGCTATTTCCAGCATCTGTTTTTACATTAAGATTGATGGAGTTTTCATCAGCCATTAAATCCTTGGCCACAAAGGCTAATTCCTCTCCAACTTTACTCTCTTTAGCCATGAGGTTAGCCATGTAACCTGCAATAAGGGCTTCTGCTATGGCATACACCGCATGAATCAGAACTGTGGTAAATGCTAATCTGTCCTCATCAAAAATAAACACGCCTACATCATTCAATTGTAAAAAATAAAATGAAAGATGATGAACCGCTATTGCTACGACAGAGGTCACAAACACACGCCAATCTTTATAAATAATTAACAGTGCCATGAGAATAAAAATCTCAAAGTGAACTTCTATTAGCCCTCCCGTTTGATGTATGTGCAAAGCAACAAACACCATAGTTGCAATAGCAGTAACGTGCTTTGTTATAGTCGCTTCAGGTAACACACGATGGAAATATAAAGGCACTAGCAATGCAGGAATTGCAATCACTAATGTAGAAATTAAAGAACCGTAAAAAAATACGAGTAGTATGCTTTCAGCAAAAAGAGCTGCAAACAAATAGGTAAACAAGGTATTAGTTGATTTCATTGGACGGAACTTCCCTAGAGTTAAAAATCATAAAACTTATCTGTTGTTAATTTATATCGGCAAAAACACATGAATCTTAACAATACTGATCACTTAATGAGCACCACATCTATTCACTTTTATTTGGAACCACCTCCTAGAATCTAGTCTAGCAATCTCAATTTCGCCACCAACTAAAATACAAAAAGTTGTTGTGTATCAAGTCTCATGTATGATTTTCATACAAGCCAATTTACAATGCAGATCAAAATACCAATCAAGCTCAGCACCATTAAAACACCGACCACAATAAAGGGTATAAAGGAGGGCTGCTCAAAATCACTTTTGTAATTAGCCTGACTTTGTACTCCTAACATACTGGCAGCCACACTTTTAATAATTTGCCAAAAATTTAACTGTTTCATCTGACTTCACCCAATGTAATTGTCCAAGGTTATTAACCTTAGACTCTGTGTATGAAGTGTGGCACAGAACAAGCTAAAAACTTAACATTTTTTTTACATAAAGCTTAGCCTAGGGCTTTCGCTAATGCCTCGGCGCTTAAATAAGCTGATTCCACATGTCCTTTAATCAACCAATCGCCACAAGCGGCCAAATTAAGGTTATGGTCAATTAAATACATGTTCGCATTGTCGTCATCGTCTTCATTGTAAAAAGTGTTCGCATACCGCCAACGATGTAAGCTTTGATATTGGGATTCAGTCGCATCTATAGCTGCCACTTTATGTAATTCATCCATCAGCGCCTTAGAGACATATTCTTGATCTTCATCTATATGCTTTTCAGCCCACTCATTAGTGGAGTGCACTACTACACAAGCCCCATAATCCCGGCCCGGTTTTGAGGAATCTACCGACAACCAGCCAATAGACGAATGGTTAACCTTTGCAGCGTCCCAGTTAAATTTTGGGAGTTCAGAAAACCCTAGCATTAAACAGTAGCACCCCATCATGGTAACGCCGTTAATTTCGCTATATTCTTGAAATTCCACAGGAAAAAGCTCTGCTGCTTGTTTAGCTGGAACAGAGCTTACTACCCAGTCAAAAGGGGCATATTCATTTTGGTCAGAATCGATTAGCAGCCAGCCGCTGCCTTGTTTTTTTATCTCACAAACATGAACATTAAACTCTACATTATGTGCTTTAGCTAAGTGATTACAGAGGGAGTTCATTTTGGGAGCTCCCACATAATGAGGCTCAAACCAATCTCGTTTGTATGGTTTTTTACCCACTCCCAGAGTTAACACTTTTGGTAACCACTGCTGCACTATCCCAGAGTCTCTAAAAGGGGCTAAAAACTGCTGAAAGGACTTAGATCTAGCAGTGAAAAACTGCGCACCGTGGTCAAACTGATAATCATCTGTATAACGGGTAGACATACGCCCACCAGCACCACGGGACTTCTCAAATATTGTGGTTTCAGCTTTGCCCTGTAACTTATGAGCTAAGGTTAAACCAGATAATCCCGCCCCGATAATAGCGATAGAGAGTTTCATGGGTAAGCTAATGATTCCTTTTTACAAAACAACTTAGTGTTAAACAAAATATTGACTCAAAAAATTCGTTTAAAGCCAAACTCAAACAAACGAAATTTGCTGCACCTTTGCATTTTTTACACACACATTTAACCTTAGAACATCATTAAATGGTATATATTTTTTACCATCAATTATCTGCACCGTAAGACACTCTTGGCGCAGAGTATTGTATTGAATATCAATAGCAACACCTTCTAGAGAGCTACTATCCTTGAGCACTAACTCAATGGGATATCTGTATAGGCATACCACTTCAAGTTCGTCATATTGACTGCAACTCAACATAGACATGTCCTCATTTTAATTAAGCCAATACGAAGCGAACTAACATATGGATTGGTTAGATCATCAAAAAGTGTGAAAAAATAATTTAAGCACTCGCCTTGGCAAAGTAATGACAAAACAAATGATAGAAGCGAGTAATGTGGACAGGCTTTTCACCCTTATATTGATGTAAAAAATAAAAGTGCCAAGCGCGGCCACGAATATTGGGTAATACCCTCACGACTCGCTCATCAGTTAGGTGAGCTTGAGCCAAAAACTCTGGAAACAAAGCTACTCCCATATCGTTCAACACCATTTCTAACGCCGAACTCAAGGTATTCACCTTTGCCCAATGTTGAACATCAACTAATTGTTTATTAGTTAGGTTATTATCAAACAAGTGCAATGTATCGTGCTGCCAAGCCGTGGCAATGAACTTATGTTTAGCCAAGTGTTGTAACTCACTAAGCTTTCCATACTGTTTAAGATAGCGGGGAGACGCACAAAATATCTCTGAGACTTTACCAACAGACAATGCGCGATAATCACAGTTTTTGATATCTCCACCAAAAATCGCTGCATCTAAATTGTTTTCTATCAAATCTTGCCATTCACCAGCGATAATCACTTCTGGCCTTAACTTTGGAAACTCTATACTCAACTGTTTTATGGCTGGTATGACTATACTCTTCTCAAAAAAGGGAGGAATAGATACTCTAAAGTCTCCACTAGGCTGCTCTTTAGCATTATCAAGCTCGGTTAATGCCAAACTCAACTGCTCACTTAACAACTCGCTGCGGGCCAATAAACTCTCGCCTACTGCAGTCAATACTACCCCTCTAGTATTACGTATCAGTAATTGCTGCCCTGTGGCCTCTTCAAGACGTTTAATTTGTTGGCTAATAGCTGACTTGGTCAACCCCAATTTTTTAGCTGCTGCAGTAAAGGAGCGTTTATTCGCTACCTCAACAAAAATAAGCAACAAAGGTGCGAGCTTTACAGTGTTCATATAATTAAACAACCAGTTAATTTTTAATCTATTGTTTAACTTAAATTGCAACCGTAACCTATGTCAACTTAATCAAACTAAGAGGCATAAAAATGAAAACCCTAGTCATAGTCGACATCACTCCTATCAACAAAATAAAACTAGCCGAGTACAGTGCGCAAGCTGCTGAGACTTTAAAACCCTTTAACGGAATCTTTATAGCCAAAGGGCCTGTAGAGGTGTTACATGGTGATGCAAAACATCCCATGAAAGCGGTTATTGAGTTTCCAGATAAGCAAAACGCTAAAAACTGGTACAAGAGCAAAGCCTACCAAGACTTAATATCTTTAAGAGAACAAGGCATGCAAAGCCAGTTTCATTTATTGTGATTGAAAATGTTGAATTGCAGGCACTAGCAAGGGGCGTTATTTACTATTCCCCCACTAACTTCAATTCAATGTGTCATCTGCGTCAGTTTTTTAGAAAGCCTAGATGAAACACCGTTAAATGCACCTTTGAGATAGCGGCTTCAAAGAACGAGAGCCAATAACAAACGAGCTAGGCTTTGGTTTAGAGCTGATTAAAAAGCTAATTAATAAATACGAATGGTTTTACAGGGCTGCCCACTCTGAGAGTGGGCATACTGTTGAAATCAAAATTACTGAGTAATTCAATAAAACTGAGGAGGTTTATTTACCGCTAGTCATCTTCAATAAGGTGCGATCTTTCTTAACAAAATGATGATAAAAAGCGGCGCCTGCATGGCCTACAATCAGCATCCAAGCTAACCACGGACCTAAGATTCTTTTATGAATTAAATCAAATGGCTTTTCAAAAGCTTCAAACTCCATCCCCAAACCATTGGCAACTACTTGTTCAAACAACCAAGTACTCTTAAAGCTTGGAATTTCGAACATAAAAAAGAAATCAGTATTAGAGCCAGTTCCAATATACCCAGTAATAGGCATAATAATCATCACAGCGTACAAAGCGAAGTGGCCAGCATGAGCCGCTAAGTGCTCTAATTTTGTACCAGGTTCTGGACTAGGTGTAATGCTAGTTAAGCGCCAATAAACCCGCAGAAAAACCACCACCGCAATACTTATTCCAATGGAAAAATGAATCTGAAGTACAGAGAAGTTTTCAGGCGTTCTCGATTCAGTAAACCACTCTCTGTAATACACACTGGCATAAGCAGCTAAAAATAAAAGCGCCGTGGCCCAGTGAAGCCACTTTGCCACAACACCATAGTTTTCAGCAGTATTTTTATAAGCCATAACATTTTCTCTTTTTATTGTTGTGTAAATAAATGATTAACATAACAAAATCCCTTTACGCTCTTTGTATAAACTAGCAAAAAGCGTAAAGCATGTATTTGAATTATTGGTTAAAGCTTGCAATAAAATCATTGATTCTCGCGGCATTAACACCTTGGTCACTGCGGCCCACACGAGACACACTACGTATATCTACACGGCTACCTGTAACTGCAGGAGTCACAACCACAACAACATCATCCATAAATGCAAACACAGAGGTTCTCGCAATCGCTTCAAAACGCAGAGCTACAGAGTCTTGCGCAACCACTTCCCAGCCCTTATCTTTGGCAATATTCAATGCTTTTTCAAACGCTGCGCCCGCTGATAAGTCAGATTGAATTGGCGCAATATTCGGATATAACTTTTTCTGTATTTCTGCATCTTTTTCACCGGCATAAACTAAAGTGTTTTTAGCTCCTTCTCGGCTGTCATCCAAAAATAAAAACACAGGTGGGTTGTTAGTGTCTGTTGTAATATCATGGATAGGAGGCCCACGTTTTACAGGTTTAACTATCCCATGGATCATAGGTGCCAAAATGCACAAACCAACCAAAGCCGTGATGATAGCTTTAACCGCGCCTGAACCTCGACGTGTTAACAAAAAGCCAATGACACCAAGTGCAACTAAAACATAACCAATAGGGTTAAGGTAAGTTCTAAAATAACCAAAACCAACAATAGGATCCCAGAATCCTAAACGAGCGCCAAACATCATAATTAAAATGGCTAACACCGACAAAAAAGTCAGAGACAGTAAAATAGTGCCAATACGCGACGAACCCTGACCCATGTTGTTTCCTTTAAAAGTAATAAATAAAAAATGTCGCTTTAATTTATTTCTATACGACGCTACATCGACTTATGTTAGCACGCTAACTATAAACAAAGAAATACCTAACTATGACTATTAAATCATCTAAACATAAGTTTCATCTGTTACTACACTCCGCCGACTTACTCCAAGAGTATTTAAGTGTAAAACTATTAGCATTAGGCATTACCTCATCTCAAGCGCGAGTTATTAAGGCATTGAATCGTCTAGGAAAAATATCGCAAATAGACCTAGCCAGAGAATTTGATATTACCGCCGCCAGCATGAGCACCATGACAAGTCGCTTAACTGCGTTAGGCTTCATCACCACTCAAAAAGACCCAGCTAACGCCAAACGAAACCTACTCAGCCTGACTCCTAAAGGAACAGCAATAATTGATGACATAGAAATAGCATGGGCAAGTGTAGACGAATACATAGAAGAACTGATTGGCAAAGAAAAACAACACACACTCGCAGAATTAACCCAAGAATTAAGAGACTCACTAGGTGGACATAAACCAGGCGAAAGGCCAGCTAGTAAGCCAAATAGCTAATAAACAAACCTCATTGGATAAAGCAAAGTCATTGGCTTTACGGACACTAAAAGTAAGTAGTTAGCTTCTTTGTCAATATTATCGAAGTAAACCCTTAGTGTTCCATCAAGACGATTTAAAACGGATTGTATTTTAATCGTTGTTATATAAAGAAATATTTATTACAGCCTTTAGCTCGCTGTATCATTTTTATATTCTGCAAATACATTTGGATAAGTTTCTTTGAATATTTTTGATGGATTAATAATGCCTGCATCAGTTTTACTACCGATGCTAATTTTTGTGGGGGCAATAAAACTAGTTTTAGTATTTGTGGGTCGTAAATCTAGATTACCTTTTGATATAAAAGTCAGCCGACGGATTGCCGGACAAAGCGTGCTCTCGGACTTCAATGACAAGTCAGCCGATCTTTTCGGGCACTTAATTATGCTAACTTTCTTATTTAATTTGCCATTTATTTATATCGGAGCATATAAACTTTTAGGGATAGAAAAAGTGTTGCCTTGGTTATTAGTACCCTTTTATGCCGCAGGGATTATCTACATTTTAGTTAAAACAATAAGAACCACAAAAAGCAGAAACAACCTTAGACTCGGTTTAGAAGCAGAATGGGCAGTATCTTCTGAACTTCACGATATTGAAGCCGCAAACTATAAAGTATTCCATGACATTCAATGTGACAAATTCAACATAGATCATCTAGTCGTTGGCCCCAATGGCATATTCGCAATCGAAACCAAAGGTAGAAGAAAACCCAACAACTCTAAAACTGCAAAGGAAAAATCCCAAGAACACATTGTGAATGTTAAAGGTAAAATTCTAGAATTCCCTAACTTCACAGACACCAGCATTATCGAACAAGCCACAAGGCAAGCTAAATGGGCTGGCACTTGGTTGAGCGAAGCCACAGGCGAGCAAATACTAGTGTGCCCAGTTGTCACCATTCCTGGTTGGTTCATTAAAATAATATCTAAACCAATAGTCCCTGTTATAGCCACTAAAATACTGAGCAAACAAATACCTAAACTATATGGGCAACCACTCAGCCTTGAGCAAATAAAACGAGTCGCCCATCAAGTGAAGCAGAAGACATTGCGAATTAATGATTTGATTTAGTATTAATATTTAGAAAAGAATAAAGTTTCAACGAATCTGGCACTAAAGCTGTTCAAAAACATCATTAATCATCTTCAGAGTTTTTTAATCAAGCCATTGATTTTATTTAATTTAAATTTTACTCTAAAACCTATTTTTTAGTGTTGGCCTCAGTTTATTTATAGTGCTTGATAATAAATTAGGGCGTGTAAATTCAACGTGTTATCAGTTTTATAAGTCACCTGAGTTTAATTGTTAGTTCTTTTAAAAATGGGTACACAATGAATTATTGGTGGGTAAACCAAAAGCAAACCTATAAGTACGAAGTTTCTGGTGGCTATATGTGGTCCCCAAAGCTTAATTCTGCAGGGCAACACATTAGGCCGTATGATTTGATGCGAAAACTTTCGCCTGGTGATGTAGTTTTTTCTTATGCAAATGCAGCTATTAAAGCTTTAGGCGTCGTTCAATCTCATTGTTATGAATTTCCCAAACCTTCTGAATTTGGTGCAGCTGGTTCTAATTGGTCCAATATAGGTTGGCGTGTAGATGTCAGTTTTAAAGAAGTGTCACATCCACTAAGAACGATGAATCATATTGATACTCTTCGCCCGTTATTACCCAAATTGCACTCTCCTATCAAAATTGATAATGGAGGAGCAAATCAAAGTTACCTATTTGATATATCAAAAAATTTCGCTTTGGCTTTAGCTCATTTAATTGACAATGTGGCGGTAGATTTAGTTAAGGGGAATATGGTATTTGATGCAATGCCTGATCGATCTTTAGAGAATATAACGGAGTGGGAAAATCGAGTGGAGGACAGAATTACAAAAGATGTAACAATTCCCGAAACTGAAAAATTCGCCCTTGTCAGCTCTAGGCGAGGACAGGGTCGCTATCGAAAGGATTTAATGAAGATAGAAAATAGTTGTCGTGTTACACGTGTAAATCGAGCTAGGCATCTTGTGGCGAGCCACACAAAACCTTGGCGTGATTGCTCAAATGAAGAACGTTTAGATCCTGAAAACGGTTTTATGCTAACACCTAACATTGACCACCTCTTTGACAAAGGTTTTATCAGCTTTGAAAACAATGGCACATTAATTATTTCGCCTGTAAGCCATGCAGAAACCATAAATCGTATGGGTATTAGCACAGACAAGCTCACAAATGTGGGTTCATTTACGTCAGGACAAAAACACTATTTAGATTTCCATAGAGAATTTATCTTATTAGACAGCAGAAAATAAAAGGGGCCTTAATCAACCTAGTTGTTTAATTAGCAATTAAGGCTAATCCCCTTTAGGCATTTTGCAGTCTATCGATTTGCTTGTTGATGTCTGACAAGTGCCCTGTTTTAATCCAAACTTTGGCCCCTTCTTGTCCTGCCTGCCCATCTATTGTTGAGCCTAATGGCAGGCGCAACCAGCTGTGTTTTTGTAGCAAATCGGCGGCTTCTACAAAGCTACCATTAAGGATAAATAATTCCGCTCCGTTTGCTACTTCAGCTTTAAACCTAGTGTTAGGCGGTATGTGCAACATGCTAACTTCTTCAAACTCATCTTTAAACAAAGGGGCTATGGTCACTCCAGGGTTGTGCTTATCTACTTGGGTAGCAGCATGATCCATTTGAACATTGACATGGGTTCTGTCGCTTGGCTGAAACTGCCAAAGCTTCACAAATATTATGCAGCCTTTTTCTGAACCTGGTTGATGGTGTGATTGAGGAGGGTTTCGCACGTAAGAGCCTGCCGGAAAATCACCATGCTCATCTTGAAATACTCCATCAAGGACAATAAATTCTTCTCCTCCAGTATGCACGTGTTCTGAAAAACTACTTTTAGGGGCATATTTTACAATACTGGTGGCACGAGCAACTTCGTCGCCAATGCGTTCTATCAAACGTCTTTCAACTCCTTGCATTGGCGACTTAAGCCAAGGCAAAGATTCACAGTGTACAACTTCTCGCTTGTTAAAATCTGCTGTTATTTTCATAACTTCCCCTTGGGTGTTTAGCCACTCACTTTTATTACTGTGGATGTTAAGGTTTGTGAATAAATTCGAGTCGATTACCACTAGGCTCACGTATCATCATATGTTTAGCTGGCCCACCAAACGCAAGCTCTGGAGCAAACTCTATCTCCACATTTTCAAGCAATTGTAACTTTTCATATAGTTTATCTAAGGCTTTTTAGTCCTCTTTTAAATAAGCAGCAAATTCAGCATTGCTTAATCTTTATTCGCTAGTCTAAATTTATAGCTAGAATCAAAGTACACCTTTGCTTTTACCATGGATGGGAGATGACTAATGTTGCGGTTACTGCTGATAATTACAATGGCTGTTTTTAGCAAAGCAGCTAGTAGCCAGTGTAATCAAGAAGAAGCTTTAGTCGATAAGTGGAATAAACAGCTTCAATACAAAGTCACGGAGTTCGCCCGAAAAAAGCACCGAGCGGCTAAGCGTACATTTTTAGACTGCCTTCGAAATCCCCCAAATACAGCCCCCAAAGAGCAAGTTGTAACGCTTAAAATAAACACACCCGCTAATACAGCTGAAGCCATTCCTTCCTTGCCCTTGCCTAATATTGGCAATGTTACTGTGTCTAGCTATGTAAACTTTAAAGGTGAAAAAAGACAAGCATGGGCTCAGTATTTCATAGAGTCTGAAAGCTGCCTAAACAACAAAAATGACATGGCGTTATTTGTGGCTTGCGCTAAAAAACGAAAGCAAAGCCTTAAAGAATTTGAGGCTTTGTGGAACATAGAAAACCCCAAAGCTAATCACTAGTAATAAAGATGGAACTCACATACTTTCCACTTTACTATTCTTAAATTAAAAGACTCTTATTTAAAGTGAGTACTAACTTCATCTGGTGGTAAAGGCTTACTGAACAGGTAACCTTGGATAATATCGCAATCTAAAGCTTTGAGGGTTTCCAATTCTTGCTGGGTTTCAACACACTCAGCGACAGTGATTAGGTTTAGACTTTTCGCTAAGGTCATAATCGCTTGAACTATACCGTCGTTGGCCTTTTCTTTACCTAGCTTACGAATAAAGCCACCGTCTATTTTCAACTTATCAATTGGTAAGTTGCTCAAATAACTCATACAAGAGTAACCTGTACCAAAGTCATCAATTGAAATAACAAACCCAAATTGCTTCAAGGCTAATAGGTTATCTACTGCTAAATCCGTTGAGGCGATAAACATATTTTCGGTTATTTCGATTTCTAGCAAACTCGGTGAAATATCATAATAAGTTAAAACACTTTTTAAGATATCTAAGCAATCTTGCTGCCCAATTAGTGAGCCGGGCAAGTTAATAGCCACTGTGACTGGTTTTAATCCCAAACGTTTCCACTCTGAAATTTGCATACATACATGCTTAATAACCCACATGCTTAACTGATTAATTAAACCAGCTTCTTCAGCAGTAGGGATAAACTCAGCAGGAGAAATATATTTACCTTCATCTTTCCAGCGAATAAGAGCCTCAACACCATGTAATTCACCTGTTTTAGCAGCAAATTGTGGTTGATACACCATAGTAAACGAGTCGTTCTCTATGGCACTTCGAATTTTGTTTTCCATTGACAATTTGCGGCGTGATGTCACCAACATATGATTATCAAAGAAACTGAACTTGCCATGGCCTTTGCTCTTAGCATCGTACATGCTGGTGTCTGCATATTTTAACAGAGCTGATGCATCTGTATCGTGCTCTGGGTACATAGCAATACCAATACAGGTAGAAACATGCAAAGCTTGGCTGTCGATAAAAATAGTTTGGCTCAAAGATTCAATGATGCGAGTGGCTAAGATATTGACCTGATTTCTGTCGCATATATTAGTGATAAGAATGACAAATTCATCACCACCCCAACGGCATACGTTTTGGGTGTTGGTTATAATTTTAGTTAGACGGTCTGCCACTTCAATTAAAACTCTGTCACCCATAGCATGACCAAGGCTATCGTTTATGATCTTAAAACGATCTAAGTCTAAAAACATCACAGCCAATTCACACTTTTCATTACCAGCAACGAGCATTTCTTTCTCTAAGCGCTCAATAAAGGTGTGTCGATTCGATAAAGATGTCAACCCGTCAAAGTTAGCCCTTTGATAAAGCTGAGTGGTACGTAACCTTACTAGCTCTTCAAGTTCTTGGTTATGTTGATTTAACTGTTCTTGGTGGGTTTCTACTGTATCTAAAATACTGTTCACCCCCTTTCCTAGCTCGCCTAGTTCATCACCGCTAGAAATATCTAAGCGCCTGTTGTAAGTGCGAGTACTTGATACATAACGCACCAAAGACACCAGCTTACTAATTGGCTTGGATATTGTTTTCTGTAAACGCCAAAGCAATAAGTAAGACACGACCATGCTTATCACTAGCACCACTAACAATGTTTCTACAAATCGAGCTTGCTGCTCTTCTAAATGCTTAGTATCTGAAGACAACAACAGATATCCGATCGTGTCTTTATAAAACTCCACTGGCATGAGGTAAAACAAATTATCATCAACAAAAATGGCTCCGAACTTACTATTTTTATTGATTTCAGGCACATCTATAGAGTCATCTTTTTGAAAGCTAGCAAAAAGTGTAAAGTCACTTTTATACAAGCTCGCGAACCTAGTACCAGATAAGTTATTAATAGAATTGAGTAGCTCATTGGCACTTTTGACATCATCAAACAGTAATGAAGAGCTGCTAGCTTCAGCCAACAAGGTTGACTGGCTTTGTAACATATTTACCAAGTCGTTTTTATAATCATCTACCACATTGGAGTAGAGCAGAGATACCACAACTGCAAGCGACAAAAAATTAACCCCGAGCGTGGCAAATAACTGTTTACTAAAAAACGATGTATTTTTAAGATTAAATTTCATTGCTTAACTTTCGCCAATTTTAATAACTCGGAGCTAATATCAATCTTCAATTGCTTTGCTCGCTGCAAGTCTATCTCAAACCTCAAACGATTGTTTTGCTTAAAAAATGTAAAAACGCTCAATCTTGATTCGACCAATTCAGAGTTTTGGATCACTACCGCACGAGAAAGTTTCGAATATGCATCATCATACTTTGCGGTTAAGTAAACCAAATCACATTCGACTGCCTCTTCTAATAGTATACTTTTTATACTTTTTTGTTGAGGACCAATAACTTGGGTATTAGCAAGGGCTTCAAAAAAGCCTTTAAACTCAGCAGAAGTTTGCAAACAAAAAGTAAGGGGCTCAGAGTTATTACTTTGAGTCGCCTCAACCTCGTTTGTATTATCTGCAGGCCAAGTGATGAATTTTACAAAATTAAACATGTAAGCTGCTTTTAGTTTATCAAGCTTACTCACTTGATCATTCGCAAACCCATTATGGGAGAAAACCAAAAGTAAAAAAGTAAGTATCAATGTCCGCATCGAGTTTATCTAACACATCACAAAAAATAGGCTAACTGTAAGCCAACTCGCCACTTTTCTTTTGGCTGAGGACCGTTAAGGTGCTGATAAACTGGCTTACTTACGTGCGAAGTAAAACTAAAGCTATCTTTATAACTCCAGACTCCTCCAGCAGTAACGCTAAGTTTTTTACCGCCATATAGGTCTGGATTAACTATTCCAGCTGCATACGGAAAAGCTGTATTAGATACAATTTCATCGTCTTGACCATGAATGGATTCAGAGTAACTAAACTCTATGGCACCAAACAATTTATAACTCTCCAGTAATCTATAATGATACTTAGCTAGTAACTCATAATTATTACCCAAACGGTAATTTCTATCATTTCTACCTGTGCGAATTGTGGCTGACACATTTAGGTTATATTCGTGTTCTCCAATTGATTGATAACTCAACTCCACTGGAAAATCGAAAGTACCCGAACCCAACTGCATAGTATAAGGTAATTGCTGATCACCTGGCCCTCTTGGAGTATCACCCTTTTGATCAATTGAGCCGGTAGGTAAACTTATTCCAGTGGTTAACCACCAGTTTTTATAAGGTGAATCAGTCAAACGATAACTAGCCATCAGGCCGACATCACCAACCCCATCAGATGTGAGTAGAAACTCCGAATAGCCAGGTACCGAACTAATATGATCAGTTTCTTGCCTAATAATAGGTACCACAGCTGCAATCTGTAATTTTGGGTTTACTTGATAACCTAACCGCACTAGCTTTACATACTGATTAATAACAGTAGGCACAACTGGAAAATTACTATCAGTGCGCTCTTCTTCACCGGGGGTGTAAAGTACCTGATCAAAACTAAGATCCCGGCTCCCCTGCCTGTAACCTTCAAATTCAGCGGCTTTAAGCTGAACAGCAAAGCTCCATTTTTGTTGCTCCGCTTGCTCCTTATCGTCTTCAATAGATACATTCAAAAGGGCTTGCAGGCTCATTTCAGCAAATTCGGTCGGGGTGCTTTGGCTATATCCCTTTACCGAGACGGCCAATAAAGCAAAAAACATAATGAAATAAATAAGAACAGGCATATTTTAAATTACCGAGCACACATAACTTCATGGGAATATATACGTAAATTGTTGGTGATAATGTATCAAAATTTATCCGACTGTATAGGCTTATATGAGTAATGTCCTAACTCAGCTATTGTTAAGTAGATAAGTTTCAATAAGTTAAGAGAAAAATGGCAAGTATTACCTGTATAACTAAAACACCTACCTCGAAATATTTGGTGTGAATGAAAAGATTTTGAGTATTTTAGAAAATACTTATTCGATGTGAGTTTCTTCAATAAAAATGCCGTTACTCTTGCAAGCAACGGCATTTTTAAAACTAAACAATAACAACAGCTAATAATTAGCCTTGGTATTTTTGCATAACCAAAGTTGCGTTAGTGCCACCAAAACCAAAGCTATTAGACATAACAGTAGTTAACTCACAATTACGAGTCTCAGTAACTACATCCATACCTTTGGCTTGCTCATCTAAGTTTTCAACATTAATAGATGGCGCAATAAAGTCATTTTCCATCATTAAAATACTGTAAATAGCTTCATTTACACCAGCAGCGCCTAATGCATGGCCAGTAAGTGACTTAGTTGCACTAAGAGCAGGAGTAGTATCACCAAATACTTCACGTATTGCGTAAAGCTCTTTTACATCACCTACAGGGGTAGATGTACCGTGAGTATTGATATAATCGATTGGCTTATCAACACCTTGCATAGCTTGTTGCATACAACGTACAGCACCTTCACCAGATGGAGCAACCATATCAGCACCATCTGAAGTAGCACCATAGCCGACGATTTCAGCGTAGATTTTAGCGCCACGAGCTAAAGCGTGCTCTAGCTCTTCAACAACTACCATACCGCCGCCGCCAGCACCCACAAACCCGTCACGATCGGCGTCGTAAGTACGAGATGCTTTAGTAGGATCATCATTGTACTTAGTAGACATAGCACCCATTGCATCAAACTCAGCAGATAAGGTGTAGTGTAATTCTTCACCACCACCAGCAAATATAATATCTTGCTTACCAAGCTGTATTTGCTCTAAGGCGTTACCAATACAGTGCGCACTAGTTGAACACGCAGAACTAATTGAATAGTTGACACCTTTAATTTTAAAAGGCGTTGCTAAACACGCAGATACTGTACTACCCATACAACGCGTTACCATGTATGGCCCAATACGCTTCACGCCTTTGCTGCGAAGAATATCAATAGCTTCAACTTGGTTTTTCGATGACGCTCCGCCCGAACCTGCAATAATGCCCGTTCTAAGGTTAGATACCATATCTTCTGTTAACCCAGAGTCAGCTATGGCTTGTTCCATAGCAATGTAGGCATATCCAGCGGCTTCACCCATAAAACGCAAAGTTTTACGATCAATATAATCTTTTATATCTAAATCAACTTTGCCCCAAACTTGGCTACGCATGCCAGCTTGTTCAAATTCTTCTGAAAATGTAATGCCCGAACGCCCTTCTCTTAGAGATTCAGTGACTTCTTGTGCATTATTACCAATACTAGAGACTATACCAAGCCCAGTAATTACCGCTCTTCTCATGATCAACCCTTCAAGGAAATTTTCGTATATGTTAATGATTTTCACTAACAAAGTGGTCTGCTTTCAGCGTACAAGTGTTAGCTTAAATAAAAAACAGCCATATAGCTAGCTGTAAGCGTAGATTTTTGTATGTGACCTACGAATATTACCGAGGTTCAAAAATCTTTTTATAGGGCAGTATTTCTACCAATTAAGAGGGGCAATCGGCATCAAAAGTATGAGTTTTTCAACAGGTGATTATAAACAGCGACTTATATTTTCTATCAAGGATTGTTGCTTTGGCGAGACTACCTTAAACTATCTATTTACATCCCTCATTGCAGCTTTAGGACATTCTTCACCTTGACCATTTCCCATGCCGACATCCACTTCAATGAAAATGGTACACCTTACGCAACTCAATTTGATGACTTGTATTTCTCTGATGCCAAAGGCCTTGATGAAACCGAACATGTCTTTTTAAAAAGCAATAGAATTATAGAGCGTTGGCACAGCAGCCAAGAGCAAAATTTTGTCATTGCAGAAACCGGTTTTGGTACAGGCTTAAATTTTTTAGTCACTGTTTTACACTTTGATTTATTTCGACAAGCACACCCAGAGAGTCCGTTACGTCTGCACTTTTTGTCCATTGAAAAATTTCCAATAAATGTTGCCGATTTAACGCAAGCGTTATCCTTTTATCCCCAGTTAAGAAAGTACTGTGAAGAACTGCTGCGCCAGTATCCTTTGTTAATATCTGGTTGCCATAGACTCACTTTTTTAGATGGTGCAGTTACCCTAGATTTATGGTTTGGAGACGTGCAGCAAGTTTTGCCTCAAATTGACGTCCCGCCGCAAGGCTTAGTTGACGCTTGGTATCTTGATGGCTTTGCACCCAGTAAAAATCCTGAAATGTGGAATGAGTTTTTATTCCAGCACATGGCCTTATTAGCCAAAAACCAAGGGAGTTTTGCTACCTTTACTGCAGCAGGCTTTGTTAGACGAGGCCTAATAGCTGCAGGCTTTGATGTACAAAAGTGTAAAGGTCATGGCAAAAAACGAGAAATGCTAGCGGGTGTTTTTAATAGCCAAGAGCCCAAAACGTTAAGATTACCTTATTTTAAAAGAGGTAACGCCACTAACACCTCAAGCCCTAAGGTCGCAATTATTGGTGGAGGATTGGCAGCAGCCAATTGTGCTTACGCCCTGAGTAAGCGTGGCATAAAAGCTAACCTATATTGCAAAGATAACGCATTAGCACAAGGGGCGTCGGGCAATACCCAAGGTGGATTTTACCCCCACTTAAATGCTACAGCTGGCCACCCTAGTCAAATTCACGCAACGGCATTTACCTATGCGAGTCGTTTGTATAGTTCATTACTTAAGTCAGGAGCCAAATTTACTCATCAGTGGTGCGGCACTATCCAATTAGCCTTTAATGACAAAGTGCAGCAGCGTTATCAAACCCTAGCAGACAACAAAACCTGGCCAGAATCGCTAATTCGCTGGGTAGACTCCAAAGCTGCTAGTCAGCTGGCAAACGTACCTTTGCCCTACCCTGGGCTTTTTATTGAACTCGGCGGCTGGATACACTTACCCGAATTAATCACAGCCTTAGTAACGCAAGCAAATGCTGTTGTAAATACAAATCATCAGCTTGTATCTGTAAAGCAAAAGGGCAATAGCTGGCAACTAAATTGGCACAACGGACATCAAACTGAAGCAGATATTGTCATCTATGCAACGGGTAGTGAAAGCAGCCAGTTAGCGCCACTACAGCAGTTACCCTTTAGGTTAGTTCGCGGTCAGGTAGAGCAGTTAAAAAGTGAAAATGAACTGGCAAAACTAGCAACTGTGCTTTGTCATAAGGGTTACATGACCCCAAGTTTTAACCAGCTTAACACCATAGGTTCAACCTATGTAAAAGAAGATACAAGCTGCGAATATAGATTATCAGAGCAACTACAAAACCTTGAAAAACAACAAAAGGCGTTGCAAAACTGCCAATGGATAGACTCGCTAACAGTCGGCCAAGAAGGTAGAGCAGGTATAAGATGTAGCACGCCGGATCACCTGCCTATGGTAGGGGCTGTGCCCAATATCACTGAACAAACTCAGCAATATCAAGATTTATACAAAGCTCTGCCTGCGAGCCGTTATCCAGCACCAATAGACCAGCCCAACAGTTTTGTATTGTGTGGATTAGGCTCTAGAGGGCTCACCACCGCCCCTTTATGTGCAGAGCTATTGGTCAGTCAAATTTTAAACGAGCCCTTACCTCTGGCGACCCACTTATTAGATGCACTTAATCCGAACCGCTTTTTAGTAAGAGATTTAAAACGTAGATTGATTTAACTCACCTAGCGAATCGTTAAGCGCCAGTATTATGAGTGAGTATTATCATTAGCTGTACTGCCTTATGGAAGAAAAGACTGCCATAAATCCCACACTTGCTTTTGGTCGTCTTCTTCAAGCTCTTTGGCAGTAAACGCTTTATGTAAGCTTTGCTCCATCAGCTCATTAAACTGGCTAATTTCTGTGAATTGCTCCAATGAGCTTTGACCTGCCACCACAGCAAAATGCCCCTGCAAATAACTGGCGATAAAAAGCTGCTCGTCTGTGCCGTGTTGCACCACGTTATCTAGGTATTGTTCAACCTGATCCGTAAACTCGGATAAGTCTTTACTGAAATTTGTTATTACTTGGCTCACACGCCTTCCTTATTTTCATTTTTTAAATTAGCGACCGGGTATAAAACTTGATCATGATAACCAGTGACGATAGAGATTAATCCTGACAACTGCAGGTCTAAATTCGGGTCTCCAGAATCAACAAATAAAGGGCGACCAGACAAGTTATTCAGCTTATTTTTTGTCGCAACTAAGATGATATTTTCTTTGCCTAATAAGCTTAAAAACTGCGGGCTAAGCTGCTGATTACCGCGGCCAATAATATGCCCTTGGCCACCAATTAGGGTGATCACTAGTTTACAGGGAGTATTTGCAGTCAGAGTTAGCAACTCTTTTGCAGTGACATCTTGGACAATTAGCTGTTGATTTTTAATAAGGTCCACCCCTAACAAGGTATTGTCTAGGTGTAGCTCTTCCATAATGGCATTTACAGTAGAGCCAGACCCCATTACAAATATATGCTCGGGGTTATCTTCCATTATCTCAATTAGATGTGCAGCAATATCTGCAAGTACTAATTCATCAGACTCTTTACCGCCCATTTTAACGGCTTGGATATAACGTAACTCTGTTGGCACTAACATTTCGCCATATTGGCGGGCGTTTACCCTGCCTTTTCGAAAGAGCTCTTCGTCGATGTCCATCACTTCTGAGTCACTCACACTTACCAAATCACCAGCTACCACCTGCTTTAATACACGCCCCGCAGCTTGTGGAGTAACCGCATATACGGCCGAGTGGATTTTACAGCCGGCGGGCACCCCTAATACAGGTATTTTATTCCCCACCACAGCACACAAATTACGTGCAGTACCATCACCACCAGCAAATAAAATTAAGTCCACTTTATGGGCTACCAGCTCTGCAGCGGCGGCTTCTGTATCTTGGCTTTCGGTTTGCTGTTGCGCAGCTTGATAGATAAGTTTGTAATTAAATCCCAAATCTTTGGCTACTTGCTCACCCATTTCACCACTGGCCACATACAAAACCACTCTATCTTTTAGTGGCAATAAAGCCTCAAGGGCCAAGCGGGTTTTGAACATGGCTTTTTTCTCTGCCCCTAAGGCTAAAGCACGTTCTCGAACTTCTTTTCCATCACTGCCTTTTAAAGCAACCGCTCCCCCTATCCCTGCAAAAGGGTTGATCAATAGGCCTAATTTAAAGGGAGCTTGAATACTAGTTAATGACATCAATCACCCCTTGCGCCTTGAGATCTGGCATATCATAAAACCTTTGTAATACCTCGATGAAGTGTTGTGCTCGTGGCGGAAACCCATGTTGTAAGTACCATGCTAATTGCTGCTTTACCGCTGCCTGAAATGCTTCAGAGTCAACTGGTGCACCATTTAAATTATCCGTACTGACCCGAAATGATTTTCCACAGGCCAAAGAAAACGCCCACTCTATTGCCTGTGGCTTTACTTCAACCTTTTCAAACTCAGCTTGCTCTTGTTCATTTCGGCCATCGGGACAATACCAGTAGCCATAATCTTCTAACAAGCGCCTAGCTTTGCCTGCTATGCACCAGTGAGCGATTTCGTGTAATGCACTAGCAAAGTAACCATGGGCAAAGACAATTTGATGTTTTTCGCAGGTCTTGCTGGCTGGAATATAAATAGGCTCATCTTTGCCTTTAACTAGTACAGTTTGCTCGCTTTCAGCAAAGCTATCATTAAACAAACGAATCAAATCTTGATAAAGGTGGCATTTAGCTTCTTTTAGCTTGGATTCGGGCATGGCATCAGAGGGACTTAATTGTGTGGGGGCGTTTTGCATCATATGTGGTGCATTTTAACCGTAAATGCATACAAAGTGTAATATGCATAACTAACTTTATTGTTGTTTTCACTGGCTGTTTACGACAAGCTATTGTCAATAATCCATTATCATTCGAGAGCTTACCTTGTTTAGTAAATATCTAGTGTTAACCAGCTTAATATGTACCCCTATTGCCGCAAACGAGATCACCTACACGCCTACTAAAATTCAGGTAGACGGTATCGCTGACTCTGCCTGGGATAAGGCTAAGTGGCATGATATATCCCACCTAATTCAAGGCGATCAACCAAGCTCAGAAGATTTTTCTGGGCGCTATAAAGTGTTATGGGACGAACAATATTTATACCTGCAAGCTGAGCTAACAGACGATGTGCTTATTGATAAAATTGCCGATCCATTGGATCGCTACTGGGATGATGATGCTCTAGAAGTGTTTATTGATAGTGATGCATCGGGTGGCAACCATCAATTCAATCATACAGCCATGGCTTATCACATCGCCCTAGATAACCAAGCCATTGATATAGCAGAAAACAAAAGCCCCCGAGATTTCAATGATCATCTTGTTAGCCAGTGGAAACGAAGCAGCGCAGCGCCCAATCATATTATTTGGGAGGTAGCCATAAAGCTTTACCCTAACGACTTTACAGATGCTAAACCTCTAGAAGCAATACAGTTACAAGCTGGGCAAAAAATAGGATTTATGCTGGCTTATTGTGACAACGATGGCAGTGACACAAGAGAGCATTTTGTAGGCTCCCATGAAATTAAGCCGGTTAAGGGCGATAAAAATCGAGGCTGGATTGACGCAGGAGTTTTCGGCCAATATACACTAAAACATCAATAACCCTGATGAACTGGCTGCATCCTAATCCGTTTATACTCCCATGGCAGATTGGTCCAGAGTATATTGATCACTACCATCATGTTAATAATGTTGCCTATGTTAAACAGCTAGAGATCACATCTTGGGCCCACTCAAATCAATTAGGCCTGACCATAGAACAATATCAAAGCCTAGACAGAGGGATGGCCATTAGCCGGCACGAGATAAACTATTTGGCCGCTGCCCGTGAAGGCGATGTTATAGACTGCGCAACTTGGATAGTGTCTTGTGATAGTAAAATTAAATTATCTCGGCAGTTTCAATTTATCAGACGTCACGACAAAGTCACCTTACTCACCGCCCAAACAGATTTTGTGTGTATTGCCTTATCAACAGGCTTACCAAAACGCATGCCGAAAGCATTTTCTGCTGTTTACGGTCCTGCTTGTATCAATTGTGATTAGGAAAAGGGCATATGAATAGGTGGCTAACAATACTACTGATATTACTGACACTCTCGGTTAGTCTAAACGTCTATTTAGTTTTGTTTGAACCTGCACAGCGCACCTTAGCTCACACATCAAGTTTACCAGAAACCACCGAATCACCACCTACAATTACCCAAGCTGATACTAGCCAAAGACACGCTGTTAAGCTTTTCGAAAACTTAGAAAGTGCACCAATTAACAGTAGTGAAGGAGCAAATAGAGAGCAACTATTAGAACAAGCCAATCAATGGTTACAGAGCCAGGCATTTTCATCTTTGGCGCCATTTTTACAAAACTATTTAAAGCAGTATCCACAAGATATGGACTTTCTACTGATTGAAGCCAAAATGAAAGTAGAAACCGAACTACTGAGTGACGCCATATCTTACTATTACGACCTACTCCGTTATCCCATTACATCTGCTCAGCAAAGTGAGATAGAACAACAAATTTCCCAATTAAGTCAAGGCACCATATCCCAACTAGAGCGTACTTATTCATGGGATATATTGGCCATGTTTGTAGAGCCATTACTACAGTTAGAGCCAACTAACCGGCTTTACATTTTGTCTTTAGCCTCTGCCTATGCTGAACAGTTACAAGGCACATTAATGGAGAACGTGTTAGCCGCATTAGAATATAATGACCCTGACGCTCAAAAGGTCAGAGACATTTTACTTGCCCAACTACCTAGCCCCGAATCAGATACAGAGCCAGAATCACCACTAGACACCACAGACCAAATACTTACTAACGGCATCCCTCTTAAGCAGGTTGGCGATCAATTTTTGGTTAGCGGTAACTTAAGTGGCAACCCGGTAAGCTTGTTGATTGATACAGGGGCTTCTATCACGGCTATATCACAGCAGTATTTTGATAGGTTAAGCAACCGCTACAAAAGGAACCATATAGGCCGCTTTACTATTGGCACCGCAGCTGGCAGCGTGATGGCGAGTATTTACGAGTTTCGAGAACTCACCTTGCAGCACATCACAGTACAAAATCTACCTGTAGTAGTGTTGCCCATGGATAGCATGGACAATGCCGATGGCCTACTAGGTATGAATTTCCTACGTGAATTTGATTTTAAAATAGACCAACAACAAGCCGTGTTACTTATTCAATAACAGATTAGTTTCTAATTCGTTACCAGTAAAACTAAGTCTGTGCCCACTGGCGCAATAAATTATGATACACCCCAGTTAACTGCACAATTTCAGGGCTATCTTGAACACTTTGTCTTAATCCCTGAATAGCGGTATCCATATCAAATAATATTCTGCGTTTTTCATCGCTGGCTATCATACTTTGTAACCAAAAAAAGGATGCTAATCGTCTACCTTTGGTTACCGGAGTAACATGATGCAAACTTGTTGAGGGATACAAGACCATATCCCCTGCGGCAAATTTCACCTTTTGTGACCCATAGGTGTCCTCTATAACTAACTCTCCCCCTTCGTATTCTTCAGGCTCTGAAATAAACAGCGTCATAGATATATCTGTTCGAACTTTTACTGGCGTCCCCGGAACTTGGCGAATGGCATTATCAACATGGGTTCCAAAAGACGGACCAGTTCAGTTAAACGTTCTCAATGAAAAAATAGAAAATTGAATTGTGAAAGCACAATATCCCCCAAAAATAGAGTAGAAAACTGGCCTCTTTCCAAAACTCAGTAGGTCTCTACCAAGACAAATTCAAATCAGCTCTCTTATGCATTAAACAATGCATGATTTTTCTTTATCGAAGTAAAAAAGAAGTGTTTATTAGTCTCGATTTTCAATGGTTTACAGCAACTCGTAGATAAAATATGCCATTAGTCGCATAGCCGTTGCTTACTTATCAACAGCTATTTTAATATTTTAAACAAAGTGACTGTCTTTATACAGGCACGATACAGGCACGACAATGTAACTCCTCCTCAGCGGTAGAAATATTCAATGATTAGTAACAAAGGATCCTATGCAGCAATTTAGAAGAAACCTAACCAAACTATTATCAGTCAGCCTGCTGTTACCCACTCAAGTTGTGTCAGCATTTAGTACTTCTTCGGTTAATAACCTAACGGGTGGCAATAGTGCTTCTTTGCCTAAGTCACTTGACTTAAAAACACTCTATGACAACGCAGTGGTAATCGATGGCATGATTATAACTAGAGACTGGAACAAAGACGCTTTTGCTGCAATGCTAGAGACTGGGTATACCGGCTTCCACAACTCATTAATCGGCAATACCTTATCTATTGCAAAAGCCTCATTAATTGAATGGCGTAAAAAGGTTGATGCAAACCCTGACACTATGCTTTTTGCAACCTCAGCAAATGATTTTTTAACTGCAAAAAAACAAGGTAAAATCGCCATTTTTTGTGGTTTCCAGAACTCTTCTATGATTGGCAACTCAATCGACAACATCGATGTTCTATACGAATTAGGTACCCGATGGATGCAACTGACATATAACGAAAGAAATTTATTAGGCGATGGTTCTACCGAGCGCACTAATGCAGGATTATCTGATTTCGGTATCAAAGCTGTCGAACGTATGAACGATTTAGGCATTGCCATCGACCTTTCACATTGTGGCCGACAAACCACAATGGATGGTATTACCTACAGTAAAAAAGCAGTTACCATCAACCACTCTATGTGCGAAGCTCTATATAGGAACCATCCTAGGGCTAAAACTGATGAACAAATCAAAGCGATGGCAAACAAAGGCGGAGTAATTGGGATTATTGGTTTAGGGTATATGGTGGGACCGGATCCAGGAGGAAAAACCACCTTAGAAAATTATGTTGATCATATCGAACACGCCATCAATGTCGGTGGTATCGATCATGTTGCTCTGGCATCGGACTTTCCTATACAAGGAATGATGGCCAATGGTGCTACCAAAGAAAATTGGTATACCCCTAGACTTACGCGGTTTAAACCCTCATATCAAGTTAGATGGCCCGCTCATATTCCTGAACTAGACACAACGGATAGATTCAGAAACGTAATTCAAGTTTTAGAAAAACGTAAATTTAAGGCTCGTGAAATAGAAAAACTATTAGGCCTAAATTGGATTCGTTACTACCAAGATACCCTTTAAAGCTTTACCTATTTCTTAAAAACTACATTAGTGGATAAAAATGATAATAAAAATAACCATTCAAAGATGCATGACATTGCTGCTTTTAAGCATATTACTCAGTTGTACAAAAATCACCTCTGATGCCAAGGTAAATGATGTTACTAGCGCTGGAAAATCGATCAATTATCAAGTGGTTTTTCGTGAAAGTATTGCCGGTAGTTATGTCAAAAATGTACTTGGTAATAACACATATACTTACACTTATGGCTTTACCGACAGAGGACGAGGTCCAAAAATTCAAGAAGCCATTACCGTTAATGATGAACACTACATCACTAGACAACGAGTAACTGGTGTTAATTATCTCAAGTTACCCTTTGAAGACTACTTTGAAATTAAAGATGGTAAAGCAACATATGCCAATACGTTAGGCATGGGTAAAACCCCAGTTGAAAGCGATGAGTTTTATTTCAGGTTTAACGGTAGTCCAGCAGTCTATGAAATCTTAGGTAATTTGTTTTTAAGCAACCAGGGGAAATCCGTTAAAGTATTCGGCGGAGGTGAGTTTTCTTTGGTTGATAAAAAGCTGGTGACCTTAGAGTCTGGTCAAGCACTAACCCTACTGACCATACGTGGCGTTGATATGAACCCCGTATACCTTTGGATGCAAGGTAGCAGTATGGTTGCAAGAATAGCGGGTAATCGACACATTATTAGAGAAGATTTTGCCAACTCTCGGTTAGCAATCAAGGCGCTGCAAGACAAAGAAGAAGAACAGTATTTGTTTTCTCTCGCTAAAAACTTATCGAATAAAATTGAAAAAATTAAGATAGAGAACGTGTCTGTTTTTCTTCCCAACGGAAGCCTTTCCCCTCATCAAGATGTGTTTATAGTCAATGACAAAATTACTGCAATAAAGGAAACTGATAAATCTGACAACAATGACATGGAAGTTATTGATGGCACTGGCAAAACTTTACTTCCCGGGCTTTTCGATATGCATACGCATAACACTAAAGCAAGAGGTCTATTACATATTGCCGCAGGAGTAACTTCCGTTAGGGATTTAGCCAATAACAAACAATTGAAAAACCTTGGTCGACAATTTGATGAGAACCAGATAATTGGTCCAAGAATTGTTGTATACGCTGGCATCATTGATGGGCCAGGTGTATTGGCAAACAAACGCAACTCTGTTAGTACTCTCGAACAAGCATTAGCTGAAATTGATGATTACCACGCGTTAGGTTACGAGCAAATTAAACTTTATAGCGCCATTAAAACAGATTGGGTTGCTCCGCTTATCAACAGAGCCAAAGAATACGGTATGCGTGTTAGCGGTCATATTCCAGCGTTTATGTCGACACAAAAAGCCGTTGAGCTGGGATATAACGAAATTCAACACATTAACATGGTGTTTTTAAACTTTCTGTCCAAAAGCATTGATACTAGAACACCACTTCGCCATACCATGCCTGCATTGCATGGTTATCAATTAGATTTAAACGACAAACAATATACTGATTTCGTTAAGCTACTCATTGAAAAAAATGTTGTGATAGACCCAACCGTTGCATTATTTGAAAATATGCTTACGTCAGAAAAAGGCTTACCGAGCCCCACTTATGAAGATATCGTGTATCGCTTGCCTATTGTCAATCAAAGAACCTACTTCACTGGTGGCTTTCCAACCACCGAAGTAACAGCTCCACTCTATCGAAAGAGCTTTCAAAAAATGCTTGATGTCATCCATGACCTTCATCAGAAAGGGGTATCACTTGTTGCAGGAACTGATGGACTGCCTGGTTTTTTATTACATCGAGAATTAGAACTTTACGGGAAATCAGGAATTTCAAATAAAGATATATTAAAAATGGCAACCATAGATGCCGCAGAAATTAGTCAACAAGCAGATCATTTAGGTAGTATTGAGGTTGGCAAAGATGCTGATGTTATCTTAATTGATGGCAATCCCCTCAAAAATCTCAGTGATATAAGAAAAGTAGAGCTCACTTTTAAAGGTGGTTACTTATACGAAGCAAAAGCTTTATATAATGCTGTGGGTATTAAGCATTTTAAATAGTCATTAAAACTAATTTTGGCGCCAAAAAATGTTTACCTACCAGTCTTTAAGTAATAGTGATACTGATAACGTAACCAGAATTGTAGTGATTGCTATAGTACCTGTTGGTGATTAAATAGCAGGCTAAGCTGGCACAGACTTTACGCCGCACCCAATGGCGTAAAGTTTCGAAGCCGTTACAAGATATAGCAATACCGGGTACTTTACCCTATTGAAAATACCACTTACCTCTGCTGTTCCAATTAAGTGATTCAAAGCTATATGTAAGGCCTTAAACTTAACCCCATAGTAAGGTGAAGGATTAAAAATCACGCAAATATTTTCGTATAGGAGTGGTAATTTAACGACTGCGTAAATCTACTTTAAGCGACCAATACATCATCTTTACAAACAAAAACTCATTTAGGAACATTGTGAATAAATTATCTAAACTAGTATTGTTATCAACACTGATTTGTCAGCCTTTTTTAATCCATGCTGAGGCTATCAAATCCAAGGTTAAGTCTCTTAGCTACAAGGATATCTTCGAGCTCGAATACGCGACATCCCCACTGTTTACACCAGATAGCCAACAAATTATTTATGAGCGTAAAAGTAATAACATTATGAATGATCGCACGCATTCTTCATTTTGGCGTTACGACATAAAGAATAAGCTCCACAGGCCATTAATAGCCGAGGCAAGCAATGTAACTCAACCTGTGATATCACCAGATGGTAAGAAGTTAGCATATATTTCTAATCGCTCTGGTAGCCAACAACTCTATGTACGCTACTTAGATACTAACGAAGACGCTCTGCTTACAAACAGTCAATACAAGCCTAACAATGTCGTTTGGTCACCCGATAGTTCGCAGCTTGCATTCAAACAATTTACCCCAAAAGCTAAACCAGCCTTGTTTAAGGGCATGCCCACAAAACCCAAAAATGCTCAATGGGCAGCTAAGGGGAAATTCATTGACAATGTGAGATACCGTAAAGATGGGACCGGCTTATTGCCTGCAGGCAATTCTCAAGTGTATGTACTTCCAATCGAGGGTGGCACGCCACGACAGTTGACCTTTAAAGAATACCCAATAGTTGGAAGTTTGGCGTGGAATGCTGAAGGCACAGGGTTAATAATTGCCATTAACCCTAGTGAGAACCACGAATTAGAACCTTTTCATGGTGACTTATACCTGTTAGATGTAGCTTCAACGGAGCTTAGTCAATTAACATCTATGGAGGGGCCTGAACGCTTGCCACAATTAAGCCCTGATGGAAAATACCTAGCATTTCATCACATAAACGACCGAAAGCTAGGGTTTCAACATCAAGATTTATGGGTATTAGAATTAAAATCCGGTAAATTGAACAACCTCACCGCAACCTTTGATCGCTCAGTAGGTCAATCTGAATGGGCCAGTGATAGTGACTCTCTCTTTGTTTCATATGTCGATCACGGAAAAAAACGAATCTCAGAAATTAGTCTTTCAGGGAAGAAGAAAAACGTCAAGGTTGAATTGGGTGGCCAACAACTTGGCCGCCCCTATACGTCCGGCTCCTTCGCAATATCAAAAAGTGATTCCATTGTATTTACTCAAGGTTCGAGTACACGTCCAGCCGACCTGAGCTTAATAACAAAGCGAGGTAAAATTTCACAAATCACACAACTCAATGAAGATGTATTAGGTCATCTAACCCTATCTGAAGCACAAGAGGTCGCAGTAAAATCTTCTGTAGACCAGCGAGAGATTCAGGCATGGATGGTAGTACCTCCTGATTTTGACAAGACTAAGAAATACCCATTGATCCTTGAGATCCACGGTGGTCCTCACACAGCTTACGGCCCTCATTTTAGTGCTGAAATACAGTTAATGGCAGCTCAAGGGTATGTAGTCGTTTGGGCCAACCCTCGCGGAAGTTCATCCTATGGAGAAAATTTTGGTAATCTCATCCATCACAACTTCCCATCGAATGATTACGACGATCTCATGGACTCGGTTGATGCAGTTATAGCCAAGGGCTTTATTGATACTAAAAACCTATTTATAACAGGTGGCTCAGGCGGAGGACTTCTATCATCTTGGGCAGTTGGAAAAACTAACAGATTTGCGGCAGCAGTTGTAGCTAAGCCAGTTATAAACTGGATGAGCTTTGCGTTAACCGCTGACTCTTATCCGTACTTTACCCGTAATTGGATGCCAGATTTACCTTGGAAAATACAAGATTACCTTTGGTCTCATTCTCCACTTTCATTAGTCGGCAATGTTACAACGCCTACATTACTCTTAACTGGTGAAGCTGATCATCGCACGCCAATAAGCGAGTCTGAGCAATTTTATCAAGCGTTAAAGCTTCAGGGCGTAGACGCTGCAATGGTAAGGCTTCCAGGAGCCTCCCACGGCATCGCTTCAAGACCCTCTCGATTAATACAAAAAGTAGGAAATATATTGGCGTGGTTTGAACGTTATACAACGAAACCAGAGCATATGGACGATTAGGAGTGGTGAATAACAGTTGCATAGGAACATGACAATAATAAGCCAAGTATGTTCTTATGCTACTTTTTATGACTCGAATATCATTAACAATAATATATAAAAAGTTGAATAAGCTCGATCAGATAAACCATAAAATCTAATAGTGCTGCAATGTAATCAACTAACTTGCTAACTTAGATCTCACAGGCGCTTTAAATATAACTGCAGCCTGTTAGGACGATTGATAACAATGGCAAGATAATTTTAGCAGCAGATAGTTTAGAAATGGCTACAACTGATTTGTTGGATAAAGATATTAGATAGTTCCTACACGGTTACAAGAGCATGTAACAGATTCTGTGTAACTGCCATTTAGTTAATATGCTTTTCGCAGAATCGTCGCTTGGGATGATTTTCCGTTTCTAGATGGCATTGCGGATAACGATGGTCAATGACTCAGTGGCTTGCTCTGCTCGCTACTTACGGGCTTCGGCATCAATTGCAAACAACTCATTACCCAATAATCCTTGCTCATGACATACCAACAGCACTTTCTCAAATACCTGTTCAATTTCACCCTTTAGACCACTGGCAAACGACCTGAAGGCAGTATCTTAGAAGAGTAAGAAAGAAATCTAAGAAGTAGCTGTATAAAAGAATATACCAGCCAGTTTTAACTAATTGATAATAGGCATATTCGCCATCAGTAAATTATACTTAAAGCGAACCCCTGCCATCATAACTATACATATTAATAACCGACTGTTGTAGATTACTGAAAAAGCTGAATATTCTGCTTATCATAAATTGGTGTTCTTTAGCTAAGTCTGTGCCCACTGGCGCAATAAATTATGATACACCCCAGTTAACTGCACAATCTCTGGGCTATCTTGAACGCTTTGCCTTAAACCCTGAATAGCGGTATCCATATCAAATAATATTCTGCGTTTTTCATCGCTGGCTATCATACTTTGTAACCAAAAAAAGGATGCTAATCGTCTACCTTTGGTTACCGGGGTAACATGATGCAAACTTGTTGAGGGATACAAGACCATATCACCTGCTGCAAATTTCACCTTTTGTGACCCATAGGTGTCCTCTATAACTAACTCTCCCCCTTCGTACTCTTCAGGCTCTGAAATAAACAGCGTCATAGATATATCTGTTCGAACTTTTACTGGCGTCCCCGGAACTTGGCGAATGGCATTATCAACATGGGTTCCAAAAGACTGCCCCCCTTGATAACAATTGAACAAAGGCGGAAATATTTTGTTGGGTAATGCAGCCGACATAAACACGCTACTCTTCGATAGTGCTAGCAAAATCATATCCCCAAGACTTCGTGCGGCTTCTGAGTTTTCTGGTAATTGCAGATTATTCTTTGCCTGTGAGCTTTGATAACCCGCAGTTACATTACCATCGGTCCAATCGGCATCAAGCATGATCTGTTTGGCGTGTTGTACTTGCTCAGGGCTTAATACATTTGGCACTTTTATTAACAAAACTATATCCCCATAAATCACAAAAAAGACAAAACCGGATAAGTATCCGGTTTAGGTTAGTAATTTTATACAATGTAAAATTAGAATACGTCCCTGTATTCATCTCACCTTATATTTAAGTGTGCTTTATACCCTTTAGAAAGAGTAAGTTGCAGTCACACTAACATAGCGCCCTTGACCAGGTATAAAGTGGCCACCACCTAGCTGATCTATGTAATCTTCGTCTGTTAAGTTACTACCGTTTAACTGGGCACTAAACTTATCAGTAATTTGATAAGACAACATCATATCAAAAATAATATAGTCATCAGCTACTTCACGGCCAGTTGGGCTAGAGCTATTGAAACGCTCTCCCATGTATTGAGCACCTAATCCAAATGCCATATCATCTGACACTTGGTAAGTTCCCCATAAACTGAAAGAGTGGTCAGGAGTATTTGCAAGCTCAAAACCAACCTGCTCTGCATCATCACCGTCAGCTGAAACAACTTCACTATCTTGGAAAGTATAAGCAGCAACAATTTGCAGTGCATCAGTTACTTGTCCAGTCAATCCTAATTCAAGGCCATCTACTCGTTGCTCACCGTTTAGGGTATTAAAGTTAGTATCTTCAGCAAACAAGTCATCAGTTTGAGCATTAGTTTTTTCGTTACGGAAAATAGCCGCATTTGCGTACACTTTACCGTCGAATAATTCCCACTTAGTTCCCACTTCATAACTAACATTTTTCTCAGGATCTAAGTCAGAGGCGTTAGTACGAGTCGAAGCGGTTAGGTTTTCAGCCGATGGAGAGAAAGACGTGCCAGCACCAAAGTAAATGCTGCCGTTTTTAGATGGTTTGTATACCACGCCTAAGTTCCAAGTCAGCTCTTTCTCTTCTGCATCTAATTTTACAGTTGGATCCGCACCGTCTTGGTCATAGAAATATTCAGTTTCAAATATGTCATAACGTAAACCAGCTGTGATTTCCCACTGAGTGTTTAGGCTAATGGTGTCAAATATATACAGAGCAGTAGTATCACCAGTAGATTCACTATTTTTACCGGTTCTAGCGTATTCACCAGTGTATTCAACAAATGAGTCTGGGTTGTATAGGTCTACCAGTTCAGGCGTATCATTTAGGTTGTCAGCGACAATAGGAGTGTAATTCCAACGGGCAAACTTTTCTTTTGCAATTTCTACCCCCGCTACCACATCATGCGTGGTGTCTCCCAACTGATACGTACCTAATACATCAAATTGAAATACATTAAGTGAGTTTTCAGTATCACGGGTTTTTTCATCGCTCAAACGAATGTCTGTGCTAACAGAGTTATCAAGAAAACGCGGAGCAGTTACTATATTCAAACGCTCAATTGAACCTGTACGTGCTAGTGCTCTTAAGGTTGTGCTTGAGTTTAAATCATACTCATACTTAGCAGTAAGAGACTTAGCTGTAATGTCCTCAAAATCACGATAAACGTTACCGTAGAAGTTATCAAAATCAACAGGTGGCGCAGTTCCAACATAATCAACCAACTCGTCAACTGGAGTCGAGCCATTAGAAACCCAAGCAATACCATAGTCTGGAAGGTTATCTTGCTTTTGGTATTCTGCATATACGGTTAAACGAGAGTCAGTATTAATACCGGTAGCTAAGGACCCAGCAATAGAGTTTTTAGAGTTATTTACTTGGTCACGACCTGGCACATCACCATCGTCTGACAACAAGTTAACCCTTAGCGCAGTGTTATCACCTATGGCTAAGTTAGTATCAACTTGAGCTCGGTAATCACCTTCACTTCCAAGGCGTAAGCTCACATCAGTAAAATCTTCTAACTTTGCCGTTTTACTTTGTAAATTAATGGTTCCGCCAGCAGAACCACGACCAGCCACTGCAGAACTTGGACCTTTAGCTACTTCTACAGACTCAATGTTATAAGTATCGCGAGAATAACCAGAGATATCACGTACACCGTCTATCAAAATACTGTTGCTAGCACTAAAGCCACGGATATACATGCTGTCACCAGGAGGCGCACCACCTTCACCTGCCACTAAGGAAATACCAGGCACATTACGCAGAGCATCTTGAAGGCTGTCAACGTTACGGTCTTTCATAACTGCCTGTGACACAACAGTAATAGTCTTAGCTGTGTTTAATAATGGCTGTGTGTATTTAACAGAATTTGACTCATCAACTTTATAGTTGTCTTGAGATTCAGCACTTGCCTCTGAAACTGATAATTCTTTCACTTCTTGCGCATTTATGCAGCCCAAAGGTAATACGGCACTTATAGCTAAACCAAGTGCATTACGGGTAAATTTTTGCTTTGTTAAACCTGCATTCTTTGCGGTCATTATGTCTCTCCAATAGCGTTTTATTGACAATCAAGCTCTCAACTTTCTGCGAGTTGATGCCTTGAATTCGAGCCGGAGTATATTGACGATCAAATCTAAATGCAAGTAATTATCATTTGCATACACCTTTACTTTTGTATTGTTTTCTGACAAAATCAGCCGCCTTAAATTGGGATAGTTGTTTAAGCCTCTTGGCCCAGTAAAACGAATACATTGAATTTTTAGAAAGAGTTTGTAATGACAACAAAAAACCATAACAGGTTAGCGTCTAAGGTCTGTTTAGCTTTATCAATGGGCGTTTCAGTAGCCTTGATAAACACAAGTATGGCGCAATCTAAATCTGCGCAGAGTGAGGTCGAAACCTCGCAAAAGATGGTAGAACAATGGTTGGCTACCGAACGACAAGCAAGTGCTTTAGAAGCCAACTGGCTAACCCAAAAGCCTATGCTTGAACAAAGAATCTTGTTACTACAAGCAGAAAAGCAGCAACTTACCGCCCTACTCAATGAAAAATCCACAGATACAGGGGCCGTAGAGCAAAAGCGTACAAGCTTAATAGAAGAGCAATCTAGCTTAGAGGCATCTCAGCACCAAGTAGAGCAATCACTAGCGGCACTTAATCAGTATATTGGGGATTTACAACAAAACTTAGCTCCCCCTATCGAGCAATCTTGGCAGCAAGAGGCAAACCAATTAGAAGCAGAGCCCGATACCAGCATTCAGTTACAACAAAGCCTAGCTAAGCTAAACAGTTTAGCTGAGTTCAATTCCCGTATTAGCGTTGTCCAGGCACCTATCAACAATGCCAATGGTGAAAGTATTTTAGTTAAACAATTGTTTTTAGGTGCGAGCTTGGCTTGGTTTGTCAGTTTAGATGGCAGCATAGCTGGCACTGGACAAGTCACAGATACGGGCTGGCAATGGACCTTTGACGACAAGATTAATCATCAAGAAATTAGTAATGCCATAGCTATGTTCGAAAAAGCAACCGAGGCTGACTTCATTAGCTTGCCCCTAGAACTAAACAGCCAAGGAGCAGAATAATGTCATCTAAACAATTGCTACGTAAAACTTTATTCATTTGCTTTTTAGGCTTATTTACAGCCGCTTCGAGCTGGGCAAATGATGATGTTAATAATGCATTACTCGACAAAATTACAGCAGCACAACAGAACTTGAGTAACACCGAGAATCGCATTGCCAAGCAAAGTGCTGCACTTGCAAAACAACTTAATACTTTGGAGCAAGAAGTCATTGCCCTAAAGCAAAAAACCGCAGCAGCAAGGCGCTTGAGTGATGAAAAAACCCTAAGTTTAGGCCAGTTAGAGTCTCGATTAAAAGAATGGCGAGATCAGCAAACTTATCAGCAAAATATGATCCAGCGCTTTATCCAGCAGCATAATCTTTCGACTGGCGGCACCAAGCTTAATACTGGCGAGCAAATGCTATTAATTCAAAACTATGCCAAACAGTTACAGCAAAACCTTACCCCAAGCTGGCAAAAAAATAATGTCATTATGACAAACGGTAAACAGCAAAGCTTAGATACACTATCAGTAGGTCCAGTACATTGGTACTGGCTGGATTCAGAGCAACAAGCTGGCTTAGCTCGTCTTGAAAATGGCGAGTTTCACTCTGCACTTCTACTAGGCGGAAGTGCCAGCGAAGGCATAAAAAACCTGATACAACAAAATAGTGGCGAGTTAACCTTTGACCCAACTATGGACCGCGCCCTTGCTAGACAACAACACACTGAAACCCCTTGGCAACATCTGCTAAAAGGTGGCGTTTGGGTGATCCCTATCATGGCGTTCGCCTTACTGGCGTTAACAATAGCCTTACTTAAAACATGGCAGCTGTTACGTTTACCAAAAGTCGTGCAGTTTACCCCTAGCAATATTCACAGTTTGTTAACTCAACACAACTCACCTTTGCTTAAAAGTGTTAAAGGCAAGCAAGTTAAATTGTTAGATATTGCTAAGCAAGCCCCATCTGACCAAGCACGAGATGACCAATTATTTGTACAGCTACAACAGGACAAACATGGCCTAGAACGCTGGTTAATGGTTATTGGCATGACAGCTTCGGTAGCGCCATTACTTGGTTTACTCGGCACAGTTAGCGGCATGATAGAAACCTTTAAAATGATGACCCTGTTTGGCAGTGGCGATCCTGAAGTAGTCTCAGGGGGAATAGCTCAAGCGCTAATAACCACAGAATTAGGCCTAGTAGTCGCCATACCGGCACTCGTGCTAAGCGCCATATTATCTAAAAAAGTTAGAACCTATTATCAGCAATTAGAAAACTTTGGAATTTTACTGAGTCAACCACAGCATGATACTCAGGATAACTTACAGCAGGTAGCAGCATGATCGCCCAGATAACCGACAATTGGGTTTGCTACAGCATTTTACTGTTAGCCATTTTTTGCTATCAGCAGCTTAGCCTGCAATTTTTTAACGCTAAATCTATTGCCAGCTCCCCTTCTAAGCACCAGGAACTTGCGGACGAACAATATTTTTCTAGCGTACTTATTGCTGCCTTACCTTTATTAGGTTTGCTTGGCACCATAATTGGTTTACTTGATTGCTTTGCGGCTATTTCGCAACAAGGTGCAGACTCTCAACTCATGAGTGCAGGTATAGGCGATGCCTTATTTACCACTCAGTTGGGGCTAGTGTGTGCTATTCCTGCGTGGATATTTCAAGGCAGCATACGCGCTCGCAGTAAACGTTATGCATTGCTAGAAGGAGCTTAACAAGTATATGGCTTCACGATTACAACAGCGCCTTGAACAACAAACTGAGCAAGGTATAGATATGTCGCCACTACTTGATGTAGTGTTCATATTACTCATCTTCTTTATTGTCACCACAGTATTTGTCCGTGAAACAGGGGTTGAGGTAGATAAACCTCAAGCGATCTCAGCTGCACAATTGGAACAAAATGTGATTTTGCTTGCTATAACCGATAATGGCGAAGTCTTTTTTGATGGTAACCAAATTGGCGTGGCAGGAATAAGAGGCACCTTAGAGCAATTACAAAAAGCTGATCCTAAGCCTGTGGTTATTCAAACTGATAAAAATGTGCGAACCCAATTACTACTTGAAGTTATTGACGAAGCCAAATTAGCAGGGTCAAAAACTGTCAACTTAGCGGCCCTTATCCCCTAATGAACACAGCTAAATCAACAGCCCCTTTACGTTTAACTGCTCGTTCACTATCTATGCTAGTGGGCATACTCATTTTGAGTCTGGTTTTAGCATTACTTTGGTTAAGCCAATGGTTGAAATCGAGCGTAGAGCCAGAATTAATGGTTCGAGAAGTATCCACTTTGGCCTTGCCTCCTCCGCCGCCACCGCCGCCTAGGCAACAGCAAGTTGCGCAACCAACAAGTTTAAGTTTAAACGTTCAAGGACAAGGCGCCGTAATGCAGACGATCAATATTGATCCGCCGCCCCTAGATGACTTTTTGCCACCCGATATGCCAATCAATCCAGTGCAAAGCACGTGGCAATCTTTAGATGTAGACTGGCAAGTACTAGACATCGATGCCCTAGATAACTTGCCTCAGTTGTTAACGCCTTTACGTGTAACCTTTCCAAAAAGCTTAACGCGCCGCGGCATAACCCAAGCCTTGGTAAAACTCGATGTGATGATTGATGAAACCGGCCAAGTCAATCTTATGGCTGTTACCAGCAACCCTTATCCAGAGCTTGAAACCGAACTACGTAAACTTGCCAGAAAAAGCCGTTTTACTGCCCCCCAAAAAGATAACCAACCTACTCGGGCGCGCTTTATTTGGCCAATTAATATCAAAGCCTAAGACATTCAAATGAAACATAAAATATTGATAAGAAGACTAAACAAGATGATATTTCGCTCGCTATTGTTACCTTGTAAACCATTGACCAGCCTAAGCGCTGCATTATTCATAACGTTAACCAGCTTTACCTTTATCGCTAACGCCGCCATTGATGTCGTGTTAGCAGAGCCAGACTGGGAATTTTTATTAGATAGCCGCCCTATTGAAATGACAAGTGCAAAGCTCGACGCCAGTGAAGGCAGATTTGCACAAAGAGTTAGACCATTACTGAATGAAAAAAACTATGCAGAAGCGGCGGCTTTATTTGCAGCCCGAGATATTGCCCACGATAGTGCAGCACTGCGCCAGTTGCGGGGCCAGGTTTTACTTAGCCTAAAACGTTTTGATGAGGCTGAGCAGGCACTTCAAGCAGCCATAGACATTATGCCTAACCTAGCCTTAGCTCATCGCAGTTTAAGTATGCTTTACATGTTAAAAAAAGAGTATGGCAAAGCCAGTGAACATTTAACTAAAAGCATTGAATTAGGGGTTGCTGACGCCCAGCTGTATGGACAACTTGCCTTTATAAACCTTAATAATCACCATGCTGCAAGCGCCATTGTTGGATACCAACAAGCCTTATATTTACAACCAGAAAATACTCAATGGCAACAAGGTTTACTGTACGCTTGGTTAAACAGCCATAACTACGGCGCAGCGCAGCGCTTAGTTGATGATATGTTAGAGCAAGGACAGCACGCTAACCCTGTGGAGTTATGGTTACTGCGTAGTCAAATTGCACTACAAATGCATAAACCTAAGCATGCTTTATCCAGTATGGAGATAGCCTTACACTTAGCCGAGTCTGGTCAAACAGATGAAGCCTCTTTAGCTAAGCACACACAAAATCAAGTACTTGCAGCTAAGCTTCATGTTCAACATGGAAGCGTAAGTCGAGCCGTCGAATTATTAACCTCTAGCCTTGGAAAATACTCATCGCTAGCTAGTACCCAAAATGACGCTGTTCAACAAGAAATCCTCAGTGCCTTAGCGCAAATTTTGCCTTGGCTTTTCAACCAAGGAGAAGATCAAAAAGCAGCGGCTTTACTTTCCATAGCTGAGTCCATTGATGTACCTGTGCTGTTTCAAGCAAAAATGAATATGTACCGCGGCCAATTAGCATTTCAGCAAGGTAAAACCAAAAGCGCTATTCAACACTTGTCAAAAGCTGTTGCCAAAGACCCAAGGTTAGGAGAAGCGATACTATCTTTAGCCAATGCCTATCAAAAGCAAGGCCAAGTGCAGCAAGCACAAAGATACTTTGTTAGAGCAAGCACCTTGCCGGGCTTAAAAGTCAGAGCTTTATTGTCCCATGCTCAATTACAAATAGAACAAAAAACCTATCCTCAAGCCCTAGACTTACTGTTGCAAGCCCTAAAGGTTGCCCCTAATCGTCAAGATATTCGCAACAATGTTCATGCCCTGCAAACCATTATAAAGCAGGGGCAGTATGAATCTTAAGTCTTGTCCTATGCATAGTGAAAGCGCCCATGAAAAGGGCCAAATTCAGCAGGCTTTCAGTGCCAATGGCGGAATAACCGCCATGGCTAGCAAACTGTCTGGGAAGCTGATCTTAGGAACAATTCGTCAATGGCATTGGGTTAGCTCAGCCATAAGTTTATTTGCCATGCTGCTGTTTGCCTTCACTGGATTTACCTTAAATCATGCCGCCGATATTAGCGCAGATATACAAGTCGTCACTATTGAAGCTGAGCTTCCCCAAGAACTCATTGCATCACTAGCGGAGATTCAAGAAGGTCCCTTACCTGTACCGCTAAGACGCTGGTTACGTCAACATCACGACTTACATGTTAGCGCCACTGTTACACCAGAATGGAGCGAAGACGAAATATACTTGCAGATCCCCCGCCCTGGCGGCGATGCCTGGATGAGTATCGACTTAATGTCTGGTGAACTACTTTATGAGCTTACTCAGCGAGGAGCCATTGCCTATTTGAATGATTTACATAAAGGCCGCAACACAGGTCAAGCTTGGTTTTGGTTTATTGATGTATTTGCCATTGCCTGTGTGGTGTTTTGTGTGACGGGCTTAATTTTATTATACCGCCAAGCCAACCCACGCCCTAGCACTTGGCCCATGGTAGGCCTAGGAGTGGTTGTTCCTTTATTACTGATTATTTTATTTGTACATCCCTAACTAAGAGCACTGAGAGAGAAAATGAAAAAACTATTACCTGCATTAGCGCTTGTTTTACCCAGTTTTTTAGGTCAAGCCAGCAGCCTTACATTAGACATTGAAATCCCCCAATTAGATGTTGCTGAATATCACGCGCCTTATGTAGCAGTTTGGTTGCAAAGCAAAGACAGAAAACAACTGACTAACTTAGCTCTGTGGTACGACCTAGAAATGAAAAATGGCAAAGGTGAAGAGTGGCTTAAAGATATTCGTCAGTGGTGGCGTCATAGCGGCAGAAGTTTAGAGTTTCCGGTAGATGGCTTTAGTGGTGCAACTCGAAAAGCGGGTAAGTATTCACTTAGCTTTGATAAAAGTCAGCTTGATCTGGACTCGCTTCCAGATGGGGAATATCGCATTTTAGTAGAAGCCGTTAGAGAAGTAGGTGGCCGTGAAATGCTGAAGCTTCCACTAACTCTGCCCATTACCTCTAACCAAGATTTATCGGTACAAGGCAAAAAAGAGCTAGGCAAAGTAACAGCATCTTTAGCGCCGTAAGCTACAAAAATAAGATGCAACAAGGCTCAAACAACACCCTTTATATTTAACATTACACAATTAAGAGAAAATTTATGAAACGTTCAATATCAATTTTACTACTTGGCTCACTAATGGCCACAATACCTGCAGCAAATGCACATAGAGCTTGGATTGTGCCAGCGGCAACCGTTTTATCTGGTGACGAGCCTTGGGTTACCTTTGATGCAGCAGCATCAAACGATATATTTCATGCTGACCACGCACCGCTTCGCTTAGATGGTGTAGTAGTAAAAGCTCCAAATGGAAAAACCGTAGAGCTTTTAAATAGCCATACAGGCAAACATCGCAGTACCTTTGATTTACAACTTAAGCAAGACGGTACTTATAAAATAGAAAGAGCAAGCAGTGGCCTACGTGCTCGCTGGAAAACAGAAGATGGAAAGCGTGGTTCATGGCCTAAGCGTGGCCAAAAAGCAAACATCAAAGATTTTGATAAAATGGTGCCTAAAAACGCCAAAGACTTAGTTGTATCTGAAACTTCTCGTAGGGTTGAAACCTTTGTTACATCTGGCACGCCGAGCAACCAAGTATTTGAGCCTAGTAATGTTGGCTTAGAGCTAGTACCTATTACACATCCAAATGACCTTTACAGCGAAGAGACTGCAGAGTTCAAATTACTCATTGATGGTGAAGTAGCAGTTGGTGCAAAAGTTGAAGTGTTAGCAGGTGGTATGCGCTACCGTGACAGCCAAGATCAAATAACAGCTACCACAGATAAAGAAGGTAAGTTCTCTATCACTTGGCCTAGTGCAGGCATGTATTGGATGAGTGCTTCTTATGAAGATGATAAAGCCAGCAAACCTGCGACCAAACGCCAAGGTGGCTACTCTGCAAGCTTTGAAGTATTACCTCAGTAGTATTAAAAAAGAACAGATATAAACTATGTCTCCAGTTGAACGGACTATCCTAGTTACCTTAGTGTTATTCGCATACTTACTTGTATGCGGTTATGCATTTTGGCGACATAAGTCTAAGCATCAAGGCGCTACCGTTAGTAACAAGGCTAAAGTGCCACTGGCCAGCGGTGAGTCATCAGGAGACATGCCTTTTTTAGTCGCTTATGCAAGTCAAAGTGGAACGGCTGAGGCAATTGCCAAACGCAGTGCCACTTACCTAGCAGAGCGATTTACCCCCCTTTTATTACCTCTAAATCAAGTCACCAATGAGGTTCTTGCCAATTCCCAACGGGCTTTTTTTGTTGTAAGCACCTATGGCGAGGGGGAACCACCAGACAACGCAATTAGTTTTAAGCGCCGCTACCTACAAGCAAGGTCCGTAAAAGCTAATCCAGCACTTGATTTAGCCCATTTAGAATTTTCGGTATTGGCCCTAGGCGATCAAATGTATGACAAGTTCTGTGCCTTTGGACATCAAGTATATCAAGGCCTATGTCAATTGGGCGCTACGCCGCTAATACCAACTTTAGAAGCCTGTGCAACGGCGCAAGCAGCAGAATCCATACCCTACGAGCCATTCATAGATAAATGGCGTGCATCTGTAGGCATAAGCGATGTAAAACTTACGGAAGACAGCGCAGTCCAAACCAACTCAAGCACCTGGCAATTAGCTCACCGAGAGCTACTCAACCCTAATAGTTCAGGGGCGCCTTTATACAAAATAGGGCTAGTGGCAACCGATAACCCTAGCCTAACTTGGCAAGCAGGTGACTTAGTTGACATTCATTTTGAACAAACAGAATTACAATCCACATCCCAAGGCATAGCAACAACAAACCATAAACGTAAATACAGCATTGCATCCATCCCCGAAGATGGACGTATAGAGCTAATAGTACGCCAGCAGTTTGCCCCAGATGGGGAGTTGGGTATTGGCTCTGGTGCGCTCACCCAAGGCTTAGATTTACTGAGCACCCTCACACTCGATTTAGTTAGCAATAAATCATTCCATGGGCCAGCCCTAAAACGCCCCATGATATTGATAGGTAGTGGTAGCGGCCTTGCCGGATTGCGCTCACATTTAAAAGCACGAGCTGTTATCCAAGCCAGCAAAAACTGGCTTATTTATGGTGAAAGACAGCGTCAATTCGATAATATTTTAGACAGCGAAATGCAAGATCTTAAAAGCAGCGGCGCCCTAGAACGCGTAGACAGAGTGTTTTCTAGAGATGGTAATCAACAAAAGTATGTTCAAGACTGCCTAATGGCTAACGCCAATGACGTTAACAACTGGGTGCAACAGGGCGCAGCCATTTATGTTTGCGGCAGTTTAACTGGCATGGCTAAAGGTGTTGATGATGCTTTACAAACAATCTTGGGAAATGAGCTTTACCAGCAAGTACGAGAACAAGGTTTATACCGTAGAGATGTTTATTAACCCTCAGCCTTACACCTTTTGATTGGATTATTTACCCCTGAGATTGGCTAAACGCTTTATCAAGGGCTTTGAACTCTTCTACTAATAATGGCACTAGCGCGGCATGTTTTTTATGAACAAAATGATAGCTTGAGTAGACATCTAATACTTTTGTAGCCCACTTCTCATTCAACTCGATACCAACATCTTTATGATAAGGTATTACAATGCCATTTACTCTGCCTGATGAAAGCATCTCCAGTAGGTGACTCATATTTAAAACTTCGGTTACATGGGGCGTAAATTGATTTTTAGCCAAATAATAATCAAAGGCTTTAAAGCCGCGTACCGTAGCCACAATATCCAGATTTTCCACATTACATGGATGACACCTAGCGGGATCGGTTACCAGCATTATCTCAAATTCAGCCAGCGCATAAGGCACTTTAATTAAATTAGGATAATCATTAGTGACGGTGTCAGTTCTTATCAGCACACCATCAAGACGGCCAGCATTGGCTTCAACTATGCTTCGAGCCATTGGGTAACCTAAGTGCTCAACCTTAAAACCAAGATTCACATAGGATGTATCTATAATTTTTCGTACGAAGATTGCTAATGGGTTAGACGGGCCGCTTTGTTTGCCAGGTAAAAGAATGGTTTTTGCCTCTCCTTTTTGGAGGAGCGCAAGGTTTGACTGGGCCTTGCAATTTAATGCAAAACACATAAAGCTTAAAAACAATAACACCTTAAAAGTAATCATGACTAGCACTCAATATACTTGTAAATAATAAAAGCTATTAGTGCTGTTATTGCTCACACGTAAAGTATTAGAGTTAAATAGGGCACAATTATAACCTAAATTATCGCTAAGCATCCAGAGAAAAGGGCCTTTCGGCCCTTCTTAACATACGTTCTACAAACATTAAGTTACATTTAAGATGCCTTCTTACAAAGACGGATGTGATACTAATCTAAAGCTATCAACATATACTTCTGTGCCGTCTTCTGGTGTCCCTTGTGAGGTTAAACTAAAGTCATCTATGCGGATATCGTCACCTAAGGTTGATTGATATTTTGCAAAGATCGTTAGGCTAGTATTCGCCCCAGAATTAAAGGTTAGGGTGTCAGGCCTAAAGTCATCATCGCCCTCCTCTTCTGATGATAAGTTGCCATAAATAGAGTCTTTAGAGGCAATAACGTCACCGCTATCAAAATCTCCATCTATAACAGCATCACCTGTATGAACACCAAACAATACTGTGGCATCTTGTTCGTCACTGCTTTTAAGCAATATATACATAGTTAGTGTGTAATCTGTGTTGGGTTCAACTGCAATAGTCTGAGCTATGTATGGGTCATAGGGGGTTCCACTGTCATCATCATTGTATTTGAACTTGATAGAGCCATCGTTGCCCGATGCTGAATTGTCTGAATCTTGCACCTGACCAATACCCGTGCCTTCATTCACTACCCAACCATCTTGGTCGTCATCGAAGTTATCGTTTTCAATATCTGTGCTCAATAACACTGAGTCATCAATTGAAGCAGAAATATCCACACTGGTAGCCGTACCTGAGTTAAAACTAACGGTAGTGAAGTTATAACCATCGGAGTTTGATTCAGCCGAATACATGACACCACCCACATCAGCACTCAATTTACCTGGGCCAGAAATATAGGCAGACAAGGTATAATTGGTGTTTTCTGCAACTGTGAGGGTTTGTGATATTGAGTCTGAGGCACTGTCAAATTTGACACTGCTTCCCCTTGAGAACACTTCGTCAGTTTCTGTGGTTATTTCTGCGCCTGTATTAGTCCAACCATTAAAGTTTTCAGAATCAAAGTCATCATTACTAATGGTTACTTGAGCAATATAAGGCGTGCCTACTGGTGCGGTATAACTTAACGGCCCAACTAAATCAGGCGTTAGCAAGCCCCGCATTTCTGTTGCAGCTAGCACTTCTGTTAGTATTTCATCAGCCCCAGATACGGTACTGTCAGAACGAGTCTGCCCGTCCATATCTTTTGTAGGTAGTGAAAATCCGCCAGTATCTGCTGTTAAATCGGCAGACAAGTCAGCGCTATTTTCCGTTGGGCGATACAAACCATCACTGTCTGCGCTTAACATTGGGTCAGCAAAGGTAAATCCGTCAACGCTTACTAAAGTTTCATCATCGGCTAGGCTCTGGCCATAAATATAGTTACCAGCAAATACCGAGTTGTTAGGCATTTCGTCAGAGTTTCTAAATACTGGGCCAATAGCGTCAGCCACCAGGTTATTGACAAAATAAACCTCTTCGGGATTGTCATCTTCGTTGCCAGCAAACAGGTTAATACTATTCACACTGTCTACCACAGTGTTGTTGGCAACTAATACATTTTCGACATCTTGATAACCATTTGAGGTTGAGCCATCTGATGCACTTATCAAAATACCGCCATAAAAGCCTGAACTTGGATTACGGGCACCTTGAATATAATTATTGGTTACGCTGTGGTTAGCGTCGACGATTCTTACGCCACCAGCGAATGGGTTTCCATCACCAATAATATAATTATTATCGATAGTGGTACCTTCACCGTGGCGACTAACGATTGAACCGCGACTATTACGAATAGTGTTGTGTGCAACGGTTACGCCACCAGCTTTCACAGAGATAACCTCAGCTTCCCCATCTATACGTTCAAAATAGTTGTGTTCAACCACCGCAAATGAATCACTGGTATGGGTAGAGCTGGAGCCAATTCGAATACCTTCATATTCGTTATCGCTATTATCAGCATAAGCTACGCCGCCAAAAGGTGGGCGGTCTGCAAAATAGTTGTGGTCGATTTGTGTTCTGTCTTCTGTGCCAGGCTCATCACCTCGCTCTACAACAAAGAGTGCTCCGCGGGTTTCTTTACCTGATACCCAGTTATGGTCAAAACGGTTACCACTGCCATAGATTTGGAACCATTTGGTGCTGTTGTCTTGGCCAGCATCCATATTCACAAAGGTGTTTTCTGTAATACGGCAATTGTTACACGCTGTATTACTGTTGGCACGCGTTTGCAACAAACTGCTATCCATGTTGCCATCTTTAAACACAAAGCCTTGGAAAACAACATACGAGCCCGTCATTCCAATTGACGACTCACCATTAATGATAACTTCACCTGGCACTGCGGCAGCCACAGTAATTGGCAAGGCTTCTGTGCCTGCACCACCAAAGCTCAGTTCAAAATCACCGTAGGTGCCAGAAGCTAAACACACAGTTTCGCCAGGTGTCATATCGTAACCAACGGCATCTTCTAACTCACTAGTAGAGCTAACGGTGACAGTACAATTAACTGTTGGAACGCTGTCGTTGTCACCAATACTTCCTTTGGTTAACCCAGCAGTTGCAGTGCTAATAACAGAAATGGTAATCGATATAGTGGCATCGCTGCCATCAGCTGAGCTTACTGTTATTTCATCTACTATGCTGTCGGATTCAGATGCCAAACCTAAAACTGTGGTATTGGTGGTGTCTAAGGTGTAGGTCCACATGCCATCGGTAGCAATAGAAAACGTACCATAACTGGTAGCCACTGAGCTTTGCGCCACAAAAACATCTTCACCTAAATCCAAATCGGTAATGGTTAATACACCACTAACATCAGAGCTTTGATCATTGCTTATAGCAGAGCTATCCACGCCATTCCCTGTTCCAAATGTAGGGTCTTCATTTACACCATTAATGGTAATGATCAAGGTGATGGCCGTACCGTCAACAGAGGTTACTGTCACCGTATCTTCAACACTGTCGTTGGCGCCTAAAGCAATTATGAGGGCGTTAGTGTTATCTACTGTGTAGGTCCATTGCCCATCAGTGTCTATTGTAAAACTACCAAAAGATGTATTGGCGGCGGTTTGCGCCACTGTTGCATCTTCGCCAGTGTCTAGGTCGGTTACTACTAGGGTTCCTGTGGCTGTGGTTCCGTCAGCACTAAGGCTGCCAGTGCTATCACCAGAAAACACTGCGGGTGTATTCGTACCAGCTACCCCAGAAATAGTAATAGAAATACTTGTAGTGGTGCCATCTACCGAGGTAACGGTAATAGCGTCAGATAAGGAACTAGCAGTGCCAACTAGGGCTAGCACATCTGCATTAGTGGCATCTAGGGTATAAGTCCATTGACCTGCAGCACTGATAGTAAAGGTTCCATATGAAGTAGCTGTATCAGTTTGAGCAAGGGCAGCATCTTCACCATCGTCAGGGTCTGATACAGACAAGGTACCAGAAGTACTGGTATCAGCAGATGTTAGTGCGCCATTCAAGTCCCCAGAAAAAGAGGCACTGGTGTTATCTGTAGAGTCATCATCATTACTACTGCCGCACGCAGAAAGAGCTGAGACAATAGCTAAAGCTAAAATTTTCTGTTTCATGATTTATTCCTTTATTTGCTATTTAAAGCGTCAGTTCTGAGACCCAAAAATACTGCAGATAATCGCTATTCAGATATCAGTGGCCAGTACCATAACAAAAGACATTACCAAAAACACACAATAAAATAACAATTATTAAACAACTTTTATACAAATTGGTAATACCAATTTTAAGTAGCATTAAATAATTAATGAAAACAAGAGCATAAGCTATTGGTTGAGTATTTGACTTCACGGATAAAAATCATTTTTTGGTTATTTAAGTCCTTAATAAACAAGACGAAACCTATATGACCAATTTAGTAAATTTGTGACTTTGACAGTGTAGGCACACCTAAAAATAAAAGGCATAAACTAAGTGAATTACGTTTGAGGGAAAACAGGATAAAACAAGTAACGGCTTAACTAGGTATATTCTATAAGACTTGTGTTAAACGCCCTTAGGTGTAGGGCGTTTTAACAAAAAACTACAGTTGGTCTGCTTCTTTAATGCGCTCTTGGCGAGCTTGCTCTTCAGCAAAAGCGGCTTTGATTTCTTCAAGTACTGAGTCCACATTAGCAGCTTCACCAGAGTCTTCAAAGTGTCCAGTTAGTTGAGTTTCAGGGGTAAGCTCTCCCGCTTCAAATAAGGCCCACATTTCATCGGCGTAACGGGTGTTAATTAATTCAGGGGCATACTGACCGTAATATTCATTCATATTACGAACATCACGTTGCAACATACTAAAAGCATTATTATTTGCAGCAGCATCTACTACCTGTGGTAAATCAATAATCACGGGGCCGTAATCATCAACTAACACATTAAACTCTGACAAATCGCCATGGACTAAGCCTGCGCATAACATTCTCATGACGTAGACCATCATAAGAGTATGATCTTCGATGGCTTGCTCTGCATCCATAGAAACATCGTTTAATCTTGGCGCGACTTCGCCTTCATCATCGGTCACCAGCTCCATCAAGAGTACCCCGTCATAGCAGCCATATGGCTCGGGTACTCTTACATCGGCTTTGGCCAATTTAAAAAGCGCATCAACCTCGGTATTTTGCCAGGCTTCTTCTTGTTGTTTGCGACCAAATTTAGAGCCCTTCTCCATGGCTCGAGCTCGGCGAGTATTACGTACTTTTCTGCCTTCTTGATACTGAGCAGCTTTTTTGAAGCTACGCTTCATTGCTTCTTTATAGACCTTGGCACACCGCACTTCTTTACCACAACGTACCGCATAAACAGTCGCTTCTTTACCGCTCATCAATTGATATAAAACCTCATCAATTAAGCCATCAGCAACCAAAGGTTGTAGTCTTTTAGGTATTTTCATTTGTTCCTATAGTTAAGTGACATATATCACTTTAACTCTGTTTGTTTATACGTTGAGTGTCATGCTTTAAACCCTGTCACTCTATATTCATTATCATAGCAAAATCAACAGACTAATTGGCAAAATAACTTAACCTTACTTTTAGTCATTAATTATTTTAGATATTTGGATTAATTTAGTAAGTGAGATAAACCAAAATCAAATATTCCTTTATAGTAAGCACATTAGATTTAACTCAACCACAGGCCTAACAGTAATGAGCGCCCATAGCGACGTCACTAAACGATTTTTATTAGCCACCAAGCGAGCTGAAATTAATGCCCTGCAATTAGTCGCCTCTAATTGCCAGGTGGTAACTACGGTTTCTGAACTCATCCATCAACTGCAAAAAGAAAGAGGGATCAGTAATATCTTTTTAAGCAGTGCAAATAGAAGGTTTGAACAAGAGCATAAAGATCAAATTGATAGGGGAATTCAAGCAGAAGAGCTATTGCGAAGCCAATTAAAAGCTAAGTATCTACACTCCGACGACATAACAAACAACATGCGTTTGTTAAACACCATTACCTTAGCCCTGCAAGGGTTAGATTATATTTCCACCCTAAGATACAAGGTACAAAAACAAGAGCTGACGGCACTAGAGTCAATGCAAGCCTACAGCCAACTTATTAAAGGCTTGTTGTCGGTAGTATTTGAAGCGGCCGACGTGGGCAGCGATCCGAGTATTACCAAGATATTAGTGGCCCTATTTAACTTTATTCAAGGTAAAGAATACGCAGGACAAGAGCGAGCTTGTGGCGCTTTAGGGTTTTCAAAAAGCATGTTCGACCAAGCTTTGTGCGAGAGTTTAAGTCAACTGCAACAAGCGCAAACCGACAGTTTTACAACCTTTGAAGAATTTGCTTCGAATCAAGAAAATACCTTATGGCACTCATTACAAGGCAAAGACACAAACAAGCAATTGCAACAAATGCGCACTATGATGCAGCAGCTTGCTGATGGCTCCGCCATTTCTTCAGAGATTAGCGAAGTATGGTACGAACTCACCACCCATCGAATCGATGCCATGCGAGCCATTGAAGAGAAGCTTACCTCTAGACTACTAGAAGTGGCGCAACAGCGCGTTGAGCAAGCAGATAAAGAGTTATCGGAGCATAAAAAACGGGTTAATAAGTTAGCAGCCACCTCTCCCCTTTCCACCGAGCTCACCTTAGATATGGTGCTCGATGTATCTGCTGACAATATCCCTAAGGCCTATAACTCCCAGTTAAATGATCTAGCAGATAATTCTTTGTACGACTTACTTCGTGAGCAATCTGAAAATATTAAAAAGATGACAAGCGAACTTGAGCTCGCCAAACAAGCCATTGCAGAACAAAAAACCATTAACCGAGCCAAGCTATTACTTATGCAACAGCTAAAATACAACGAATCTCAAGCCCACAGAGCATTACAAAAACAGGCAATGGATCAAAAAGTTAGCCTAGCTGAAATGGCAAGGTTAGTTATTAAAGCCAGTGGTTCAAAATAATATGGCAACACAAAAAGTAGCTGTTATTACTGGAGCTAGCCGTGGAATAGGCGCAGTAACGGCTAAGTTATTTGCCAAGCAAGGTTATGCTGTATGCATTAACTATAAATCTAACAAAGACGCGGCTGAAGAAGTAGCTCGGGCAATCACCTCTGATGGCGGAAAATGTATCATAGTGCAGGCCGATGTCTCTTGTGAGAAAGACGTAGTAAATATGTTCGAATCAGTAGACAAGGCTTTAGGTAAGGTTTCGGTTTTAGTCAATAATGCTGCAATGTTAAAAACACAATCTCGCCTAGAAAACATGACAGCTGCCCGTATCAATGAAGTACTGACAACCAACATCACAGGATATTTTTTATGCTGCCGCGAAGCTGTAAAAAGAATGTCTACCGCTGATGGTGGTAGTGGCGGGGTTATTGTGAACGTATCATCGGCAGCAGCCAGAACTGGCTCCCCCAATGAATATATTGATTACGCAGCATCCAAAGGAGCAATTGATACCTTAACCAAAGGACTGGCATTAGAAGTGGCTGCAGAAGGGATTCGGGTAAACTGCGTACGACCGGGCCTTATTTACACCGACATGCATAGTGACGGTGGCGAGCCCAAAAGAATAGAACGTTTAAAAAATGCCATTCCCATGAAGCGGGGCGGCCAACCCAATGAGGTTGCCGAAGCAATTTATTGGTTAGCATCAGACAAGTCATCTTTTGCAACGGGCAACTTTTTAGATTTAGCAGGTGGCTTGTAACCAGCTTGCCTGCTAAACCCAGTAGTAAAAGCCTAACTATTTAGCCAGCAACACCACAATTTGCTTGTGAAGAGCTTCAGCATCTAGTTGTCCATAGTGCAGCACTAAATCTGACTTACCATCCATATTTAAATCTACCACTTCTATTGATGAAGCGTTTTGAGGCATAGTCATTTTTTGCCTTAAAGAACGTCTAGCATAAGGCTTTTTATCATTGGGGGTTGCGTACAACACGCGAATTACAGAATCTCCATCAGAGAAGACAATATCTTTGGCATTATCTCCGTTCACATCAACCACTTTAGTGAGCGGCTCACCGGTTGCCCCTTGAGACAAACTAAAAGTCATTTCTACTTCCTGGCTAACAAGTGGTTTTTCGCTATATTTTCCGTTTTCGTCCATAGCAAAGATCAACACATCCTGATCAATCCCCCCAGACAGGAGCGCACCTATAATTTGAGAAATACCAATATCAAATGAAGATACAAATACCTCTTGTACTCCATCACCTTGTAAATCAACAAACTCTAAACCTGATAAGGTCTCGTGCCACTTAACCCTAGTATCAGCCTCTTTTGAATACTTTAGCTGTTGCTCAACTTGCTGACCTAAATAGAATTCAAACTCGATGTTTTTATCCAACACCCCTGAGCTTTGGGTAAATTGCACTGCTAAATCAGGAATGCCATCACCGTTAAGGTCGGTAATATTTTTAACAGTGCGATGCTCTAAATTACTTTGGTCTAAATCCCTACCATTTGTGTCTTTTACATCCCACCAGTCTAAACCATGGATTGTTTCAGCAACCACTATTGAGGCAGGCTCACTTGAAAACTGCAAATCAGGCTTTTGGAAAAACACTGTTAATCTGCCTTGCTCTGCTATGACTAGATCATCTTTGTGATCAAAATTCAAATCTTCAAAAAACAACTTATTTTCATAAAAAGACACGCCGTCTTCTTTGGCTTCTTGTCTTGCTCGAATTGGTAATGTTTGCGAATGGCGCAGCCCACAGCAATCTGACAACCATAAATTAAGGGTCTCAAACCCCTGTAGAATAATATCGTTGAGACCATCTTGGTTAAGATCTTGGATAAAATCTTGATGGATAAATACGTCTGAAGAATCAGCTAAAAACAAAGAGGACACTTGCTCTTCTTCTATCATGCTAGCAGGATGAGACAAATGAGCAGGCACATACCTTGTCACCCATTTATTGGATAGTAAGTAGATATTTTGAAGCCCACTTTCGTTGTTCACTCCCACGTCAAACGCAAATACGTCCTTGCCAATAACAACACTATCATGATGTATATACTGACCTGTTTCTGGGTTTAACTTTAAAATAGCGAGAATACGCTGGTATTGATCATCTACTCCAACAACCAGTAACTCTAGGCCGTCATCGTGTAAAACATTGGCCGGCAAAACCGGTTGGGTAACTGTTATCTCTAAGGGAATAACCTGAGTGCTAAATATCTCCGTGTATTTTGCCTGACTGGGCAAACTGCAAAGAAAAAATACCACAGCATATAGTAGGTTGGACAACTTCACTCTAGGCATAAACCCATGTAACTCCATGTTTGCACGTTAATGATTTAACAATGTATCAAACTCCAATCCCAGTTATAAGACAAAACTGTAAGCGTATGATTCAAAGTTAAATCTGCTATTGCACAAAACCATAAGGTCTATATTCAAAACTCAGTGAATTTAATGTTACTCTAGTTTAAATTTGCGAATGTAGGTTTAGAACCTTGTTAAGACTACTTTTATTGATATCAGCTATGCATACGCTAACAGCCATTGCCGCAGTACACCCATTTGAAAACTTAAGTGGCTTAAAGCGTTTCGATAAATCCGCCACACTGCCACAACAAGCTAGTAAGCTGACTAACCAATTTGATATCAAAGGGGTAAAAGTCGGGGATAATGTTTTAGCTCAAGCCATACAACTTGATGCTCAAGGGGGTGAATTAGGCAGAATAAGAGGCGGCTATCGCAGTGATAAAATCCAGTTTGATTTTACTCAAGCCTATAAAGATACTAGCCTCAACCAAAAGCTAGCACTTTACTTCAATAAAGACAGTGGCTTCATTAATCGTATAAATATCAAGTACCTACTAAAAGACAGCTACTTTGACATTGCCCCAATTAAGCAACAAACTTTCAATGCTGCTGTTTTAAAGTATGGCGCTCCCCTAACTATGGACGACGCTTACTCAATGAGTAAGCAAAAAGGCAACTTGTCATTAGAGCGTTTCATTAATGGGTTACTCGAAAATAATACTGTCAGCCCCACTGCCCTTGCCTATTTGCGAGAAAAGAATATTTCTAGAAGTGCAAAACTTGTAAAAGATGAAGAAGGTTATGCACTCATGCATACAGGCTTTGACCGTTGCTACTTGTGGCAAAAAGACACATTTAATCAAGTGTTGAGCTTTTGTTTTTTTGACAAAAGTGGCGCAAACGTAAACGGACGAGGCATAGAATTAGACTTATACAATTTTGAAATTGCTGATTTGATTGCAGAAACTCCCACTCCAAATACTCCTCTTCCTTTAACGCTATAAAGGAAGTGACAGGCTCAAAGCCAATTCAATATTCACTAAGAAAAGGATTCAGTTAAGGATGCCGATAATACAAAAACTCAAGCCCTTGCTTTGGGGATTGATTGCTTTGAGCATAGTGCAATTTAGCCATGGCGCCACAGAGGCAAATACAGACTTAGCCAAAGTAACTAAGGCTGCGCCCGCCTCCTGGGTAAGATTGCAATCTTATCAAGTTGGTGAACTTGCTTCACTTAATAGCCCTACCCACTATCATTTAGTGGACAATCAAGTCTCTGGTGTAGATAAAAAGCAATCTTATTCCCGCTATGTATATTCACTAACAGATATCTCTGGGGTGGAGTCAAATTCCGATATTCGAATTCGCTTTAATCCGGCCTATGAAACAGTCGTAATACACGATATTGGCGTTCACCGTAGGGGCAAACTAGTCAATAGCTTTGATATTCAAGACATAGAAGTGATTAATGCTGAAGACAGTCAAAATAAAAACATTTACTCTGGGCTAGTAGATGCCCTACTACTCCTTAAAGATACTCGAGTGGGCGATGTTATCGACTATAGCTATACAGTGGTAGGTTCAAATCCTGTGTTTGGAAATCGCATCACCTATGGCTCCTACCTAGGTTGGTCAGTGCCGGTTGATAAAGTGAATCTTATGGCAAATATGCCAAAAGACAGACCGTTAAATTACAAAGTTTTTAATGCCAAAGAAGAAGTAAAGACCCAGGTTACCTCTGAGCTCCTAAGCTACTCTTTGACTATTAATAAAACCCCAGCATTATATGAAGAAGACAATATGCCCTCTTCTTATGATCCATACCCTTTTGTGCAATTCTCCGAATATAAGGATTGGAGCGATGTGGCAGCTTGGGCTAACGAATTGTTTAGCAGCAACTACACCCCATCCAAAGAGCTGGCTGATTTCATTGTAGAATTGAAAGCCATGAGCCAAGACAAAGCCATTAGTGCTGCCATCAATTTTACCCAAGACCAAATCAGATACTTAGGCTTAGAGCTGGGCGAAAACTCCCACCGCCCTCACAGGCCATCAGATACATTTGAGAACAGGTCTGGAGATTGTAAAGACAAGTCTTACTTATTGGCCTTCCTTTTGGGGCAACTAGGCATACAAGCTCACCCTGCTTTGGTTTCCACCTCTCTAAAAGGTTCTTTAAATGACTATCTGCCAAGTCATAGCTTTTTTGATCATGCCATTGTGGAATTTACAGTAGCTGGAGAGCAATATTGGATTGACCCCACTATTACCCATCAGGGGAAGTCTTATCAATCAAAGTATCAAACTAATTATGAGCTAGCATTGCTAGTTAGTGACACCACAACACAACTGTTAGATGCGACACCTTCTCGCAGCAAACAATCTCATATTGAGCTCAAAGAGCTCATTGTAAGCGCTGATTACATGTCGCCGGTACAATGGACAATACGCTCTACTTTTACCTTTAAAGAAGCAGAAAACCTTCGCTACCGTATCAAGTCTCAAGGTAAAGATTACTTGAGTAAACAATATTTAAATTTTTACGCTAAGCAATTTCCCAACATAGAGGTACTGACGCCGCTCACCATAGATGATAATACTTCAACCAATGTGGTGACTATTACTGAACAATATCTAGTACCGGATTTTTGGTTTTTAAACGCTCAAAAAAGTGCTGAATTTAGCATTAGAGCAAATTACTCTGGTCAGTATGTAGAAAAGCCTAGCTCCATCAAGCGGGAACATCCCCTTGCGATAGCAGAAAACATCTCGATTGATCATGATGTGATTTTTCAGCTTCCAGAGCATATTGATTTTACCTCTGAAACTGAACACCTAGTGTTAGAAGACCAGTATATCAAGTTCATTTCGGATATTTCTTACGACAGAAGACGCTTTAGATTTAGAAATCAGTACCTAACAAAACAAAATCGCGTCCATGTGGAAAACGTTTCCGAACACATTGCTTTATTAGACAAGATCCAAAACCGCATGAGTTACAGCAATAGCATTACAAATGTGACCGAAGAGTTGGGAAGACAAGAATTAAACAGGCTTATTCATTCCTTAAACACCAAAACATTAAGCCAAAGTGCAACCACAGGTAATTAATATGCAGCTCATAAAAATTCCACATGTATTTTGGACAGGCTTTTTATTAGTAGTTTTATGTAGCTGTCAATCCACCAATATTGAAGCCCCAACTACCAACCTAGATTTAAACTCAGTTGAGTTTAAACAAGACACAATTTATACATTCAACACCAGATTAGAAGAAGCACTCAACGCCGCAGACTCTGATTTTTTTGCGAGCCAAATAAGTAGGAGTGCTATTTCTGAAAAATTAACAGAGAAAGCTCCTGATATATTTTTCTCACCGCAACAGATAGATGCCACAGCCTTAAAATTTAAAAACAAAGTGTTAGAGTCTGTTTCTGTCATCCCATCTGTGATCAGTTGGGAGTACCTCTACTCTGAAACCTTTTCCTTAGCTGAAGTAGCCAGTTATTACCGCCAAGAAACAGAAGAAGGCTATAACTATTTTATATTTTGGGTTAACCCCAATACCTTTCAAATATTTGATTTTCATCCAGTAACCTTTGAACTATCTGGCTTAGACTTTCTTGTTAAGTTTAGTAGCTTGATGATTGAAAATAGCAAAGGTGATAACAAACAGTTAGTTAGAAAACTCATTGCAGCAGTGCAGGCACAAGACATTGAGCAAATTATTCCCATCTACCGAGAAGCCAAAGACTCTTTGGTTTCTGAGCCTGTTCTAGATGACTTTGTATTGCGCTCTATAGGACAGTTTGCATCGAGCGAAAACTACGAAACCTTAATTGAAAACATAATTGCTGATTTTGAGAAGCAAAGTAAATCATCCTTGATGTTTGAAAGTTATTATTATCAACAAGGTAATTTCTCAAAGGCGATTAACGCGGTTAAGGCCGTTAAAAAATTCGCATTAAACGACAGTAAAATGCAAAGTGAGCTCTCGATATTACATAGCCTCAATAACAACCACTCCCTTGCCATTGAACATGGCAGTGCGGCAATCATAGCTAACCCGCAAGATGAAGAAGCCTATTTCAGCCTATTACAGGTTGCACTGTATGCAGAAGACCATCAGTTAGCAACCGAGATTATCGATGTTTTGGTAGCAAAATTTGACTACATAATTGATAAAGATGTCATAGTAGAGCTTGATAATCACCAAGCTTTTTTAGAGTCAGATACATTTGCAGCTTGGGCCCAAAAACATATGCAAATCTAGCAAATAGCTTTGGCATAACCTATAAATAAAAATAGGCTGTAAACAAGGCCAATAAAAGGGATAATTACCTCATATTTTAATCCCTTTTTAGGACACGAACATGACAATCACTCGTAATGGTCATCGATACATCGATGTAGAAAGCGGAAAAACCTTAGACGTATGGTTCCCACGCAGCAATAAATATATTTCACGTAACTGCTTAGCTAACAGAGTTGGCCTTATTAAAGGTGAGTTTGTTGAAGTCACTATCGACATAGATGCAAAACCAGAATCAGCAGAAGACGCCTATTTACGTTTACACCTTTTGTCAGAGTGCGCGGTACAACCTAACCAAATCAATCTTGAAGGCGTATTTGGCCTACTGACCAATGTTGCTTGGACATCTGCAGGTCCAATTCTTCCTTCTAAAGTAGAAGTATTAAGAGAGCTTATTTCTGAAGAAGAGCACCACTTAGCCGTAACTTCTATCGATAAATTCCCAAGAATGACAGACTATGTTATCCCTGAAGGTGTGCGCATTGGCGATGCAGACAGAGTAAGAATGGGTGCTCACTTGGCTTCTGGAAGTACAGTTATGCACGAAGGCTTTGTAAACTTCAATGCAGGTACATTAGGTAGCTCTATGGTTGAAGGACGTATATCACAAGGTGTAGTAGTAGGTGATGGTTCTGATATCGGTGGCGGTGCCTCGACTATGGGTACGCTATCAGGTGGTGGTAAAACCATTAACTCTATCGGTAAGAGCAGTATGGTTGGCGCCAATGCAGGTATTGGTATTTCATTAGGAGATGACTGTATTGTTGAAGCAGGCTTATACGTTACTGCTGGCACAAAAGTAACAACCCCAGACGGAGAAGTTGTAGCAGCACGTCAACTATCAGGTATGAATGGCTTATTGTTCCGCCGTAACAGTCAAACTGGTGTGGTTGAAGCAGTAGTTGCTGATTCATCTAAATGGGGTGGATTAAACGCCAGCCTACATAGTAACGACTAGTGTTACTTTAAAAGCTTAATGATAAAGTTAAGCCCTTAGCCTAAAGGGCTTAACTTTTAGTTAATCTACTTTAGGCTAATCTTAGTACTGAGATTCCACCCAGCTTTCAAAAATCAAACAAGCCGACACACTGTCTACCTTTTGCTTATCTAATTTTTTATAGCCACCTAGCTCAAATAATCTAGCTTTTGCATCAACCGTGGTTAAACGTTCATCGCAGGTTTCTACTGGCACCCGATATTTTGCATTTAACCTATTCGCAAACTTTTTAGCAGCAAATGTAACCTGCTGGTTAGTGCCATCCATATTAAGAGGTAAGCCCACAACAGCTAATTGGGGTGACCACTGCTCAAATACTTTTGCCACCAAATCCCAATTAGGAATGCCATCTACCGCTTTTAATGCATCTAAAGGGGCCGCTGTGCCTGTGATCTCTTGTCCCACTGCTACACCTATACTTTTGGTTCCAAAATCAAAAGCAAGGACAGTTCTTTGTTTAGGTTTGCTCAATTTGTTTCCCACATATAAATAGATTAGGCATGACCGACATCAGGGCCTAATTGCCAAACATCTATTCCTAAACGATGGACAGCTGTCTCCCATTTTTTATGAATGGGAACATCAAAAAGTAACTCTGTATCAGCCTCAACCATTAACCAAGAGTTGGTTTGGATCTCTTCTTCTAACTGACCTGCAGACCAGCCTGCATACCCTAAAATAACTAACGACTTTTCAGGAGCTTGTTCATTTCCTAAAGACGAAATAATATCCTTAGAGGTAGTCACCATAATTTCAGAAGTCATAGTTAGACTAGAACTCCAACCTGGCTGAGAAGTATGTAAAATAAACCCTCGGTCTTGGCTTACAGGGCCACCAGCGAGGACTATTTCATTTGCTTTTTCATCAAGTACTTGTGCATTTTCATCCACTTGATTAACCAAATCTTTTAGCTTCATACCCACAGGTTGGTTAATTACCAAGCCCATTGCTCCACTCTCGTTGTGCTCACAAATATACGTCACAGTCCTCGTAAAATAAGGATCTTCCATAGTGGGTGTGGCAATTAACAAATAGTTTTGCAGACTTTGCATCTAATCTTAACCCTCTTTAGCGGCTAAGCGCTTTTCAATGGCATCAAACAACATACCTGTGATATTGACATCATAGGCAGCTTCGATCTCTCGTACGCAAGTAGGACTGGTTACATTTATTTCTGTCACTCTATCTCCAATCACATCAAGACCAACAAATATCAGGCCTTTTTCAACCAATAACGGCGCTATGGTCTCTGCAATTTTTAAATCAGACTCAGACAAAGGCTGCGGACGCCCCGTACCACCAGCGGCTAAGTTGCCACGGTTTTCACCTTTAGTGGGTAAGCGCGCCAATGCATAGGGAACCACTTGGCCATCTACTATTAAAATTCGCTTATCGCCATCTTTAATTTCAGGTAAAAACTTCTGAAACATAGCGTAACGCGTTCCCAACTCAGTCAAAGTTTCAATAATGACACCTAGGTTATTACCGTCTTCTTTAACTCTAAAGATTGAGGTACCACCCATACCGTCTAAAGGTTTACAAATAATGTCTTTGTGGTTTTTATGAAATTCACGAATGAGCTTAGCGTCCCGCGTAACTAATGTATCTGCGACTAGCTCTGGAAACCAAGACGTAAATAATTTTTCATTAAAGTCACGTAAACTCTGAGCTTTATTTACAATCAAAGTACCGCTTTGCTCTGCTAGTTCAAACATATGAGTAGCATAGATAAATTCATTATCTACTGGCGGGTCTTTGCGCATCAAAATAACATCAAGTTCAGCTAAACCTAAATACGCTTCTTGCTCCAGAGTGAACCAATCATTAGCATCTTGTTGCACAGTTAAACTTTGCATACGAGCCATGGGTTTGCCGTTTTGCAAATACAAGTCGCCCATTTCCATATAAAACAACTCATAGCCCCGTTGTTGGGCATCCAATAACATAGCAAAGCTAGTATCTTTTTTAATATTAATAGAAGTGATGGGATCCATCACAATACCGAGTTTAATGCTCAAGATATATCCTCTGGAAAACGTTTAGGTGTTAAGTCACGAATCGAACTTATAGGACCTTAATTTGGCGGTGTTTATTGCAAAATTCAAGTCTTAGCCAAGATTAAATCATTCAAGGACCACTTAATCCCAAAGCGCCTTTTTAATAAAGCATAAAAAAGGGCTGTGCTAGCAAGCAACAGCCCTTCTGATCCAAGGAACAATACATGTTTCAGGTTCCCCTAAATAATCACGTATTCATCGGTCACTACTCCGACACTGTAAGTGTAGAACTCAAATATGACGAAAAAAGGAAAACGTGACGAAATACCTTAAGCTTAAGACAAATACCCACAATTAAGGCACTTTGAAATATTTGCTTACTTACCCCAGGCCAAGGGAAACATTTAAATGTATTCAGATATTTTATAAAAACGGAGGGAAGAGATATTGTCTTTAAATGAACAAAAAACAATAAAAAAGCCCTAGAAATAGGGCTTAAGTGCAAAGTAACAATGTTACTTAAAAGGCATTTTCTTGATGGATTTTTATAAATAAGGGAGTGCCATATTTACTGTAATCAACTTTGTACTCTTTACCATTAATGGTTTGAATAAAGACTAACGTTTTTTCCTCACCAAACACATCATTACTACTGATATCAATTTTTTCAATATCAAGAGATTTAGCTTCTCGCTTATTCTCTGGAATTTGCCCAGTGTATTCTTTAATACCTTTATGACTAACAATTACTGGGGGGTGATCATCACCATTCATTACCAACAAATCTAACTTTCTTACTTTATGGATAATGGTATTACGACCACTTACTAAATAAGGTCTCTCTGTCACGTTTATCTCCGGCTTAATGCTTACAGTGCATTCAATGTAAAGAAGATACCAAAGTTTATTTGGCCTTGCACCTGTTAGTTACTAGGTAATATATTTTAGCAAACAAACCTTTATAGCTAGTTTTATAAAGTTTGCGACTTGTTAATTACCGCTAAGTTTAGCTGTAATTTTTATAAAGGTGAGTAAAAATGCGTTTAAATATGTAGCTTTAACACCCTAAAAATACTGTCACAAGGTAAAGATGCTGAAAAAATCAGCAACCAAACTATTTTATATAACAAGTAAGATGACAACACTAAAAAAACTGCTTATACTGCGCCTCGATTTTGATAAGCCTCTTCCTTTCAAAGTCTAGTTTTTAAAAGTGGCCCTTTAGCTCAGTTGGTTAGAGCATACGACTCATAATCGTCAGGTCCCCTGTTCGAGTCAGGGAAGGGCCACCATTTCTTAAAGACTTCCTACGATAGTATTCACTAACTAATTTTAAATATTATATTTTCGGAACGGTAACGGATCGGATTAGGGATAAAACACATCCAAGTTTAAATTAGCAACCACGCCCTAGAATACATATCAGTAATTTACTTAGCTTCATGCTGTTTTGTATGGTTTACTAATTACTCATTAGTAAATAAAAGGAATTAATCAATGAAAACATCAACGTTTGTAATCTGTATCGCTTCTCTAGGTCTTTTAATTGGCTGCTCTGCAAATAACGCATCTGTGCGTACATCTGTCTCACCAATAGATGGAAAATCAACAACCATAATCACTGATAGTGCTTTTTCGCTAAGTTATATTTATCCTGCTAACGACGAGGGATTAGGAATACGCTTGGAAGGCGGAAGAGTCTTTGATAAGGAAGAGGCATCGATTATTTTTGATGCGTCAACGGATCATGGTTTTAGAGAAGCATTTTTCAAAGCCGATGGTGAAACTTACTTTATGACACCTTCAGCCGCCCTTACAGATTTTAAGGCAGATAAACATGGGGTTAGAGCTTCAAAAGAGTTTATGATTGGTTGCTCGGAGTTAGTTAAGGTAGCCAATAGTAAAGACGTATACCTTAGAATTACGTATTCTAATGGTTTCGTTGATTACAATGTATCTAAGCCTTTCAGGGGGAGCGATGGTTTTGGTATGGTAAAAAAAATAGCAAGCTATTGTGTTTAACTTGTTATTTTCCACTATACACAGCTAACTAGAGCGGCTAATCATAAAGTTGACCAAATATTAAATCTTTCCAAAGCGTTGTTCGCTGATAGTTTTTAATCTGCGTTCTAACGTTTCTAATCTAGTAATGTCTTCTTGGTGCTTTGTCGTCTTTTTCCATTTTGGCCTGGGTATCCATGAGGTATATTCAAGATAATTAGGTTGATAAAGTTCTAGCTGTTCTTTCCCGTGGGTTTTTATCCGCTGTTTATCAATCATTTTAATAATATTGTTTACTTCCTCAGAATGGGGGCTGTCATATGTCACACCACTACAAGAACGACACACAAGTAAGGATTTTGTTAGGTATAAACGACAAACTTCATTTTCTCTAACTTTCTTTCTTGGCGCTCCAAATACGTTTGCCATTCATCATCCTAAATTTATTGATAGGTGTTTTTTATATAGTTTTAGGTTTAAATACGTTTTAAAGATCGCCTATTTCTAGTAGCCGTAGATATATGACTTTTTCAACAAGGGGCTGAACATCAAATATTATTCAACAACAGCGTTAGCTAAAAAGCACAGCCTTGAGCCAAAGATACTTTTTTCGAAATTAGTTGAAGTCAATTACATTGTTCGTGATACAGATAAATGGCAACTCACTGCAAAAGGTAAACTGGCAGGAGGAAGAATTAAGACATCTAGCAAACTCGGGCAGTATATTGAGTGGCCTGAGAGCTTTGATTTAGCAACACTCCCCGAGCATTCAACTCCCGATGTACCAATAGAAATGACAACCTCATCAAAGCTAGGTAAAACATTGGGGCTTTCTGCAACTAGATTAAACTATATATTTTCTGAGCTTGGCTGGGTCACTAAGCATATGAAAGGTTGGGTGGTAACATCCCATGGTAAAAAGTTAGGGGCTGTGCAAAGTGAGGATTCTCGTTCTGGTATTCCCTATGTTAAATGGCCCACAACCATTTTAACCTCAAGTGTATTAACAGAAACCCTTAAGGGAATAACCGCTCAAGGCCCATTCGCCCGCCCACTTTCAGAAACAACCGAAAACGCTAAGGCACTATATCAAGGGGCTGATGGACATTATTTACATTCTAAGCAGGAAGTGCTCATCGACAACTGGCTTTATTTTGCAGAAATAGCACATGCACACAGACGAAAACTTCCCATAGATGAAGAAGTACTAAGTGATTTTTATATTCCTGCAGGTAAAGTCTATATAGAGTATTGGAGCGACAACCTTGACCTTAAGTCCCAAGCGCAAAAAGATAAAAAGTTAGCGGTATATAAAAAATATGGCTTTAATTTGATAGAGCTTTCAGAAAAAGACTTAGACAGCCTAGATGACATTTTACGTCGCCAGCTTCTTAAATATGGAATTCAAGCTTACTAACCATTTAGATATTCATACCCAATCTAGTTATTAGAATTAATACCAACAATGCTGAGGTAGCAGCGATGAAAAAAATACTTATATTTGGTAACTCAGGCTCAGGAAAGTCGACCTTATCCAAAAAATATAGCGATGCAAAGAACCTAGCCCATTTAGACTTAGATACAATAGCTTGGTTACCTTCCACCCCGCCACAACGCAAACCCTTAGCTGATTCTAAAATTGAAATAGATACCTTTATAAGCACCCATAAAGGTTGGGTAATAGAAGGTTGCTACACAGACTTACTAGAATTGGCTAGCCCATCAGCCACAGATATTGTTTTTATGAACTTACCCATTGAAGACTGTATAGATAACGCTAAACGCAGACCTTGGGAGCCACATAAATACCCCTCAAAAGCCGCTCAAGATGCTAATTTAAATATGTTAGTGGAGTGGATTTCTCAATATACAAATCGAAGCGACGGCTTTTCTCAATCAGCACATCAAGGCCTATTTGAAACGTTTTCTAAATCTAAATTCATGATTAGTAATAATTCAGAGGCTAGCGCTTGGTTAAACGCTCAACTTTTGTAAGCAACTAACAAACTAGACAAGGTTCACCTCCCCTAAGCATTCCCTCAACTCACTCAATTTGTACACGGGCACTGAATACATAAGTATTTTAAAACATACCTACAAAGCCACCATCTAGTATTACTCTAGTCCTATCTCATATGTGCACCAAGTGCACCACAAACCCAGTTAGGAGAATGACATTGTCTACCATGACAGCTTTAGAAACTAAATTTAGATTAGTAACCCGTAGCGATTTTGACGGACTAGTTTGTGCCGTATTATTGAAAGAATTAGATTTAATTGATGACATAAAGTTTGTACACCCTAAAGATATGCAAGATGGTGCAATTGATATTACTGCTAACGATATTACTACCAACTTACCCTATGTAGATGGATGTCATGTTGCTTTTGACCATCACTTAAGCGAAATGTCACGAAGAGGCGACAACGCTAAAAGTAATCACATTATCAATCCAGACGCCCCATCAGCGGCCAGAGTGGTTTATGACTACTATGGTGGACATGATGTTTTCCCTGAAGCTTGGGACGACATGATGGCTGCAGTTGATAAAGCGGATGCAGCTCAATTTAGTAAAGATGAAATACTCAACCCTGAAGGGTGGGTACTATTGAATTACCTAATGGACAGTCGTACTGGACTAGGCCGATTCAGAGATTTTAGGATCTCGAACTACCAATTAATGATGGAATTAATTGATTATTGCCGTAATCACACAATCGAAGAAATCATCGCATTGCCAGATGTTCAAGAGCGTGTAGACCTTTATAACGAACATACAGAACTTTTTGCTGACCAAATTAAGCGCTGTGCCACTGTATTTGGTAATGCTGTAGTACTTGACCTACGAGACGAAGATACCATTTACGCTGGAAACCGCTTTATGATCTATGCGTTATTCCCTGAATGTAATATTTCAATCCACCAAATTTGGGGCTTCCAACGCCAAAACGTTGTGTTTGCTATTGGCAAATCTATTCTTGATAGAAGCTCTAAAACCAATGTAGGTGAATTATGTTTACAATTTGGCGGCGGTGGCCATAACGCAGCGGGTACTTGCCAAGTATTAGAAGCACAGGTTGATGAAACCAAAGCAGCACTAATACAAAAAATCACCAATGATGGTTAATCTATCCAAATAGCTTAATACCTTTAAAAATAGCGGCCTTAGCCGCTATTTTTTTATTCAAATTACTTCTCAGCAGAGTACGGGTCTTCAGCAAGCAGGTAGGCTCTTAAGTCAGACTTTTGTTCTTGAGACACCAACCAGTTGCGAAATTCTTTAATCTTAAGGTAATTCTCAGAGCCAAATTTGGCCTCATAAATATCAGCAAAGTTTTGCTTAGAATTATTATGACGGATATTTCTTTGCCAATGTTGAGTAACAACAGCATTTAAACAACCCGCTAGCCCTTCGCTTTTTAGTAACTCCCACTCACCTTTATCTAGCCACAGTCCACCAACTAGCGCACTGTAATCGAGTTTGTGTTCATTTTTAGCCGAGATCCTAAATTTGCGCATTATGGTGCTGGTAATCGGGCAAAGTAAGGCATTTTTACTATCAGACACGTCTGATTCAGATACCTCAATATTCTCAGAAAACTGATAATTAGGGTTACGCTCTTTCCAAGATACATAATCTTCAATCAACACCCAATTACCACCACAGTTTGAACAAGTATGCGCTCGAAACTGGCCTTCAATAAAACTAGGGGTTAACTTCCCCTCTTTACAGCTAGTGCACTTCATAACAATCCTTTAACACCTAAATTAAATTGCAGACTATCAACAAATCATTAGTAAGTCATTATTCGTCAAAAAGTTGTCGTGACTCTTGGCCCTAAAACAAAAGCCACTGTAACTACATGATATTTATAAAGAATGAATGGGTGGTACAAATGGTGCAATTAATCAATAGATAAAAATAATACACAAGGGATGCTTAAATTGGCCATTCAAAACTCAACACATATATTTATTGATAAACCAGCCACTAGGCTGCCAACGCGGCCAATAACTAGCCTATTGGGCAACAGTGCAGTGCTCGATTCTTTACTCCCTGAATTGTCAATTTGGCAAAAACCTTCTCCTAAACAAGAGCAAGACTTAAAAAATATTGATTCATACATGCTACTAGAAACCAAGCAAGTTCTAGAACGGGTAGCCAGCATTCTCTCTAATTTAAAATTAAGTCACACCTTACCTTTTACTTTAAACATTCAACGTTCAGGGCAAACGACAAATCTATTAATAAAAGAAGATATCGCCATCAATAAAAAAGTTGTGAAAGCCATATTGCAAGATAAATGGCTAATGGGAGCATTTGAATGGCTATGCCCAAACTACCTTGCTTTGGCCCATTCACAAGAGTTACTAACCTTTTCTCATGCTTATAAAGAAGACAACCAAGCAGCTCTGCTTCATTACCACCATTTGCAGCAGCCAGAACCAAAGCTTAAGTGTTATTTGACTTGTAGATTTGAACAAAGAAAACCTAAGCTAACTTGGCACCTAGACTCACCTAAAACATCCTACTGTATAAAAGAGCTAGAAATTAATTAACACAAAACTGAACTAAAACTGACTTTAGCTCTCTGAATATATAGTTTTTATGTGTGTGTTCCTTTTGAAGCCTGATTTGTAATCAGGCTTTTTTTTGCTCAAAAAATAATGCCAACACAAGTGAACTAAAACTGGTTTTAGCTCTCTGAATATATAGTTTTTATGTGTGTGTTCCCTTTGAAGCCTGATTTGTAATCAGGCTTTTTTTTGCTCTAAAAATAATGACAACACTAGTGAACTAAAGCTGACTTTAATTCTCTGAATATATAGTTTTATGTGTGTGTTCCCTTTGAAGCCTGATTTGTGATCAGGCTTTTTTTTTGCTTAGCAGAAAATAACCTAGCTCTACTATTTTAATTGCAAAAAAGCGAATAATAATTACCACAAATTTGAACTTCTGCTACCTTTAGATCTCTACTTCTATAGTTTTTATGTGTGCTCCTTTAAGCCTGATTTTTTAAATCAGGCTTTTTTTTGAGTTTTTTCAGTAGCTAACTCCTCTTGTAACCAAGTCGTAAATACACTGATACGATTCATACGAGGTGACTCCTCATCATATAACAAAGAAAACTTTAGCCCTGGCTCAATCTGAATATCAAAGGGTTTTATTAACGCTCCAGAATCAATTAAGTCTTGCGCCATACTTCCTGCTGTCAAAAAAATTCCATGGCCACTTAGCACCGCATTAATCCCCATTTCCCAGGTTGTTACCTCCATCCACTTAAAACACGCTGGATCTATGTCAACATTCGCAAGCTTAAACCAGTCTTTCCAACTAAACCCAGGCTGCCCAGAGCCAATGGCTTCAACTAAACGGCATTGATTGATCCTATCTGGCCTAGTTAACATTTCATCCCGATACACCCTAGGTGAACAAATTGGAAAAACGGGATCAAGAAACAACACTTCTTGGTGTACATTGTCCACTTGCTTCTCACCTTGGCGAATAGCCACATCAATATCTGAATGGCGCACATCTTCATACTGAGGAGAAGCTAACGCCCTCACTTGTACTTTTGGATACAAAGCTGAAAACTTCCACAACCTAGGCACTAACCACCTAGAACAAAACGAAGGAGACGCGGTTACCGTTAACACTCCTTCTTCTGGCTCAGCTTGAATACGGTCAAACCCGTAAGACAACTCATTAAAAGCCTTAGCAACAGATCCAGAAAGGGTTTTACCCTGCTTAGTCAAACGCATCGCTCTGCCTTCTCGGCTAAACAACTTAACTTGAAAGTAAGACTCAAGGTTTCTGATTTGTTGACTAACAGCGGCCTGTGTAATTGACAACTCTTCAGCCGCCAAGCTGTAACTTTGATGCCGAGCCGCAGCATCAAAACAGCGTAATAATGCAATATGTCTCAATCGCTTATCCATTAGTTAAACTTATATTAAAAGTAAATATTGATTGTTCGTAATATTGCCACACAAAAGACAAGATGTACTCCACAAACAGGAGAATAAACATGTTAATTGCACCGGACAAATCAACTAGAACTAAAAACCCAAAGAAAACAAGCGACTCTAGCACCAAGTTCAAGAAGTTAAACTTATGGTTAGCAAAAATTGGAAAGGCCTTAAATACAGAGCAGCAATCAAATTATAAGTAAAAGCTAACTTACACGGTTGAGCTTTCGTGGATACTAAATGTATTAAATAATCGCATAATTTTGGCGCTAAGAGTTCTTACTTACGACACTAAACTAATTTTTGCCTTAATTTCTAATTACTTTATATTAGATAGTCGTCGAGGCTGCACCACAACGGAAAAGCATTTATATTGACCATTCGACTCGGACTAATAAAGCCCCAAGACATAAATGTATTGAGTGCACTTTAGACTGATCGTTTTATCGATTATAACGCCCTAATTAATGTTAAACTTAGAGAAATTAACATATTTCTAAAAAGCTTAATGGTTAAATAATCAACTAAACACTAACTATAAAAACAATATGAAATCAATTGAAGCCAAGCAATAAGTCATAGCTCTATTACACCTAAAGTATAATCCCTCCTAACGTCTATTATCTATTACAATACGCACCAGTTTAGTTTTAAGATTAAGCAAAATATATCTAAAACTATAGAGCATGAACTCTAATGAGTTAAATCCTAATTTATATACATAGATTAATTCGAAGTTTGGAGCTCCCTATTAAATTAAAATGTATAAAGGATAGAAAAATGTTTCAACACAATACAATAAACTATCGGCTATTTATAACGATAGTTTTTTTGTTTCTAACTTCCTCACTGGCTTCAAACACAGTGCAAGCTAAAGCTTGGAAAGGTGCAGAGATAATCACAAACGAAGAGTTTAAATACGGCGCATTCGAAGCTAGAATCAGAGGTCCTAAAGGGTCAGGATATGTGGTGCCGTTTTTCTTATGGAAATATGACTCTGAGCTTTCAGGGACTGAATGGCAAGAGCAGGATTTTGAAATTTTTGGCGCAGACGGGCAGTTTCAAACTCAGCTCATGACACCTGGTAACCCGAGAACAGAAAACAAAGTTAAACACATTGTCTTGCCATATCCAGCGTGGGAGAAATATTACACCTACAGAATGGAGTGGACGCCAGAGTATCTAGCATTTTACATTGATGGTGTAATAATACGCCGAGAGACAAATGCGAATAGATATTCGAAGTTCCTCGACGAATCTAGAGCAGAACCAGCAGAACTGCGTATTAGTTTATGGGCCGGCAACTATGACTTTACAGGTTTTTTTGATCAAGACTCAGCTCCAGGTGCAACCTTTGTAGAATTTGTTAAAACATATACTTACAATCATGAAACTAAAGACTTCGATCTAAATTGGGTTGATGAGTTCGATTATATCGACAATTCAAGGTGGTATTTTGCCAATTGGACATTCAATGTTGCCATTAATGATTATGTCGCAGATAACGCAGCGGCAATTGATGGTAAATTAGTCATAGCATTTACGTCAGAAGAAAACCAAGGAGTTTTCCCAACAAACATTCCCCCCGATAACGAGATAATAGGTATTGAAGAGGTGGATATTATTGAGGAGACAAACCCACTCCTTACAAACAACAACATACCTGCTTATGAAATACCATCTGAGTTCAATTCCTTAGAGTTTCATCGATCATTAGATGATGAAACCTATAACAAAGGTAACTTAGAATGTGGTAGTGGCCCAACAGATGCAGGTAAAATTGGCAACGAGTGTTATGTTGGCTGGTTAACTCCAACAGAATGGTTAGAATATACAATAACCCCTGATTTACCTGGTGTTTACAATTTTAGTTTTGAGGTCGCAACTCAAGCAACAAACAGGTATTTTACAGCATCGCTCAATGACGAACTGATCCAAAGTAAGATTGAAGTTAATAGTCTTGGATGGACCACTTTCTCAAACTCAACAATTAGTACTTATCTAGCTGATGAAAGCACTTTGAGTTTAGGTTTTCCTACAGGGGCTGTAAATTTAAAAAATATCAGTGTTAACTATAGCCCTACTCAATTTATTCCATATACCAGCGAAACGTTGCAAGCAGAGTTCTATCATAATTCTAAAGATAACACAGTTGGAAATAATGGTGAGCAATGCGGTTCTAGCGGGAATGCAGACACGGTTATGACTGATGAAACCTGTTTCGTTAGCATTGAAGAAAATGAGTCAATTGGATTTATCATCCAAAATGACTTAGGGGATATAAAATCAATTGAACTTTTACTTCAAAACTTAAGTGATATTCCGACAATTTATTCAATTAAAATTAATGGTGAAACAGTTTTAAGCAATATAAGTTTTTCCGAGAAGCAATTTACCTCCAGCATCCATGAAATTGATTTACCAGATAGTATATTCTCAATGGATATTGAGGTTACTGCAGGAATACTAGGTATCGATTCTTTCCAATACTTAGACTACCTACCAAGTGATGCGCCAGACTCGGCAATTTCTGTTCCAGCACTGATTGAAGCTGAGGATTTTGATGCATATTATGATACTACAATTAATAATTTAGGTTCATCAACATGCAGGACAGGTTCTGTTGACGCTCAACTAACAACAGACTCAGCAGGTGGTTTCTGCAATATTGGATGGACTAAAGCTGGTGAGTGGCTCGAATATAACATTAATGTTCAACAAGAAGGATACTTCGTTATTACCTTACGATTAGCTTCAGCTTCAGTAAGCCAGCAGGTAAGTGTACTTGTAGACGGAGAGCTTATAGATACTGTCACCTCGCCTAATATTGGCTGGCAAAGCTTTGCTGATAGAAACATCAGCACAAAATTAACTCATGGGAATCATACGTTAAGGATTTATTTTGAAGATGGCAACAGTAATTTTAACTACATATTAATTACGGAAAATACTGATGCTATCACTCCAGATCCAGTAGAGCCAGAACCTAGTGATCCTCCAACAAGTTGTAATTGGTATGGCACGCCTACTCCAATGTGTATGAGCCAAGATACTGGTTGGGGATATGAAAATGGCCAATCATGTGTTTCTACAGGTGTGTGCTATAGCGATGCTCACATAGAGTGGCATGAGCTATATGGCACTCATCCTTAAGCTTTAACTAATTGACGAACACTAATCATGTGTTGGTGTTCGCTAAGTTTTAATTACCCGCACAAACATATAACTTAACAACGCTCTTCAAATTCATTAAGAAACAAAAGCACGTAAAAAGCTCCTACGACCTAATTCCACCTGCTTCAATAGGTAAGCTTAAACTGCATTAATTGCTAGTATTGATTGTTCCAGTCACATTTAACTTAAAGCTAATTTGTCATCAACACACGGGAAATAACAAATACTTAACCGTGACAAAACCCTATGGATAAAAAATACAAAACATCTTTGTCACTGTAAGTTGGGGTTAATTTAAAATTAATTAACCTTTGGAAATTTAAGACTAATGCAAACTTGTAGTTTGCCTCCCTAAACGATTACAAAACTGAAGCAGACTTTTTAAAAGAAATTTTTACTAAGTTATTTTACCAATAGTCTTTCCAAAAACTTCATGCTAGAACTACATGCTCGATAAATAAAATTAATAATAATCGTAAGCCCATAATAATTTAATATGGTTTTGACTAGGTTTTTTACCAACAATTACCTGGCCACTTTACTGGAGTGTAACCATGAAGAATTTATCTGTAGATTTTTTGCGTTCATTTGTAACCATCGCGCAAACTGGCAGTTATACCTTGTGTGCAGAGCGGCTAAAACGGACTCAACCTGCTATTAGCTTGCAAATAAAAAAACTTGAAGAGGTGGTAGGTGAAAAACTTTTTCTACGGGAAAACAATAGACTCACTTTAACTTTAGCCGGCAGTAAGTTACTGGAATTTGGCATGAAAATGCTCATGCTAAATGATCAAGCAATGGCTGAATTTGGGAAGCCTCAGGTAAGTGGCAACATCAAACTTGGTATACCTAGCGAGTTCTCAACTACGCTCATGCCCAAAATTATCAGACGTTTTACGCATACCTATCCAGAGGTTTCATTAGAAGTACATTGCGCTCTAAGTAAAGATTTAGTTTGCGAACCACTGAAAAACCAGTTTGATCTGATACTTTCTTTACAAGAGCAAGCAGATCCAGAGCAAGAAGGTTTTATTATTACCGATCAATTAGTTTGGGTAGGTAGTCAGAGGTTTGTCAATAAAGTACCCGATAAGCTGCCTTTAATAGCTGCTCCAGCACCTTGTATTTACCGCAAGCGGGCGACCAACCTTTTAGCTAAACTAAAAAGACAGTGGCAAGTTGTGTATACCATTGCAGATTTAAATGGTATTCAAGCCGCTATTAATGAAGACTTGGGTATTACTGTATTAGCAAGAAGTACCGTTCCACCTGGATTGTTCATATTACCCCAGCAAGCTGAGCTACCAGATTTAGGATATATAGGAGTATGCTTACTCAATCCTCAAAAAGTACGTTCTGAAGCCATTGAGTTACTTGCAAAAGATATGATTAGCCAACTAGCTTCATAAGTAAAAAAAAAACAACAGCACCTCTAGATTAATCTAAGGTGCTGTGTATTTTTTAGAGTGGGCAAGCCAATATTGCTGATAAATATAGAGTGACTAAGGGTTAGTTTTTACCTTTGGGTATTCCACTCCCAACTGCTGCATATAAGTATCGTATTTTTCAGGATCATAATAAAATGGTCTCATTTTTTCACGAAACTCCCCCATTATCTCTTTGTTTAGATGAATCTGCGGCACATCTGTGTCTCGCAAAAACGATTCATACTTAATGTCTTTGGTTTGCACATTATCAAAGTAATCTTTCACCTCAGACATCAATTCAGGATCGGTAAATAAGTCAATCATGGTCATAGCATGGGCTTTGGCACCTGCCACGATCCCCTTATGAGCAATAGGGGTTGCCATAGCGACTGCATTTGACCAGTGGTGTCCTGGTAAATTAGGAATATTCGAAGGATAAGATAACCACATAGAGGGTGTTACCCAAGAGATATCCCCCATATCATCAGAGCCACCGCCTGTCATAGTACTTGGATCAGGTGGTGCAACAACTGGCATCACCTCTGTTGGTAAACCTGTTACTGGTGCACCAATTTCTTTTTGTAGCGACTTGGCTAAGGTTATATCGGCTTCAGACCATTTGGGCATACCCACTTTTTTAATATTCTCAAAAGCTCGCATTGCCATTGGCTTGTTATAGTGACCAGGCCATGCAGTTCCCATTACCGTGGAGTCCCAGGTGGTATTGGTCATTAGGGCAGCACCTTCAGCCATCTGGTCTCCCACCTCCCACAATGCTTTTACATGTGGGTAATCTAGCTCTCTAAAAAAGTACCAAGAGGTTGCTTTAGAAGGTACAACATTAGGTTGGTCTCCTCCATCAACAACCACAGAATGAGTTCGCTGAGCAATGCGTAAGTGTTCTCGACGATAGTTCATCCCAACACTCATTAGCTCAACAGCATCTAATGCACTTTTTCCTCTCCATGGCGCCCCAGCACTATGCGCTGACTCTCCATAGAAATTGTACTGAATCGATACCATGCCTGAAAAAAATGGATTACCGTAAAAGGTACCAAATCGATTCCCTACGTGGGAATAAAGTACCGCATCTACATTGTCGAAATACCCTTCTCTGACATAGTAAGCTTTGGTAGCCAATTGCTCTTCAGCTACACCTGGCCACAACATTATTGTGCCCTCGATATCATTCTCTGCCATATACTCTTTTAAGGCCATCGCAGCGATAATATTAACTACCTGCCCTGAATTATGACCTTCTCCATGCCCGGGAGCGCCCTCAACAATAGGATCATGGTAAGCCACCCCAGGTTTTTGTGATGCTTTTGGGATACCGTCTAGGTCAGTCCCAAGCGCAATAACAGGTTTACCGGAGCCCCAAGTGGCAACCCATGCTGTTGGGATCCCTGCAATTCCTTTTTCAACTTTAAAACCTTGTTCAGCTAAATGTTTGGTTAAATAGGCAGAAGTTTCAACCTCTTGAAAACCTAGTTCGCCAAACGAAAAAATCATGTCGTTCATGACTTGTGCAAGCTTTGCTTGCTTATCTACTGCCGCTACAACTTGCTCTTTTGCTGCTTCTCGTTGTGAATCCGTAAATGTTGTCGCTGTTGCAGCGCACGAAATAATAAAGCCAAGCACAGCCATGCTTGTCTTTTTCTTAAAATTTAACATATTGATATACTCCAAAGCCTTTACGAGTAGAAACGCTTATAAATCTTTACTTCTAAAATCCAGAAATAACTGGCAACGAAATTATTGCCAGTGATTGTTTTTATTGCTTTTTGATAGTTGGATAATCGATACCTAATTGCTCAAGATAAGTATCGTATTCTTTAGGATTGTAGTAATACTTTTCGAGCTCAGATTTATAGGTAGCCATAATTTCTTTGTTTAAATGAATAGCAGGCTTATCTTCTGGACGTAATAAAGGCGTGTACTTTTCTTCTTTAATTTGCACATTTTTATAATAGTCCCAAGCTTCATCCATTAAAGTACTGTTAGTCAACAAGTCGAACAAATTCAGTGCTTGAACTTTTGCTCCTGCAACAACCCCTTTATGGGCAATGGGTGTTGCCATGGCAACTGAATTAGACCAGTTGTGTCCCGGCAAATTAGGAATATTAGCCGGATAACGTAAAGTGATGGTAGGTACCTGCCATGAAATATCCCCAATATCATCAGAGCCGCCACCTGTAAGCTTTGTGGGATCAGGAGGATCTCTCAACTCGTTCAACTCTGTTTTTAAGCCTTCAGGTTCAACACCAATTTCAGACTGTAGCGCTTTTGCTAAAGCGATGTCATCTTCAGACCACTCAGGCATACCTACGATTTTAATATTTTCATAAGCATCTTCAGCAATCGCTTTATTCATATGCTGTGGCCATGCCGACCCTAAAACCGTTGATGACCAAGAAGTATTACTCATAAGAGATGCCCCTTCAGCCATTTTGTCTCCAATTTCCCATAACTCTTTAATATGAGGAAAATCCGTTTCTCTGAAGAAATACCAAATACTTGCTTTAGAAGGCACTACATTTGGTTGGTCGCCTCCATCAACAATAATAGAGTGGATACGTTGTGATAACCGCAAATGTTCACGTCGATAATTCATACCAACGCTCATTAGTTCAACAGCATCCAATGCACTGCGGCCACGCCAAGGAGAGCCGGCACTGTGAGCTGACTCACCAAAAAAGTCATATTGTACCGAGACTAATCCATTACCTCGCCCTGTTCCCCAACTGGTACTAAAACTATTTGATACATGGGAAAACAAAACAGCGTCAACATCTTTAAAGTAGCCATCGCGAACATAATAGGCCTTGGTTCCTAATTGCTCCTCAGCAACCCCTGGCCAAATTTTAATTGTGCCGCTGATGTCATTTTCTTCCATGAACTCTTTTACGGTTAATGCGGCTATAATATTAACCACCTGACCAGAGTTATGGCCTTCACCATGCCCTGGAGCACCTTCAATAATTGGATCATGATAAGCCACACCAGGTTTCTGAGAGGCCTTAGGTATGCCATCAATGTCTGAACCAAGGGCGATAACCGGTCCGCCATCCCCCCAAGTTGCCATCCATGCGGTTGGTACACCAGATATGCCACGCTCAATAGTAAAGCCATTATCTTCCAGTATTTTGGTTAGATAAGCAGAGGTTTCAAATTCTTGAAACCCTAGCTCACCAAAGCTAAATATCATGTCATTCATAACTTGAGCTTGCTTAGCTTTGGCGCCTACTGCATCGATAATCGTCATTTTTGCTTCCATTCGCTCTACCTGCGACATATCTTCAAATGCATTGGTAGAACTAACGATTGATGACATAGTTAGTATCATGGTGAAATTTAAAACTTTACGTTTAAACATATTACCTTCCTTCAAAACTTTATTACTTGTCATTACATTTCAACTCGGAAACCAACTTTGAACTGACGACCTAATACATCGTACAAGCCACGGTTTGTTTCTAAATAACCAGGACGGTTTTCTGAACCTTGAGATGCTGGGAAGGCAACATCTGCCGGATCTGTGTTGAACATGTTGCGAATTGACAAGAAAAACTCGGCTTCTGTATCACCGCTGAAACTAAAGGATTTAGCTGCATAAAAATCAAAATATACTTCACCATCTACGCTGTTATCATTAATTGTATAATTAGGCGCAGAACTCTCTGGGCAATTTGAGCTACATTCAATATATGCGTTACTCAGTACGCCATCACTTACACCACGAGCAGATAAGTCAAATGTCATATCATCTAGGGTATAAGTAGCAGAGGCTCGGTACTTCCAATCAGGTGTACTAGTTGTATTAGCACCAGCAGAATCAATAGCGGTTACCCCATTATCAGTAATGCTTTCTAAGTAGTTTGTAGCTAAAAATCTAAGTTTTAAATCTCCTAGAGCCCCCTCGAAAGCGTCACCTAAGCCAAGACGGTAGGTTAAATCGTAATCAATACCACGTGCCGTCATAACGTTGAGGTTATCGTATAAAAGGTTGATTGTTTGTAACGTACCAGCGTCATCATAAATCATGTTGTCACAGTATTTTTGAACACCAAACTCAACACAATATTCAGCCGTATCGTCAGCTGATACAAAGCTAATAATCCCATCAATTTCAACATCATAGTAATCAATTGCAGCAGAGAAGTTTTCTAAGAACCTTGGACGTAAGATCACACCTACCCCCCAAGAGTCTGCTTCTTCTGGAGCAACATTTGGATTACCTTGCAGGTTTTGAATCATAGGCACTGATTCACCATTGATAGTCACTGAGTTACTACGGGCAGTACCAGCGGCATAAAGCTCACTTAAATTAGGAGCTCGAATATCACGAGATTTAGTTAAACGAAATGTAGCGTCTTCAATTGGCTGATATGTCAGACCACCTTTCCATGTTGTCACGCCACCTGAAGTACTGTAATCGGTGTAACGTACTGCACCATTAAAGTCTAAACCATCTGTAATAGGAACAAGTGCTTCAACGTACCCCTCAATTACATCATAATCGCCTTTCGTTACCTTGTAGTTACCGTACTTCCAACCACTCTGATATTGAGATTCAACATAGCCATCCATTTCTTCTGTGCGGTATTCAGCACCAAATGCTATGGAGATTGGACCAGCCCAGCCTTCGAAGTCGCCAGTACTAAAGTTAATGGCCGCAACGTTTTGAATAAACTCTTGCTCACGACGGGGACGTCCTAAAACATAATCTAGAGCTTCATCACTGGCAACTCCTACTCCAAAGCGGTTAAGTGCAACACACCCGTTAGTAGGATCGGTCAAAGTTGAACGACAGACAACTTCTCCTGTATCAGGATCTAAAACTGCGTCTGTCGCTAAGGTTAAGCGGGCTGTATTATAGGTTGGGGTCATGTGCTCATCAGTTTTCGTTTTACCGTATTGATAATAAGCATCCCAATCAAAGAATTTACCAGATAGTGAAAACTCTCCATCTGCTCCGATAACTATTCGAGTAGTATCACGTTTGTTGTTCGCACCAGATGCAGGCATATCAACATTACTAGTGTTGAGGCTGAAACTATCTATTCCCTGCTCGGCCATTTGTGTAGCCACTTCACTGGGTAAGAAAGCATTATCGGCGTAGATAGTCACGCCCTTAGTGGTTGGGTTGATGTAATAGCCCAAGCCTTCATATTCAGCATAAGAGCCTTGTAAATAAACTTCAGTTTCACCTACCATATAGCTTAATCGAGCAAATAGGTTTTTACGTTCTTCGTCCGCTGCTAAAGAATTAGTTCCAAGCATACCAGAGGAGGTGTATTTCCAGTCACCGCCTTGCATCCACTGACCAGATACATCGCCATACGCTAGCTGATTGACTGCACCATCCACTCCAAAATATGTGCCAGCTAGAGGACCATCAGCTATTAGACCGCCTGGAGTGTAATTTGAAATACCGATATTTTCGTCTACTAGGAAATAAGGTGAGCCATCACTAGTATCGGGGTTAATCATCCCAACATAGCCTCTCTCAGCCCAATCTCGAGTGGTGTAGTGGATACCGTTAGCTGAATAATATTCGCCACTCAATAATAGATGGCCATTGCCTTCTGCTAATTCAGTACCGTAGGTTAATACCACTTTGCCATTTTCTCTATCTGCGTAGGTTGTTTCACCATACTCAACGTGAGACTTAAAACCTGTATATTCTTTATCTAATATAAAGTTAACTACGCCACTAATAGCGTCTGAGCCATAAACTGAAGAAGCACCTCCTGTCACCACTTCAACGTTTTTAATTAGTGATTGTGGGAATGTATTTGTATCAACCTGCCCAGTAGATGCCGACACAACATTACGTTGACCATCAAATAACACCAAAGTACGCCCAACTCCTAACGCTCGTAGGTTCAAAGCTGCAATACCTGAAGCACCATTACTAAGTGATCCCGATGATGTTGATGCTGTGCTACTACCTGTAACTGATGGTAGAGTATTGACAAACTCCGCGACACTCCCTGGAGCGTAAGCATTTATGTCGTCTTGAGTCATTATAGTGACGGGAGCTGGAGTATCGTAGCCGTCCCTTGCTACCCGTGACCCCGTAACCTGAATAGACTCTATAGCCTCTTCTTCACTTAGACTGTCAGCCTCCTGAGCAAGCGCTGTATTCGCTGCCAACATGCTAGAAATCAACATAGCTAAGTAGGTAACTCTATGCGTTTTTGATTCAATAGTTTTTGTCATGTGCTCTTCTCCTGTGCAAAGGATGTAATAATTGTTTTTATCTGCGGAATATCACTGATTTAAATACAAATGCATTTCCTGTCTCTACAGTTGCCAATTAACAAAAGCACAAGTCGTACCTAAAACATTGATTTAAAAAAATATTATTGAGAGAGCTTCGATAAACGAGAAGATTAGAAGAGCGTGCCAAATGAAAACAAACTAAAACTCAGTTAGTTACATCATAAAAAACATTATATTTACAAGCTGTAACATATAAGTTTTTTTTATATTGCTGACTTAAAAAAAATATTGAAAACTTATAATTTCAATATTTCATAAAAAAAACTTATGCAAAAATAAACTTCATTTATGCACTTTCAAATATCGCACTAATAAGATGCATAATTGTGAAGCACACAATACTTGCAGTTAAATAAACAGACATTAATTCTAATTAGAGAGATAAAACATGATAATAATTTCATAATGCTCTTACTTTTATTATGAAATTAACGATCATGTTTTATTGTTAGCAAGGATTAAAAATATGAGAACTCTAGAAAAACAATAACCCATCTAATAAAAACCCTACTTTTATGAATATTTATTTACTGTTTAAAAGCTACATTTAAGAGCTGAAGGCTAATAAGTGAGTGCCGGAGGAATAAATTGCAATCATTATATAGAGGAGAGTAAGTAATCATACCGAGCAGACGGTATGATTACTCAAATGTACTTGAAATTTAATCTGAAACTTAGAGATATCAGGCCCAAGACCAAGCTGCAGATTAACAATTAAATGCTATTCATACTCCCAGCTGACTGTGCCATTTAACGTTAGCGCTGGGTTAGTATCGTAACTTACAACTGTATTATTAAAGGTCACAGTTTGATTTGCAGTGTCTATACTGGTGTTACATGCAAGGTCGCATAAATAATCGTACTCAGCAGAGCCAGTCAAAATCGTCATTGAAATCACTATACCGCCTCCAAAGGAGCTAAGGTCGCCAATTACAATGACAAACCCTTCAGTCGCACTGCTTATATCAAATGGAGTATCACTTCCACGGTCAGTAAGAGTTAAACCTAAACCAGTCAAGATCACAGATGTCTCTAAATTGGTTAAGTCATCCCTACCATAAACCGCCGATTCGACAACTAAAGGAGAACCTATGGTGGCAGCATCGTCGCCAGTAATAGCAATGCTGCCATACTCACTATCATCCACTACGACGTCATCTTCTACGATATCATCTTCTACAACGTCATCTTCTACGACATCATCTTCCACGACGTCATCTTCTACGACATCATCTTCCACGACGTCATCTTCTACGACGTCATCTTCTACGACGTCATCTTCTACGACGTCATCTTCTACGACGTCATCTTCTACGACGTCATCTTCTACGACGTCATCTTCTACGACGTCATCTTCTATAACGTCATCATCAGCCACATCATCCTCTACTTCGATGCCAAGACTACCTTGAAGGTGAGTTAAAGCTTCATCAGCAGAGATAAGTGCTCGCGGTCCTGCAAAACTAACAGATGTCATGAGGCTCACGGCGGTTTGCACATCTAGATCATATTCAAAATCGAAAGTGCTAAGTTGAAAGTTAATAGTTAAGTCCGCGGCCTCGGCATGTTGCAACTCAGTAATGGTAATGCCATTTTCTGGGTCGCCGTCATCATCTAAGGTTTGTAAAAATGTCGCTATGTTAACAACGGTAGGATCTGTCTCATCTAACGCACCATCAACTAAAGACAAAGGGGTCAACATTGCTGCCCCAGTGGCACTTCCAATGACAATACCCCCTATGCTAAATGTAACTTCTTCACCCACTTCATAAGTAAAGGTTCCATTTTCATCGGTTGTGCCTTCAATACTACCAGATACATAATTTAACCCTTGTACTGGACTATCAATAAATACACCTTCGGCGGTTGCCACCGAATTTGAGGAGTTATTATTAGATGAGCCACCACATGCGGCTAAAAATACTAGAGGGAGAAGGTAGATTACTTTTAAAAAACATTTTTTCATTGCTATATCCTTGTAATAAAAAATCCTTTCTTCCATATACTGCATGCACTTTTCAAGTGAGAAAATAAAAGAAACAACAGAATTGTAAGCTCTTTGAATTGTTCACAAATTAAACACCTTGATTGGTTAATTTATATTCGATCTGTCGCCTTGTCTACTAGTAAGTTTCATCTACAAAAATTTATTTGAGGGGAGGCATTACCACTCCCCTCAAGATAATTAAAACTTAGCTTGCAATGTCACACTCACCTGCCGAGAGCGACCTAGTTGATGGTCTCCATAAGCATCCACCGCATCTGAATCCACTGCGTCAGAGAAATACTGGCTGATGTATTCTTCATCAAGCAAGTTACGTACATCTACTCTCACTAAAAAGTTGCCGAAATCATATCCAGCTTGAGCGTTAATTAACGTTCTGCCATCGTTGTGAGGATCGAGCCCTGCGACTCCCAAAGAGCGCTCAGGATCTAAATAAGCCGTAGACTTATCTTGATAGCGTGCGTTGATATTAGTAAACACACCTGATTCAAACTCATACTCTACAGCTATGTTCGCCCACTTAGGTATGTGTGTCACTTTTTTGAGGGGATATCACAAGCGCGCTTAGAAAATTCTAACTTGCGCTATTTTTCTTTTCTTGCTGGTTAGACAATGTCTACCAGCAAACATCCCAGTGTAATCACTCCCTATTATATTCCTGAAATTTGTATTAATCTGAGTCACAACAATCGTTGCAATGACACCTGTAAAGGTGGATTAAGTCGCTCTTACTCAAAGGCAGTTTATGCTAAAAAAATTACTATCCTTATCCCTATTCGCTTTACTAAGTTCACAATCCTTGGCTAGTGCTGATGAAGATTTATCAAAAATAATTAATCAACATTGGCAATTTGCCACCCAAGAAAAAGTATTTTTTCGTACTGATCCTGATGGTTGGAAACCAAAGGGAAAACTGGCTGAATTTACCCCTGAAGCCATTAAACGCCGTGAAACATACAACCAAAATGTATTACAACAACTGAGTGAAATAAATCCCACAGATCTTAGTGCTGAGCAATTAATGAATTTTCGCTTATTCAAATACGAGCGTGAGACCGAAGCTTCAAGCTATCAGTACCAAGACAAATATTTCCCGGTTAATTTTCTAAGTGGATGGCACACCTATTTTGCCGAAGCGCCGGCTAACATGGCATTCTTAAGCACTCAGGATTATGACGATTTTCTTATAAGCCTTAGTGATTACCCTCGCTTTAACCAAGAAAACATTAACCTAATGAAAGCAGGTGTCGCAGCAGGTTTTGTGCACTACTGTGAAAGCTTTAAAAACTATCATCAAACCATAAGCAAACATATTGTAGAAGATGTAAAAACTAGCGCGATGTACGAGCCATTCACTCGCTACCCAGCCAAGTTTACCGAAAAACAAACATCCCAATATAGTAAGCAAGCAGCTAACTTACTGGCAGAAAAAGTTATCCCCGCCTATCAAGACTTTTATGATTTTTTCGTAAATGAATACATGCCAAATTGCCGCAAAGAAGCGGGAATCGCCAGCGTAAAAGGTGGTACTGATTATTACAAATATGCAGCAAATTACTACACCACCACAGATGCCACGCCAGAAGAAATCCATCAACTGGGCCTAAGTGAAGTAAAACGTATTCGTCAAGAAATGCAGGTGATTATTGACCAGGTAGGATTCAAAGGTAGCTATGCTGAGTTCTTAAACTTTCTTGCCACCGACCCGCAGTTTTATGCACCTGATCCACAAGATGTATTAGAAAAAACAGCCTTTATAACCCAAAAAATGTACGGCAAGCTACCTAGCTTTTTTGGCCACCTCCCCCGCAACACTTTTACTATAAAGGGCTCTGCGACTCGGGGCGCTTTTTACATGCCACCGCCAGATAGCCGCTCACCTGGGACTTATTTTTTAACCTCTGTACCTGCGCAGCAACCCTTGTATAACTTAGAAGCACTTAGCTTGCACGAAGCCGTTCCCGGACACCATTTACAAAACGCCATTGCCATGGAGTTGAATGTGCCTAATTTTAGACGGACTTTAAGTCACTCTGCTTTTGGAGAAGGCTGGGGCTTATATTCAGAGCGTTTAGGTAAAGAAGCCGGTTTTTATGAAGATCCCTACAGCGACTTTGGCCGTTTAGGCTACGAGATATGGCGCGCAGTGCGCTTAGTAGTAGATACTGGCATCCATGCCTTTGGTTGGAGCCGCCAACAAGGGATTGATTATTTGTCTACGTATACTGCCCTTACCGAAAAATCCATTGCCGATCAAATCGACCGCTACATATCTTGGCCTGGGCAAGCTCTGTCTTACAAAATGGGCGAAATAAAAATTCGAGAACTAAGAGCAAAAGCAGAAACAACACTAGGGGAAAAATTCGATATTCGTAGTTTTCACGACACTGTTATTGGGCAAGGCTCGTTACCTATGGCGGTATTAGAAGACGTGATCAACGACTGGATCACCGCGCAGCAAAGTAAATGAGTCAACCTCTTTCAACCATAGCAGTAGCGCGACAAGAAGACTGGTGGCAACTGCGCCACCAGCAAAAATGCCAAGAAGTAAAACAGGTTAATCACGCTGCGAAAATTGTGTTTTTAGGCGACTCTATTACCCACGCTTGGGAAGTAGAAGGAGAGCAAGCTTGGCAACAGCACTTTGCCGCCAAAAACGCTATAAATCTTGGGTTTTCAGGGGATCGCACCGAGCATTTGTTGTGGCGAATTCAAAATGGAGAGCTAGATGAGTTATCACCTGATTGGGTTATAATCTTGATTGGCACTAATAACCCCGGCCATAGACATGACTCACCAGAACACACAGCAGCTGCGATTGAGTTGATTTTAAAAGAAATTACGACACGCTTACCAAACAGTAAAATTATTTTGATGGCAATATTTCCAAGAAGTCGCAATCAAAAAAAGCGTATGCGTAAAGCTGTTGATGCAACTAATGGATTGATCCGCCACTTTTGCAATAGGCAACAAGTTTTGTGGCTGAATATCAACCATAATTTTCTAACGAGTGATGGTGTACTTTTAGAGTCTGTGATGCCTGATTTACTGCATCCTAATTCGGCGCAATATAGCATTTGGGCAAAGGAAATCATCAAATTAACTGATGGTTAAGACCTATGATAAAACGAAATTTAGCAGCTTAAGATGCTCTCAAGTATCTTAAGCTGCTTTTAAATTCAATAAACTTTTACTAGGTAGGATTAAGCTTGAATTTACCAATCAACGTCAATTTCTTCTGACAAAGCACGGGGCCAGATTGCATCAGCGTGAGTAATATAAAACTCTTTATCACCCTGCCATCTTTTCTGAATAAAGAAATTCAAATTCAAATATAACTTTCCTTCATGAATGGTCCACCTTTTAGGATCCCCATGAACAACCACGCCGTTCTTCCCTAAGCCATAAGCACAATGTCCACCATATTGAGGACTATATTTAACAGGGTCGGCTTTAAATAAGGCTAAATTTTCAGCGCTAGAAAAGCGCCAATTCACACCTTTATATTCAGTGACGAATCGGTCATCACCTTTCACAGCGTCACTTTCAGTAAAGTATGCAACTGTATCGTATCCATCAATGGCGTAATCCCAATCATCCTGCATCCAAATTTCAGGTTCAGCAGCATTCGCCAGTGGCATCAGGAACAAAAAACTTACATAGAACAACAAACTCTTCATCATATTAAATATACTCGTTAGCGGGTTTTGAATTAAGAAAGGCTTTGCGAGAAACAAATTTCAATTAATAATCAGCAAGATTCATCTCTTTACCAAAGCACCTACTAAAGTTAGTTAATAGGTATTCAAAATGCGAATTTACCAAGCATTAAGTTGCCAAGGCTTTAACATGAGCCACCACACTTCTCGCTAACGCACTTAATGCATAGCCTCCTTCAAGTACGGAAACAATGCGTCCGTTACTGTGTTTTTCAGCTAATTTTTTTAAGTTTTCAGTTATCCATGCATAATCACTTTCAACTAAGCGTAAGTGCCCCATGTCATCTTCAGCATGGGAATCAAACCCTGCAGATATAAAAATCATTTGCGGTTGAAAGTCATCAATGGCAGTAAACCAGTGCTTAATTAGCTCCCTATAATCTTCTGGGCTAGTGCCTGCTGGTACAGGCACATTAACTATATCTTTGCGGCTAGGTTCATCACCACAAAAAGGAAAAAATGGATGCTGAAAAGATGACGCAAAGAATATTCGCTCGTCATCTTTTACTATGTCTTGAGTACCATCACCGTGGTGCACATCAAAATCAATAATTGCTACGCGCTCAAGTCCGTGAACGTCTAACGCATGCATAGCCCCAATGGCAACATTATTAAAAATACAAAAGCCAGAGGATTTATTGCGACCAGCATGATGCCCGGGTGGCCGAATTGCACAAAACACACTTTTAGTTTGCTCTGCCATCACCAAGTCTACAGCGTCAACTGCCGCACCAGCTGCATGTAAGGCCGCATCTAAACTTTTATGCATCATGATAGTATCTTCATCGAGCCAAATTCTTTCATCTGGCTCTTGAGGTGACTTATCAAATACGCTCTTAACAAAGTCTTTGTCATGGGCTCGTTCTAACGCTTGCAAAGGTGCCGGTTTAGCGTAAGCAAAATGCACCACAGGCTCCAGACCTGAAGATATGATTTGATCATTAATTGAATGCATTCTAGCTGGCTCTTCTGGATGCTCAGGCCCCATATTATGTAAGTTACATTTTGGGCTTCGCATTATGGTGACAGTCATTACAGCTCCCCTTGGGGGTTATCAGAGGGTATTTCGACATTATCAATATTCAAACGTTTCACTAACTCAATTTCACCAGGCTCTGAGTCAAACTTTCTCACAAAACCAAATTGTTCAAATACTGAAATCATGGGTAAGTTATTGGTTTTTACCAAGGCAAACATACTCGTTAAACCTCGCTTCTCAGCAATGTCTATCATGGCTCGTAACAAGCGACTTGCCATACCTTTGCCTTGATTAGTTTCTCTGGTTACAAAGGCAACCTCACATGATTTTTGTTGTTCATACAGATAATAGCGGCCCACGGCTTCAATTCTCACTTTAGAACCATCGTCCTGAACTATGGTTAATGCCACATCCTTACTCTGATCAACACTGACCAAATCACAAGACTTCTCACGGGTCATTTGCCCTGGAGTGAAGTTATAGCGCATACGAATTGTTTCTTTGGTGTGGGAATAGAAAAACTCTTGCAGCCTACGTTCATCAGATGGATTCAGGGGGCGCATATAAAATTGCTGATTTTGAAATTGAATCCGTGACATTTGTACTTCCCCGAGCTCGGGAATGTCTGTTGGGGTCCGAGTTTGATAATCAGGCACCCAGTATTTCTCTCGAATTTTAGCTAACAACTCATCTCTAAATTTAGGGTGTGCCACACGGATAAGTTCTAACGCTCGTTCACGTACGCTTTTTCCTTGCAGGCTAGCAATCCCAAATTCGGTTATCACGTAGTGGACGTTCCCCCGAGATGTAACCACACCAGAGCCTTCAGATAATGTGGCAACAATTCGAGAAACTTCACCGTTTTGGGCAGTAGAGGGTAAAACGATAATAGGTTTGCCGTTTTTACTTTTTGAGGCTCCAGTGACAAAATCAACCTGCCCCCCAATGCCGCTATAAAAATCATAACCAATAGAATCCGCTACTATTTGACCGCTCAAGTCCACTTGCAAGGCGCTGTTGATAGATACCATATTGTCATTTTTAGCAATATTCGCAGGTTTATTAACATACCCAGAAGGATAAAATTCAACGTGGGGGTTCATGTCAACAAAGTCATACACTTTTTGAGAGCCAAAACAAAAACTCACTACGGTTTTTCCAGGGTGAAAGGTTTTGTATCTATTTGTCACCACACCTCTTTGGATCAGCTCCACCAAACCATCACACAGTAATTCTGAGTGAATACCTAAATTTTTATGTTGGTATAAATAACGGGTCACAGCATCAGGTATTTTGCCTATTCCTAATTGAATAGTTGCGCCGTCCTCTATTAGCAGCGCTGTATACTGGCCAATACGGTCAATAATCTTTGAGGTAACTGATAAATCAACCTCAGGTAAGCTTTGCTCTGCTTCAATGCAGGCACTAAATTCACTTATATGTAAAAACGTTTGCCCGCATGTTCTGGGCATAAGTGGGTTAACTTGCGCAATTATGTGTTTTGCAGCCCGCGCCGCTGACATCACTACGTCAACAGAAACCCCTAATGAACAATACCCAAGCTCATCAGGAGGAGAAACCATGATAAGGGCAGCATCAAGAGGTAAGGTATCATTAGTGAATAAACCAGAAACCTCTGACAAAAAACAGGGAGTGTAGTCAGCTCGGCCTTCATCTACAGCTTGTCTTACGGTTTCACCATGAATAAAAAAGGTATTCACTTTAAACCTAGACGTATACTCAGGCAAAGCCCACCTGTCGTCAGACAGAGTCCCCATATGGGTAAGCTCAATATCATTTAAGGCTTTACCATCTTCAATCAGGCTATCAATTAATGCATTAGGGACAGCAGCGTAAGAGCCGATAAAAACTCGATTACCTGAATCAAGTAAGCTATGCCAATCAACTTTATTATCAAATGTATGTTTAACCAAAGCCATAAAACCACCTAATGTAAAAATTTAAACACTATGTTAACAATAATAGTGGGTAATTAATTTGATCTACAGCAGTTATTTCTCGGTCAAACCCATGAAAAATTTGAATTTATACTTTTAAGTTATATGCTTTAGGGCAAACTCCGGTTGACCTAAAGGGACTTCCGCGTTACAAATACATCCTAAAATTTAGTATCAATAATTTTTAAGAATTTTAAACATGAATAACGCTACTTTCTCTACTCTACTCCTGCTGGCAGCAAGACTGCACGGGTAAGAAGTAAGCAAGCGTAACCAGTTTACAAAACCCGTGCTCAGCACGGGTTTTTTGTATGTGTTTAAAAAATGAATAAAAGTCAACTACAGAGCATTTAGGAGAAAGGTATGTCTAACGGGGTTAACACTAACCAAGTCAAGATTTTCGACACCACCTTGCGGGACGGCGAACAAGCACTTCCCGCTAGTTTAAGCGTTAAAGAAAAGCTAAAGATTGCTTTTGCTCTAGAACGTTTAGGTGTGGATATTATCGAAGCTGGTTTTCCAGTATCTTCTCCTGGTGATTTTAAATCTGTACAAACTATTGCACGTGAAATTAAGCATGCCACTGTTTGTGGATTATCACGGGCGTTAGCAAAAGATATAGACGCCTGTGGCGAATCTTTAAAGGTTGCCGAAAAATTTCGTATACATACTTTTATTGCGACCTCTGATATCCACGTTAACACTAAGTTACGTAAGTCACAGGATCAGGTAGTAGAGATGGCCGTAAAAGCCGTTAAACATGCCCGTCAATACACAGATGATGTTGAGTTTTCTTGTGAGGATGCAGGCCGCACACACATAGACTACTTATGCCGTATGGTTGAGGCTGCAATTAACGCTGGTGCAAGTACAGTGAATATCCCAGATACAGTTGGGTACACAACGCCTACTGAATTTGGCGGTATCATCCAAAACCTTTATAACCGTGTCCCTAATATAGACAAAGCGACTATTTCAGTTCATTGCCATAATGATTTAGGTTTGGCTGTAGCAAACTCATTAGCAGCTGTTGAACAAGGTGCTAGGCAAGTAGAAGCCACCATAAACGGCTTAGGTGAACGAGCAGGTAACTGTTCATTAGAAGAAATTGCCATGATATTACAAACTCGCGAAGCTATATTGGGTTTAAAAACCAATATAAAAAGTGAAGAAATATCTAGAACTTCAAAATTAGTTAGTAACCTTTGTAATATGCCAGTACAGGCCAATAAAGCCATAGTTGGCGCGAATGCATTTAGCCACTCATCAGGTATTCACCAAGACGGTGTATTAAAAGGTCAAAACACCTACGAAATCATGACACCAGAAAGTGTCGGCATTAACAAAAACAACCTAAACCTAACCTCTCGTTCTGGCCGTCATGTTATCAAACACAGATTACTAGAGTTGGGTTACAAAGAGTCAGACTTTGATCTAGAAACCGTCTACGACGCATTCGTGAAATTAGCGGATAAAAAAGGCCAAGTATTTGATTACGATTTAGAAGCCTTGTTGTTTTTTAGTCAGCAAAAACAAGATGAAGAGCATTACAAGCTTAAGTACTTACAAGCAAACTCAGGTAAAGAGATCATTCCTAGTGCCACAGTTTGTATGCAAGTTGGTGAAATTGAAATCACCGAGTCAGCTATCGGAAATGGTCCAGTAGATGCGGCATACAATGCAATCACTAAAGTACTTGGTCACGAAAATGTAGATATTGTAGATTTCAAACTCGATTCAAAAGGCGAAGGAGCGAATGCCCTTGCTCAAGTATCAGTCATCGCTGAGTACAATGGCAGACGTTTCAACGGTATTGGTTTGGCCACTGATATAGTTGAATCTGGAGTAAAAGCCCTTATTTACGTACTCAATAACACACATTTGGCTGATCAAATCGATCAGCAAAAGCAACAACACATTAAAAATTCAGAGGAATAAAGTACAATGTCCGATTATAAAATAGCAGTATTGGCTGGCGACGGTATTGGCCCAGAAGTCATGGTAGAAGCCAAAAAAGTAATCGCAGCAGTCAGTAAAAAATTCGACATTAACTTTGAATTAAATGAATTTGATGTAGGTGGTATTGCTATAGACAACCATGGTCAAGCACTTCCACCAGCGACGTTAAAAGGTTGTGAAGAAGCCAACGCCATTTTGTTTGGCTCTATTGGTGGCCCAAAGTGGGACAGCCTACCATTAGAAGAGCGACCTGAGCGCGCAGCATTATTAGCTTTGCGTGGCCATTTTGACTTGTTTAGTAATTTACGCCCAGCCAGAATTTACCCTGGTCTTGAAAATTTATCACCCTTACGTGCCGATATCGCCGCCAAAGGCTTTGATGTTTTAGTAATGCGTGAGCTGACGAGTGGTATTTATTTCGGTCAACCTAAAGGCTTAGAAGGCGAAGGCGAAGAAGAGTTTGCTTTTGATACCATGCGTTACAGCCGCAAAGAAATCCGCCGTATCGCGATTACTGCATTTGAAGCCGCCATGAAGCGTGGCAAAAAAGTTACCTCTGTTGATAAAGCCAATGTATTAGTTTGTAGCCGCTTATGGCGTGAAGTAACCGAAGAAGTCGCTAAAGACTATCCAGAAGTTGAGCTAGAGCATATCTATATCGACAATGCTGCGATGCAACTTATACGTAACCCAAGCCAATACGACGTTATGTTATGTTCAAACCTATTTGGTGACATTATCTCTGACGAGTGCGCCATGATCACCGGCTCTATGGGATTACTACCCTCAGCGAGTATCAATAGTGACGGTTATGGAATGTTTGAACCTGCAGGTGGCTCTGCTCCAGACATTGCAGGTAAAGGTATAGCTAATCCAATTGCACAGATCCTCTCGCTATCTATGCTACTGAGATACAGCTTAAACGAATTAGCCGCCGCTGATGCCATTGACGCAGCAGTGATGAAAACCTTAAGTGACGGCATATTAACCGGTGAATTATTAGCACCAGAAAAACAAGACCAAGCCAAAAGCACTAGTGCAGTAGGCGATTATGTGGCAGCGCAGATTGTTTAAACAACCTAATGCCTAATGAAATTGTGCCCTTCCTATAATGGGGCGCAATGTAACAAATAAAGAAGAGAGTACGCATAATGGCGACAACCTTATATGATAAAATATGGCAAGATCATGTCATCGATAAAAACACCTCATCTGCAGTAGGCAGTGAAGGTATAATGTATATCGACCGTCACTTAATTCACGAAGTGACTTCGCCTCAAGCCTTTGATGGCCTTGATAGCAAAAACAGAAAAGTACGCTGCCCACAGCGTACCTTTGCCACTATGGATCACAGTATATCAACTCGCTCTTTAGCCATTGATGCTTGTGGCCCAACTAACCAATTGCAATTACAAACTCTTGCTAACAACTGCGAAAAGCACGGTATTTCATTATTTCCAATAGGTCATCAAAAGCAAGGTATTGTCCATGTAATGGGGCCTGAACTTGGTTTAATCCAACCTGGAATGACAGTGGTTTGTGGTGACTCACACACAGCAACACATGGTGCATTTGGCGCGCTAGCGTTTGGTATTGGTACTTCACAAGTAGAACATGTGTTTGCAACGCAAACCTTGAAGCAAACCAAAGCTAAAAGCATGTTGGTGAAAGTAAACGGCAAGCTTCCTATCGGTATTACAGCTAAAGATATAATTTTGGCTATTATTGGTGAAATTGGTCACGCAGGCGCCACAGGACATGTAATCGAATACAGTGGTGAGGCAATCTCTGCGCTAACCATGGAAGAGCGTATGACTGTGTGTAACATGAGTATCGAAGCCGGAGCTAAAGCAGGACTTATCGCTCCTGACCAAACCACCTTTGATTACCTAGAAGGCCGTGAATACGCGCCTAAAGGTGATGATTGGACACAAGCACTAGCTTACTGGAAAGGTTTAGTATCTGATGAAGGCGCAAGCTTTGACTCGGTAATCGAATTAAACGCAGCAGATATTACTCCGCAAGTTACATGGGGAACAAACCCAGGGCAAGTAATTGGTGTTAACACGCCAGTGCCGGCTGTATCTGATTTTAGCGATCCTATTGATCAAGACTCTGCAGTTAAAGCCCTTAAGTACATGGACTTAACTCCAGGTCAGAAACTATCGGACCTAGCTGTAAACAACGTATTTATTGGCTCTTGCACCAATGGCCGTATTGAAGATATGCGAGCAGCCGCAGCAATCGCTAAGAAAGGAAAAGTGGCTGAAGGCGTAACCGCTATCGTTGTACCTGGCTCAGTATCGGTTAAGCAACAAGCAGAGGAAGAACAGTTAGATAAAATATTTATCGAAGCTGGGTTTGAATGGCGTTTACCTGGTTGCTCTATGTGCTTAGGTATGAATGACGACATTCTACAAAGTGGCGATCGTTGTGCATCAACTAGTAACCGTAACTTTGAAGGTCGCCAAGGCCGTGGTGCGCGTACTCACTTAGTTAGCCCTGCTATGGCAGCTGCTGCTGCATTGGCTGGCCGTTTCGCTGACGTTCGCGACTATCAATAACCCAAGAGGATAGACTTATGACAACTCAAACCACTCCTGCTGGGATAAACATACATACAGGTACCGCAGCGCCATTAAATCAAGCGAATGTCGATACTGACCAAATTATCCCTAAGCAGTTTTTAACTGCTGTAACTCGTAGCGGTTATGGTAAACATTTATTCCATGATTGGCGTTATTTGGATTTACATGAGCAGGAATTAAACCCTGAATTTTCTTTAAATAAACCCGAGCACCAAGGCGCGAGTATTTTACTAGTTCGTGAAAACTTTGGTTGTGGGTCAAGCCGTGAGCATGCCCCTTGGGCCTTAGATGATTACGGTTTTAAGGTACTTATTGCCACGAGTTTTGCAGATATATTTTATGGCAATTGCATCAACAACCAATTACTGCCTGTTCAGCTTAAAAGTGAACAAATGGATATATTATTCTCATTAGTAGAACAAGACCCAACTACCAGTATTACAGTTAATTTAGAACAGCAAACTGTAGTGGTTGGAGATCACAGTTTTAGTTTTGAAATTGCAGAGCAACATAAAACTAATTTGTTAAAAGGCCTTGATGCCATTGGTCAAACCTTAGAGTTAGACGCACAAATCACTGCTTTTGAAAATAGCCGCCCAGCTTGGCAACAAGTTTAGGTATCACTGATTAAAGGTGACGCCAAGAGCGTCACCTTTAATATTTAATATTCCACTTTTCTTTAAACTTAGATAACTCACCGCTTTGTTGCATCTCTAGAAATGCTTTTTGAAAAGCAGTAATAATTTTAGGATCCGTATTTATATTAAAAGCTAACCCTAAATCTGAGCTGAGATTTTCAAAGTTAAAAACTGGCCTAATATCACTAAACTCATATCCTTGAGACTCTAGTCTATAACGCATCACGCTTTCGCCACTCGCGATAAAGTCGGCCCTGTGCTTGTATAACATGCCAACCAACTGACTCTCAGTAGATACTCTCACAAGATTAGTAAAGCCCCGGTCGGTCAACACATCTTCAGGGTTAGTGTTTCGAATAACAACAAAGTGATAGGGGGTTAACTCTTCTTGCTGCAAGAATTTATTTGGAAACCTCTCTTTCAAAGCCCAAACAAACTGTGGCTCACTGCTTAAAATACCAATCCAAGTGAAATACTTCTGGCGACTTTTAGTACGAGCGATAGAAAAGATTAAAGTGTTATTTTCTTCTTTAGCTATTTTAAGGGCGCGGCTCCAAGGTAAGGCACTAATGTTTGCGGTATATTCAGTTTTGTCGAATAAAGCTTCAACCACTTCTACAGCAAAACCGCTCAATTGGCCGCTTTCGGTTTTAAGCTGATAGTTTTGAAAATATTCAGTCACAACATGAATTTTAGTGTTCTTGGCATGGGCAACATTTACCCATAAGGCCATCATTAACAAGCATAACCAAGTTAAACTAGATATATAGTTTTTCGTGCACGTCATAAAAGGCATTAACACCAACCTGAAATAATAACCGCCCACTCACATAAAGCTTAAATAGGCCAATTTAAAACATTCTTGCTCTAAGCTTTGGTCCTTCAAAATTACATACCGACACTTAGTACAAGAAACGCTGGATACACGCTAAGAGATCACTTTTAATATGAATGAGAATAATAAAAAGAAAATCAATTGCTTAAAACTATTCTAAAAACAAGTTTAGTTCAGCAGCTTATTTTTTAATAGTCTAGCTTGACACTTATTTTAATCAATAATAAGTACGAAATAGAAAAAGAGGGAGGAGTTAGGTGCAAGGCACAGACTAGCAAAACTAGCTGCACCTTATCTTAAAAAACAAAAGGTAAAGGTTACTGAGTTGGTAAGGTCACTTTCACCTGATATGTCTGCCCTGACTCAACATTTTCAATACAATCACCATCAAGTAATACTTCATTCACCCAAACCTGTTGCTCGTTACAGCTCTTTTCTCGAGTAAACTTAATATCAAAGGTTGCACCTCTAAATTCTCGCGTTATTGTGGCGCTTTCCCAGAGACTAGGTAATTGAGGTTTGATGTTTAAACCTTGTTTACAGCCAGAGACTCCAAATAAGTTTTCTATCAAACACCTATAAAACCAAGAAATAGTACCCGTATTAAACAACTGGCTCGATTTACCTGCTTCAGCTGGGTATTGATAGTAGGCTCCTCGGTAGTAATTAGGTATAAACAAAGGCAGTTGCCCTCTTTTATGCATATCCTCTCGGGTGGGCAGCATGCTCTTTAGCTGCTTAAATGCCATATCCCCTTCACCTAAGGTGTAAAGACTATAAATATAAAAAGCATTTGCGTGATTATATACTGAGCCATTTTCAGCCGTACCTGCAAACTTCTGGGTTACCCTGCCCACATCCTCAACCATACTGGTGTAACTCGGGGCTAACATCATACAGCCATAAGGGGTTTCAAGGTTTTCTGAAATTGTTTTCAACATCAAGGGGATTTGCTCAGAATTCACCGCACCACTTAAAAACGCCCAACTTTGAGGGTTAAGGAATAATTGACCTTGCTCATCTTTTTCAGTGCCAAATACCCTTCCATCATCTGTAATACCACGCGCAAAACGATCACCTGCCCAACAATGGAGATTGACTTTTTGGTTCATTTCTTCAGCTTTAGCCAACAAAGTACGAGTTTTATCTGAATACTCCCCCTTGGCTGTTTGTTCTATCTCACCCCATACATTGATTGCGTAAGCTGAGGCTAAAGTTAACCAAGCAGATACCCCCTTACCTTTGTAGCCCACCATATTCATAGGGTCACACCAATCACCTTGATTGATATAACTCAAGCCACGTTCATCTCGGCTTTGCTCTAACCACTGCATGGCGCGGATAATATGCTCAGCGACGCTGGCTTGTTCTTCGCTGTCACTGAAACCAAGCATCTCATCTAACAGAGCATAGTCGGCAGTTTCATCTAAGTAAGCTTTCAAACAAATTGGCAGCCATACACAATGGTCTGTGTGAGGAACTTGGTTAATATATTTAAGCTCAGCCCCTTCAGCTATTAATACTCCATCTGGCATTTCACCCGTGGCAGCTTGTTGACTCAAGGCACAAAGAAATGCACTACGACTAACCTCGGGCAAAATATAGCTCATACCCATATTGTCTTGTAAGTAATTACGGGTTTGCGGATCTGTGGTTAAACGGTTTACATCTCCGTGGTAATAAAGTTGTCGTGCTAACCAATGATTCACATAAGCATCAAACTCAACATCAGGGGTTTGTATTTGTAATACGCCCTGCCCTTTTTGTAGGTAATCCTTGTATTGAGTCGCAAAAGAGTCAAAACAATTTGCTCCCAAAAGCGATGCTTTATATTCACTAATTTGTTGATGATCTTTAGCAGGGCCAAACAACAAATTAATTTTCTTAGTCTGTCCTTTGCCTAAAATCATATTGAACTGCATCACAGCAGTAGGCGTGCAGTAATTTGCAACACTGTTACTTAAATTTTCTGCAGAAATAGCACTAGGTTGATGCAGCCCTCCTTCACCTTCAAAAACATGTTGACTGGTTTCCCAGCCATCAACTTTCACATCTGCAGTTAAAAACGTTAGCTCGTGAAGAACTTGGTTTTTAAAATAATCTTGCACTTTTTGGTAAGGTTCAATACTTCTACAAACCACAGCATTTAAGCTTTCGTCAAATTGACCTGATTGATTCATCCACGAGCGATACCCCACAGGGAAATAGGGATACACACTAATATCACGCTCATTATCAGATAGGTTTTCTACCTTAACTTGCCAACACTCTACAGCGGTTTCTGTAGGTAAGCGCAGGCACAAAGTCACTCTTATTTGGTTATATTCTGACACCCAGCTGATTTGATGGGGCTCAGTGATAAATTCAAAATGTGTTAATGGAGCACGAACAGGCTCATAGGGAGCTGAAAAAATTGCGCCATCTGCCTTATCTTTGATATACACAAAACGCCCTGGATGATGGGCATAATAAGGTTGCTCGGGCTGCATAAAGGTTTTAGCTTCTAATGCCGGTCCAGATACATATTTACCTGCCTCTGGCTGCATAAATTGCGCGATTGCATAACCTCGGCAATTAGCTTGGATCAGCATCTTTTTGTTCCACAAAAATGCACTGGCATTTGGAAGCACAGTAGGACTTTTTAAGCTGTATTTCGCGCCCTTTTCATGGCGCTCAAGCACAGATGAATTAATTACTGACACTATCTACCTCTCGTGTTTCATTAAATTTGAGTTCTTTGTGAAGGTTTTTCATTTGTGCTTCATCTAAGGTGTAAAAGCGCACCACAAACACAGCTAGTATTGCAAACCCAGCAGGAATAAGGGTCATGAGTAGCACTATGCCCTGCTCAGAGCCAGCATTTTGACTTTGGTTGGCCACATAACCTAATGAGCTCAACATCCAACCAATCATGGCTCCAGCTAAGGCTCCACCTAATTTTTGTGCAAAAGCTGCAGCAGAAAACACCATGGCGGTTGCTCGCCTACCCGTCTTCCACTGGGAATAATCTGCCGTGTCTGCGTACATAGAAAAAACCAAAGGTGATTTAGGGCCAAGACATAAACCAATTGCCCCTTGCAAGGTGTACATCAACCAAATTTGATCTTTAGGCACAAAATAAAATGCCACAGATAATATCGCCACTAATGCCATCAGTAACATCAAGAGTTTTTTCTTATCTAAAAATCGCGTTAACAAGGGGGTACTTGCAGCACCCACTGCCAAAGAAACCATGTAGATAGTCAAAAACGTTGCTATTAAGGCTTCGCGATCCACATAATATTTAAAGTAAAAAGTTCCAACACTACCTCGTAATGAGATGGTCATCATAATCACTAGGGCTAAGGTAAAAAGTACGATCCAAGGCTTATTCGCCAATAAATCTTTAATATCTTGAATGACAGGTGTTTTTTGTCCCACAGGAGGAGCAATTCGCTCTTTTGTAGCTAAGAAGGTTAATGTAAATAAAACCAAGGCCACAAATCCATAAACAGACATAGTGAGCTGCCAGCCTAAAGCTTCATTACCTTGACCTAACAACTCCACCAACTTAGGTGTCATATAGGCCACTAAGGTCCCGCCAGAAAACGCCCCAATAAATCTAAAACTAGTTAAGGTAGTACGTTGCTGGCTATCAGCAGTAACTACTCCTAACAAGGCACCGTAGGGCACATTGATAAAGGTATAAGCCAACATCATAAATATATAGGTACAATAGGCCCAAACTAACTTACCGCCTTCATCCAGATCTGGAACAGTAAAGGTTAAAATACCTGCGGCAGCAATTGGAATGATCCCCCAAAGCAGATAAGGTCTAAACTTTCCAAATCGAGTCTGGGTACGGTCAGCAAGCGCTCCCATAATAGGGTCAGAAAACGCATCAATAAGCCTAGTCACCAACATCATGGTACCAACAGCTGCGGGTGACAATCCGAATACATCGGTGTAAAAAATAAACAAGAAGACATCAAATACACGCCAATAAAAATTAGACGCTACGTCCCCCATGGCATAACCGACTTTCTCAAAAACCGTTAATTTTTGATTGGATGGTTTATCGGTCATAAAGTACACCTCTGTTAATTAAACAACTTTAAAACATAATAAATACAATGCTATTACATAAATGAAAACGTTTACAGTTTTATTTATAGTAAGAGAAATAAGGAGGTTTTGTTAGGGTTTTTGAATGATGTGTAAGTGATGCTGATCTATGCTCGAACGTTTACCACTGGTTTCCAGCAATTTCAGTCCATGATTGAACTCTTCAATCCAATTTTGAGCATGGGGGTGATGCTTACCAACAACCAAATAAAGTGGAATATTGCCCAGCAGCTCATCAAATACTCTAATAGCTGGTTGTTTTTTATCACCTACTTTTATCCGCGTGGCATCAATATAACCATTAGTGATACCTGCGTCACTCCAGCCTTTGGTGACATGTTTGACACAAGCAAAGCCATCTTTTGCACGATTAACAACAAAATTAAACCTATCAATAATACCTTGTTCAATTGCTCCAATGCTGTAATCCAATGGATAACAAAGACGCTTTCCTTTAAGTTGCTCTATAGATAAGTAATCAGAATTTTGAGCAACATACATATGTATAGGTACATAATTTATAGGATCTGAATAAATAAATTGTTGTGCGCGCGCCTCGGAGTAAACAAAAGGAAACGCAGCCAATACTTGATTGTCTTTAGTCCACTTTAAAGCTCGCTCCCAAGGAACAATATCAAGTTCAATATTTAAATCTAGTTGTTTGAAAGTCTGCTTGATAACATCTACAGACCAGCCACCTTCGGGCAAACTATCGTCTACAAAAGGGGCGTAATTTCTGCCTGTTGCTAATTTTACCGAGCCCGTCTGAGGTAACTCTTGCGCTTGCCCATTAGCTAAGCCCACCCCAGCCCAAATAACCAACACACATGTAATTACAAAGCGTCGTTCAAAAATAAACATCTTGGCCCTTCTCAATCCTTCTTTATGGGTCAGTTTTTAAAAACACACCTTAAATTAATATAATGACATATCAGATATATGAATTTAGACACTCTCTTAAGTATCCTTAATTTAGTCAGTCAAAGCTTCATCTGAACATTAACCCGTAGCTCTTTAAGCTATCGAATATTAAGCTATTACCAGTCCGTCAATGCATCCATTGAAAACTCATGACCTTGGTAACTTAGAACCACCATTTGCGGAGAAATGCTAATAATTTCAACTTTACCGTCGATCATATCTCCTTCTTGCATTCGCGCACCATTGACTCTAACCCAGCGCTCGGCATCATCGGATGCATACATGTGTGCTGAAAACGACATACTAGGTAGCTCTGTTAAAACCCACACAGGCAACTGCTCTATTCTTGACACGCCATTAGCAGCGGTATTTTTCTGTACCTCTGTCTCGACAGGCTCATCTCCCACCTCAGACACAGCTTCTCTAAATCGAGCCAGTAAATCAGCTGAAATAGCAGGCTCCTCTGCGGCTACCGGCTGAGGCTGTATTTCTGGCTCTGGTGCTTGACTACTAACAACTTGAGGCGCTTGCTCAGGTATTTGTTCAGGCTTAGGGGTATCAGGTTGAGCTGATTTTGCATCCGTTTGAGTAGTATCAATTGTACTTGTTTCGGTTTCAGTCTCGATATCTTTAGGAGTTTCAAGCGCCTCATTTTCAACATCAGTAAGCTGAACCTCTGTGGTAGTTTGCTCTGGTTGAATCTCGACTAGTGGTGCAGCTACAAACGTAGCCTGAATTTCTTTATAGTGAGACAGTGCCCAGCCTAAACCAAAACCAGCAATTGCTATCAAGCCTGCTGTGGCATAACGTTTTGTATAAAATAGCCATGCTGAGGGAATATCTTGTACCGAAGGCAAAAATAAACTGCGATGAAAATGATCTGATAGACCATCATCGATTCGGGTATTCGTGACATTATTGCTTTCAAGCATTTGCCGCGTTGCTGACTTGTTGGTTTTCTCACGTTCAACTTCTACGGTTTGCTCTGGGTCAATTTCAACCTCTTGGATCCCCATTTCAATCAGGCCTTGAACCATAGCCTGGCTAGTGACTAACCCTGTTTTTCTGATGCGAACAGGACCATTTTGACGGGTCACCCGAATGATGACCATACCCGGGGTTAACCCATTAATATCAATTATTTTACCCATTTAGAGACCCCACCCAAAACCCTGCTGCCAGAGAGACTGCAAAAATCGCCAACAAGGCATAGGTCCAAAGTTTACTGCGCCTTTGCTTAACGACATCAGCTCCAAGAATTTGTTCTGCTGCCACTACAAATAAATGTTGTGGCACAACAGGGAGCTGCTTTGTAAAAGTAAGAGTAAGTGCTCTGTCACATAACAGGTTGATCACTCTAGGGATCCCGCCACTAATTAAAAAGGCAGTTTTAAGGGTGGCTTTTGAAAAAACACTAACATCACCATTTGCTACCCCTAACCTGTGACCTATATAGGCCCCAACTTCCGATGAGGTTAGTGGTAATAGGTGGTAACGAGCGGTAATACGTTGAGCCAATTGCCGTAATTCATTACGCTTTAAAAGTTGTTGTAATTCAGGCTGTCCAATTAGCACCACTTTCAACAGTTTTTCACGATTAGTCTCTAAGTTGGTCAACAGCCTTAACTGCTCCAACACTTCAGGTAAAAGATGCTGCGCCTCATCAACGATCAACACTGTATTGATGCCAGTCTGATGGTTACTTGCTAACTTATTTAAAATTTTATCAGTGAAATACTTCAAGCTGGCCCGTTCGCTTGAATATTCAATCCCAAGTTCATCACAGATAGTGGCCAGTAACTCCAATGCCGACAAAGTAGGATTTAAAATCATTGCCACTTGGGTGTTGTCGGGCAACTGCTGCATTAGCTTGCGAGAAACCGTAGTTTTCCCCGTGCCAACTTCGCCGGTTAACATCACAAAGCCACCACTTTCACGGAGCCCAAAAATTAAATGGGCCAAGGCTTCTTTATGCCTAGGGCTCATAAATAAATAGTCTGGGTTAGGTGCAATTGAAAAAGGATTATCGGTTAATCCAAAATAGCTTAAATACATAAGTTCGGCAGGCGCTCGTGGTGTTTAAATAACGGATTAAATTAGCCCACGTAAACTAACCAGTTAACTAGATATTGTCAAAGACACTATGGTAGTTTTTAATTGTATTTTCGTGAAAGTTAGCTTCTGCAATTAACTGGGCTAAGGCATAATACCTAGAATGAAAAAAATGAGCTTAATATGCAAACTTATTTAGTGGGTGGCGCGGTTCGCGACCAACTATTAAAGCGCCCAATAAAAGACAAAGATTGGGTGGTGGTTGGCGCAACGCCTGAACAAATGTTACAGCAAGGGTTTGTGGCCGTTGGGGCTGACTTTCCTGTGTTTTTGCATCCTAAAAGTAAAGAAGAATACGCATTAGCCCGTATAGAACGCAAAATAGGTAGCGGATACACAGGCTTTAGCTGTGATGCTTCCAACAAAGTAACCTTAGAAGAAGATTTACTACGACGCGACCTTACCATTAACGCTATGGCGATGGATGAACAAGGAAAAATCGTTGATCCCTTTAACGGCCAACAAGACTTAAATAATAAACTGCTACGCCATGTCTCCGATGCATTTATAGAAGATCCCTTAAGAGTATTACGTGTGGCTAGATTTGCTGCGCGATATCATTATTTAGGGTTTACTATTGCTCCGCAAACCTTAACTATGATGCAAGACATAGTATCATCAGGAGAGCTTACGGCACTTAGTGCTGAAAGGGTTTGGCAAGAAACCGCTCGAGCCTTGTTAGAAGATCATCCAGAAGTGTATTTTGAAACCTTAAGATCATGTGGCGCACTAGCACATTGGTTTCCAGAATTAGATAAACTTTGGGGTATTCCCAATCCACCTAGATGGCACCCAGAAATAGACACGGGCGTGCATATAATGATGGTTTTGCAACAAGTAACTCGGCTTTCAAAAACATTATCAGTACGCTACGCCGCGCTAGTACACGATTTAGGAAAAGGCCTCACCCCTTCTGAAAAGTGGCCTTCACACCGTGGCCATGAAAAACTAGGACTAGATGCAATCAAAGCCCTGAGCGCTCGCCTAAAAGTGCCTAATGAATGCCGAGATCTAGGCTTGATGGTAAGTGAATACCATACCCATGTGCATAAAGCTTATGAGCTTAAAGCCAGTACGATTTTAGCCATGTTAAACGCATGTGATGCTTGGCGTAAGCCAGAACGCTTTGCAGACTTTTTATTAGCCTGCAAGGCTGATGCTAGAGGTAGAACCACCTTTGAAGATATCCCTTATGCAAATGCGGATTATATTTGGCAAGCATACTCTCGAGCCGCTAAGGTTGATGTAAAAGCCATAGTTGCCAAAGGCTACAAGGGCCCTGCCATTAAAGAACAAGTAAACCAAGAACGTATACGTATTATCAACGAACTTAAAAATAGCGACAACAAATAAGGATCCGCTCCATTATGCTTACACCCACGCAACTAGCCACTATGTTAACGTTACAAGGCAATATGAATGCAAAAGTAAACCCTGACTGGCTAAACGCCGGTTATGGATATTTACGAGCCGCTATGATTGAGTCAGTTGAAGGCATTGAGCATCACGGCTGGAAATGGTGGAAAGCACAGCAAAAAGACTTACCACAATTGCAAATGGAGTTAGTGGATATTTGGCATTTTGCACTGTCAGAAATACTCATTAGTTTTAAAGGCGACGTACAGTTATCTGCAAATACCATAGCGGAGCAGCTCACATCAACTAAAACGGCCGTGACCTTTGACGGTAAAGATTACGATTTCAGTACCTTGGATATTTTAGATAATTTAGAACTGATGACAGGTTTATGTGCAGCTAAACGCTTTGATGTACCACTATTTATCAAAATAGTAGAACAAGCTGAAATGGACTCAGACGAGTTGTATCGCCAATATGTGGGGAAAAACATTTTAAATTTTTTCCGCCAAGATCATGGCTACAAAGACGGCAGTTACATTAAGGTGTGGAATGGCCAAGAAGACAATGAACATTTAGTAGAGGTGTTGAATAGTTTGGATATCAGCTTAGCTGACTACAGCGACCAAGTTTATACTGGTCTCAGTGAGCGTTATCCTAGTTAAACCTAACCTTAGTTAAAAAAGTATTCCTATACGAATTGAAATTCATTCCTAAAAAACTGTACCTTGGTGCAGTTTTTTAGTTTAACACTAAGGCAGCAATGATTGTTTTGGCTACAACCCCCTCTATTTGCTGTGACTGCCTATACTTATACCTAGTAATGCATCCTAATTCAGACGCAGTATTCACTCCTTTGCTACCAGCCAACTTACCACATTTTTTCTTACAAATAATTTGACCAAATCCCCTATGCAAACCAAGCTGACTTAACCTAGCTTCTAGTTATCGTGATACAGTTTAGACTGGTGTTTCGCTCTGATAATAGGCACCTCATAAAACTACAATAATGATTACAAGGGATAATACTATGCAGAACTTGTTTGAAAAGTTCGTCAATATAAAAATGCTACGGGCAGTTATTACCTGTTCAGTAGTGTCTGCTACGCTACTGCCAACTTCAATATTGGCAGCCAGTGATACTAAAACACCTTCTAAGCGATTTACCGCAGAACGTGTATTCGATATGGAATACGCAAAAGACCCGCAAATTTCTCCAGACGGTAAAACCATTGTTTATTTGCGTCAAAGCATGGATAAAACCACCGACAAAGACGCTGGTAAATTATGGATATTAGATATTAAATCAGGTCAAAATCGACCTCTAATTGCAGACCAATACGCCTCTTCTCCAGTGTGGTCTCCGGATGGAAAAAGCTTAGTATTTACCAGCTATCATAATGGTACACCTGAACTAAAGCGTGTTTTTATTGATACGGGCATAAGCTACTCATTGGCTCAATTGTTTGCCGGCGCATCTGGCATAGTTTGGTCACCAGATGGCAGTCACTTAGCCTTTAATATGTTTGTAGAAGCAAAGAAAACCTCATTTGCTAACCCACCAAAACAACCCAAAGGCGCACAGTGGAATAAACCTTTCAATGTAATAGATGAACTCACTTTTCGTTTTGATGGCGCAGGCTACCTACCAGAAGGTGCAAACCAAACCTTTACACTCCCTGTAAATGGCGGAACCCCAAGACAAGTAACCTTTGAAGAATCCGGACTATCAAACCCAGAATGGCTCGACAATCAAACCCTACTAGTCACTGGAAATTTAGCTGAGGACGGATACCTAGATTTCATCGAAAGTGAAATTTATAAACTAGATTTAAGCACGCTAGATATCACGGCATTAACCAGTAGAGATGGGCCAGATCACTCCCCCCTTGTTTCACCAAATGGCAAAACTATCGCGTTTTTAGGCTATGACGATAAAGTCTTGTCTTATCAACAAACTGACTTGTATGTAATGGATGCAGATGGCGGCAATGTTAAACCATTGGCTGCAGACTTTGCTGGTAGCATAGGTCAAACACTTTGGGCTCCTGATGGTAAAAGCTTATTAGTTTTATCAGAAGACCATGGTGTATTAAGTCTGTTTAATATTAGTTTAAAAGGCAAAGTCACCAAGCTCATCACCAATATAGGTGGTACATCAATTGGCCGCCCCTACGCAGCAGGTAGCTTTTCAGTTAGCCACAATAAAAAGCCTATGGTTGCCTATACCGCCGGCTTTAGCGATCGCCCCGCTGAAGTCGGTGTTGCCACTATAAAGGGTAAAGATCAACAAATACTCACTGCGCTGAATGACGACGTACTGCCCTACTTAGATATGGCACCAGTAGAAGAAATTAAAGTTAAATCTTCCCACGATGGGCTAGAGATAGAAGCTTGGGTGGCTTTCCCTCCTAACTTTAAAGCAGATGGAAGCTACCCAATGATTTTGGAGATTCATGGCGGCCCTTATGCCATGTATGGGCCTTTCTTTGCTAGCGAAATACAACGTTATGCAGCTGAAGGTTATGTAACAGTTTGGGTTAATCCTAGAGGCTCAACAGGTTATGGTGAAGACTTTGCACTAAGTATAGATTTAGCCTATCCAGGGTACGACTACGATGATCTTATGACAGTAGTAGATGAAGTAGTAACTAAGAAATATGCAGACCCAGAACGCTTGTTTGTAACAGGTGGCTCAGGAGGCGGAATTTTAACAGCTTGGATCACCACCAAGACCAAACGCTTTGCCGCAGCTGCGTCCATAAAACCAGTGATTAACTGGATGACTATGGCATTAGCAGCAGATATTGGTCAGTTTGTTAGAAAACATTGGGTACGAGCTGATCCTTGGTCTGAACCTGAGGTATATTTAAAACGCTCTCCCATCAGCTATGTAGATAAAGTCACCACACCTACTTTGTTGATGGTGGGTGAAGAAGACTACCGAACTCCAGCATGGGAAGCTGAGCAATTTTACACAGCATTAAAGATGTTAAAGGTAGATACGGCCTTAATACGGGTACCCAGTGCCCCCCATTACATAGCCTCTCGCCCCAGTCGTTTGGTCAGCAAAACCGATAACATTATGGGTTGGTTTGCCAAATACGACCCAGCGAAACAAGAGGCTGACGACACCGAATAATTAACCGCTCACTATGATATTGATAAGGGCATCACTTGTTGATGCCCTTTTTTTGGTTATTAGATCTGTAGCAACAAGCGAGTTCACTTAATCTATATTAAATCTGAGTTTAAGCTCTTTATATTCAGCTGACTTTACAAATATTTTTAGCGCCTGATTAAAGGGTTCAATATTACTTTTGTCTTTAAATGCCACGTTAAGGTAAGTAACAGGAAAGACAGCATGAAAACGAATCTTGTCGATTTGATCTGCCCATTCACTGTTTCGTAGGAAGTATTTGAAGATTTCTTTTTCCATAATCAAAGTATCGATACGTTTTTTCATTAACAAAACGTGTTGATTTTTTTGCTGGGGAATTTGCACATACAGTGGGCTGCTAAGTGCTGCGTCTTCAAACTCAGGACCTAGCACTTTGTGAGCAATCTGAAAACTTGCTATGGAATAATGTGATAAATCAGATATTTGTGTAATGTCGAAATTGTTTTCTTTAAGAGATATCGCCACGTTTTGATAAGTAATATAACTATCAGATAACACAGTTGTGTCAGTGAAAACATTACTGTTTGTGGTCATAACAGCATCAATATTTGGCATGGTAAGCATTTTAGAAGCGCGGCCATAGTTGACGTAGTTAAATTTTGCCTGCTTTCCCATTTTTGAAAAAACACTACGAATTATCTCTACCTCAAAACCACTATCTTCAGCTTGAATAACATAGGGAGGTTTATTTAGGCCAACGGCTATAGAAATAGTATCTGATGCGGCCACTGAAATACTAAAACTACAGAAAAAGAACACGGCCAGCTTTATTTCAAACTGTAAACTTACCTCCTTTAGTAATCTCTTTGTTTTCATTTTTCGTTCCTAAGCGAAGGAGCAAGCAACTATCACTTTGAGTTAGCCAAGCTTTAAGGTTAAGGTGTAAAATGCTCAGTAATGAGTATAAAGATACCCTTTACAACCTTATAAAAATAGAGACCTATGCTAAAAAACTATTTACACCTCTTCTCTTTTCACTACATATTCGTTTTTTCATGTTTATTGACTATCAGTCAAACAGCCCACGCAGAGCTAAATCAAGGCTTACAAAGTCGCTTAATACAAATGGCGCAGCAAGCCTTAGAAATAACCCAGCAAAGCGCCATAGATAACCAAGTGCTACAGCAATTACAAACGGATATATTGAATCTGCACACCCAAACTCTTGAAGAAATCGTATCTCTTCACGGCTGGCCTAGCCAATCCTTAGTAGGCAGCCAAGGGGTAAATGCAGCTGTGACTATAGTGAAGTATTCTGAAGACTTAAAGTTTCAACAAAACATGCTGCCACTTATTATTCAATCTTATATGAACGGCCAAGGGGTAACAGGGCAAAGTGTCGCTGATATCACAGACTTAGTGGCTATTAGAAAAGGGCAAAAGCAAGTGTTTGGTACTCAATACCAAATTACACATGGTAAGCTTGTTTTTAGCCCTATTGAGAATGTCCACTCCTTAGACCAATTAAGGGCTGAGCTGAACCTACCGCCATTCGCAGAGTTTAAAAAGCAGCTGGAGTTAACCAAGTTACCCTAAAACTTAAAACCTTGTGGTAAATACCCTCCTACAGCTTGAGTTGGCACTAACCCATTGGGTTTGCTTGTCCATACTACCAAGGCATATTTTTTAGCTGTAGCAGATAGTTTAGGATATTGAATGACATGCTGACCGCTGTGCATTTTTTGCTGCTGGTAACCTAGTACCATAAAATTATCACGCAAGGTCCTGTGGGCGTTTTCACCGGCTTTAACTTGGGTTTCAACATCAAAACCTAAAACGGCAACATGGATACGCCCCTCTTCTGCTTTCTTTGGATCAATATAATCATAATTGACTCTTACCCTATCTTGATCCGCGCTTACTGTTAAAGTGATATTAGATGTTCGTACAAGTTTACTTGTGTCTATAGCATTGCCAGTAAACCATCCTTTCCACTCATGGCTATTTACCACAAACCCTGGGGTGTATACCGAATTTATTAACCCAGCACTCTTAAAGCTCCTTTGCCTGTTTGAAAACTCAGCAGATGAAAACGGGTCTTTCCACCCAATGTAATCCCAATAATCCACATGAAAAACAATAGGTATAAACTTACTCCACAAATCAGGAGACTCAGTAAAACTATTCACCCACTTTTGAGCTGGAGGACAGCTACTGCAACCTTGTGAAGAGTATAGCTCTAACAATAGAGGGCGCTGTGAAGAAGACGTAAATTCAATTTTTTCAAAGCTATGGGCAGTAAAACTAGATAAAACCACTAACATTACCCAGATAAATTGACGTAACGCCGCCCCCCTAGCTCCACTACCTATCAAAAAATAATTATTCATGCTTAACCATCAAAAGCGAAATCATCAACTAACTATAAGACCCAAGTATCACAGTATCATCACAACAAAAATCACATTTTCATGTCATTGTGGACAGGTAAACAAGCAGGTGAAACCCAAATATTAGCCATGTTCATGCTAGATTGAGTGAACTTATCTGCAGTCTTTCCCTCGAAAGACCATAAAGATAAAATGATATCCAAGATTAACCAGTGAGTAAGTGATGAAAAATATACAAGGTGTAAAATTAGTAGCAACCCTAGCCGTAATAGCGGTTTTAACTAGCTCTTGTGCCTTTTTTGGACATAAGGGCTCAGGCCATAAAAACGAGCGTCACGAACGTCAGTACGCCCAGTCCTTCAATACCTCCCAATCTAAAGATTAAAATAACCTACAGACTTTAGTTGCCAGACGTTAACGAGAGCGTTTTAGCAAATAAACGAGGGTCATGGATTTTGGATAACATAGCGGGAGTGGGTAAGCAGTCAGGGTCAACATAGTCTGCAAAATCGGCGGTAGCATCGAAAACCAAAATATCCCATGCTAGGCGGTCTAACCCGTATAAACCACGATGAATCATATCAGCAGAAAACACCAATACGTCCCCAGCTGCAAGAGGAATGCTTGTAGCACCGGGTAAACTATCATTACTGCGTCTGCCATTTTCCTCTTCGCGGACATCTAGCTCTTCTTGGGTATCCCAACGTTTGTGAGTACCAGGTATTAACTCCATCCCTAGTTCATCGAACAAAGGCACTCGCAAGTGCACCACTTGGGTTTCTGCAATCGCCTTTTTTTGACCAGCAAGATCGTGATCATATTGACAATCTCGATGCCAAAAATCCTTTAACTCTGGGTTTATTGGATTAAAAAATAACTGGGTATTCATAAAAGCAGCTTGTGTGGGGATCAAAGACTCGATGACCTGCATCATTTTGGGGGAGCTAATGAAGTTAAATAGCGTCATTCTATCTGTTGCCCCAAGGTACTGGCTGCCAGTAACCAAAGAAGAGTTAAATGCCACCTCTTCATAGAACTTGGCGTTATCTTGCTTCCATTTTTCATGAAATACCGAAATAACATCTCTAAGAGCAGACATTTCCGATTCAGAAAAATAGTTGCGAATTACAAAATACCCCTGGTCTTCATATTGGGTTGCCCAACTTGTTTGCAGCGCTTTCACTAAACATTCACCAAAAAATATGCTTGGTTACACTTATTGGACATGTAACTCACCAGTTTCATCGTTTATAAATCCATGGCATACATACCCAACTAACAATTTAGGCTTTTTGCTTACATGTAAGAAGTGCTCGTAGCCAACAGAAAAAGCAAAAGGGTTAGCGTTATAGTCAGCATAATACTGGTCTCGTCCAAGGCGTGCTTCATTGACTCCAGAGGCAAAACTACTGATAAAATCATCCCGTTCGTTCATGATAACGCAAATCAAACCATCATTATTTTCAACCAGCTCAAGTAACCCAGCATCAATAAATTTATTCACCACAGTATGGTTAAAATATCCTGTGTATTGCTCGGTTTCCACATCATAGGTTACAGGCGTACCTTCCCCTTGAGCTTCCATCATTGAGCTAAAAAGCTCGCGGACTTTTTTAGAAATCATGTGTTTATAACTGCCTTAAAATAATTTGTTGCAGGCATGAAAGAACGCTATTTTATTAAAGTAATTTGCCTATATAATAGCCACGCATTGCTAATGCATAGTAATGCTTACCTAACCTTTAAGGATATAAAAATGAGCAAAACCAAAAAACAATTAGCAAAAGCTAATGGTAACAAAACCGAGCTAGGACGAGGAGAGATTAAAGACAACTTTTTAGCTGCGTTAGTCACCTCTAAAGTATACAAGATGCAGATAGTCAAACCTAAAAAAGGCAAAGGCTCTTATCAACGTAAAGCTAAAAATCTAAGACAAGAGTCTTATTTAATGGCTGCTTAGTATTTATCTGAGCTTTCATTAAATAAGACTTTTTACACATGAATATTAATTTTAACCGAGCCCTCATATCCCCACAGGGCTCCTATGGCTAAGCCTAATAAAAAAGCCCCAGACACTGCCGTTAATATTCATTGTCGCCAATGTAAAACCCAGCTATTTAAATACCGCAAAGGTGGTAAAAGGGCTTTAGTGAAATGCTTTAAAGAACGTATTACTAAAGACTACACTGTCACGCCATGCACTTGCCCCCATTGCCATACAGTTTTCGCCAGAGATACTTTAATTCGAGGCACGCCTGCATTCAAATTGATTGGCGGCAAAGTTATATCTAAATAACCTGAATACTGGATAAGCCGAACCTCTCGCTAAGGCTCTTTTTGTGCCTATCTAGGTTGGATTGTCTAGCAATACCACCTTATTACGCACAACAACCCGCCTCGCTATACACTAAAAATTTCGCCATCGAGTGAACCTTTACGTAAAGAGATTTAGGTGGGTAGCAGCAAGCCATTGATGTATATCATTAAAATTAGCTTTAACGATACTTCTTATCCATAAATCAGGTTAAGGAATTTCCTATTGTGAGTAAATCTCATATGGTGCAACTATGACTTAAAGCACTAGAAATTCACTTCATTATCAGTCAGTATCGCAGCCTAATTAGAATTCTATAACTCAAGGAATATCAATGCGTTACTTGATAGCCAAGATAATTGTTACCCTTTTATTCTTAACTGGTTGTGGTTCCACCACTATCAAATCCACTAATATATCAGCTACCAGCGCTCTGCCTGCTGGGCACGGCATAGTCGCTGTGCAGATGATTAATAACACAGATAGACTGGCTGCTTTGCACAAAGGTTGGACCGAAATAATCGTGGTTCGTACCGATAACATGGAAGAAATGAAACAAAAGGCAATAGAGAGAGCCAAAGCAAAAGCCAAGGCGAAAGGAAAGGTGTTTGATCCTGAAAAACTAGACTGGGATCCAGAAATATACTCTTTATCACCTAACGACATGGGTGTAATAGATAGCCAATTATTTGTTGGCAGTATGCCCAAAGGCACCTATATGATTTCCAGTTTGTATAGTTTCTTTTCAAATGGAGATGTTAGCTCTTGGTTAAGTATGCCTGTATTTCAAGCGGCAGGTAACTTTGAAGTAGACAGTAACAGGCTAACAAACTTAGGTAGCATGGTATTTCAACCACTTTTAAACGTGAAAGAAACATCATTCTGGAACAATAGATCCTCTTTGAAGGCTTATGTCACTCGCCTCAATGATGAGCAAGACTTTACTCGCTTTATACTCAGCCATTACCCTAACTTAAGTGACAATATTGATTTTAATGAAACCATAGGCTGGACCCCAGATGTGCTAGACAGCTTCCGAGAAAAACTCAGCCAACTATCACGTGAAAATGCATATGGTGAAATAGCCCTGCACTTAGAAGACAATGCTCAAGGAGCAATCGCCTCTAGATTTGGACAATTAAAGCGATTACAAAAAGATGGAAATTGGGTGCAAAACAACTTACCTACAAATGGTCAGCTTTCATCGGCAATCGAACTAGACAATACCCTAATAGTAGGCAGCGAAAGAGGGCTAGTTTTCGTTCAAGAAAATGGCACAACACAGTGGCGTGAGATGCAACCTGTATCCGCTAAAGAAGCTATCGTGTGGTTTGGAAAAGGTAACAATAAACACTATGCACTCACCAGCGAAGCTAAAAATTATCAAGTATATGAATTCGAATCCATATCAGCCCCATGGACACAAGTTGGACAATTTAAAAAGAAAGATAAAAATGACTGGTTAATCCAAAATGGCGGTCTCTTTCCTTGGATTACCCAAGGTGGAGCTTTGAGGGTTATTAACGATAATAAAGTTTATGATTATGACACTGTAACGGCTAGTTGGAGTTCAGCTAAAGCCAGCCCATTAGTTAAGCTTGCTAAGTTACATCACGGCGCTTTAGTTGGCCTTGAAGTAAGCCAATGGGATGGAATTGGCGACCAAGTATACAGCTTAGATGATGGTAAGACATGGCATGATATAAACCGTAATTTAAGTATATTCGGTGATGCAAAAAGTGATACCAGTCTTCCTACAATGCTAGCCGATAACACTATAGTTACCGTTGCCAGAGTGAAAACCAAAGGAAGTAAAAAAAGCCAGCTCAGAATCGTTTCTGCAGCAGCTGATAAAAGCGACAAAAGAGCCAACTGGAAGACACACGGAGCAACCCAAGACACCTGTTACACTATTCTTCCTGAGCTAACCAATAACACCACTGTATTCTTTCTTTGCGACAAAGGTGAAATTGTCAGCACTAAAGACTTAGGTGATACCTGGCAAACCGAATTAGATATAGATTTAGAGGATATGCAGAATCGCTTCAAAGCTATGGTGGATACCATAAACGAACAAGACGATGAAACCGAGTAACCTTAGATAAAAAGCGGCTAAGAACCCACTTCTATTTTAGGGGTGGGATATTTTTTTAAGCTATAAAAGAAAGAGGCTGAGCAACCTAATGGTTAGCTCAGCCTCTGGATATTCAATTTAACTTAAAGTACATAACCTTGTACTAGATTGAGTTCGGTTTAGACTTTTAAGGTTTAAAACTTAAAAATAACGATAACCAATTTCAGGTTAAGTATCTTGTTATGTAGATTTAACTTAAAGGGCGATAACTTTGTTAGCGCATGGACCTTTTTGACCTTGGCCTATTTCAAACTCAACAGCTTGACCGTCGGCTAAAGTAGCGTATCCGCCACCAGCTTGGATCTCTGAGTGATGTACGAACAAATCTTTGCCGCCATCTTCAGGAGTTATAAAACCAAAACCTTTGTCAGCGTTAAACCACTTAACTGTACCTTTACTCATATTAATGTCTTCTTTAATCGGTGAAATTTAATGACTAAACTCGCTATCACCATGACGTGCTTAGTTTTTTGAATCGCAGCTACCAGACCTTATATGTAAGCCAAACCTTTATTTTTTATAAGGTTTTAACGGCTTATTGTTCATGTATTTAGCTAACTCATTAACTAAATGTCTGATTAAGTGCGCAGAGATTAACAGATTAACTAGACATCTAACAGGATAACTACACATTCAAGGCAAACAAACTAAGAAATACTACAAATAAACGAAAAACGGTAAAATATTGCTCAAAAATGACGCTTTACTAGCAACTGCTTTAATTGCTTGTTGCAAGAGAGCGTCGAAACAGCAACAAACTGCCCCCAAAAAATAAACTTCCTAAACTTACCATAGTCACCAATTGGGGCCAGATAATAGTAAAATCAGCACCACGAAACACAACAGCCTGAGAAAAGGCCACAAAATGCCGGGATGGTAAAAACCAAGTGACTGGCTGTATTAATTGGGGCTGGCTTTCAATTGGCGACATACCTCCCGATAAAGTCATCAAGGGAATAATAACCATCATTACCAATAAACCAAATTGGGCCATGGTTCTGGCAATCGTCCCTAAAAATATTCCAATAGCGGCAGCCGCAAACAGGTACAAAGTCGTTCCAGTGATAAGCAATAACCTAGACCCAGCTAACGGAACATCTAATGCCCAACTAACCACAAAATACAAAGACACCCCAAAAGCCAACAATATAACTAAGCCATTAGCCCATACTTTAGCCATGACAATTTGAAATGCAGTTAACGGCATCACCATTAAATGTTCAATAGTACCGTGCTCGCGCTCCCGTAATAATGCCGAGCCGGTTAAAATTATGGTGATGATAGATATTTGATTAATTAAGGCATTAATAGCACCAAACCACATGCCAGTAGCATTAGGGTTAAACGCAAACCGCTTAACCAATTCAACAGAGCTTTCGGTACTGGTATCGGTGCGATTGACAAACAGGTTTACCTCTTTGGTGATAATGCTTTGTATGTAACTACTGCCAAGGCTCGCTTGTGACACTGCCGTAGCATCCACATTAATTTGCACATTTGGCTGACGACCTTCGCGCACATCACGTTCAAAATTAGGCGGGATTTCAACCACAAACATAAACCTACTTTGGTCCATTGCAGCATTAACTTGATCCGCTGTAATCAATTCAGGCACATTAAAATAAGGTGGATACAGGGCATTAGCAATAATACCTGACAGTGCGGAATGATCTTCATCTACTATAGCTACCGAAGCATTATTGACAGTTTCACTGGTTGCAGTAGCTTGACCATAAATGGCTAAGGTAAATGAGTAAATAATCAGTGCCACCATACCTTTGTCACTCACAATACTGCGCAGCTCTTTGGTTCCTAGCCAAAAAATATTCAACCATGTTTTTAACATTTAGGTCTCCTGCTTCTTTAAAAACAAGGTGGCGATTGTGACTAATATGGGCCCCATAATAGCGAGAATAATTAAGTCGTAACCCAATTCATAAAAACTTAAGCCCTTAGTGAAAGCTGCCACACTTAAATGTAAGTAATAAGTGGCGGGCCAAATTGAACCAATAAAATAAGCGCTTCCCTCTAAGGTAGAAATTGGCTGTAGTAATCCAGAAAAAGAAAGAGTCGGCATAGCGGTAAGAATGGTTGTAGCAAAGACAGCTGCCACTTGTGACTTAGTAATAGAAGACACTAATAAACCAAAACCAGTCGCTGCAAACACATATAAAAAAGCCCCAAGCGTCAATCCAGCTAAGCTACCTTTAATGGGCACCTGCAACACAAACACCACTAATAAAGTTAAAATACAAAAGTTAGCCAAACCTATGCCTAAATAAGGTAACTGCTTACCTAGTAAAAACTCTAAAGGCCGTGTTGGCGCTACATAGAAGTTAGTAATGGTGCCAATTTCTTTTTCTCTAGCAATACTCACTGCCATCAAAATGGCTGGGAACATTAACAGCAATAAAGCTGGCGTTTTTGGACCAAAAGAATAAATAGACTCAAAAGAAGGGTTATATACATACCTAGGCTGCAATGAGACTTTCAGTGCTGCACTGGCATCAGTACCAGCATCTGTTGCAAGTTGTGTTAAGTATCGAGAATGACTTCCTTCCACATAACCTTCAATGGTGCCTGAGCGCAAGGTATTGGCACCATCTATCCACACTGATACTACTGGCGTGTGGCCAGCTTTTAAATCACGCCCAAAACCTGACGGTATTTCAATAGCCAAGGATATATCATTGGCTTTTAAGCGTCGCTCAACTTCTGCGGCACTATGTAACTCAGCTTGTTCCAGAAAATAATAAGAGCCAGAATAGTGACTCAGATATTGGCGACTCTCTGGGGATTGATCATTATCTAATGCCGCATAACGTAAATTTTCAACATCTAATGAAATACCGTAAGCCACCACAAGTAACAAAATAGCACTTCCGAAAAAGGCAAAGGCGAGACGCACTGGGTCACGCATTACTTCCATAATTTCCAAATAACTGTAAGCCAAAAGTCGCGTAAAACTAAAGCCTTGTACTGCCTTTTTAGATGAAGGATGCACTGCATTAGTAGACTCAAGGGCCGGTGCCTTCAAAGCCCCTTGAATTTCAGTTGTGGCATCTAGCGTTTCTGATTGTTGCTTTGAGGCATTACTGGCATCTTCTAGGTAATGAATAAACGCCTGCTCAAGTGAATCGGCCTGCTTAGCTTCAATGATTTGTTGGGGAGTGTCATAGACAAGTACCTGGCCTGCATGCATCAAAGAAATACGATCACAACGCATAGCCTCATTCATAAAATGCGTTGATATAAAAATAGTGACCTTATCTTTACGGGACAACTCAATAAGCAGCTCCCAAAAACCGTCTCGAGCAACAGGGTCAACACCCGAGGTTGGCTCATCAAGAATTAGCATTTCTGGCTCGTGGATCACAGCTACAGCTAAAGACAAACGTTGTCGCATCCCCAAAGGCAGCTCATCAGCTTTTTCATCTAATTGTGCCTGTAAGTCAAATCGCTCCACTAAACTTGCTATTCGCTCTTGGCACTTTTTAGAACTCATATGGAACAAACGTCCATGCAAAACTAGGTTTTGTTTTACCGTAAGCTCTCCGTAAAGCGAGAATGCCTGAGTCATAAACCCCACCCGCTTGCGGGTGTCTAAATCGTCTGCATTCAATGGCTTACCAAATAATTTAGCTTCACCTTCAGACAAAGGTAACAAACCTGTTAGCATTTTCATTGTGGTGGTTTTACCGCAACCATTCGATCCTAAAAAGCCAAATATCTCCCCTGCCTGTATTTCAAAGCTCACATTATCCACAGCAACAAATTCATCAAACCTTCGAGTCATTCCCTTGGCAACTATGGCTGGAACCCCATTACTTTTTGCTAATGGCGGAATAGTTAGTGAATGACTGTCGCCCCGCTTACTTTTAGGTAATAGCTTAACAAAGGCACTTTCAAGATTATCTGTGGCTGTTTTGTTTTTTAATTCCTGGGGGCTACCTGTATCTAAAACTTGCCCTGCATCCATAGCCACCAACCAATCAAAACCGTCAGCTTCATCCATGTAAGCCGTTGATACAATCACGCTTAAATCAGGTTTTTCTTGGCGAATAGAATCAATTAACTGCCAAAATTGACGGCGGGATAATGGGTCAACCCCAGTGGTAGGCTCATCTAAAATAAGTAAATCAGGGTCGTGGATAAGTGAGCAACATAAACCAAGCTTTTGTTTCATGCCCCCAGATAATTTTCCTGCTGGGCGTGGTAAAAAAGGATACAAACCCGTGGCTTTAGTTAGACGTTCAATTCGCTCTTTACGCTCCGGTGAACCTTGGCCAAACAGCTTTCCAAAAAAATCGAGGTTCTCATTTACGCTAAGATCAGCGTAGAGGTTTTTACCTAACCCCTGGGGCATATAAGAAATTTTATGCCTAACTTGCTCTCTATGTTTAGCGGAAGTCATGTCTCCCCCCAAAACCTCAAGCTTACCTTCTTGCAGTTTGCGGGCCCCAGAAATAAGGCCTAGCAAGGTAGACTTACCTACGCCATCAGGTCCAAGTAAACCTATCATTAAGCCTTTGGGTATAGATAAATTCACCTTATCTAGAGCTTGTACCTTTTTATAGCCATGAGAAAGGTTGTTAATACATACAAGTGGTTGTTTATCATCAGCCATATGCTGTGGTTACCCTATTGTGATGTATCTGTGGCTGACTGATACCCTAATGGCAAGTTTTGTAAAAATTCTGGCCAAGGCGTTGCTGACTCTCCAGCTTCTGGAGCCAGTTGAATATATGCCACCCCTCGTACACCCGTTTTCACTATCTCGATATGTTCTTGCACCAAAGCTTGGGGAACTCTTACTTTCACGCGAAACATCAGCTTTTCTCGCTCGGTAGCGGTTTCAACGGATTTAGGGGTAAATTGGGATTCAGGTGAGACAAAGCTAACACTTGCAGGAATGATAGTGTCCATAAAATCCAACTGAATACGCGCTGGCGCACCAATTGAAATTCGCTGCACCACAGAGGATGGCAAATACACTTCCATGTAGATATCTGTCAAATTCAATAAGGTTAATACCTTGCCACCACTACCTAACACTTCACTTGGTTCGGAGAGACGATATAAGACTCGCCCTTTGCTGGGCGAAACTAAAGTGGAGTCATCTATTTGGGTCTGAATTTCTAGTACGTTAGCTTCTGCTGCATCCACATTACGTAATTTAGACACTAACATAGCTTCGGCTGCTGCCACATTGGCCTTAGCGACGGCCAGCTGACTAACTTTAGTGTCGTAATCTTCAGTGCTGGTTAGTTGTTTTTTCATTAACTCTTTGGAGCGAGCCAGTTCTTGCTCTGCCAGTACTTGCTGCGCTTGGCTTTGTGCTATAGCAGCCTGAGCGGATGCAACTAAACTTTCTGCACTGGCCACTGCGGCTTGAGCTTGGAGTAACATGGCCCGTAATTGACTGGTTTCAATGGTTGCAACTACTTGCCCTGCCTCCACTAAGTCACCTTCTTGGACCAAAATAGAGTCGACACGCCCTGCAATTTTAGTGGAAATATCGGTTTGTACTGCCTCTACACTGCCATTACCAAATGCTATGCCATCGGGTACAGCCGGTGCTTGCATCTTTTGCCACAACTGCCAGCCCACAATGACAACAAGAGTGGCGAATACGGCCACCAATAATTTTTTTAAGCCAGTCGCCATAATTGAAAACTCTCCAGTAATAACTGAAGCCTATTATGATTCTGGTTAAAAAAAAGTCATTGATGTGGGTCAAGCAAAGGTTGGTTGATACTATTTAAAATAACAAAAAGAAGTGTCGGAGCTGGCAGGTATCATATTCACATAGCCAAAAGGCTCTGCCTAGCTCCCTATTAAGGATTTTTGTTGGTACTTTATAGATAAAGAAATGCGTTTATTTAGTTTCAGGTTTTTCAGTTAACTTTTCTGCCAACTCATAATTACCTTGGCTAAGTGCAATATCCACTAAGCTATTGCCTGAACTATCTTTTGCATCTAAGTCTGCGCCAGCTTCTGTTAAAGCAGCAATGGTCTCTGTACGATTGAAAAGAGTGGCAAACATAGCTGCGGTCTGGCCATTTTGGTTAGCTTGGTCAATATCACAATCAGCGCCAATTAATGATTTTATCGCACCAAAGTTACCTTTAAAGATTGCCCCCATTAGTGCTGTATTACCTGAATTATCTTCTTGGCAAGCATTGGCGTTAGCTTCATCAATTAAATAGTTAACGGCATCAGTTTCGCCGTGATAAGCAGCTAGTATCAAAGCTGTGTAGCCTTTTTTATCTGCTACGTTTGGGCTTAACCCTGCAGCATAATAAGCTTTTAAGGTATCGATATCGCCTTCTCTAGCGGCATCAAAGTAAATCGTTTTTAATTGTTCATTGTCCACCGTTTCTGCGTGGTTGAAAAATGCCACGGTTAGAAACAACAATGTCATTAACGTTTTTTTCGGTAATTGCATGATATTCGTCATAGTTGAATCCTCTTAACAGTAAACCTATGAAAGTTGTGAAATAAAATTCGGCGTGCTTACTAAAAATTTGTATCACACGCCGCTCTTAAATTTAGGTCTAACCGCTACTCTGTTATTGTTAACTGAATGCGGTCAGACACTGTCGGTACTAACGTTAGCTACTATAAGTGGCTTAAAAGTTAGTGTTAGATGCAATACGGCTAAACTCTTCCGCTACTTTCTTCGCTTTTGCAGCGCGGGCAGCTTGCTCTTCCATTAGTGCTTTAGCTTCTGCACGTACTTTAGAGATAGATACCTTAGCTAGTTTCGCTACGCCAGTACCATAGTCTTTATCAGCGTTGTACATGAAAGCACTGATGATGACGCGAATCTCTTCTTCAGGTACCGATGCTAACGCACCCCCCATGTTGTTGATTAAGTTCTTACGACCTTTTCTGTCAAGGTTACGGTAGAACTCACCCGCTTGTTTGAAGTTCTGTTCCTTGTAGAAAGGAATTTGTTGCGTCATTCCAGCAAGCATTTTGCTTGAGTAACGGAATGCAGGATCTTCATTCAAGTCCAAGCGACGGCTAGGCTGGTAATTAACATCACTGTTAGACGATGTTGTACGTAACTGGCCATGTTGCTCATGGTTTTTAATTTCAGCATTTTTAGGTGCATTTACTGGGATACGGTATGCATTAACGCCTAAACGGTAGCGCTGCGTATCAGCGTAAGAGAACAAACGGCCTTGTAGCATTCTGTCTTCTGACGGCTCAATACCTGGGATCAAGTTGCTTGGTGCAAATGCAGCTTGCTCAGTTTCTTCAAAGAAGTTATCAGGAACACGGTTTAGTACCATGCGACCAATTTTACGAGAAGAAACTAACGACTCAGGCCAAATTTTTGTTGTATCTAACGGGTTGAAATCAAAGTCATCTAATTGCTCTGGCTCAAGTTCTTGTAAATATAAATCCCAAGAAGCTGTTTCACCTTTTTCGCCTATACGGGTATAAACGTCAGTAGTATGTGGCTGGAAGTCCATGCCTTGTACTTTCATTGCTTCTTCAGCAGTGAAGTTTTTAATAGGCTGGTTCGATTTCCACGTAAATTTCACATATTTGTGATTACCTTCTTTATCGATAAATTTGAATGCGTGAACACCAGAACCGTCCATGTTTAGATAACTTGCAGGCGTACCGTAATCAGAGAAAAGCATAGTTAAAGTGTGCGTTGCTTCTGGAACATGCGAGAAGAAATCAAATACACGCTTAGCATCTTGCTTATTCGTTACCGGAGATGGTTTAAAAGCATGAACCATGTCTGGGAATTTAATCGCATCACGAATAAAGAAAACAGGGAAGTTATTACCCACTAAATCCCAGTTACCTTGCTCTGTGTAGAACTTAACCGCGAAACCACGAGGATCACGTAAAGTTTCTGGCGAAAGGTGTCCGTGTACTACTGAAGAGAAACGTACGAATACATCTGTTTTCTTACCTTTTTCTTGGAAAGGTGCAGCAATGGTTTCGTCAGATAAATCTTCGTAGTTTTCGTAGTAACCATAAATACCAACACCACGGGCGTGAACCACACGCTCAGGAATACGTTCACGGTCAAAGGCAGCTAACTTTTCAATTAAATGGCTGTCTTGTAATAATACAGGTCCCCAAGGGCCTGCAGTTTGTGAATTTTGATTATCGCCCACTGGCGCACCGTTTTGACGGGTAAGCGTGTCGGCACTTGACATAGTTGCAACGCTAAAAAGCGTGGCGGCTATCATAATGGATGCTTTAAATTTCATAATACTTCTCCAATTTAGTTTTATGTGGCCTAAGTTCATCTACAAAATCGAGTGAAATTAAGCTATTTCTTTCGTTATAAGTTGCAACAATTCACTTTGTCGTTTGTCGCAAACATTTCACAATTCGAATTTTTCACTAATCTAGTTGTAATTTTTTTGCGGCCTATCCCGTGGCTTGAAAGAATTATGCGTAGAAACATTAAATTGATAAATTGAATTAAATCGAAGGTGATGTTCTAGATTTATGAACTAAGGTTTAAAAAAATAGAATTAGGTAAGAGAGGCAGTGCGAAGCTATTTAATAGCAATCCAGATTGATAATTGCTCTATCAGAATTCAACCAGCGGTTTATGAACAAGACGCCTGTGTGCTGGAATAATTGTACTCTTTTAAACACCGGCAACGCAGGGCAAGAACCGCCGAGGCATTCCTTTAGGCGAGCTTTACATACGAATTGGTATTAGTTTTAAAATAAAAAAGCCCCTTTGCCTTAGCAAAGGGGCTATTCAATACGTCTAAGACACTAATTAGAAACTAAGCTGAAACATCAAAGCGGTCAGCATTCATAACTTTAGTCCATGCAGCAATAAAGTCTTTTATAAATTTTTCTTTATTATCGTCTTGGGCATAAACTTCTGCATATGAGCGTAAGATTGAATTTGAACCAAATACTAAGTCAACTCGGGTTGCAGTCCACTTAAAAGCGTTCGTTGCTCGGTCGCAAATGTCATAGGTATTTTTACCACTTGGTTTCCACGAATAATTCATATCAGTCAAGTTAACGAAAAAGTCATTAGTTAATGCCCCCTCGTTATCGGTAAACACGCCATGTTTGGTGCCATTAAAGTTTGTACCTAACACTCGCATACCACCGACTAATACCGTCATTTCTGGTGCGGTTAAACCAAGTAACTGAGCTTTTTCAAGTAACAACTCCTCAGCTGAAACCACAAAATCCCCTTTCAAGAAATTACGGAAACCATCATGTAGTGGCTCAAGCACTTCAAATGCTTCTACATCTGTCATCTCCAAAGAAGCATCACCACGACCTGGAGTAAAGGGCACAAGCACATCAAAACCGGCGGCTCTAGCGGCTTGCTCTACACCAAGATTACCAGCGAGCACAATTACATCTGCCACGCTTGCACCGGTTTCAGAGGCTATGGTTTCAAGTACACTTAATACAGTGCCAAGGCGAGCAGGCTCGTTTCCTTCCCATTGATTAAGGGGAGCAAGGCGAATACGGGCACCATTTGCACCACCGCGCTTATCAGAGTCCCTGTAGGTTCTGGCGCTATCCCAAGCGGTAGAGATCATGTCACTGGCACTTAAACCACTTTCAATGATTTTTTCTTTGACCACGTCGATATCATAATCGCTTGTTCCTTCTGGAATAGGATCTTGCCAAATTAAATCTTCTGCTGGCACATCTGGACCTATATATCTCGCTTTAGGCCCTAAATCACGGTGCGTCAATTTAAACCAAGCTCGCGCAAACACTTCTGAAAAATAAGCTTGATCCTTACTGAATTTTTCTGAAATTTCACGGTAAGTAGGATCCATCTTCAAAGCCATATCCGCATCTGTCATGATGGGGTTATAACGTGTAGTTAAGTCTTCCACATCAACAGGCTTGTCTTCCTCTGCAATATCGATAGGCTCCCACTGCCAAGCACCTGCGGGGCTTTTTCTTAACTCCCAATCATGATTCAGTAGAATTTTAAAGAAACCATTATCCCATTGAGTTGGATGGGTAGTCCAAGCCCCTTCAATACCACTGGTTACAGTATTTCGACCAATACCACGCTTGGTATTATTCATCCAACCAAAACCCTGCTCTTCAATACCCGCACCTTCAGGATCAGCTTCTAATAGCGCAGCATCACCATTACCATGGGTTTTACCTACTGTGTGTCCACCCGCTGTTAAGGCAACGGTTTCTTCGTCATCCATCGCCATACGCTCAAAGGTCGCTCGCATGTCTTGGGCAGTTTTAAGTGGATCAGGATTACCATCAACTCCCTCTGGGTTAACATATATTAATCCCATCATTACCGCTGCTAATGGGTTCTCTAAATCTCTTTGTCCTGAATAACGTGAACCTTCACTACCGCTGGGCGCTAGCCATTCTTTTTCAGAACCCCAATATATGTCTTTCTCTGGGTGCCAAATATCTTCACGGCCAAAAGCGAAGCCAAAGGTTTTCAGCCCCATAGATTCATATGCTATCGTACCGGCATAGGCAATTAAATCTGCCCAACTTAACTTATTGCCGTATTTTTTCTTAATGGGCCAAAGCAAGCGGCGAGCTTTGTCTAAGTTAGCGTTATCAGGCCAAGAATTTAGTGGGGCAAACCTTTGGTTACCGGTTGCCGCTCCTCCACGACCGTCGGCAATACGGTACGAACCAGCAGCATGCCATGTCATTCTGATCATCAAGCCGCCATAGTGCCCCCAGTCTGCTGGCCACCACGCTTGGCTGTCTGTCATTAAGGCATGCATATCTTTTTTAAGTGCTTCCACATCAAGGGTTTTAACCGCTTCTCTGTAGTCAAAATCGTCCCCTAAAGGGTTAGTTTTTTTATCATGCTGATGCAAAATATCTAGGTTTAGGGCGTTTGGCCACCATTCCATTACGGACATATTACTTTTTGTTGCACCACCATGCATAACTGGACATTTGCTATTTGACATATCTACAACTCCTGCTTTTCGAATGAATAATTTAACTGAATTATCAGCCTCTATGGGCAAGACTATTACCTAGTTCAAGCATTTTTTAAAACGATTAATATAGATTTACTTAATAGCTTTTCCATATCAACCTAAGACCCACTCTATATAGGTTAGATTTTAAAAAAGTGCCAATACAGTTAAATGAATACTCACCAGGTAACTAGTCGTACTTAGTTTAAACAATATAATTAAGATTATTATGACAAAACATATTTAGGGGGGACAAATGATTTCATGGGCTTGCCTACCCAAACCCATGCTTTGTTACGCTAAGTAAATCGATATTAGACTTGGTTTGTATGATAAGCCTGAACCTGATTACGCCCTTGGTCTTTGGCACAATATAAGGCAATGTCAGCCTCTCGAATTAGTTGATTGAAGTCTCTATCGACCGCGCTATTGTGGGCTTGTTCACTATTCACATGTTTTGTGGCTATACCAATACTAACAGTGACCTCTGTAACTGGCTTAATCTCATCTTTATTTTCTTTACATATATTACGACAAAGCGATTGTGCAAATTGCCACGCACCACTTTCATCGGCATGGGGTAAGATAATTAAAAATTCTTCTCCTCCCAAACGCCCTACAAAATCTGATGTCCTTGAATAAGTTGTACTCACATCAGCTACATATTTAATGACTTTATCACCTACGTCATGGCCATAATTGTCATTTACTAACTTAAAGTGATCTATATCTAACATCAGCACGCTCAAGGGGTAACCATGTCTATCACTACTTGCTAGAGCCTGGTTACCTTTAATTAAAATACTACGACGATTAAGTAAATTCGTTAAGGGATCACGGCTTGCCAGTAGCTTGTTTTTTCGATACAGACTATAAACAGTGATACACATGATAGAAAAAAACACCAAAGCCACAGACAAAAAAGTAACCAACCAGCTTTGGTGTTGCTTGTGATGTTGCTCCAAAACTAATTGTTCATTTAACAAAGCATTGCGTTCTTCTAATAATGCACTTTGCTTATCTAGAAATTCGTTCTTTAACTGTTCACGGCGTAAATTAAATTCTGCATTTAATGTGGCTGTTTGAGAGGTGATATCTAACCGAGCTTTCTTCAATAGTGCTCGCTCACTCAATTGCATGTATTGATATGCCTGCTTGTAATCTCCGACTTGATTCAATAAATTGGCATAGTTGCCATATGAATCCCACTGCCCGGCTACATCTTCATGCTCTTTTGCTAAATTTGCCGCTTTAAGTCCATACTCTAACGCTAGGGATTCTTGGCCATCTATCCCTAATTGATAACTGTAATGCACATAAGCATTAGCAATTTCAATTGGATTGCCTAACTCTTCTCGTTTTTCAACTGACTTAGCAATCCAGTATAGGGATTTGTCATGGTCTGGGACTTTGCTATAAAAATAGGACTTAAGTAAAAAACCATCGGCTAAACGGGTAGCATCGTGGTTTTGAATAAAAACATCCATTGCTTGTTCTAGCTGCTGAAATGCAACACTTCGCTCACCAACAATGTTTACCATCTGAGCTTCATACATACGCGCTTCTGCTCGATAAGTTTTAGCCTCTAGAGGATAAGTGCCATAAGCATTCTGATAGTACTCCAGTGCCTGTTCATAGTTCTTTAAGGCGTAGTTTGCATCACCTATAAAGATAAGGCTTCTTGCTTGAATAATTGGCCAATTGTTTTTTTCTGCCCGCTTATAAACATCGGTCAATCCATTCAGAGCTGTTTCATACTGCTGCAGATAAACTCGGTTAATCCCTTGATACAGCAAAATAAAGTTTTCTAGGTAGACAAATGCTTGTTGATGATTTTCTTCTTTGAGTGCCATCAGAGACAGTTTGAAATTTTCATCGGCTTGTAGGTATTTGCCAATTAAATAATCTTGAATACCCTTTAATAAAAACCATTGACTGTGTATCACTAAGTCATCTTGAGCAAATACTTGAGGTTCAATTTCACTCAATAAGGGGTCTAACAAGTCCGCTCGTTTGTACATCATGTACAATTGTGCTTTTTGAAAATAAAGCTCTACTGAAGCGGGCGTATTCCTGGTACTGTCGGCGAGGCGAGCGTTAATTTGCTTTTCAAGTTCAACAAAGTCAGACTGAAACTGCAGCAACCCTTGTTTTGAAAGCATTTGTCCTGAACTCTGAAAACTCATAAAAATCAGAATTCCGACAATTTTTAAAAACTTACATCCACTCATGAATACATTCCATCACTGTTTACATTAATGCACTTACTTGTTTGAAAGCAGGCTGGGGTAATTTACAAACTAAACACTTACCATGCCGAACAACCTTAAACATTTTAAAACCGTGACTTTACCTGACATTACTACCAAACCTTTTACCAGTAAAGCATATCAAGAAATCATTATCGGCCCATACATAAGCAAGCTTGTGCTGCATTAATAAATATCGGCATGTAATCGCAGCACATCACAAAGCTAATGGCTGCCAAGACTAATCTCTATCCTTGAGTCGTTTTTAAAAGGCTGAAATGTAAAAGAGGAATACTTAAGTTTGCTTGGCTCTATAAACAGAGGGAGAGTGGCCATTTTCTCGAGCCCATAACCTCCGAAACTGCCTTGGATCATTAAAACCACAGCGGCTAGCTACCTGCTCAATAGGTAAGTTAGAGGTATTCAGTAGACCTTTTGCTATGGTTAAGCGAATTTTGTAAAGGTAAGCTTTGGTACTCAGACCTGTATGTTGTTTAAAAATACGTGATAAGTGCCTCTCACTGCAGTGTACCTGACTAGCAAGATGACTTAAGCTCCATTGATTAGCAGGCTCTGCCAAAATCAAATCTTGTACTTGATGCACTTTTTGATTGAGGTGATTGCGATGCTCCAACAAAGGTGACTCTGCAGGATCTTGTGCCCCCCGGCGAGTAAAAAGCACCATTCGCCTTGCAATTTTTGCACACACTAGGCCATCAAACTCCTGTTCAACTAAGTACAGTGCTAAGTCAATACCGGCACTAACTCCGGCGCTGGTATAAACATTGTCGTCCTGCACAAACAAGCGGTTTTCTAACACTTGCTCAGCACCTACTAAACCCGCCAGTTGCTCAATATGCATATAATGGGTTGTACACTTTTTACTGCTTAATAACCCCGCTTTAGCTAGGATCAAAGAACCGCCACACACAGATACAAGTTTTTGAAAATTATGCTGCTGTAACCATTCACAGGTTTGTTGTACTGCTTTTGTTTCAAGCTCTATGGTTTCGCCCAGCATACCTGGGACAAGCACCCAAGCTGAAGACTCGATATAGTCTGGTAAAGGTGCCACCTTAATGGATATACCAACAGAATTACTGATATTTGGGTCGGCCCCCACATAATGAATGCTAAACCTTTCACCTGCGATTCGGTTTGCATAGTTAAATACTTCTACGGGGCCAACAGTATCTAACAACAAACCACTGGGTATTAACACCACATAAATGTGGATGTTTTTAGAGGCTTTTTGCATCAGGCACCCTACGTTTTAGGCGACCACCAAACGTATTCATTAATAACCCGGTTAATACCAAAGATGCGCCAATCCACTGCATTTGTGATATTGACTCAGACAATAAAATACTCGCCGAGGTTATCCCTACTATTGGCACCCCTAAAGATAAAGGCGCAATCTGCGCCGCTGGATAACGAGACAATAAATAACTCCACAAACCGTAACCCACTATGGTGGCACAAATAGACAAATACACTAAAGATGCCAACGATTGCCAACTAAAGTTAACTAAACTGGAAATAATTAAATCAGAGCCTTCAAAATACCAACTAGATAGAAAAAACGGGATAGGCGGTACCCAAGCACTCCAAATAATAAGGTTTACATTAGCCTTATAGCCACGGTTACTTATGGTGCGATTACATATGTTACCAAGTGCCCAACTTGCGGCACTTGCCATAGTTAACCCAAATCCAAGGGCCGTCATGGTTTCAGTATTATTGCTAAAAGCTATGATACTCAGCCCCATTACTGCCACTGCAATTGCCACAATTTGATACCCTTTAATCGCCTCTTTAAGTATTAGAAAAGCAAAAAGTAAGGTGAATAAAGCTTGTGCTTGAAGCGCTAACGATGCCAGTCCAGCTGGCATACCAAAGGCCATTGCACTAAACAAAAAAGCGAATTGTAAAAAACTGATGGGAATGGCATACGCCACCCACCATTTAATCGGAATGGCTGGTCGCTTAAAAAACAGTGAGCCGATACTGGCCACCATTAAAAACCTAATACCACCTAGCAACAATGGCGGCATACCCTCTAGGCCCCAAGCAATAATTACAAAGTTAACACCCCATATGGTCACGATACATAAGGCTAGCAACATATCCTTATTTGACATTTCTCTCTCCGCTATCTTTTTAAACCACAATTATTGAACTGGCACTATTAACGCAGACATAGCAGGGAACCCCTGCCAAAGAGCTGGCCAATGTTTACTTGAATGCCCGCCAAGAGAAAAGGTTTCATCCGCTAACTTGGGATAAAAATACATTTGGTGTGGAACGCCTTTTCTCAAGGTTTTAGTATGATGCACATAGTTTCTGTTATTTCTGGACATCATATATACCAAGGAACCTGTTTCTGGTTTTGGCAATTCACCTAGCTGAAAAGCTTGGACTAACTTTTGGTGAGTCTGCTTTGCATCATACCCCATATATAAGTATTTCATATGCATCTGGTAGCTAAAAAATACACTTTTCATCGCAGGTTTATTAAAACAAGAAGGCTCATAACGGCCATTAGGCTCATGGACTACTAAGCAAGTAAAATCGTTAGTTCCGGCTTTAATTATGTTAAATTTCCCATGGGCAAATCTCATAAAACTCGCATTTTTAACAATATGCTCAGGTGCCGCTTCACTTGCCTGCTTAACCGCCACTTCAATAGCATTATTTTCTTTTATATCAGTAGCTTGAGTTGAAAAAGCAAAAAGACTTACGACGACCAAAATCGCCCAGTTGTGTATTAACATGTATATTCCTAAGAGTTACAATGTAACCCTAGTCTAAGAAAATACGCCAAGATACATAAGGGCGAATGAGGACCAACAGCGGGTCAAAAAGGACGGCTCTTACCTGGCTAAGTAAACAAGCCAAAAACCTTAATATCATTATTTTTTAGAGAATACGCTGTCCCCCCTTGCTTTAGGTTTATTTTTTCAGCTAATCAACAAAAGCACTTAATTTTTATACCTCAGGACTTGTTACGCCCAATGATCCCAAGGTGTGTATGATTGAAATCAGATTGATACTTCAGCCCATATCCTAGGGCACGGTCAAAGCCAATATGAGCAAGCCAAATACAACTAATAGTCAAACCAATTGGCACGTCATATAAAAGGGCAAAGCTAACTAATAACATAGGCCCAATAATGGAGTGGCTAAGATTATAAAAAAGTGCCCCCATGTTTTTATTAACCAAATAAGCCAATAAAGTAATATCTGGTATTAAAAAAGCTGCAAAGAAAAGTAGCCAATTCCCATCAATACCTGAGAAAACTATAAGAGACGCAGCGAATACCCCAAGCCCCTCCAATCTTAATACCCATTGTAAATTACCTGTGACAGCTTTCATTAAAGACTCCTAGTGGTGTTTCAAACATATACGCCACAAGCAAACAAAAACGCTTGTTACATTAAAACCTTAAGTTTGCTCGGCTCTAGATAAGGCTTACGCCTTTATTCTGCTGTTCATAGGTAATGAAAAGCATGAATCACAGGGATTATGAAGAGCAAATCAACAAATTAAAAACAGCTTACTTTTAGCAATAGTTAAAAAAAATTTGTGCTAAATTTGAAGTATAACGACTCGTTTTCATAAGGACTCAAGGTGCGAAACCTAAATAACCTAGCCACCTTTGTGCAGGTAGCTAAATATCAAAGTGTCACCAAAGCATCCGATAAGCTTCACCTCACTCAACAAGCAGTTTCTTATCAAGTAAAAAAACTAGAAGAGGCGTTAGGTGTGCTCTTGTTTAAAAGAGCACACAGGAAAATATATTTAACACAAGAGGGGAAGACCCTACTTAAAACAGCGGAGAAGCACCTTACAGCGTTAGAGCAAGATATATTTGATGCTAAATATAAACATTCTGTAGTAGTTGGCCATGTTAAGTTAGGGACAACTCTAGAACTTGCTAGCCTAGTACTAGCGCCGCTAATAGAGAGCTTTAAACTAAAACATCCACAAGTCAGCGTGGAAATCCTATTACAAGATGACGCAAGTACAGTACAAAACATTATTCACAATGATACTGATTTAGGAATAGTTGTTTTTTCGTCAGAACCACAATTATTAAACGTTACACCATTTAAACAAGAGCAATTTATCACCCTTGCCAGTACTGATTTCATTAAAAATCATGGCCCTTTTACTTGCTTCACAGATGTCATCAATAGCGAGATTATTGATTACCATGCAGATTGCCCCTCCCTAAAAACATGGCTCAGTAAAAACGATAAAAAACTCGTGAAACAGTTAGCCACAAAATCTGCATCAATCGCAGCAAATGATGTCAGACTACTCAAGCAATTTGTAATGGCGGGGGCGGGAATTGCTAATGTTCCCGCAACATTATTTGCAGATGAGCTTAAACAAGGTAAGGTCGCTGAAATACTGCCAAAATCCCAAACTATTTCTGCAAGTATTGACTTGATATATATGAAAGACCGGGTTTTACCGTCTCACGTTAGCGCCTTTATAGAGCACCTTCAAATGAGTCCTAAAATGGAAATAAATTAGTATTCATTCGAAGTCATATAAGGGTTACAGAGCCCACATGAATACAATCAAAGGGGCTCACTGAACTGAGAAGTTGGCAGTAAAGTTGTTTTTCTTATTAAGAATAAAGGTCACGCCATCTTGGCCTTGCTCAGCAACAATCAACTTGGTGGTGTGCCGGTAAATATCTTTTAGGGCCCCATTTATTAGCGTCATGGCTTGTGCGCCTTTAGGTAATGCTACCTCATCAAATATTATCGAAGTTTCATGGCCTAATTGGACCTTTCCTGTTCCTAAGGAAACCTCAGTATCTTTTGTTGCTATTTTTAAAGTCGCATTAATATGAGAAAGTAATTGTGCATTAAATTGTTCGACACTCGTGTAAGGACTATCAGCAAAGTGCTGCTTTACTTCTTTACGAAATGCATCAAGGGATGACACAACAACCAAACGCCATTTGTCATTGTCTTGCTCTATCAGCCGCACCACAGAGTAATCAAAACCATGGCTATAAGCGCCAAAAGAAAACCAAAACAAGGACAACAAGAGCATTAATTTTTTCACTTTGGTAACCATAAGCTAGCTATAGAGGCTTCGCTAAACACGACTTCCCGTTTGGGGAAGTCATATGTAAAGCTAACGAGGGCCATTATCTTCTTCATCTTCAGCCCATGCCCCGTAGAAGCAATCTAAAAACTCATTACTCTCAAGAGACAATACATGGTAATGATAACCTCGGGTTTCATCAGAATGGCCGCGACATTCATCTAATTCGGTAGCTTCATTGTCATCATCGTCTAATTTAGCATATAGCCCATGGCCATCGAGCGCATAGCCAATCATGGCTGAATGTCCGTCTGATTGTTCTATTCGGGTCGTCATGCCTGTATCTCCGTGATAGTGATACCCCAAACTGTTATTAACATGTCCACCAGCATCATCCACTGGCGCAATTTGATATCCAGCAAGGATGATATCTATGTCAGCAGGGTGATCGAACCTCACGCCATTAAAGGCCAAGCCCCTCACGGAAGGACCATATTCAACCCCAGCGACCTCAAGTGTTGGCCCGTCACTCAACTCTACAGGCTCACTTTGCTTGACTGGCGTAATCGGAATGAGATAAGAAACCTCTGTGCTCACCCATTCAGGTAAACACTGTGCACACATATTGGTAAACTCATCTTCAATATTAGGATCCGCACCTTGGGCACATTGCTCTGCCGTCTCCATTCTGCGCACACTGCCATCATCCTCATACATTTTGAACCCAGGATCATCGTAGAAAGTGGCTAAGTTGAGAATAAATTCACCATCTAAATCATTAATTTCACCCTTATCGAACCACAAACCTCCTTTTTCAGCCGTGTCATAAATGGTTTCAGGACACCAAGGTCCCATATCATGTTCGGTAGCCGTATGTTTTGAGGTAATTTCATAACACAAACTTTCAGAGCCATCTGTTAATGTACAAGAAACAGTGTTGATACTGACGTTATCACCCGTTAAAAATAAGGTTGCATCTACATCTACAACTAACTCGTCCGTATCACTGCTGGATTCATCACTTTCACTATCAACAAGGCTTTCATCAACAGTTGTCGTTTCATCATTATTACTGCCACCACAGGCCGACATAAACATGATTAAGGTCAAAGCAGTGATTTTAGTTAATCTATTGTCCACAGGACTCTCTCCAAACAAGAATAAAAAACAATCTAGTTAAACATTGAGGTTCACTGTAAAAGATTAAAAACAAAAAATTGTGGATAAAATGAGGAAGCGGATAGCTTACTAAAGTATAGAGTGAGTGAAAGGCGCAGAAGCAAGCGGCCCATTGTGCTAATGTATTGGCGGTTATCTAGTGCAAAACTTACCAACAGCAGCCCTACTAGGAAAACATAATGCTCAAACTGATGACTAACTTGGCTTTAACTGCAATATTACAATTTTCCACTAGTGTGCTAAGCCAAGTACAAGCAGAAACATTATGGCCAAATAATCATAAAGTTGCGATTAGCTTGTCGTACGACGACGCCTTACAATCCCAGTTAGATAACGCGATACCTGCCCTAGACCAGCGAAATTTAAAAGCCTCTTTTTATGTTGTCCCCCTGTCAGTAACCTTTAAGAAGCGTTTAAATGACTGGGCAAACCTTGCAAAAAATGGACATGAATTAGGTAACCACACCTTGTTTCATGCATGCAAAAAATCTAAGCCATATCGTGATTGGGTGACACCCCATAAGAACCTAGACGACAAATTAGTCCGTGCCATAGTAGATGAAGTCACAGTAGCCAACACCTTGCTAAATGCATTAGATGGTGAATCTGTGCGTACTTTTACCCCTCCTTGCGGCGATCAATTAGCGAAAGATGGCAACTATATAGAAGCAGTAAGTGAACAGTTTATTGCTATTAAAGGGCTAGAAGATCCAAACTTTGCGAGGATCATAGCCCCCAATAACATTGGTGCCCAAGACATTATTGATTTTATAGAAAAACAGCCTAAAAACGTGAAGTTAATAAATGTGCTATTCCATGGAGTCGGAGGGGATTATCTTACTATTAGTAAGGATGAACATAACAAGTTTCTGGACTATTTACTCACCAATAAAGATAAGTATTGGGTAGATACATATCGAAACATTATGCAAGTAAAGCTAAAAGCACAATAAAACCTAACTCAAAGTATCTTGGTCAATATCTGCAAAACATAGGGTGACGTACAAAAAAATAACGATTAGTATACTGATAACGTGGTTAAAACTTAACTAAACGGTCTACTACAAATTGTAAGGTTTCTTAACATTAGCCTTAGTGTTACGACATAAATATACTTGTATTTAATGATTGAATAGAGCTAATTAATGGAAATAATCAGTCGCTGTAAGTCTTTCTTTTCGCTATTAAATATCGCTGTGTTTGCATTTATGGTGCTTAGCTATGTCGCCATGATTTACCTCAGCGGTGCATTTTTCATGGTAGGCGAAATCGCCATCCTTTGGTTAGGAAATGGCATAGCGACGGCATTATTCTTAGTTTGCTCGCCTAAGCGTTGGCCCCATTTAGCGCTCGGTATCATGATAGCCTACTTTATCGGAGTTCATTCTCACTTCGGTAGCTTTGATCGCAATCAAATAGCCTTCTTATTAGCCAATGTATTGAGCGTTGTTCTAACCATCATTGTTTTCAAAAAGCTTTGCAAAGAGCCTGTAACTTTCAACGACTTACGACAAAATATTCTGTTTTTGACTGTGCTATGTATGCTCAGTGCCTTGCTGAATATTGTTATAGGCGCTACTGCTCTTTGGGTTATTTCGGATATTAAACCAGTATTGAGCCGCTCTTTAATTTGGTTTGTTGGGAATACCGTGAGTATTTTTGCCTCTACCCTCACTGCTTTTCATATTTTTAGCTCATTTAAAAATAAAACCTTGTCTTTGCACATCCAAAAGCAGCAAGTCTTTGAGTTAGGGATTTTATGCTTATCAACTTTATTAATTCTGGTCGAAGTGTTTGGTAGAGAGCACTACAATAAATTCACTGTAAGCTTGATATTTTTATTATTTCCCGTTGCTATGTGGGTGGCGCTACGATTTAACCATTACATCACATCTGTTTGGATAACAGTTGTATTTCTAACCTGTGGTTTTTATAGCACAGTTAAACTTGGCCCCTTCATCTTCATGTTTAACGATTTAAGCTATGCTATTTTCTACATGCAAATATATATTTTTACCGCCTGTAGTACTGCACTCATAATAGGCACAATCAACACCGAAAAAGAAAGTAAAAACCACACCATAGCTGAGTTAAATAAGCAGTTAGATAACCTAACTAAAATTGACCCCCTCACCAAAATTGCCAATCGCCGTAAATACGATGACTCCATCAAACAGGCCCTAGCATCAGCCAAAACCAATGGCACGCCATTAACCTTAATTGCTATTGATATCGATTATTTTAAATTATACAACGATGAATACGGTCATTTAATGGGTGATGAGTGTTTAGTGTCTGTGGCAAATGCCATAAATAAAAACTTACTACGAACCAACGATATAGTGGCAAGAATGGGCGGCGAAGAATTCTTTTGTATCTTGCCAAATACCGACTCTGCGGCTGCTATTGGCATAATGCAAAAAATTCAATCATCAATTGCTGAACTTAATATTCCCCATCAAGCCTCTCCTATCGAGCCATATCTAACCGTTAGTATGGGCGCGTGTACCAAAACACAAAGCGACAACCTCGACGCCATGCGATTATATCAGCTTGCAGACACAGCCTTGTATGCTGCTAAAGAGCAAGGGCGAAATACCTATGTGATGTCTAATTATAGCGAGTTAAGCTCTTAGCCCTAGCCCGTAAGCTAACGTGAGATATTGCGATAGAGGGGGATTTTTAGCTATCAAGTAAAGGTCTAATTATTTGCACAAACTTTTTTTAATCCCTTTGTACCATAGCCATAAGTTACAACCCTGTCTTTATCTATAAGCAGTAAAGCCTTAAAAAACAGTTACTTTTAATACATAACCAAACAAATTTGAGATATTTATTAAGGATCCAAAACATGTGTAATCTACGATGCCTAATCGTCATAACACTACTCGCTTTATCGCCACTGTCGGCATTCGCACATCATGGTAGTAGCGGCCAATTTGACACCAGTCAGACATTCGTCGTCAGCGGTTCTATTACTCGTGTTCGCCTTGTGAATCCCCACTCTTATGTGTATTTCGATGTAAAAGATGACAATAATGGCGTGACCAATATGCGCTGCGAACTGCAATCAGGCTCCTTACTAAAACGCCGCGGATGGACTACAGAGCTGTTCGAAATAGGCAGTCATATCAGCATACTTGGCTCTCCTGATAGAAAAGATCCTACCACCTGTTATATGAACGAAATCACCTTTGAAAATGGTATCACTGCCTCACGTGACAGCACCTTTACAGACAAGGGCACCATAGTTTCAGATACCAAGTCAAAGGATACCCAATCAAGCAAAGCTACTAGGCAAACCACCCTAAGTGATGGCTCCCCAAATATTAATGGCAATTGGGCTATGGTCCGCGAAAGAGGAGCGCCCCCAGGAGCAGGTGGCAACTCGCCAATCATTCTGACTGAGGCAGGAAAGGCCGCAGTACTAGACGCGGCTTCGTCTCAAAATCCTAGATTTCATTGTGAACCCACCAATATCATTATGGATTGGTGGTTTGATCAAATGGTTAACCATATCGAGCAAACCCACACCAAAATTGAGCTGACCTATGGCTTTATGAATTTACAGCGCACCATTTACTTAGATGGTACAAGTATGCCAGATGATTATCAGCCCAGTAGAGCTGGGTTTTCAACGGGAAAATGGACAGGAGACACCCTAGTCGTCACCACCACAGGATTTGATGAAGGGTGGATAATGGCACCTCTAGAAGGTGAGCGTAGAGAAAGGCCTGGAGATGCAAAAGCAAAAGGCGAGCGCCCACCAAGGCCAGATGCAGACAGACCTCCTCGTCCCGATGGTGCTAGAGGCCGAATGGGTCCGCCGTCGCCTGCAAAAAACAGTTCACAACTAACCATTACTGAGCGCTTCACGTTAAATGAAGATAAAACCGTACTCACCCGTGAATATACGCTAGTAGATCCAGTCAACCTTGAGCAACCCATCACAGGCTCTGATAAGGTGACATTTACCGAGGACTCATACGAACCCTATGCTTGTGATGACCTAACCACAGAGCGCACTCAAAATACCCCTCAAAACAACCACCACACAGACACTAAACTGTCTGCAAGCACAGCTAAAAGCCTAAATTGGCTTGAAGAGTCAGGCCTTGGTCTAACGGTTTCTAGTACCCAATGGGGTTATCCAATAGCGCTAACATTACATGCAATTGGCATGGGTATCTTGGTGGGTGTTTCTTTAATGTTACTAATTAGAGTTCTTGGCTTTGCAGCTGACATACCCATTATTGCCATGGCACCATATTGGCGAATTGCCCAAGGAGGATTTGTTATTAATCTGCTTTCTGGGATAGCACTTTTTAGTGGTAACGCCACAGAGCTCTACGTGAACTGGGCCTTTAGAATTAAATTACTCCTAGTATTCATTGGATTAGGCTTAACTTGGTGGCTAGTTAAACTTTGCATGAAGCCAGCCACTAGCACCGCCCCTAAGCAAACAAAAATAGCCGCTTTAACTCTGATAGTTTGGGTCGCAGCCATTATTGCTGGGCGACTTATTGGCTACTGGTCTTAAGGAGAGCTCCATGAATAATTTACTAAATAAAATAATAGACATACTTAATCAAAGTCCAATTAGTAGCTTTGTAATGGACAATGCTTTTGTGTTTCCTGCACTAGAAATGGCTCACTTTTTAGGACTATGTTTGCTGTTTGGCTCACTCATAATTGTGGATTTAAGAATGCTAGGCTTTGCCAAAAACATGCCTCTTAACCTAGTGGATAAGTTTCTTAAGTTTGCCATAGCAGGTTTTAGCATCAACTTTATATCTGGGGCACTATTTGTCATCGGAGACTCAGACCGCTACCTAGTTAACATCGCATTTTGGGCTAAGATGGCGGTTATTGTAGTCGCAGGATTAAATACACTGTATTTCTTAAAAGCCATAAAACCGCTAATGACAAGTAAACCTACAACAACCCAATTACCCACACAGGCCCATTTGGTAGCTTGGTTGTCTCTCATATCTTGGACCTTGGTTATCATTCTGGGCCGTTTAATTCCTTATGTTGAATAAACCTCGCCTTTTATTAGGGTTCGTTTTTTTAAGCCTACTTGCTGCCATGCCAGTACTTGCCCATGGCTTGGCTCAGCAAAACCAAGGTTTCTTAACGGGGATCTCTGGGGTTCACTTTATTCCCTATTTATATTTAGGGGCCAAGCATATGGTCACAGGATATGACCATTTACTTTATCTAGCGGCAGTGATTTTCTTTCTAGCTAGACTCAAACAAGTCCTACTATTTGTTTCCTTATTTGCCCTTGGCCATTCAATAACACTGCTAAGTGGCGTGTTATTGGACATATCAGTTAACCCTTTTTTAGTCGATGCAATCATTGGCCTATCGGTATGCTACAAAGCACTAGAAAACCTATACTCTGCGCACTTTTTAAACCCTAAAGTCATGGTGTTTGGGTTTGGCCTAGTGCATGGTTTGGGACTTGCCACTAAGCTGCAAGATATAGCCCTATCTAAAGATGGGTTAATAGCCAATATGTTAGCCTTCAACCTAGGGGTAGAAGTCGGTCAGGTTTTGGCTTTGCTACTTTTATTTGTGGTTATATCTTGGTTACGTCGCCAGCCTAAATTTGATAAGGCTTCTGAAACAGCAAATAGCATCATTTTTTCATCTGGGTTGATGATATTTGGTTTTCAACTAGTAGGTTTTCTCTATGCCTGATTTACAGGTTACTAATCACAAAGAGGATTGTTAATGTCTGCTCTTCAAAAAGTATTACTCAGTGCATTTTGCGGTGGCGCACTGCTTTTATTCGCAATATTACCGGCAGAATATGGTATTGACCCAACAGGGCTAGGAGAAAAGCTAGGACTTTTAGCATTAGCCAAACCTAGCACACAAACCTCTGATGCTACCCCTGCCCTTTCTTTTAATATAGAAAGTTATGATCCCGCAGCTGAGCGCATTAATAAGCCGATACAAGGCTTAATTCAGTTACATGACGCCCCTTTTAAACAACAAATTATTGATATAGAAATTGACGACTTAGGAGAAGTAGAACATAAATTTGCTATGGCAGCCGATACAACTTTTGTTTATACATGGGAAGTGCTCAATGCCAAAGAAGAAGGGGTCTATTATGATTTTCATGGCCACCCTACGAGCGAAAACGCAGCTAATTTCCCCGAAAGCTTCGAAATGGCTTACTCAAGGGGTGAAGGCACAAAGCAAAGTGGCGCCTTTACTAGCCCCTTTGCTGGATACCACGGTTTTTACTTTATGAATATTGAAGAAGGCCCAATTACCGTAAGGCTAACCGTAAGTGGATATTGGCACGACCATAAAGAAATGTATCGCGCCATAAACGGCAAAAAAGTAGCCCCAACCAACGGGCCAAGCTAGATATAAAATGGGCTACTTACCACTGTGCAAACATAGCTTGTCTGTGGCCAACACAGCTTAATTTTTATAGCTGGGGTCTATTCGCTCTAATTTTCTTAACCATGCCTGCCACACTATATGGCGCTCGTGCTCGACTTTCTTAAATTGAGAACAAACATACTGGGACAGTTCATCAGAGATAGTATTCATTTTTGACAAACTGCCCATTTGCGCTGCAGCCAACTGGATCTCACAAGCTCGATTTAAGTAATACATGATTTGAAAAGCATCAGCAACGCTCTCACCTACAGTTAACAAACCATGGCTTCGCAACACTAAACCTATGTTATCCCCTAATGAATTTTGAATACGTTTACGCTCTTCTAAATTCCACGCTACACCCTCATAGTCATGATAACCAAGGCGATTGTAAAACTCAGTGCTGATTTGGTTTAACATCAATAAGCCATCGTCACAGGCAGCTAAGGCCATACCCGCTGTAGTATGGGTATGCATCACACAATGGGCATCGTCGCGGGCCATGTGCACAGCGCTATGAATGGTAAACCCCGCTAAATTATAATCAGCATTGCCTTCTAACACTTTGCCCTCAGCATCCACCACCACTAAATCACTGGCGCAGATTTCATCAAACATAAGCCCAAAAGGATTAATTAAAAAACGCGGTGTTCCAGGCCCAGGCAGCCTAACTGAAAAATGGGTATACAAGGTGTCTTCCCACCCTAGCATGGCAGCTAATCGATAAGCAGCCGCTAAATCACGGCGTAACTCGGTTTCAGTTTGTATATTTTTACTACTCATAGCTTAAATCTCAAAATGGCTTTAATAAAAAATTGCATTAATAATCTTGTGTAAAATGATTAAAAAGAAGCGCTAAGCAATACCTTAAAGCGCATATTACTTATGCTTTCAGATATTGCTTAGTCAGAAGAACATACTACAATAAGCGCGCGGTTTGTTTACGTTGAAGATTGTCCTATACATTTTATTTTAGATAGTCTTAGCGCCAACATTTACCTTCAAGGTTGAACTTTATTCGTAACCTTTTACTAACCCAATACGACTGCGAACAAAGCTATTTACAACGATTCCGAACTGGCTGCGTGAACCAGTAATATGAATTTCTCCTGCTTCTGGCAGACTATTTAATTGGCTTTCGCTTATACATAAATTGCCACTTTCAAAGTCGTCAGACTCTAAAACCTTTAAGCGATAACGACAAAACTTTTCACCACTTTGTTTGCGGTAGTTCATATAGTACTGCACTTCTTTTTGTGCCGATAAAGAATGTAAATAAGAAGGTAATGCCTTTTCAATAAACAACCAATTGAATGCAATTAACACAATAGGCATGACGACAACACCTAACTTACCACGATTACTCGCCACTAAATTCTGGCGATATTTAGCGTCGACTTGAAGACTCACGAACCAACCGGTGACAAGCAAACATGCCATAATCCAAGTTGGCCAGCTACTATATTTAGCCCAACTTTTACTTGTCATAAACTCAGTAAACATAGTCGGTAAAATAGCAATACTCAGCCCAGTAAAAATCACTACCATCACCCGAGTCATAAGGTGTAGTTCTGCCCACTTTGGTTTGGGAGGTAAGATCAATGGTTTGTCTTCATCGGAAGCAGATAACGCTTTTCGTTTTTCTAATTTATCGGCGAGCGATGCTTTAGCATCGGTATAACGCTCTGGGTATTTAACTTGGTCAATATGAGCTAAAACGTCTTCAAGTTCGGCAATGCTATACTGAGAGTAATCTGGAGAGTTATTATTTTTAGACTCCATAAATAGCTCCTCGCTTCACGACATTTAAATGTTTAATAGACCCAAATACATATAAGTAACCCAGTAGAGTAACCTCGTAACTCAATACTTTGCTAACAAAACACCCTAGTTAAATTTTAGGAATTCCGTCTTGCTTGTATATTTTTCCGTTTTTCATAACCAAGTCTACATCTTGCAATAGATTGATATACCGCAACACATCACCTTTAACGGCAATAATATCTGCGTACTTACCAACAGATATGGTGCCACTCTTATCGCTGACTTTCATCAATACCGACGGCCAATATGTGGCTGCACGTATGGTATCCATAGGTGAGATGTCCATTTCTTCTACCCAAATTGCAAGCTCATTCCAAGTGCTTTGGCAATGGAATTTAGTAGGAATACCACTGTCGGTCCCAACTAAAAGTACCGCCCCTGACTCTTTTAATTGTTGTATTTTTTTCTTTAAAGTGGGCTTACGTAAAGGTGTTAATTGCATATATTCTAGCTGGCCAACATTGCTCAATGATGCTTTAACATCTTTTACCGTGCTTGGCTCAAGGCCTCTATGCCAACATGTGTTATCTAAACGCTCTGGGTTTGCTACCGTGTTTTCGTAATTCCACAAGCCTTCTACTGTAGGCGTCCAATATAACGGCCCACCGGCGACTCGGCCTTTTGCGGTGCGCTCTTTCAACATACGCATGATATCTTCTGGGTACTCTGGCGCGGTTGTCAGCCCAGTATGCTCAAAGTTATCAACCCCAATTTGTAACCCTCGGCGAATTTCATCAGGCTTATGAGAATGAGCTACAACCACTAAGTTACGTGCATGGGCTTGATCAACAATGGCCTGTGCTTCTTTTAAACTCATCATATCGTGATCGATAAGTTTAATAATATCCACTCCAGCATCTGCCAGCTTATTTACTTTACGTTTAGCATCACTAACCCCATTAATCCCCCATCTGTAATGCTCAGTTCCTGGATAAGGTTCATGTTGTAAAAAAGGTCCTGAAACGTACAAGCGAGGGCCAGGTATCTCACCTGATGCAATTTTATTTTTAATTGTGATTGAGTCTTCAAGAGGAGCCCCTAAATCTCGAGCACTTGTGACACCTGCCAATAAAAGCTGCTGTGCACTGGCGGGCATAATTTCTGAGCTTAATTTATCTGTATATTCTTTTTGCCAATGTCCATAATCAGCATGACCAACCAACATTAAGTGGGCATGGCTTTCCCATAACCCCGGAAGAACATCCATACCTTCAGTTGACACTACTGTGTAATTACTTGGTATTTCCACAGAATCAACAGTGCCAACTTTTTCAATGATGCCGTCTTTAACTAAGATCACACTGTTAGCAATGGGGTGATGACCAAACCCGTCTATCAACCTGCCACCAACTAATGCAGTTTGCTCTGCAAACAAAGGAGGTAAAAATAAAACACAAATGGAAGTAATTAGATATTTCAGCATGATGTACCCTTTATTATTATTTTACAAATACGATAGCCTGATTTTTAATCTCAGAAAAGCTTTGCTTTTAAGCCAATTTAAAATCACTACAACTGGGGAAACTTTAATTATTGCTCTCAATCCCTGTCACTTTATAGGTGTAAGAACTTCTATTTTGACTCACGCGTATTGTGCTTCCACTCATAAAACCAGTTAGAGGCTTTTCGTGAACCTTAGCGAGGTCAAAGCTCAAATCACAAGGGTTACTAGAGATAATCTCTTCATCTTCTAGCGTCACCTCAAGAATAAGATTACTAATAAGATGATACAGTGGCAGGCTGTCGCTCCCAGTATCTTGTAATCTATATTCTTCGTTCTCACTGTCTGTATCTAGGTCTAAATCATCTTCAATAGTGTCACAGGTTAAGGTGCCGTGAAGCTCAACCACTTCAGCCTGATTAGGGTTACTCCAACTTATATCGACTAGGCTGTCACTACTGTTAAACACACTGCCTTTAGTAGGAGTTAATATATCGAAACTAGGGCTTAAATTTGCTTCTGCAGCTACAACTGTTTGATTGTTTCTAACAAACCCAAAAGAAAAAACACCGCTTAAGCCATGGGTTTCAACACTAGCTTCATAATCAATATCAAATAAATCGTTATCTTTTTTAATAGCAATACTTTCACCATTAAAGCTCAACTGTAACGTATCGTTACCCGTTAAATCTAAAGACTCACCAATAAAATTACCTTCTTTTAGATCAATACGTATCTTAGCTGTGCCGCTGTTATTTACATCTATCGCTACCCTAGCGTATATATCTTCAACCGCCACGTTTGTAGAATCTTTAGTCCCGCAGCTAAACAAAAAAAGCACAATACTTGTGTATATTACCCATTTAACACTTTGTAACTTTGCCTTAAACACCTGACTTATCCTTGTATAAAAATTTCTATTAAGAACAACTAAATCAATCACTTCCATTAAACAAAGAAGACTTTACTCACTATACCATTAAAACACGTAAGCCAAATAAACTGATAAATTAGCTAAGCAAGCCTTTAACAACTCAGTGGAATATTTTTGAAATTTTAAACTATACTTTTTAAATCAATAACATAAACGCTTTGATTTAACATTGAACAGCAGCTAATCGAGTTACCCAAATAAACCAGCACTCAAGCTGCCGGCCCTTGTAACCTATGACGTTAGCAGGCATAACGCGGAAGCAAGTTTGTATATGAAGAGTGAACAAAGTAGTACTACTTATAGCTTTTCAAACCTTAGTGTTAGAAACATACTTTACTTATAGACTGATTATTTTATAGTGAAATGAGACACTAAAAACCTTGCTTCTACTTAGAGATACAATCATAAGATACTGAAATAGATAAGTATTTTAACCGACGGAGTTTTATGAACAGCATATTTAAATGGATTACATGCTTTATCTTATTGCAGGTTTCATTAAGTACTTTTTCATTACTTTATGCCGCACAGAGCTCAAATAGTACTCTAGAAGAAGCATACAAAATACGTAGCTCCAACCCACAAAAATCCAAACAGCTTTTTAATAGCCTAGATAAAGCAAGCTTAAGTGGAGAAGATTTAGAACTCTATGATTACACCGCAGCCTATCTAAAACTCGTAGCTGGCGACTTACTAGCAGCCACCGAGGACTACAAAAAGCTCACAAGCAATGACTATTCGTTTAAATATAGGTTTCAATCCCATGGGGCATTAGCAGCAATCAATGCCGCCACCCAAAACTGGGCTGGAGCATTTGAATCTATGGACTTTATAACTGAGCATATCGACAGCGTAGAAGACCCAGAAGTTAAAGAGCAAGCCCATAACGCCATTATCAACTTTTATAACTCGATAGACGAAAAAGACACAGTCATAAGCTATGGCAACTCTTTAATTAAAGGTAAACATTCCACCCGCTTCACCTGTTTACTACATATGCAACTCATTGTTGCCTTAGTGTCTACGCAAGACAAATCTTTGTCTGAAGAGCGCTTTAATGAAGCCATTAGGTTTTGTGAAAAAGCCAAAGAGCACATTGGACTCATCGCCATTTATACCCATTACGCAACCTATCTTTACGACAAAGGAGAGATAGACGCAGCCTTCGAAGTACTGCAAGAGCATTTAGAAGCAGTTGAAAGCACCGAATACCCGCCTTTACTTGAAGAATATTACGCCCTATTAAGCAAGATATACTTTTTACGAAACGAATATGAAAAAGCACAAGAATACGCATATAAAGTAATAGGTGAGGATAAAGACGCAGACTACGCCGTGATATCAGATATCGATGCTTACGAAGTGCTTTATAAAATCGCAGAAGAACAACAAAACTATGAACAAGCGCTGGCTTTACACAAAGCCTATGCAAAAGCCAAGTCGTTAAACTTATCCAGCATGAACACAAAGATGCTAAACATCCATAAAGCCCAGCAAGACAACCTAATTAAATCCAACCAAATTTCGTTACTCGACGCCGAAAACTCGTTACTCAAAGCAAAAGCCCAGTTAACGCAACAAGAAACCTATAAACGTAAGCTGATATATTTCGCACTATTTATGGTGTTGTTAGTAGTGACATTTTGGCTGTATAAAAAGCGTAGCCATTACGTGGAGCTCGAAAAAATATCACAAAAAGATGGCCTAACTGGCATTGCCAATCGTACTTTTTTCACCACAACAGCAGCCAACTATATTCAAGAAGCCGAACAGCTTAGCACCCCAATTAGCCTAATTATTTTTGACTTAGACGACTTCAAAAATATTAACGACACACACGGCCATCAAATAGGCGATCAAGCTCTGCAAAAAGCCGTTAATGCTGCCCAAAAAGGCTGCAGAGCAGAAGACTTTATAGGCAGATTAGGTGGAGAAGAGTTTGGCATTATTATGCCCGGTTGCAACATAGAGCAAGCCCTTAAAGTCGCCGAACGCTGCCGCAAAGAAATAGAACTTACCAATCAGTCAGCAGAGCAAGTATTTACACTCACAGCCAGTTTTGGCATAGCCAACGCCCCAATACAAGCCTACGATTTCGAAACCTTATTCGAAGTCGCAGACAAAGCCCTATACCAATCAAAAGACTTAGGTAAAAACCGCATAAATAGCTAACTAGAATAGGTTCGAACTACTTTAGAAAAGTCACCCCATTACTATTTAAAAAACTAGTTTACTTATAGAGAGCTGGAACTAAAAAAACTAATACCAGCCCCCTTCTACTGCTGGGTTTAAAAGCGACGGTCTTATATGGGATTGAGCATTGCCTTTGGTTTATTTAACCCTGCTCTGCCTCGATATTACTTTTTGTTAAACTAAATAACGGAGACGTTACTTAAAGCCTGTAATGAATTACGGTGAAAAAAGTGAGAGTGTTTGCAACTTAGAGACACCATTTAGCTGTCGCAAGTTTTTTGTCATTCAAAATGGGTGAGAAAAACGGCGTGTATAAAACATAAGCTAAATGGAGAATCAAAATGTTAACTCAAAAATTATCAGGAATAGTATTGTTTTCAAGTATGTTGTCGTTAGGGGGGATCACACTTTCTGCGTCAGCATCAAACGATGATGGATGCTGGAATGGAAGACATAGCAAAGGGCCATGTTTAGAGTACGGCTCTTATGAACAAAACAACAAAACCTATATTATACTCAGCAATGTTTGCAATGAACGCCTGTATGTAAAGTGGTGTGCTGATTTAAAATGTGGGTCTGACCATATTCGCGGTGGCGAACAAAAGAAAAAGTATGAGTTTGTAACTGATGCCTATATCTCCGTAAAGGCCATCGGCTCGAAAAAAGCTAAGCAAGACTGGGTCTGCTCTAGCAAGGTTCCTGGCTGGCATTATAAAAATTCATAATGGTTGAGCAACCATGAACAGAAAAAACCATGCACTAAGCACACATTTAGTGCTTAAACTATGCTTTCATTCTGTCTTTGCTCCAGGTTATGTCACTTGAATAGCTCAACAAGGATGTTGAGATTAAGTGCCAACCATTAGCGTGGTATGATTTACTAATTCAAATCTTATTTAATTCACCGCTCTGGCATCGTTTAAAAAATACGGCCTCTTTGCTAGTTTTATCAGCAAGTATAATTTGGTGATTAGTCTACTACTGAATCAAATATTCTGGGGCGCAAGCGCTAGCAATTCACAAGCTACTAGTTCAGCCTCTTTTGCTCTTTGTTTGTGATTGAGCATTGCATTTGGTTTATTTAACCCTACTCTGCCCTGATAGTACTTTTTGTTAAGCTAATTGAGTATGCGTCGCAAATTACGTTTATAATGGCGGTTACATAATTTTCGCAAGTGGTGCGACCCAGCCGAGTAGAAAATGGCCCATAAAGTACGTTATAAGTTTAAAGGTGTGGCTAAGGAAATCAGTTTTTCTTACAGCCACCATCAAAATATGCACGAGGCAGTTGCCGATGCTGAAGGAATAGACCTTACCCGGTTTTTGCAAACCGAGCAGCAAATTGCCTCAATCAGTAAAGACAAAGCTACAGTAAGAAATTTTAGAGATACCGAATTCGTAAAAATGGGGTTTACAGAATTATACTTCTTAAAAAATGGCTTAGAATAACGGCCATTTTGGTCTGAATTGGTTTAATTCAACAGCACACTTTTGATTTGGACCTGCCCTCCTTTTATTGCTAAACCATTAAATTTAACTCTCCCTCTATTACTGCTCTAATTATTGCAATGAAAAATAGGTATCGATGCATACCTAGGATGTGGCGTATTTTGTGCTAGTTCTTCCTATGTCTAGCGAAATTGCTCTGTAACTAGATGTTATTGCTATCTATTACTAGATTAATGAAGCAATGAAGCCAAGCGCTGCACTATTTTGCACCAATACTTAATTTGACCCTTCGCCACAAAAGCGAGTTTACCCCGCTCACGCCATCTTGGTTGAGCTCACAGTTATTGTGATAGTTAACGATGAGAAGTAACCAATACTATGCCGACACAAAACGCCACACCTGCGCTCCCTACACTACGCCAAATTATGCTTCTTGCTTTAACCATCATTGGATGCATAGTGTTGTTTTCTGTTGTTAACAATGTGCCTGTTCAAGTGCCATTGGTGTTTAGCTGGTTTAGTATTATCGGGCTGGGTATTCTGCTTGGCCACTCCTATCATTCTCTTCAAAAAGGCCTAATTGATGGCGTTACACAAGGGGGAGACGCTATTTTGGTACTCATTGCCGTTGGAGCGCTCATTGGTAGCTGGATTGCAGGCGGGGTTGTACCCAATATCATCTATTACGGGTTATCGGTAATGAGCCCTGAGTATTTTCTTGTAGGCGCTTTCTTTGTTTGTAGTATCACCTCACTTGCAACCGGTACATCTTTTGGTACCGCGGGAACCGCGGGCGTAGCCATGATGGGTATTGGCGCCTCTTTCGGACTGCCATTACCTTTGGTGGCAGGAGCTGTCATTAGTGGCGCCTATGTGGGAGACAAACTCTCACCTTTATCAGACACCACAGTGATGGCCGCCTCTCTGTGTGAGGTAAATATAGTTGAACATATTAAATCAATGCTAACGGTAAGCTTTCCAGCAATTATATTAGCTGCCAGCCTCTTTTTAGCTGTAGGGCTGTTTTATGATTTTGACTCATCCAGTAATCAAACTGACGTTGTTCTTGTGGCTTTGGAGCAACATTTTTCTATCGGCTGGTACATGCTATTACCAGCGGCTATCGTCATTGCCTTACTGATATTTAAACTGCCTTCTGTACCAGTTATTTTCTTCGGTGCATTACTTGGTGTGATATGGGCAATGCTTTTTGAAGCAAACAACTTCGATACCGCATTTGGTAGCCTAGTTACGGGCAATACCATTGAATCAGACCTTCCCTTTTTAAATATATTGCTTAACCGCGGTGGAATACAATCGATGGCAAGCGTGGTAGTGATCATCATTCTTGCCTTGGGTATAGGCGGCTTGATGCAAACCGTGGGCGTGCTGGATACAGTATCAAAGGGTATCAAACGCTGGGCAACATCCATAGGCCGCTTAACATCGGCAACAATGATTGCAGGTATCATGGGCAATTTGATTGGCGGTGCCGCCTACGTGGCAATAATTACAGCCAGCACACTGACCAAAGAGAATTACCGACACCTTAATATTGATAAACGTGTTTTATCTCGCAACACTGAAGCGGGGGCAACCATTCCAACGCCCATGGTCCCATGGTCTGACGGAGGTATTTTCATGGCGTCGACCCTAGGTGTCGCTACGGTTTCGTATTTACCATTCTTGTGGTACCACCTATTGGTGATTGCCATCACACTAATTTATGGAAAATTAGGCTTGTTCAACTTTAACAAAGGTGAGGGGCAATCAGCCACAAACGCAATAAGGACGTAATCAAAATAGTGTTTACCCCTTCACTAATGGGTTTCTGAAAACACATTTCAATAGGGTCAGAGATCTTGATTTAGATTCCTAATCATCGTCTCTGCTCCCTTTGATTTTTGGTTTAAACTAAAGTGAACCGCCTAAAAACAATCCGAAGAATTCATCGCCATTGTCACTGCTATCATATTCATATGTAATACCAGCATTCAGAACAGATTTTTTGTCGCCAAATATGAACAAAGGAACTTTCCAGCTCCTATCACTTTCTGATGCGTCAAAAGTAAATGTTGGTGAAAGAACTATTTCTTTTTTGATACCTAAGAAGGATAACTGTATAGGCCAGATAACATTTAAGCCTATATTTCTGTTATATGTTTTTTCTGGCATACTTTGAAGGGCAGAAACACACTCGTTAAATAGCTCTGAAGTACTTTGGGCACATCGGGTTTGAGCCTTATTACTCCCTGCAGCCTCGTATGCTCTTTCAAGTTCAAGCGAACCCGTAATCTGAAGCTTCCCAGGTACTACCCAAGAAGCATTCGCTTCAATGCTTATTGGCTCTTCATCTGATTTGGCTTTAAGCAAAGGGTTATAATTATCTGGGTCTACTGCTATTATTTCTACCTGAGGATCAAACCATTCATAGTCTTGCCGTCCATATTCGATTGCTCCACCATAAATCCAAAATGGTTTTGTAATTCCTAATTTTGAAGCTGCAAATTTTTTTAAAATTTCGTCAGCTTTAGCATGATTTTTTGCGTCATCTTCTTTAAAGGCAGCAGTCAATACTTGCACATCTTTTCCAGAGCAAATCTCTTCAAAATCAAAAGGGGTTGTACTCATTGAGTTTAGTTTGTTGATAATTACTTGATAAGGGGGATTATTTCTAGAAATTTCTTTTGCGATTTCTCTCAAAGATTTGGCTAGGTTTTCCTGTGAATTTGTTTCAAGCTCATCTGACATTTTCAATAAGTTACTGATTATTAGAACACTGTTGGGATCATCTTCATTTAGCAGTGTGATATATGTTTTTAGCTCTTTGGAATACTCAGATTGTGTATTATGATCATCGAATGTAAAAAGAGAAGGATACTTTTGACATAAATCAATCATTTCAGTAAGTTCTGAATTTATTTCTGCATTTGAATACCTGTAAGCAAGAGCTATACTTGTCGCTCCTACAAAAGCATCCGTAGAATTATATATTAGAGTCTTTTCTTCCTTACTGTTTACAGGTGCCGCAATTTTTACACTAACCCCTTTCGTAGCGTATTTTATAGTTGCCTTTTGACTATCTTTCCCAGCAACTAACTCCCAACCAGACTTTGTGGTAAAACTGTTTTCTATTGAACTAGTACCTAAACCTTGTTGGTCGTTTTCGGTGTTTGCACTATTAGCCAACACATTAAAAGATGCGAATAGAAAATAGAGCCATAGTAACTTATTCATTTTTACTCCATTTCAATGGTTAGTCATTTTTAGGCTTTATACGCCACAGAACTGCATTTGCTCCCACTACAGCCGAAGAGCCTGAAATTTTGTGTTTCTTTTCTCCATTAGGTACGACTTTATGCGAGTTTGAGGTTAGCTTTCTTGTGAATTCTGTTCCTCCTTTTCCTTTGACTCTAAGATCAAGTCTATAAGACTTATCTTTATCAATGTTCTCGAAAGTAATAGTTGAACCTGAAAGTGTCTCTGTAATTGGTTCAAAATTACGACGATCTATATTTGAACCTGATTCATCTATTTTTTTAAATAATCGCCACTTACAAATTATTTCTGCATCATCACTGGGTGATACTTCTCCATTTAACTTTGTTGTTTCTTCAGGTTGCACAATGAGTCTCCTTTTTATGATTAAATGTGTCTTCGTAAATACTCTGGTAAATGAACATCATTTTGCGTAATCAAACTTGGCAGGGAGAAAAACAAAATGATTTCTATGATATGTGTTGGAACGTCTTCTTTCCTCCCACTAGGGAGCAAATATTTATCATGACTTTATGCCTGAACAAAAATTGAAGTTAACCAATTAACTACGTTTTCATTTTTTTGAGGGAAACATCCATACTAGCTTCTTTAAGCTGAAGCTAAATTTGGATGTTCTCTTATTTTTAACATTGGCTCTTAAATATTACGTATCGTTGATTTACAAATGATTTTTGAATCAATAGGATCAGAGACCTTGATTTAGATTATCCCTTTAAAACCCTTAGATTTTATATCACCACCTCCAGCTAAATAGCACTGCTCTTCAAAATCATCGTATCTGACACCTTTGGTTCGCAATTTAACCTTGTTCTGACCTCGATTATTGTAAAAATAGATTTTGTAGAATTATATTTCTTAGAAAAATGGCCAAGAATGATGGCCATTTGGGTCTGAATTGGTTTAATTCAACAGGGCACTTTTAATTTGAATCAGCCCCCTTTTACTCATTATCATTGCGTATGGCAGTTCAAATATTCATCAACACAGCGGCTATCTACGCCAGATTTAGATAAAAGAAATGCACAAACTACTATTCTAAGTAAATGTTCAACTTCAATTAGATCCATAATTCCTAATCTAGCAGTAATAGGTCTTTGTCTAACGCCTACATGTGCTATTTCCCCCCTGAGCAGACCAATCCGTTCACCCAAGGTTTTTTGTTTCTGGTCACCAATTAAAGCAATTAATTTTTTTCGCAATATTTCATTGCCATACTTATGTAAGGAATAGTCGTACTTTTTAAGCTTTATATTGGCGTTACTTTTCTTATCTTCATTAAGAATATCTTCAAGATGTGTCGCTAATACAACGATACCACCATAAACTTCGTCAATGCTTCGAAGCTCCCGCTTGCGTTGAACTTGTGCCACTATTGTTCTGGTATTAAAACTTAATTTAAACCAATTATTTATAACTTTGCCAAGGTCTAACTTTTGAAGTGTTACAGGACCGAAGTTACGTGGTGTTTCCGATAATGCAATTCGTAAAGTTGACTCTTCAATATACTCCGAGGGAAACACTTTAATTTTATGGTTATTATCTCCTTCTTGGAACTCGATAGTAATGTTTTCGGCAATAACAGGTCTTTGTATAGAAATCGCAAAGAAATTACATATATTACAGATATCTGCGATCAACTCGCTCAATAGTTTTTCCGTGTCATACTCGATAGAAATTATTGATTCATAGCCCAACCGAATCCAAAGTTCAGGTTTATATGTCAAAGAGTTAAAGTGTTCATCTAACTTATCTAATTGCTGTTCAGCATATTCGGTATCTGAATACAGATTTGCACTAAGACTTGAAATACCTTTAAGCTTATTATTAAAGGTTACTTTCAATCTAAAGTTATCAAGTTCATATTCCGTAAAGTCTCTATCTCTGCTTTTTGTACCAGAAGCGTTTGCCTGATTAGTGAAAAACCCCTCCATATTCAAAGGCTTAAAGTCAATAGAAGTAAATTTTTTAGTCAGGTCAATGTGTTCTCCAAACAATAGGCTAGTACACACCATATCTACACTTAGTATCGTTAGTTTTCTATTTCTAAACCGATTACCATTTTCAATATGGAAGGGCCCGAAGAGGGTGCAAATGCTCCCATCTTCTAAAACCCCATGTAAAACAGGTGAGTCTATCTTCTCGCTCTTAGTTACAAAATTAAGCTTTGCTCCCCAATACGGGTCATAATGTAACCTACCTGATACTCTATCCTCATAATTCTCAGGGGGATAGAATTCACCTTGTATGGAAAAAGTATCCGTATTTTTATAAGTGTTCCTATCTTTCAATGTCATTCCTTAACAACGTTTATTTTTTATCTATCAAACTTACCAGATTTTTGAGGTTACAAGCATTTTTCTCATACTTCTTTATGAACAATTAACACAACATCCATGACAATTGACTACTTAAGAACCTAATATTTCAGTCGGTGAAGCCATGCTTTAAATTCTACCCGCGACTCCAAATTCCCCATATCATAATTGGCTTGTCGAGTGGCCGAGCAAGGATGCTCGGACAAGGCAACCTTTTATAGCATGGATGCGACTTATTGCCGCCTCGACATCAAAGCCTATTATTTTATGGAGCAGGGATTTGATCGGAGCGCGGCCTTTCTTGGATACTTCTTTTGGCTGTTGAAAAGAAGTATCTCGAACAGCAGGGATGCTGTTTGAAACCCGCAATGGATTGCGGTGAACGAAGTGAATGCCCTGTGTGCGTAGCGCATGCTTAATGAACAAAATGAATAATCTCAATGTGCGCAGCACATACCCAGTACACGAAGTGCATGCCTTGTAAACGAAGCTTATGCCCTATGGAGCAGCCGATACCGCTCCGTGCTCACGAAACTCACCCCATAGTTACAATCCTTACTGCTACTGCTTTGGTTTAAATAAACGAACAGTGGCTAATACAACACTGTAAAGCATAGTAAATAACATTATGCCAACCGCCGTTTCATGCAGATTTGCAACGCCCCATACATTCCCGGCCAGGTCTGTTATTACTTCGTCACTGTTAACCTGATGCAGGTAATGACCGATGTAAGACAGCCCAATCAACAAATAGAAAATGACAGGCTGTAACCAATATGACTTTTTCTCGGTATCGCCTGACTCAATAATGATTTGACTATTTTTAGATAGATAGATTGCAAATATTTGCATGAATAGATAACAGGTCAGATACCAACCAAGAAAGTTTACCAGTGGCACACCAAAGATACCGCCAGCATTTTCCCAAATCCAAATGCCATCAAATGTTGAGGTGAGAGGGTCTTGAACTAAATCAAACTGACACATAATAAAAGCACTGACAGCAGGCAATGCAATCAGGTTGAATTTTTTATCCAGATGCTTGTCAGCGTGATCGAGAATGATTGAGCCAATTGTCCATGACATGTAACCGACCGCTATGTAAACAGGGCCAACCAAAGCAGGAACCTGGTCAATATGTAATCCACCAAGCGTGTAGTGATAGTTACCAAAAGGGAAGCCCGTACGAATACTCATATCTTCCAGAATGGTACTGACAATATAGGCGGTAGCGATAAATATGAATGTACCTTTCCAACCATATCTTTTAGGTGCGTGCATTAATACTAGGGTAGAACCAAGTAAAAACAACTGCCCTGTGCTGTGCTCCATCTGACCACCAAAGACTAGGGTGGATATTAAATAGAGGCCTATCAAAAGCCATCTTGCAATATGTAACTTATTTCCTGACGTTGATTTATTCATCTTAATTTCTCATATTTATACAGTCATATTTAATGATGTAAATTGGCATAATTAACCTAGCTCATAACTTCGATTTACATCTATGGGTTTAAACGGAAAAGCTTTCTATATTTATCTATGAAAAGATTTTCACCTTTTATTTTTCTTGTAACCCAGTCACCAAACGTACCGACAACTAGGTAGGAATTACCTTTACTTGGACCTAAAGGCAAAAACAACGGCGCTTTTTTCCATGGAGAATAAGGCTTAAGCTGCTCTAACTGTTTTCCAGCAGCTAACGCTTTAAAGGTCTTGGTTAACCAAGGAATTTGTCGGCTAACAGCAACAATCGTCATTGCATCACCGCAATTGGCAACATCACCTGCGCAGAATACATTTGGGTATGCCGACGGGCGCAAGTAAGCGTCAACATCAACCTGGCCGTTTTTCCTTTTAGCAGAATTCGGCAACTCGCAAACCAATGACGATACTGCGCGAGACCCAACCGCTGGAATAATAAGGTCAGCCTCAATGGATGTGCCATCTGACAGATGAAGAGCCCCAGAGTATGCATTTGAGGTACTTTCAAGGTTCGTAACCTGAACGCCGAATTTAATGTCGATATTCGCGTTTTTGAGTTTCGACATAATTGAAGTAGCGAATTTTTTTGGTAGTTGTGAAAAAAGAGTTGAATCACTCGATATTAAGGTTATGTCTTTCTCTGGCATGGCACTACTTATCTCGCCCGCCATTTCTGAACCAACGGTTCCAGCCCCCACAATCACGACAGATTGTGCGCTTTCTAGTTTATTGTGTAGATTAACAACAACCGTGCGGAAATCATCAATACTCGTGCCTGCCGGTTTCAAAAACGCGCTATTCGTTGAGCCTGTTGCAATCACAATATAGTCAGCGCTAATTTTTGTTCCATCTTCAAGTGTCACACTTTGCTCTTCAACCTTAGTGACCTTCGCTTTTACAAAGGTGCCTTTTGTAAGAAGCTGCTCATAAGGTAACAACACCGTATCTAACATGGAGGGTTTAACAATGGTTCGGATCATGGCTGGCACATGAACAAATGCGTCACGCTGCTCGATAAGAGTCACATCTAAATCATGTTCAAGCGTCTGAGCTAATTGTGCTCCTAAATATCCACCACCTACAATTACAAGTTTCTTAGTCATTTCATCATACCTCTTTAAGTTTTGGCACTTGAGTACTGAATAAAGCTAAAAGATAGTCAATATGTTGTTCTACCATGGAGTGGGAAAACGGGTCCTTACCGGATAGTCGAGAGAACTCTGGTGCAAATGTAAAAATCGATGTAGCTGCACCTATAAATAAGTAACGCATGTGCAGGCTATCACCTTTCAGAATGAGTCCTAATTTCTGAGCCTGTTGCAAGATTCCCAGTTCAGTTTCAGAGCCTGAACTGAGGAAGCGATCAACAAGCCAATTTAAACGCTTTTCGTCCCCCTGATTTGCTTGCATCATAAAACGAGTAAAATCAGGAAAGTTAACGCAGAACTCGATGAAATCCCTGATATAGATGCGAAGCTTATCTGTAGCATCTACTTCATTTAATGCTTTAGGACGGTTAAGAAACTCTTGGTTATAGGTATTAAAAAACCACTCTGCAGTTGCCTTCCAAAGCGCATCCTTAGAACCAAAATGGTGAGAGATAAGAGTATGATTTACGCCTGCATTGGTAGCGATAGAGCGAGTCGATACCCCGTCAAACCCTGATTTGGCAAACTCTGAAAGTGCCGCACTTAGTATTTTTGCTTTCGTTTCTTGGGCGCGTTGTTGCAGAGAACGCGTATTCGCCTTTTTCGTCACCGTTTTATTCATAACCACCTCATTTCATGAGGCACTATATTAAACACTTAGTCAGTACAGGACAATTAAATTAAACAGTTGGTTAATTTAAGAATCTTAGATCAACAAGGTTATGCCCAGGATGTTGAGTTACGGGAAGCATCAAGCCTTATTTTCAATCTACTTTCTTTCATAATTTCTCCTGTTTCTTATGTGGCATATTGGTTCAAATATGTTTCACAGAGGTTTTGGCTTAACCATATAAACAACGAGGGTGAGTTTTGATGGAATTAAATAGTACGTTCAAGTCAGAGTTAACAGGGCATCATTGATAATTAATTGCAAAGCAATCCCCTATAGTCGGCGAAGCCATGCTTTTGATTTTACCGCGACTCCAAATTCCCCATATCATAATTGGCTCGTCGAGTGGCCGAGCAAGGGGGAAAGCTGAGTTTTTTAGGAGCGTAGCTCTGCCAGCTTGAGCAGCTCAACATGGATGTTGAGATTGGGTGACGTTCATCACGGACGTGTATTTGGCTTATCTTAATGTGATTACTTATTGCCGCCTCGACATCAAAGCCTATTATTTTATGGAACAGGAATTTGATTGGAGCGCGGCCTTTCTTGGATACTTCTTTTGGCTGTTGAAAAGAAGTATCTCGAACAGCAGGGATGCTGTTTGAAACCCGCAATGGATTGCGGTGAACGAAGTGAATGCCGTGTGTGCGTAGCACATGCTTAATGAGCGAAGTGAATAGTCTCAATGCGCGCAGCACATAACCAGTGCACGAAGTGCATGCCCTATGGCGCAGCCATAAAAAAGGCGAGCTATCTGCTCGCCTCAATCAATTTTTTAAACACCCCTAATCTTGATAACTCTCAATACTTGGGCATTCACAAAATAAATTTCTATCCCCGTATACATCATCAATACGATTCACACTTGGCCAGAATTTATTGCGTTTTACCGCTTCTACTGGATAGGCCGCTAACTGCCTGTCGTAGCTGCGGGTCCATTCGCTATCGCAAATATCATCTAAGGTGTGAGGGGCATTGTGTAATGGGTTGTCGGTTGCGTCCCATTCGCCCGTTTCTACTTTAGCGATTTCATAACGAATATTCACCATGGCTTCGATAAACCTGTCTAACTCTGCTTTGGCTTCAGATTCGGTAGGCTCAATCATTAATGTGCCTGCCACAGGGAAGCTCATAGTAGGCGCGTGGAATCCGTAGTCGTTAAGGCGCTTGGCCACGTCCATTTCGGTTACCCCTGAGCTTTCTTTAAGTGGGCGCAGATCAATTATACATTCGTGCGCCACGCGGTTATTGCGGCCGCGGTATAACACTTGGTAATGGGCTGATAGTTTATCCGCTACGTAGTTGGCATTTAGCATGGCAACTTCGGTGGCTTTTTTAAGGCCTGCGCTGCCCATCATTTTGATGTACATGTAGCTAATTGGCAGTATTGAAGCACTGCCCCATGGCGCAGCCGATACCGCTCCGTGCTCACGTACTTGGCCATCACCTGCGTTTTCTACCCCTATCACTTTATGGTTTGGTAAAAATGGCGCTAAGTGCGCTTTTACACCTATTGGTCCCATACCTGGGCCACCGCCACCGTGGGGAATACAAAAGGTTTTATGTAGGTTAAGGTGCGATACGTCTGAGCCAATAAAGCCTGGTGATGTTACCCCAACTTGGGCGTTCATGTTTGCGCCATCCATGTACACCTGGCCGCCAAACTCGTGCACTATGTCGCACATTTCTTTGATGGTTTCTTCGTATACACCGTGGGTTGATGGGTAAGTGATCATGGCACAAGACAGGTTGTCTGCCACTTCTGCGGCTTTAGTGCGTAAATCAGCCAAATCAACGTTGCCGTCTTTATCACAGGCAACCACTACTACCTTCATACTCACCATTTGCGCAGATGCTGGATTGGTACCATGGGCAGAGCTTGGGATTAAACAAATATTACGATGCCCTTCACCGCGGCTTTCGTGATATTTTTGAATCGTGATTAGGCCTGCGTATTCACCTTGCGCCCCTGAGTTTGGCTGCATTGATAAAGCATCGTAACCGGTAATGTCAATTAACCACTCGCTTAGCTCGTCCATCATTTGCTTGTAGCCTTGGGCTTGCTCGATTGGTGCAAACGGGTGTAACTGTCCAAACTCTGGCCAAGTTACCGGTAGCATTTCTGCTGTGGCGTTTAGCTTCATGGTGCAAGAGCCAAGTGAAATCATGGAGTGGTTTAGAGCTAGGTCTTTGTCTTCTAATGATTTGATATAACGCAGCATTTCGGTTTCGCTGTGGTAGCTGTTAAATACCGGGTGCGTCATAAAGTCAGATGTTCTTAGCAAATTAGCTGGAATAGATTGGCTGCCATTGGCAACTATGTCTTTATCAAAGGCATCTATATCTAGCTCTACGTTTGCTCCTACAAAGGCTTGGTATACGGCTTGTAGGTCTTCGCGACTAGTGGTTTCGTCAATGCTAATGCCTAAGGCTCCTTCAAGGTCGCTACGTAGGTTTAAGTTACTAGCTAAAGCTGCGCTTAAGATTTTATCTTTGTTAGCGCTTACTTTCACTGTAAGTGTATCAAACCAAGTATTGTTAACCAGTTCAAAGCCTGATTTTTGTAGCCCTGCAGCTAGGATGTCGGCAAATCTATGAACCCGAGATGCAATAGTTTTAAGGCCTACTGGGCCATGATACACGGCATAAAACGATGCCATATTGGCTAATAATACTTGGGCGGTACATATGTTTGAGTTGGCTTTTTCGCGGCGAATATGTTGCTCGCGGGTTTGCAATGCCATGCGCAGTGCTGGGCGGCCCCGGGTGTCTTTAGATACGCCAATAATACGGCCGGGTAATGAACGCTTGTAGCTATCGCGGGTAGCAAAAAATGCGGCATGTGGACCGCCGTATCCCATAGGCACACCAAAACGTTGGGCGCTACCTAAAACTACGTCTGCGCCTAATTCACCTGGAGGAGTCAGCAAGGTTAAGCTTAGTAAATCAGCGGCAACGGCAACTATGCCTTTATTGCTTTGAACTGCAGCGATAATCTCTGAAATATCGTTAATTTCCCCAGATGTGCCGGGATATTGCAATAAAGCACCAAACACGTCTTGTTCGCCAGCGGCACTTGCCGGACCTACTATGATATTAAAGCCGAACATATCTGCGCGAGTTTGCACTACGTCTAAGGTTTGTGGGTGTACATCGTCTGCCACATAAAAACTGTTGGCTTTACGGTTTTTAGACATACGCTTGGCAAGGCCCATTGCTTCGGCAGCGGCGGTGGCTTCATCTAGTAAAGATGCCGAGGCAAGCTCCATGCCTGTTAAATCAATAGTCACTTGTTGAAAGTTTAATAAGGCTTCTAATCTGCCTTGGGCAATCTCTGGTTGATACGGTGTATATGCTGTGTACCAACCCGGGTTTTCAAGAACATTACGCAAAATAACGTTAGGTGTTAGGGTGTCGTAGTAACCCATACCAATAAACGAGCGCATCACCTTGTTTTTGCTGGCGACATTTTTTAAATAAGCTAATGCGTTAGCTTCTGTTTCACCCTCGCCTACTTTCAAAGATTCGGCTAAGCGGATCCCCTCAGGTACTGTTTGCTGCATGAGATCATCTAGTGATGTGGCACCAATGTCAGATAACATAGCAGCCATTTCTGCGTCACTTGGACCTATGTGACGACGGACAAAATCTTGGGTTTGTTCAAGTTGAGATAGAGAGTGAGTGACAGACATGGCTAACTATTAATTCCTAATAAGGGGCAGTAGACCAAAGTTTATGCACTTTGGCCTTAGGGCTAAAATGTGTAAAACAGAACAACAGCGCTAGGTGCCTTAACCTGCACACCTAACTTTGGGCACTGGGTGCGCCAATTACTATTCTTCGATATTGCCTTCGTATGCTTCAGCATCGAGCAGGGCATTAACTTCTTCTGGATCTTCAGCTTTAATTTTAAACAGCCATCCATCGCCATAAGCATCAGAGTTTACAAGTTCAGGTGAGTCTTCTAGCTCTTCGTTAACGGCAACAATTTCACCGCTTATTGGAGCATATACATCAGATGCGGCTTTTACAGACTCAGCAACAGCGACATCGTCACCAGAGCCAACCTCTGAACCAATTTCTGGTAATTCAACAAACACCATATCACCCAGTAATGATTGGGCGTGGTCACTAATACCTACGGTAAATACACCATCGCCGTCTGGACGAACCCATTCATGGGTACTTGCGTAACGTAAATCTGTTGGAATATTGCTCATCTTAGTTCCTAGTTTTTATTTAATTTGATGTAATACTGCTTGTTGTTAATGACAGTTATAAGACACTTTTACCATTTCTGACAAAGCTGGGTTTGACCACGTTTACTGTAACCCACTTTTTACGGATTTCAACTTCAGCGGTATCTTCAACACTGGCTGCAACCCTAGCCATAGCAATACTATGCCCTAAAGTTGGCGAAAAACTACCAGAAGTAATAATACCTTCGCCACCTGCAACTTTAACTTTTTGACCTGCACGTAATACGCCTTTATCTGTCATCACTAGGCCGACAAGTTTTTCAGTGCCTTGTGCTTTTTGTTGCTCTAGGGCACTGCGGCCAACAAAGTTTCTATCACTTGGCTCCCATGTAATAGTCCAGCCCATGTTAGCAGCCAGTGGTGATATTGTTTCGTCCATATCTTGACCGTATAAGTTCATACCTGCTTCAAGACGTAAAGTATCTCTTGCTCCTAGACCACAAGGTACTACGCCTGCGTCTAACAGCTTTTGCCAAAAGTCTGCGGCATCATCAACAGGCACCATGATTTCGTAGCCTGCCTCGCCTGTGTATCCTGTGGTGGCAATAAACAAGTCTTCAGCTTGCACACCATAAAATGGCTTCATACCTGCCACGGCTTCTTTTTGTGCAGCTGAGAAAAGGGCTGCTGCTTTAGTTTTAGCTTGAGGACCTTGCACGGCGATCATTGCAAACTCTGGTCGCTCTGTAATGGTGACATCAAAGCCCGATGCTTGTGCATGCAACCAGTCCATGTCTTTTTCACGGGTGGCTGAGTTAACCACAAGGCGATAATTAGTCAGGTCAAAATAATAAACAATAAGATCGTCTACCACGCCACCAGCTTGATTCAACATGCCGCTATATAAGGCTTTACCTTTGTCTTGTAACTTAGCCACATCATTTGCCAATAAAAAACGTAAATATGCTTGGGCTTGGCTACCTGTGATATCCACTATAGTCATATGGGATACATCAAACATGCCAGCATCTTGTCTTACAGCATGGTGTTCTTCAATTTGCGAACCATAGTTGATTGGCATTTCCCAGCCGTGAAAATCAACCATTTTTGCTCCAGAGGCTAAGTGCTTAGCATGTAAAACTGTTTTATTTGGCATGTGATGTTAGATCCAAGGTAAAGAGATTGATTCGAGTATATGCACTGAGAATATTCACAACAAATTGAAAGTTTTAATCTATACATTTAAATTTTTAATGTATTATTAAAAACCATTTGAAACTCTTATTTATTAAGGGCTGCCCTTGAGACAACTATCTTTAGACAACCTGCGTACATTTGTAGCAGTAGTAGATTTAGGAGGCTATGCAAAAGCAGGAGAAATGTTAGGGCGCTCGCAACCTGCCATCAGCTTACAAATTAAACGTTTAGAGCAGCAGCTCACCAAGCGACTTTTTCAAAAACAAGGTCAAAGACAGGTGGTTAATCAAGATGGTCTTGCCCTTTACCAACAGGCACGCACTATGTTGGCCTTAAACGACAATATATTTAAACAGTTTCAACCCGCTGGATTAAAAGGCCGTTTACGCTTGGGTATTCCCAGTGAATTTGCGACAACCTTGTTACCTAACATCATAGGTGAGTTTGGAAAGTTATATCCAGATGTTTCTCTTGAGGTAACCTCTGCGTTAAGTAAATCTTTATTAGCTAAAGATACCTCTGAATCCTTTGATTTAATTATGGCTTTGGTCGACCCAAATGAGTCTTTTGAAGGGCAAATTCTTTTACACGATGATTTGGTTTGGGTTGGCGATAAGTCCTTAGGTATTCATACTCAAGCGTTATCTTTAGTGCTTGCCCCAGATGGTTGTGTATATAGAAGCAGGGTTATCAACAAATTAAAACAGCAAACCCAAAAATGGCGAATTAGCTATACTAATGCAGACTTAACTGGCATTACCGCTGCGATTAAGCAAGGTCTAGGGATCACCGCACTGGCTAAAAGTAGTGTGCCAGAGCAATTGGATATTATTAAACATAGAAGTTTACCGGAGCTTGGGAAAATCAAAATCTGTTTGTTTAGCGGCCACTCGGCCCATCCTCAAGCCAGTGCAAAACTCGCTGAGTTTATTCAATCTAGGTTAATGCGCTAGCAGCAAGCTAAAACAAAAAAGCCGATTACAGTACTCAGTAATCGGCTTTTGCATTTCAATACAGAATCAATACTACGTATTCTGTTGCAGCAAAAATGCTAACACACATGTAACGCAAACTAGGAGAAACAATTCTCTCCTATAATACTTGCCATGATAATAAGCTTTACGTCGTTCCTTGAGAGTAAAATTACTAGAGTTTAGTTCCGACGATCCTCGTCTATCCCCAATAAAGTTTTTCATAGAACTCTCCCAAACTTATAAATGTTTATGCAAGCCTCTATCTTTTCTGAACCGATAATAGAATTTGATATACTTGCGTGTAATATATTACCCCACTGGTACAATTAATTCATCGGCCTTTGTCATAAAACCTTAACTATTTTTTGAACTAATTTATAAGTTTTCTTGGAATCACCCAATATCAGTCGTCAGATTTCATCCTGACATAGGTTTTGTACTTTTTCATCATTAGGCGATCAAGGTATCGAGTTAACTTTATTTTTTGACTAAGGGCATTATCTAATGCCTCTACTAACTCCGTAAGCATGGCTTTGTAATACTCTACGTCTTTGGTTTGCCCATCTTCTGTTTTTGCCTCTAAAATTCCCGAGGCACTTTGCGATGTTGCTGAGGATGCTGCCGGTTTTTCTGGTTGAAACATTTCAAGAGAAACTTCTTTAATGACACTTTCTACAGCCTCTTCGTCTAAAGTTTCTAATTCTTCAAGAAATCCAAATAGCAGTATTCTGTCCATTAAGGTATTAATTTTACGAGGTACACCATGGGTAAATTGATAAATACGCTCGTAGGCTCCCTCAGAAAACAAGGTTTCACCACTCCATCCCGCATGTTGCATACGGTACTCAATATACGCTTGGCACTCTGGTGCAGTTAATGGTGCTAAATGACAAGACGCTACAATACGCTGCCTAAACTGCTCCATATTCGGCGCCCTAAGTATGGGTTGCAGTTCTTCTTGCCCTAACAAAAAGCTTTGTAGCAAAGGCTTACCCGCAGCCTGGAAATTAGAGAGCATCCTCAACTCTTCAATAGTCTCTAATGGTAAATTTTGCGCTTCGTCCACCAATAATAGGGCACGCTTTCCTTCTTTATGTAAGTCCATAAGATACAGTTCAAGATCATTTAAAATATCTGTTTTACTGCTGCCTTTAACCGCTACATTAAACTTACTGGCCACCATTTTAACGAGTTCATCTGGTGATAACTTAGGAGATACTATTTGCGCCGCTACTATGTCTTCTTGCATATCGTCTAATAGACTGTTTGCGATTGTCGTTTTGCCTGTTCCAATGTCACCAGTGATAACAATAAAGCCTTCAGCTTGTGATAACCCATATTGCAAATATGACATGGCTCGTTTGTGCCACTTACTGCCAAAAAAGAAACTAGGATCGGGTGTTAACTGAAAAGGTTTAGACTTTAGTCCATAAAAGCTTTCATACATATTTAAATCGCTCAATCCGATATTACAAAAAGATAATTAACCAATAGCTTAAGCGATGTAACTCATGCATAGCAATTAATTACCTTGAGAAAAGTGTCAGCTAACCAACTAGATTACAAATTGGTAAATTGACCAAAAATGGCAAGCACACCCTGCCATCACAAAAATGTGCCAAACAAGGTGGGTAAATTGAAACTGTTTGGCCGCGTAAAACACCGCACCGAAAGTATAACAAAGCCCCCCTGCTAGCAGTAACCAAAATCCCTTGGTTTCTATGGCGTTATATAAAGGGTAAGCAAAAAATATTGCCAGCCACCCCATCAACAAATAGGTCACTAAAGACAGCTTAGGAAAACGTCGGCTTGCAAAGAATTTACAACCTATCCCTATAACAGCTAGCCCCCAAATAATACTATTGGCTAAGATCCCAATTTCACCACCAACGGCAAAAACCGTATAAGGTGTGTAAGTGCCTGCTATCAACAAATAAATAGATACGTGGTCAAATACCTTTAGTTTAGCCTTTAAGCTAACGGAGCTCGCCCAATGATATAAAGTGGATGACAAAAACATCAGCATCATAGATACGCCGTAAACTGCACATACTAATTGTGCAATTACCCCATCTACTTTTTGCAACATCATGATTAAGCCGACACAAGCGGCAATAAACCCTACACCATGGGTGATTGCATGGAGAGTTTCTTCAACCCGAGAGTAGGTTGCTGCAGCTTGAGGAGCAAAAGATGTCATGTTATTTACTGAAAATTTGTGGGCGTTTATCATAATATTTGTGGCGCTATTTGCACACTCAATATTTATGCAAATTATACGCTATACAAAGTACACTTATTCTTTAAAGGTTTTAAGCGAAGGTATTCAGTGACAGATTGGTATGTATATATTATCGAAAACAAACTTAACCAATACTATACAGGGATATCTACAGATCTAGTTCGGCGCTTCAATGAACATCAAGCTAATGGCGCCAAATGCGCTAAAGCTTTACGCGGTAAAGGGCCGCTGAAATTACAATTTTATTGCAAAATTCCAAGCCATTCAGAAGCGTTAAAAACAGAGGTTTGGATAAAGAAATTAAGTAAGGCCAATAAGATAAAGCTAGTGAACAATCAATTAATAGACTCCCCTATTCAAAATTTAAAACTATCTAACGACTGTCCTTTGCCATGTAAGGAGTTAAACACACTATGAAAGATGTATCTAAAGAGCTAACTGGTGAGTTGCATTCATTGGCAGAGAAAAGATGGCAAGACTTTAGCACTGCAGTCAATTTCAATGAGCAACTGGTAGCATTTAAACCCAGCATCAAAACTGCATTTGCACTAAGCGATTTTATAGCGAAATACAGCCAAAGCCATCCCCAATGGTTAGTGACATTCTTAATTGAACAACAAGGCAGAATTAACTCAGCAAAGTTTCAGCAGTTACTTAAGGACACTATAAAAGACATTCAAAATGAGACGCAATTACTAAAAGCCCTACGTGAGTTTCGTAACTTTCATATGCTGTGTATTTGTTGGAATGACTTATTAAACCTTCAAACTATTGAGACGTCATTGCAACAAGTCTCTGTACTTGCAGAGCAACTTATTGTCCAAACAAGTGACTGGTTTTATCAATTTTTACAAACACGCTTTGGCACTCCAATGGGAGAGTCTGATGCCCTACCTATGCTAATTTTAGGTATGGGAAAGTTAGGAGGATACGAGTTAAATTTCTCATCTGATATTGATTTGATCTTTAGCTACCCCTTTCAAGGTCACACCCAAGAGGGACAAAAATCTATAGAGCACCAGCAGTTTTTTACTAAGGTTGCCCAAAAGCTTATCCATGCATTAGACCAAATTACTGCGGATGGTCAGGTATATAGAGTAGATATGCGCTTAAGACCCTTTGGAGATAGCGGCCCTCTAGTAATGCATTTTGATGCGCTAGAGGATTATTACCAAGAGCAAGGGCGCGAGTGGGAGCGTTATGCAATGCTCAAAGCGCGGATCCTCAACCCAAGTTGCCATTACACGCAAGAGCTCAATGCCATTCTTAAACCTTTTATTTATCGTCGCTACCTTGATTACAGTGCCATAGATTCTCTAAGAAGTATGAAGGCTTTAATAAAACAGGAAGTTCGCAGGCGAGGGCTAACAAATAATATAAAGCTAGGTGAAGGCGGGATCCGCGAAGCTGAGTTTGTTGTACAAAGCTTGCAGTTGATTAACGGCGGCAGAATACCCAGTTTGCAGGTTCAAAGTCTGCAGCAGGCGTTAACCGTTCTAGAACAAGAGGCTATTTTACCATCAGACAGTGCCGAACAATTAAGAATAAGCTATTTATGGTTAAGAAAGGTTGAGCATTGCCTGCAACAATTTGCTGACAAACAAACCCAATTACTACCTGACGATCCCTTAGATCAAGCTAGGTTACTTTGGGTGATGGATATGAATAGCTATGAGGAGTTTTTAAACGAGGTTAAGCTTCATTCTCAGCATGTTCATCAGCAGTTTTCGCTATTAATAAGAGAAACAGACACTCAAACTGAAGAGTCCGAAGACGAGCACCATCAAGTAGCCGTTGACCTGTGGTTACTAGAGCTAGATAACAAAGAAGTACACACCTTACTTGAGCATTGGAATATGGCCTCCCAAGATGGCGATGGGCTGGAACTCAGTGAGTCACTTAATAAAGAATTAACAGATTTTAGGCTTAATTTAGTTAAAAAGCGGGTGGGACAAAGAGGCCTAGATACGTTAAATAAATTGATGCCATCTGTGCTCAATCTTGTATTGCAAAAAAGTGACGGTAACAATCCTATAGCATTATTACAAAGGCTGTTGCTGGTATTTACCTCAATAATGGGCCGTACCGCCTACCTACAATTATTATCAGAAAACCTAGGTGCGTTAACCCACCTTATAAAATTATGTGCTGCAAGCCCTTGGGTAACGGCACAAATCGCCCGCTTTCCTTTACTGCTTGACGAACTGATTAATCCTGCTGAATTGTATCAACCAATTCAATTGAAGGAATATCAAGAGTTATTAAGAGAAACACTCTTACGTGTTGAACCAGAAGATTTAGAGCTACAACTTGAAACCTTAAGACAATTTAAACTCAGTCAACAACTTAAGATAGCGGCAGCTGATATCACGGGCGTGTTACCTATCACAAAGGTTAGTGACCATCTAACACAATTAGCAGAGTCAGTCTTGTGTCAGGCAATAGATTTAGCCTGGGTGCAAGTTGTAGCTAAGCATGGAGCCCCGGTTTGCCAAATAAAAGGCCCCTTAGCAATGCACAATAAAGGGTTTGCTGTTATTGGCTTTGGAAAATTAGGGGGATGGGAGCTGGGTTATGGTTCTGACTTAGATTTAGTCTTTGTTCATAATTGTGCTGGAAATTTAGATACCCAAGGTGAAAAGCCAATTGAGTCCATTAAGTTCTATATTAAATTAGCGCAAAGGATCATGCACATTCTCACCATAAAAACAGGCTTAGGTTTGTTATACGAAGTCGATATGCGATTACGGCCCTCTGGCAATGCCGGGTTATTAGTATGTCATATTGATGGATTTGCTAGTTATCAACTGGAGAATGCTTGGACTTGGGAACATCAAGCCTTGTGCAGAGCTCGCTTCATTTATGGAGACAGCGATTTAAAGTCCCAGTTTAGTGAAATACGTTTTGATACCCTTTCTCGGCAACGAGACATCAAAGAGCTGGCCATAGATGTCGTGCAAATGCGTGAAAAAATGCGTGAGCACTTGGCAACAGGCAATGCCACACAACTCGACTTAAAACAGAACAAAGGTGGCATAGCCGACATTGAGTTTATTACCCAATTTATGGTGTTGGCTCATACTGCCGAGCATGCAAAATTAGCAAACTGGACAGATAACATTAACCTGTTTGCAGCCCTTAGCAAGGTTGGCTTGTTAACAGAGCAGGAAGCGTCTCAACTCACAGATGCTTACCTAACCTATCGAAATACGACACATAGATTAGCATTACAAAATGAAAAGTGGGCTGCAACGACTACTGAGCTTAACGAGCATCAAGCTAACGTAGAAAGAATTTGGGATAAGTATCTACAGCGACTTATATGAATTCCAACAAGTAATTAGGCACTCAGCCAAATGTTTAATGGATTTAATATTATCTCGCTTTGGTACATTGCTGTGTTAAAAAGTCACTGTTTTTAGCGGTAATAACTAATGATCTTTGTTTGGGACACATAAAGGCTTTTACTTCACCATCAAACTCAGCATCGATGGCAGTAGCGATCATTTTTAGTGTCCCTAATATTGAATCATCCAGCTGGAAATGATGTTTTACAATAAAGTCTCTATCAAGCTCCCATATTACCTGCATCCCTTCAGACTGGGCATAATCTGTAATAGCGGTTCTTAAGGTGCTGCCTACTTTAAATGTGCGGTGTTTGTACTCCCCTTCCCAACGGCTAGAGATGGGCTTCTGCAGGCTCTCCATTTTTTTCAAACGTTCACTCAGTGGCTTTTCAGAGGTATTCACCTCTATAACAAAATCTCCTAACTCATCTTCTTTAGGGTGGCGAGACGAGAGACGGTAATCGGCATAAAAGTTACTCATATTCTCTTCAATTGACTTGCCACCAGTATCCCCTTCCGGTTTTACTCGATTCAAATTTGTTTGCTGCATAAAAAGCACTATTCCGGCTATAACAAGTATCCCAATAGCAAGAAAAACATGCTTAAGCCAAAATAAAGAACTAGACGACTTTTTTGTTTTACCCATGGTTATCAAAAACTCTTAGTTGTTTTCTAATCGTATAAAGATGGATCATCAACATTAGGACGAGTTTTAAAACGTTTATGCATCCATAAATATTGCTCTGGCGCTAACATGATCATTTTTTCTACCATCTGATTTATACGGGCTACATCATATTTATCGTCACCTGAAGGGAAATTCTCCAGTCCAGGTAGGACTTTTACTTTGTAACCTGTTTTAGTCTTAATAGAAACGAAAAAAACAGTTTCACAATTTGCGCTGCTTGCAAACAGCAAAGAACCCGTTGTTGTGGCTGTTTCTGGGACAGCAAAAAACGGGGTAAACTCACACTTTTTACGGCCATAGTCTTGGTCTGGCAAGTACAGGCACAACTCTTTTTCGTCTAGCGCTTGTATTAACCCCTTTACATTGCGCTTGTGGATCATGTATTTATTGGCCCGATTTCTTCCATGGTATTGCATGTATTCCATTAACGGGTTGTTGTGTTTGCGATAAAAGACCACCGATGGTTTTTCAATTCCTAACATTCGGCATCCAAACTCAATGTTCATATTATGAATTGCGTATCCTAAAACACCTTTTCCTTTGGCATGGATCTCATCAATCAATTCTACGCCATCGTACTCAACCATTTTCTTTACGCGCCAATCAGGCCACCACCATCCCATGCCAGTCTCTAGTAAAGCCATGCCGGCATTATCTAAGTTTTCCTTGAGCATTTGCGCTCTTTGCTCTGGCGTTAAATCAGGAAAACACAATTCAATATTACGTTTAGCAACCAAGTAGCGTTTTTTAGCTACTAGTTTTAACACTTTTCCAAAAAGCTTACCTATTGGCTTTTGTACAGAATAAGGTAACCACGAAATACAATATAAAAAAATAACACTGAACCAAGTTGGCCAATATTTAGGTCCTAAAAAAGAAAGTTCAAACTCAGGGGCGACCACTTTTTTCTGCTGCAAAGCTAACCTCTTTACAATTTCAAATACAACGTATCTTAGTATTTTAACCTACTTCCATAGCTGTAGTGACAACAAATAATAGAAAATTTAACTCACTTCAAAAAGTTGCAATTATACAATTATGTATAATAAAAATTAGCCTTATAACAGGATAATAAGTAACAAACTTAAATTAGTTATGGGGATTAATACTAACCCTTGCTAAAATAGATTTTACGCCAAAAAAATTAGACTAAAGTTGTATCAAGTAAGTACAAAACAACAGTCAAACTGTTACTTTTATCTTAATGTTATAGAACTTTAAAATTATCATAGGTTTTTACAAAAGGGCTTTGGTATCAACACAGACACATCACTCCAACAAAGGCTACAGCTGGATGCAGCAAATAGTTTATATAGCAATGGTGTTTTAGGCATATTAACTAACATGGCAGCTAGTATTGTCCTAATAGTACTGTTTGGGCAAGAGACCTTAAACGAAGAAAAGCTATACTGGCTATTCGGTATGATTACGATACTGGGTTGCCGACTAGGAGATACCATTTTATGGAAACCTCAGAATACCAAACGCTCTGACATAGGTCTTTTAGGCATTCAGCGCTACGCGGTAGGTACAGTATTAACCGCTTTGATGTGGTCAATGTACGCCATATTGTTTATCGAAAGTATGCAAATAGCTGAATTTACATACGTCATTGTTATCCTTTCTTCTTTAGCTGGAGCCTCTGCATCTGTTTTTTCGGCTAGTCGCTTTATTGCTATCAGCTATTCAGGGATATTACTGATACCTATAGCAATACTAGGTATTTTATCTGAACAAGAGCACAAACTATATTTAGGGACCCTAAGCCTTTCTTATTGTTTGGTCATGGTGATATACAGTATTCGAAATTCTCGATTCACCGCTCAAGCAATATATAATAAGAATGTTAATCAGCAGTTAGTGACTAAACTCATAAAAGAAAAAGATCGCTATGCGGCAATAAACCTTGAATTAACTGACACCACAGAAGCTCTCAATCAGGTAAACCTTAGCTTAGAACAACAAATAGAAGCAAGAACCCAAGAAGTATCTAACCTGAGTAACCTTGATTCACTGACACAGTTAGATAACCGTAAGGCATTTACAACAAATTTAGAAACGCTAATCACCCAAGCTATTGAAAAAGATAGACCTTTAGCACTACTTTTTATCGATTTAATAGGATTTAAGAATATCAATGACACTATGGGCCATCAAGTTGGCGATAGTGTGCTAATACAAGTGACAGAAAGAATCTCTGCATTTTCAGAAAACCACAGAGCAGGTCGCTGGAATGGCGATGAGTTTTTAGTCGCCTTACCTTACAGCGATTCAACTACCGCTTTGGCCATAGCCCAAGCCATGACCCGCAGTATTTCCCAACCTATTTACGTCCATGGAAATGAAATTCATTTAACTGCATCCATTGGGATAGCAATGGCACCAAATGATAGCCAATCTGCAACAGAGTTAATCCAACTTGCAGACCTCACTATGTGCGAACAAAAACAGTCGAGTAATAATAAACCTCAATTGTTTTCAAATGATGTGAAAAATCGGATATTAGCATCGCAAACCATTTTAGAAGGCCTGCAGCACGCTATACAGAGAAAACAGCTATATTTGTGCTACCAACCCATTCAAAAAGCAAAAGGTTATGACTGCTGGGCTTTTGAAGCTCTACTGAGATGGGATCTAGATGGTAAATTCATCGGCCCAGATGTGTTTATTCCGTTAGCAGAAAAGTCCGGTCTAATTAAAGAAATTGGAGCTTGGGTGTTAAACCGAGCTTGCATGGACGCCGTTCATTGGCAAGACACACCAGACGCTGCGGTTTCAGTAAACGTATCGGTGATCCAGCTTATGGATAAAGGATTTTTACGCCTGTTGGACAATTGCTTACAAACTAGTGGACTACCGCCAGAAAGATTACACCTAGAAGTAACTGAATCTACATTTGTTGAAAAACAAGCGTTTATTTTACAACAACTTGAACAAATTCGTGCCCGTAACATCGCTGTATCTATCGATGATTTTGGTACTGGCTATTCATCTTTATCGCAACTACAGACCCTGCCTGTAAATTTTGTTAAGATCGACAAAACCTTTGTAGACAATATTGAAGGTAAAGGCGAAGCAATCATACGGGCAACCTTATTTATTGCTAGGGAATTAGGGTGCAAAACCATAGCAGAAGGTGTGGAAACCAAAGAGCAAGCTATTGCTTTATCTGGTATGGGGGTCGACTATTTGCAGGGTTACTATTTTGCTAAACCTATGAAAAGCGATGCACTTGCCAGCTGGCAAAGCGATAAAGCGAACACCTTAATTACTAAGTAGACCTTACCTCACAATAAAAGCCCCAAAGGTATTTGAGCAAGTTTAGGCCCCCTAATTTTTGCCTCAGTAATACGACTCTATTTCAATAATAACTAACGCAAAAATAGTTTTGCGAAGAGATCCCCTTATGGCACAACTGTATTTTTATTATTCAGCTATGAATGCTGGTAAATCAACCTCCTTACTACAATCTGCCTATAACTACACTGAAAGAGGTATGCGCCCTGAAATATTCACTGCAGCCTTAGACGATAGATTTGGGAAAGGTAAAGTAGCATCAAGAATTGGCTTAGAATCTAGTGCGAACCTTTTCACGCCGCAAACAGACATTCAAAAAACAATTGAAGCACTGTTAGAAAAAAAACCAATTGATTGCTTATTTATAGACGAAGCGCAATTCTTAACTAAGCAACAAGTGCAGCAGCTTATTTATGTAGTCGATAATATGAATATTCCAGTGCTGGCTTATGGTTTACGCACAGATTTTCTTGCAGAAACCTTTGAGGGTAGTCGATATTTATTAGCTTGGGCAGACAAGTTAATTGAGTTAAAAACTATATGCCACTGTGGCCGAAAAGCGGCATTTGTTGTAAGAATCGACGAAAATGGCCAAGCAGTTAAAGAAGGTGAGCAGGTTGAAGTCGGTGGTAATGACAGATACGAATCAATGTGCAGAAAACACTTTGCTGAGTTAGTGTGGTAACGCTTAGGGCAAACAAAAAAGCAAACAGCTCGCACTGTTTGCTTTTTTTGAAGAACTAGTTACGGATAATGCTTAGTTCGATACTTTGTCTGCAATGTAGCTTATTACACTACTAGCACCGCGAGCTTCAAAAAATTCAGTCAAGCTTTGACCTGCACAAGTGATGTTGTCAGCTTCTAAAATAGTATCCATTACTTCTTGTCTTGAAGCACCAAGACTTCCCACTTTGCTAGATAAAGCAGTTTTGAATAGTTGAACGTTATTAGTAACCGCTGCTTTACAAAAGTTTTTATAGCTTGAGTCTCCAACAAACTTATATTTGTCAGCAGATGCTAGTTGTTGCCCAGCGTAATCACCTGAGATATAGCTAGCCACATCTGCAGCACCACGAGACTGGGCGAATTCAGATACGCTTTGTCCATCACATTGGAAGTTCTCTGAGCTTTTTAAAAGCTTTAACATATTGTGTTGAGACTTACCTAAGTTGAAAGCATGTTGTCTTACATCGCTTTTAAAAGCGTCGATATTATTAGTTGCAGCAGCTTCACATAAAGAGGCGTACTCAGTGTCGCCTACAAACCTCAAGTTATTTGAGGTTTTTAAAGCAGCAGTTGCAGTAAAAGATAGAGTAGTGGCACATAAAACAGCAGAGATAAGTAACTTTTTCATTTGTATTTCCTTAGTAAATTTAATCATATAATTTGGTTGGCTGAGCTCTGTGTCTCAACTCGATGAACAAATTGTAATTAAATTACAGAAAAATGTTGTTTTATTTCTGTGCAACTAAGTTTAACATTTTGTAAATTAATGAATTACAAATACAATAAAAGACCTAAGCCACTGTTTTAAAAGAAAATAATACAAACCCATTATTCAATTAAAGAATATGCATATTCAATTAAAATACTAAAATATTGTAATTAACTTACAAAAACGAGAATTTTTTACGTTAATTTCATATCAAATTGAAAGTTTTTTGTAGTTTAATAACAAAAAAAGCCCTTTCGGGCTTTTTAAATTACAAAATTGTAGCGAAAAAACTAAGGTCTTAAGGCTTTTTCACCTCGCGCTAGACCGCATACGCCAGATCTAGACACCTCAATAATTTCAGTACATTGACCCAAAGTATGAGAAAACGCATCCAACTTGTCGCTAGTACCTGTAATTTGAATAGTGTAATTGTAAGTATCAACATCAACTACTTGAGCGCGGAAAATATCAACATTACGTTTAATTTCCGCTCTCACTGACTCATTTCGAGTGGCAACTTTAATTAACATCAGCTCTCGCTCAATATGCACACCGTCAGATAGCTCAGATACTTTTAGTACATCAATCAACTTATGCACTTGCTTGGTTATTTGCTCAATAACCTTATCGTCAGCTTCTGTCACTATGGTTAATCGGGATAAGCTTTTGTCATCCGTCGGGGCTACGCTAAGAGAGTCAACGTTATAGCCACGCTGAGAAAAAACACCAACCAAACGAGACAAAGCACCAGGTTCGTTTTCCATCAATACAGATAAAATTCTTCTCATTAGGTACGCTCCGTCTTACTTAAACGCATATCATCCATAGCACCGTATTTTATTTGCATTGGATATACGTGTTCATTTTGATCTACTCTGATGTCCATAAATACTAATCTGTCTTTTTCAGCAAAACAGCGTTTCATGGCATCATCTAACTCTTCAGGCTTATCAACCCTAATCCCAATATGGCCGTAAGCTTCAGCCAATTTTACAAAATCAGGTAATGAATCCATATATGAGTGAGAATGGCGCCCTTTGTAAATCATATCTTGCCACTGGCGTACCATACCTAATGCACGGTTATTAATAGATATGATTTTCACCGGAATATTGTATTGTAAACAAGTGGCTAGCTCCTGAATATTCATCTGAATACTACCATCACCTGTGACACAAGCTACAACCGCTTCTGGGTGAGCCATTTGCACGCCCATCGCAGCGGGGAAACCAAATCCCATAGTTCCGGCACCACCAGAGTTAATCCAACGGCGTGGTTTAGCAAAGGGGTAATAAAGAGCCGCAAACATCTGATGCTGACCTACATCTGATGTGATGTATGCATCACCACCAGTGTGCTTATAAAGTGATTGCACGACTTCTTGAGGCTTAATTTGCGATTCATCAGTTTTAAAATCTAGACACTTTTTAGCACGCCACTGATTAATCTCTTGCCACCAGTCGGCCAAACGTTCTGCTTGCCCTTGAGAATCAAACTCTTCTAGCTTTTCAAAGAACTGCTCTAATACTCTATCAACAGAGCCAACAACCGGAATATGTGCAGCAACGGTTTTAGAAATCGAAGTTGGGTCAATATCAACATGAACTATGGTTGCATTTGGACAGAACTTAGCAACGTTATTAGTTACCCTGTCATCAAAACGCGCGCCCAATGCAATAATACAATCAGCATTATGCATGGTCTTGTTCGCTTCAAACGTACCGTGCATACCTAGCATGCCAACGGATTGAGGATGTACACCAGAAAAAGCGCCTAACCCCATCAAAGTAGAAGTCACTGGGCAACCTAATGTTTCGGCTAGTTTAGTAACGGCAGCTGACGCTTCACACGCCACAGCACCACCACCCACATACATTACAGGTCGCTTCGCTGTTGTCATCACTTCGATAGCCTTCTTAACCTGCTTATTATGGCCCTTCAAAGTAGGGTTATATGAGCGTAACTCCACTGAAGAAGGAAACTCATATGGATGACTTTCTAACGGGTTAACAATATCTTTTGGCAGATCAACCACAACAGGACCTGGACGCCCACTGTTGGCTATGTGATAAGCTTTAGCGATTGCAGCAGGGATATCTACTGCGCGTTTAACTAGAAAACTGTGCTTTACGATAGGTCTTGAACAACCAATCATATCTGTTTCTTGGAATGCATCTTCGCCAATGTGCATAGTCGGTACTTGGCCAGATAGTACGACTAGTGGAATTGAGTCCATGTAAGCAGTAGCAATACCGGTAATAGTATTGGTTGCACCAGGACCAGAAGTTACTAAAACAGTACCTGTTTTTCCAGTTGAACGAGCGTAACCATCTGCCATGTGAGCAGCTGCTTGCTCATGTCTGACTAGGACATGCTCAACATCATCTTGGACGTATAAAGCATCGTAAATATCTAGTACAGAGCCACCTGGATAACCAAATACATGTTTAACTCCAGCGTCTTTAAGCGCTCGCACAACCATTGCAGCGCCTGACATCATTTCCATAACGAAATCTCCTAAAAAATAGGTTATTAAATCAAGCAGGCACTATACGTGAGCAATTAGAAAGAATAAACAGCCAAACCAGCAAAAGTGAGATACATATCCCTATATACCCAAAAATTAGGATAAATATTTCAATGCATATTAAAAAACCAGATTTTTTAGGATGATTTTACATTATTCTAAAAATTCAGAGATGGATAACCTTATTCATCATCTAATTCTATAGAAATATCGTCGTCCTCATCACTACTTTCACCGTCTATTTCAACGGATGACCTATGTCCACCATAAATATTACCAAGCTTAGGGCGATTAATACGCTTCTGGTATTTTACCCAAGCCTTTTCAGCTAGAGTCTCTGGGGCTTGCTTACCAAAAGCACAAGCCAAAAAACTCTCATCTTCTGGAGTACTTGGTTGTATTTTACCATCCACTAAAGCCGCGATAAGTGCGCCATATTGAGCTAATGCTTTACTTTCATTTATTGAAAAATCCCCTGAGCGGGAAAAGCCATATGGATAGTTTTTAGGATCGTTATACAATCGGTTTACTAGAGATTCTCGGGTAAGTTTTGTCATAGATAGCTACACCTATCAAAATCATTTAAATAATTGGTTTAAAAAGGGGCAAATTTTAGCCGAGGCTAAACACTAAGCCTCGTATCTTGCTTTATAATTTAAATCAAAAATCTGTCAACTATTAAAATAGTCTTTCCAGTTAAATTTTTATGACATTTTGAAAGATGTAATTAGGGTTTAGCGCGTTTTGGAACCCATGCCCAAACCATTTCACAAATTACTGGCTCTATGCCGGTTGCATCCTGCACTGACACTTTTACAGTTACCTCGCCTTTTTCTGATGTAGCCATTAAATTGATTTGCTCATCAGTTAAGCTCGCTACGGCTATCATGTCGCCTGTGGCTCGCTTTACATAATTTAAATCCATCTTTTTAATTAGTGGTAACTTATCCTCTGGCAAGTTAATTCCAACTAAGAATCCAGTACAAGACTCAGCGAGTAGGGCCATTGCAGCAGCATGAACACTACCAATATGATTTTGGGCTTTTTTCTTATTTTTTTGCCTGTAAGTAGCTGACTTACCATCTGTGTGCAGCACCTCAATCCCCGTTGTACCTGCTAGTTTAACTTTATGCCTAAATACCCAAGTCATAAGCTTAGCGCTCACCCAAGTTGGATATTGATTGACACTATCTACGAATTTTCTCAACGGATTAATACTTGTCATGACTCACACCTCTGGTTAGACCAGTTCAATTATGGGTTTGTATTACCGCAAAAGCAATGACTTTACGCAAACCTAGTCTTTAGATATCTGCCAAAGGCACATAATCCAAATCAAATCCAAAGCAAGCTGGCGAAACCACATCTAAAGCTTTTGAGCTTCTGTAGAACGCTGGGCAACCTATTGCAAATACCGCCACTCTCTGTCCATACCTTAATCTTTCAGCATTAATAGGGTTAGAGGTTTCATACTCTACAATTACAATTAAATCTGGCACGCTTGCGACTACTTTCCCGCCCAACTTAGCAACCAAATATTCATTTTTGATACTGATGTTCATTTGCGCTTGCTGCTCATCAAATGAGGTAATACTCACCTCTCCCACATCAAAGCCACCCACAATTGAGTTTTGTTTGTCTGTCACCTTACCTGTGTACAAAAGACGACATTCACCATAAACCGACTCTTTAAATAGTGCTTTTAAAGGGGCCAGTAACAAGTCAGCCGAGCCTCTATTTTCTCTTAGTAAAGCCCCTAACTTTACAGAAAAACTCATAGTTCCGGGAATAATCGCATGTTTCAAAAATGCACCAGTCATAGGGTGCTCAACCGTTAACATCATGCCACCGGAAGCTTGGGTTAGCCCCCTAATATGACGCTCGTAGGTATGGGTATCTTGGGTTGTAAAGGAAGTAACATTGCCTTCATAGTCAAGAGCAATAGCGGGTGTTGGACATGCGCCACATATGGCGTAAGTCATCATTTGAGCCTCTGGCAAGGCTCTTCCCATGCCATCTCCATCAATAACTGGAATCCCTTTAGCCAAAGCAGCTAGGATTGGCACTAACGAATTACCGCCACCAATCTCGAAGGACACCAAAGCATCGACCTTTTTAGAGGTATGCTTTTCGTAAGCCACTAGAGCTTCAAAAGCTTCATTATGCGAAGGTAACAGCTCTAACCCTACTGTTGGCGCTCCCACTCCACCTATAGTAACTATATGTGCATCGTCATCTAAATCTTGCACATCAATTAAAGTAACAGGGCCATATTTTTTAAAAGCCAAGGAGGTTAGCAACTTGGAAACGTAAGGATCGCCGCCTCCACCTGTGGCTAAAAACACGGCGCCAAGGGCTAAATCGTCTAGGTGAGATCCGTCTAATTTCATGATTCATACTCCTGAGCTTTAATATTTTGTTCTGTGCTTAAGGCAGCGACGTCTCCCATAACCTTTATTCTTAATTTAGTACTCGATCCATCCATATAGGGAATAGCCGTTTCTTCTATATCAACCGTTTCGATAGACTTTTCACTAGCGCCTGCTGCAATAGCTCGCTTACTTGCTTCTTGTGTTACTTGGGCTATCGCGTCTTCCCGCGACACATTTTGATAAGACACCATTTTTTCACTCTCACCGCTAATTTTTGCAATGGATGCACCTATAGCATTCGCCACCTCTGCATGCTTAGGTCTGAGTATCTCTGAGGCTGTACTTAGCTGCACATGGACTAATACAGCGCCCCCACCTACCAAAATTACTGGCACGGGTTCACTATTTAATTTCATCATATCTATGGCGCGGTCGAGCATTTCGGTAATAGTCTTTTTTCCATTTTCAACAAGTGCCTCTGACAAATGACTGACTTTAGTTTTATCACCTATATCACTGCCCCCTGCAGCCACAATCAAGTCCGTTGCTGTTAACCTATCACCACCAAACACTAAACTATCATCCACTAATTTATGACCAACTGATTGAGGCCCAATTGTTAACCCATCAGAGCTCACTAAACTGCCGCCACCTAGGCCAATGGCGTTTATATCTGGCATTCTAAAATTCGTTCTTACACCACCAATATCAACGATAGCGCTTGATTCTCGTGGAAAACCATTTTGTAACACACCAATATCAGAAGTGGTTCCGCCGATATCAACCACAATAGCGTTTGACAAACCGGTGAGCTTAAATGCACCTCTTAACGAGTTTGTTGGTCCAGATGCGAAGGTCAGGGCTGGATATTTTTTAACATAATTGGCATTCATTAAGGTGCCATCGTTTTGGCTAATGAAAACAGGACATTGCATACCTAACTTGCTAATTGCGAGGCAAAAAGCGTCAACTACTCGGTCAGCAAATGATAGAAGAGCAGTATTTAAAATGGAGGCGTTTTCTCGCTCCAATATACCTAAACGACCGATATTGTGAGACAAAGTTATTCGAGCATCAGGAATAATTTCTTTTACTTTTTTCGCTAAAAATATTTCAGGCTCTGGATTCATCGGAGAAAACGCAGAAGCGATAGAAATATGGGTTAAGCCCTTTCTTTTAATATCATGGAGGACATCATTAATCTTTCCATCATCAAATTTTGCTAGTGGCCAGTTATCATACAAGTATCCCCCTGGCAGCATATAAGCATGATTTCCAACCGCAGCTTTTATGTCCGCTGGCCAATCAACCATTGGTGGTAGTCCATCTCCACTAGGCAAACCAATTCGAATTGCAGCCACTTCTGCCAGTTCTCTGCGCTCAATTACCGCATTAGTAAACTGTGTGGTACCTATCATTACTGCGTCAATTTGCACACCAGTGGCCGCGCCGTCTTCTAACACCTTAGTAAGGGCATTAACGACACCTGTAACTATATCTGCTGAGGTTAGAGACTTAGTACTAGCTAATATTTCATCCCCAGCAATCAAAACTGCGTCGGTGTGCGTCCCGCCCACATCTATACCTATATGCATTTAGGCCTCTCCTTGTTCATTTATAATAGGAGCAGGCAAAAATTTGCATAACAAAGCATAAGCGGCTCCAGAGATTAATACAGCATCCAGTACTGTGATACTGGTCAAGGCAGGAATAAATTCTGACTCACTAAACACGGCAATGACTGCTCCCAATAACCAAGCAATAAACGCGGATGGAGAGAATGTTACATTTTTATCTAATGAGCTAAGTTGATAGAACTCTCGTCTTACAAACAGAAAGTCAACTATGATAATCCCGGATACAGGTACAAATATTGCGGCTAAAAAAGATAAAAAAGTGATAAAAAAATCGAGAATATCAAAAAATGCCGCAACTATACCCGCGATACCGAACAAACAGGTATAAAGACGACCCGTTACCTTTGGCCAAGTAGCCTGCACACTTAGTACAGTACTATATAAATTCAGGGAGTTAAGTAACCAACTTCCAGCAATAACGATGACAAATGCCCCAAAGCCAAGCCCTAAAGCTAGCATCAAATCTAGTATTTCCGTTTGTCCAATAGCTGCTGCAGCAAAAGCCGCCACCAATAACACCAGCAGTTCAACCACCATATATGCCCAAAAGGCAGTATATACACCACCCGTCCAATGTTTAGTAAAACGCGTGATATCAGGGAGAATAATTGCACCGATAATGATGGCACCAACAATCGCACTAACTGCTTCACTGAGGTTCATTGTCGCCGTCTTATCAAGGCTTAAAAAGCCACTTAAGCTTAATTGACTATGGGCCGACCAAAACATCATTGCCGTTACCACCACTAATACTGGGACCATGAGTGACGCCAATAGATTGATTGCCTTAAACCCGAAAATAGTCGTGATGGTCATACACACCCCAGCGACAACCTCTATTGGCCAATCGGGGATCGAGATGCCTAATATATCCAATGCGAGCCGACTGACAGCACTTGAAAACAAGTCGATATTCACACCAAACCAGCCAATTAAGGACAATGCAAAGGCCAAATTAACTATGCCAGCTCCTCTATCGCCAAATGCTAGTCTTACCAATAAATAAGAGCTCAGCCGTGTTTTTGCGCCAATAGCTCCCATAACGCCACCAATCACAGTTAGTATGATTGAGCCAATCATAAGCGCCCAGACAGTGTCAGAAACCGTTAATCCTTGATAGACCTCAATACCTGTAATAAAGGTGGGTAAAGAAAATGCCACCATAATAGAAACAGCAGCCACTCTAGGCCAAGAAACAAGTTGCTCCTTAGTTACCGCTACCTGTGAATATTCATTTTGATTTTCCAAAATATCGCCTTAATTATGATTGGGAACAAACAACAGAGACTAGAAAATATAATGCACCTTTTTCACCATCTATCTTAAGGCATCTGTTAAAAAATATTCTATTGAAAAGCTAGGCAAAATTTAAACATTGTCTTTATCTATCTAGTTGTATCAAAATGATATTTTGTATCGACTAACTGCCAGCATGAAAAAATCAAAAAACATAAAACTAGATACCATCAACAAAAAAATACTTGCGACCTTGCATAAAAATGCCGATCTATCTAATCAAGAACTTGCTGATGCAGTTGCACTATCGCCTAGTGCTTGCTTTCAAAGAACGAAGGCCTTGAAAGAGGCAGGATATTTTGTCAATTTTCAGACTGAAATGGACCTAGACAGGCTATGCGAGCATGTTTTGGCTTACGTTGAGTTTAAACTAGAGGACAATACCGTTACTGGAAGAGCCGCATTTGAAGAAGCAATTACGCCTATTCCCGAGTTCATGGACTGCGTGCGGGTGAGTGATGATATTGATTATATTTCTTTTACTTGTTTTCCCGATATAAAAGCACTGAACCAAGCGTGCAACGCACTTAGCTCTGATCCAAAACTCGGCATAAAGCGACTTAAAACTCGTGTTATTTTAGAGCGAGCAAAATGGTGCTTAGGTTACCCATTAGAAAAGCTAAAATGGATTGAGTAAGCTACTATTTCAATACAACTTAAGTACTTTAGGAATCCAGTACACCCTTTTCAGTAAGCAATGCTTCTAAAGCATCGGTATGTGGCCGAAACTTTTTCCAACGCCCTACAGATTTAGTGTTTATAGGCTCTCGGACTTGTACCTTACTTGCAGTAGATACTGGTGCTGTATTTGTCTCAGCATGAAGACATTGTTCTTGCCACTGTAAATCACAAAAGCTTAATAGCTCTGATACCTTGTTTCTAGGATCTTCCACCAGCTCTTGGTAATCACATAACATCAAGTTAGCACTGTTTTCAGCTGCCTTATGATAGACTAACTTATAAAACTCAGCATAAAACAGCCCTATGGTTTTCAGGCTGTAAGCATAATGATAGTAGGGGCTATTAATTGAAAATAATTGTCGATAGTTGCCGATACAGGTGTCCATAGGATCCCGCAACATACAGATTATTTTTGCCTTAGGTAGTGCCTTACGAATTAAATCAATATAAAAAAAGTTGAAAGGCAGTTTATCTATAAAATGCTCAGAGCCTCCAGAGACCGCTTGCGTTCGCTCAATATAACGCTCACCTAGTGTTTTGAAGTTCAGATGCTGCGCCGCTTGCAAAGTTTCCATATCAAGGACTTTAGATGACCCCGTATTAGCTAGCTCCTTCACCGCTACCCCAAAGTCTTGGAGTTCGCCACAAGAATGTACTTGGGTATGGTTACTTAGAATACGCTCGACTAGGGTTGTACCAGAACGGGGCATTCCAACGATGATGATTGGCTGGCTTGATTGACAGGCTGAATCTTTACTTGGGATAAACTTAGTGTCGCGGACAAAATCAAATAAAGCTTTATCATCGGAAAAACCATATTGAATAGTACTGACTTTGCGGCTTTTCACCCGATTTAAAATATCGAAACTTTTGTCAAAATCTCCAATCGCCTCATACTCTTTAGCTAAAGCATGTCCGAGGTGTAATAGGTTGTCTGGGTGTGCTTTATCATCAAGCAGCCCCTCTAACCGACTAATGTGATTTGATTCTTTCGTCACGCCTCCTAAGTCTGATAACGCAAAGTGAGCTTGGTAATATTTAGGCTGTAGCCTAATGGCAGATTCAAAGGCCTCATTAGCTTGCTGGAATAGGCCTGCAAATTTTGAGGAAACGCCAAAATTATAATAAAAACCTGGGTTGCTTTTTTCCGCTAGTAAGGCTTTTTCAAAATAAGGTAATGCTCTGGCGTGGTCGCCCACATGGCTGAGGGAAACACCTATAGTGTCTAATGTGAGTGGTTTAGAAATCCTCGATACAGGAACATGCTCAATAATCTTCACCACTGAAGACATATCCCCCATTAAACTGTAACACTTAGCTAAGTGAGCAAAGTATTCTGCTAGGCCTTTAAAAGAAATGGCCTTTTCAATTAACTTAGTCGCTTTTTTTACTTGGCCTACCTCAAAGTTGATTATGCCTAGTAAAAAGTAAGCATCAGCATGGTCTGCTTGCAGCTCAATTATTTTTACACACAGTCTATGGGCTTCAACGTAATCCCTATTATTTAGAGCAACTTGAGCGCTTCGATGTAAAGTTTGTATAGTATTGTTCGTCATTTGAATTACATTTTTTATATGCTTAATAGCAATAAAAAAGGGTACCTAGTGTACCCTTTCGTTAACGTTTATATAAAAGCTTACATTTCGAAGTTATAGGTAAATTTAACACCTACCTTACGAGGGTTAATAAGGTAATGGCCATAGCTTCTTAGCAAGTCTGTACCATTAACAAAGTTTTCATCTTGGAAATCTCCTAACCCAATGCTAGAAACATCACTTCGCGTTGATGAAAACGCATACTTATTAAATACATTATCTACATACAAAGTAACTACCCAATCATCATCTGAGATTGAGGCACTGATATTACTGAGCCCGTATCCAGGAAGAGCTTCACCATCAGCACGTAAGCCAACTTTGGTGAATACATCACTTTGAGCAGTAAAACCATAGGTAATATCTAACAATTTGTCTGAAAAAATATCTTGAGTATATTTCAAACCAAGGGAGAACTGTTGCTCTGGAGAGCCAGGTAATCTGTCCCCGTCTTTACCGTCGTAATTGTTTTGAATAGGTAAAATGACTTCACCTTCATCATCAACAAAACTGTCGAACAAGAACAGCGCATCATTTGTTAATTTAGCTTCGGTGTACGAGTAAGTAGCATAAGCGGAGAAACTATCGCTAATAATTGCACGGCTAGATATTTCTATGCCTTTGGCATTTGCAGTCGCAGCATTTGATGTAATGGTTTGTTGCCCATTTACAGTGGCTCCTGACACCTGAGCGTTGTCCCAGTCAACATTAAATAGCGCGGCGTTGAAATGGAACTTATTCTTTAACCAAGTACTTTTAAATCCTAACTCATAGTTAGTTGTGGTATCTGGCGTAAATAGCACCTCGTCAGGAAGAGCACATACAATCTGAGTGGCTATCTCATCAACATTATCTGGACATGCTGCAACGCCATTTGAACCACCAATTCTGAAACCTTCACTAACAGTGAAGTAACCCATTAAATCATCAGTAAATTGATAGCTAGTGTTGAATTTAAATAAATCTCCTGAGTCATCTGCTTTTTCAGTCGACAAGTCGATTTCTAACGAGTCGGGATCTCTTCCTTCAAAAACTGTATAAAATAATGGCAAATCAACTGCCGAAGACGAGGTTACATCATACGCATACTTTCTCATTCCGAAGGTTACGTCCCACTTTTCGTTAATCTGGTAACTAAGCTCACCAAAAAGAGCTTTCTCTGTAGTATCTGTATAACCAACAGAATAGTACTCAAGGGAATCAGGCCTTAGGTTACCATCAACCCCCCAAACATTTATGGCGTATTCATCAAACCCTGGAGCAAACTCACTACTTTCTCCAAAGCTTTCAACATTGTTATAAAAACCACCAACAATCCAAGATAAAGCTGAGTCACCTTTTGAAACAAGTCTAAGCTCTTGGGTTAGTACATCTACTTCGTCGACTTCTCTGGTGTAAGCAGAAAATGCAGGGAATTCTTCGTAGCTGTAGTCTAAACGGATTAATAAGTCAGTTTGATCACGCTGACCAAGGGCATTGTATTGTGATTTACCCGTTGCAGAAACCAAGTCTGCAAACCCTAAATCTACTTTCATTTCTAAACTGAGTAAGGAATCTTCTTTTTCTCTTGGCTCTACGTAGCGATATGCCGACTCATACTTACCAATAAGTCCAGAAAGAGGGTTATCTTCAGACAGCGCACCATAATGTGTTATCGAACGCCCTTCTACTTCTTGATTTTGATAGAAATAAGACAATGTCGCATCAAACTTGTCATTTGGTTTCCAGCGCAAAGCTACTTTGGCTGTTAATGTATCTTCACCATTTGCGTCTTTAACTTGCTTGAGGTTTTCATCAATTGCAGTTTGGTCTGTCCAATCAGGATCTGGGAGTGATACGCCGCCTTCTCGAACCACATAGTTGTAATCAATAAACCCAGGATTATGAAACTTATTAACAGATACTCTTACACCTAGCTCATCTTCGATTAATGGGGTATTAAAAACAAAGCCTGCTTCGCCACCAAGGCTGGAACTTTCTGTTTGCGAGAATAAATCACCATATACTTGGCCTTCGGTCACATCTAATTCAACTTGCTTGGGGATATAACGAATAGCACCGCCTAATGTTCCTGCTCCATATAATGTTCCTTGTGGCCCAATGAGCACTTCGACTCGTTCAATATCATTCAGCCTTAAGTTGATAAATAAGGGAATTTCACCAACATATGTTGCTACAGTTCCACCATCTGAACCAGGACCAGAAGAGTTAGTATTAAGGCCACGGACAATAATTGGTGAATCATTACGTCCACCTTGATCCGTTACGGTAAGGCCTGGTACCCAACGTGCTACATCGTCTAAATCTGAGATATTCTGTTCAGCTAAAGTATCAGATGTTAAAGCCGTGATATTAAGTGGCGCATCTTGTACTGTGCCCGTTCTTCTCGTTGCGGTTATTTGAATAGTTTCTATTTGGGCTTCTTCATCTTGTGCTACGGCAACATTAGGTAAAAAATTAACAGATACTGCTAGCGCAATCGCTGAATAGCTGAATGCTTTTCTGTGTATTTTGTTGGTCATATAAATCTCATTATTAGTACTATTTAAAAATGGGTTAGAACTGTAGTTTTTTTGCGCGATCCGCTGCGGCTAAATTCATCGGCATAGAGCACATACTGTGCCTACTTTAATCAATTATTTTTATAAATAGAGTATCGAGAACAGTAAAAGTGAATATTTATTCACAACTTTTACTCTTTGATGAAAAGTATAATATACCAAACAGCATATTTGCTCCATACAAGTGCAAAAATATAGAAAAAGCATAGTAAAGCAGTGCAAAACGCACCACAAATTAACTTTTAGCACTAGATAAAGGCAAAACCAAGTTAATAACTATGCAATTTGATGAATTTAACAACAAAATTTGTGAAGCAAATTGAAGCTGGGTAAGTATATTTTACTTTGTAGGATTTTTTGATGATTTCATAAATCTGAATGATTTATTATAATAAACAGCTATCTACGAAATGAAAAATTGGAGCGGGAAACGAGATTCGAACTCGCGACCCCAACCTTGGCAAGGTTGTGCTCTACCACTGAGCTATTCCCGCTTAATTTGACTGCACTTTCGTGTTAAGTTTTAGATGTGGATGTCTAAAACGGAGGCGCATTTTACAAAAATTAGATTGTGATGCAAGCCCTAAAAAGCAATTTTTTAGATTATTTTGGCTAATCGCATAAATACTCAACAATTAGTACAAAAAAACGCTACTTGAACCACAAGCTGGCACTTAAATCGTAAAAACATGTTGGCGATAATAAACCAACTCGGCAATAGACTCTCGAATGTCATCTAGTGCTAAATGCACTCCCTTTTTTTGAAAACCATCTAATAACTCAGGTTTCCATCTACGAACTAACTCTTTAATTGTACTCACATCCACATTTCTATAATGGAAGTAGGCTTCTAATTCTGCCATGTACTTTACTAAAAATCGGCGGTCTTGACCTATAGTGTTACCACACAAAGGAGATGCTCCTTTAGGAACATATAGTTTTAAAAACTCAATGGTTTCTTTAACCGCTTCTGCAACCGTTACTCTGCTATCAAGGCAACGCTGTGTTAATCCAGACTGTCCATGAGTTTTGGTACACCACTCATCCATAGCATCAAGGACTTCTTTAGGTTGGTGAATGGCAAGTACCGGTCCTTCAGCAATAATGTTGAGCTCTTTATCGGTGACTATGGTGGCAATTTCTAAGACAACATCAGTTTCAGGCTCTAAACCTGTCATTTCCATATCTATCCATACTAAATTTTCACTATTAACTGACATTATCCCTCCGGAGTTTAAGTAGAATACTTGATATTATTTGGTTTAAGTCTGCCCAAACGGTAACATGATACTAGAAATATCATTAATTACAGCAAGATTAACGTGGCAAAAAAACCAAAACTCACTCATCGTCAAAAGCGCCAGGTATCAGTCAACCGTTCTAAGCGGTTATCTGAGCCTTCAAAAAAGTCTGAACTTGAAGACAGCCAGTTAGGAGAACAACAAACTGGACGAGTGATTGGCCGCTTTGGAAAACATGCAGATGTTGAAGATGCAACTGGCTTAATTCATAGATGCCATATGAGACGTACAATTGAGAGTGTAGTCTGTGGTGATGAGGTTTTGTTTCGCCCAGGAAAAGATCAAACACTGACTATTAGCGGTATTATTGAAGCAGTTCAAGATAGAAAGTCAGTACTTACCCGACCTGACTTTTATGACGGGGTAAAACCCATAGCAGCTAATATCGATCAGATTATTATTGTCAGTTCTGTACTTCCCACTTTATCTCTTAATATAATTGATAGATATTTAGTCGCATCAGAAGACGTTGAGATAACCCCCGTCATCTTGCTTAATAAAGTTGAGTTACTTAATGAAGAACAGCGCGCTGAAGTTGAAGAGCAACTTAACATCTATCGAGATATTGGTTATCAAATTGTTTATACAAGCTGTAAAACCAAGACAGGTATCGAGCAACTAGCCAGTTGTTTAAAAGACAAGGTGAGTGTTTTTGTTGGCCAATCTGGAGTGGGGAAATCTAGCTTAGTCAATGCATTACTACCGGAAGCTGACGAAATCATTGGTGATATTTCTGATAACTCAGGGCTGGGTCAACACACCACAACAACCGCAAAATTATTACATTTTCCTGCAGGGGGTGATCTTATAGACTCACCGGGAGTAAGAGAATTTGCATTATGGCACTTACCTACCGAACGCCTGACCAATGGCTTTAAAGAGTTTAGAGAATACTTAGGAGGCTGTAAGTTTCGAGACTGCAAACATGGCGACGATCCCGGTTGTTTAATAAAAAAAGCCGTAAAAGAGGGAGAAATAAGCCAACAGCGTTATCAGAGTTACCATAAGATCTTAGCCAATATGGACGAAGTCCGGCCATCTCACGCCAAGTAGAACTCCCCCACTAAAAAGTTGCACTGAAATTTCTACTAGCATATAGCTAGTTGAACTTAGCGAACCATACTTTGTAAAAAATATTCAGGTACAATTTTCAATGGATTAAAGGCTAGGATTTTCATTTTGTTAGATTCATTAAAAATTGCGCTGCAATATATTACACCTAAACATTTATTGTCTCGATGTATAGGTAAGTTAGCTGCAGCAGAAGCAGGAGTGCTCACCACTACTGTCATCAAATTGTTCATAAAGCAATATAAAGTCGATATGACAGAGGCACTTGAGCCGGATCCAGAGGCCTACGCCTCTTTTAATGCCTTCTTTACACGCCTGCTAAAAGAAGATGCGAGAAGCATATGTTCTGACAGGAATAAACTAGCACTCCCTGTAGATGGCGCCGTCAGCCAACTAGGCCAAATAAAGTACGATTCAGTATTTCAAGCAAAGGGCCATGATTATAGCCTCACTACTTTACTAGGTGGCAAACCTGAAATATCAGCACCCTTTTTAGATGGTAAATTTGCAACTATTTACCTATCACCCAAAGACTATCACCGTATTCATATGCCTATTGATGGCCAACTTACAGACATGCTTTATATACCTGGCGAGTTGTTTTCAGTGAGCCCACTAACAGCAGAAAGAGTCCCAGGATTATTTGCTAGAAACGAACGGGTTGTTGCTATTTTTGATACCGAAATTGGAAAAATGGCTATGGTGTTAGTAGGTGCCACTATCGTAGCCAGCATTGAAACTAAGTGGGCAGGAACTATTTCTCCACCTTCAGGGAAGCATGTAGAACACTGGACATATCCTACAGACGGTGAAAATTCTGTGATGCTTAAAAAAGGTGATGAGATGGGGTTGTTCAAACTTGGCTCAACCATAGTTGCCTGCTTTGAAGCTGACTCCATAGATTTTGCAGATCTAGCAGCGGGAGACGTTACGCGCCTCGGCGACGTTTTTGCAACAATTAAGAAATAGCAAAATGGATCCTGTTAAAAAAAGCCTGATATCACTACATTTGACGGTAGTGTTGTTAGGAGCGACAGCGCTTTTTTCTAAAATTATTCCGTTGTCAGCTATCGATATTACCTTTGGCCGTTCCATCGTTGCATTTGTAATGCTCATTGTTATTTTGAAAATAACTAAGCGTAAAGTGAGGTTGTACTCTAAAAAAGACTACATAATTGCACTAGTACTCGGGCTATTAATGGCCGCGCACTGGGTAACCTATTTTGCCGCCATGCAATACTCTTCGGTCTCAGTGGGTATGATCGCCCTATTCACTTTTCCCGTGATAACAGTATTACTGGAACCATTTTTTGAGAAGATTCGCTTAGTTTGGCAAGATATACTCAGCACCACTATTGTGCTGTTGGGTATTTGCTTAATTGTGCCTGAAGTATCTCTAGAGAATGACGTAACCTTAGGCATATTAATAGGTGTTTTATCTGCATTTTTGTATGCATTGAGGAATCTAATTCATAGAAAACATTTCTCCCAATACTCTGGGGCTCATGCAATGGCGTACCAAACATTAATCATATTTGTATGCTTAAGCTTTTTTTCATCAGAGCAGTTGTTTACTGCAGATACTCAAACCTACGTTTGGCTCTTAGTGTTAGGGACGTTTCTAACTGCACTCCCACATACTCTCATTGCTGCTAGCCTTCGACACTTACGAGCGAAAACATTTTCACTTGTAGCCTGTATGCAGCCTTTCTGGGGCACAATTATGGCCATAGCTATTTTGCATGAACAGCCCACTTGGCAGACTTTATTAGGTGGAATTATGGTTATATCAGCAGCCTTGTATGAAACCTATAATGCCCAAAAGCTCCACGGAAAATAATCCTACAATGTGCGACTTATCTTTAATCGCTAAGTCGCCTGAAAAACTGCCATTATTAAAATAAACTGCTTATTTTACTAACTGACAGCTGCTTAGTTATGTTGGCAAAGAGCTCCATCAAAAAAGCTTCTATGCTCAAAAGGCTTAGGCATTTAATATACTTTGCTTTAGTACCCTACAAGATCAAATAAAGTAACCCCTTTAGAAGGATAAACAATGTTAGAAATGGCAGTCATATACCTAGCTGCAGCAATAGTTGCAGTCCCAGTGGCCCACCGCTTAGGTTTAGGCTCAGTATTAGGTTATTTAATAGCTGGAATTCTAATAGGCCCTTTCGCTTTAGGGTTAGTAGGAGACCAAACAGATGTAATGCACTTTGCTGAGTTTGGTGTAGTCATGATGTTGTTTTTAGTTGGTTTAGAATTACACCCAGCTAGATTATGGAAACTAAGGCATTCAATACTGGGACTAGGCGGATTACAGGTGTTACTTACCAGTGCCTTATTCTTTGCAGCCTGTTTCTTTATCTTAAATTTAAGGTGGGAGGCTTCACTCGCCATAGGAGCCATGCTATCACTCTCTTCAACAGCCATTGTCATTCAAACACTTACTGAAAAAGGGTGGATTAAACAAGTCGCCGGTCAAAACGCATTTTCCGTTTTGTTATTTCAAGACATAGCTGTTATTCCTATTTTAGCATTACTACCACTACTCGCATTTAGTGAAGTAACAGGCAACCAGAGCAGTCATAGCAACCTAATTGAACATTACCCGAGCTATGTACAAGTACTGATTACGTTAGCGACAATTTCACTGATTATATTTGCTAGCAAATATGTTTCCGCTCCCGTATTTCGTTATATAGCAAACACTCGTATTCGTGAACTATTCACATTATTTGCCTTATTTTTAGTTATTGTCATCGCTGTTGTTATGCAAAAGATTGGGTTATCTCCTGCTTTAGGGACATTTTTAGCTGGGGTGGTACTAGCAAAAAGTGAATTTAGACATGAATTAGAAGTCGATATTGAGCCATTTAAAGGACTACTTTTAGGCCTATTTTTTATTACTGTTGGCGCCACAATAGACTTCCCCTTATTAGCTGCGCAGTTTAGTAACGTTAGTATATTTGTATTCACACTTATCAGCGTAAAAGCCCTGGTTCTGTATTCACTGGCTTGGCTATTTAAGATTAAAAGTAAACAACAACTTTTGTTTACTGTTGCTTTAGCTCAAGGAGGTGAATTCGCTTTTGTGCTTTTATCTCTTACTGGATCCTTGGCTATCCTGACACCAGATCAAACTAAGGTTATGACTCTGGTGGTAGCCATTTCAATGTTATTAGCTCCAATATTAATGATGCTCTACGAGTTACTTTTCGACAAGGAAAGTAAAACCAAGGAAGCGTTCGACTCACCAGAACAAATAGAAGCCACTAAAAATGTGATCATCGCAGGCTATGGTCGTTTTGGTCAGGTAATAGGGCGCTTATTGATGGCTCAGGGTTATCACCTATCCATATTAGACAGAAGCCCTAGCCAGATTGATCTATTGAGACGATTTGGCAACAAGGTTTTTTATGGGGATGCAGCCCGAGGTGACTTACTTGCAGCATCCGGAGCCAGTGATGCACAACTGTTAGTGATTGCAATTGATGATGGTGACAAAATTTTAGAAATAGTTACTTTAGTGCAGAAATACTACCCCAACTTAAAAATTGTAGCCCGAGCAATTGATAGACGCCATGCGTATCAATTAATGCAGCTTGGAGTGACCACGTTTAAGCGAGAGACCTTTGACTCTGCACTCAATCTTGGAATTGAAGCATTAACACTTTTAGGAAATGACAAACAAGTATCCCAGCGAGCAGGAGAGCTGTTTGCAAAACATGATGATGAATCCCTAAAGACACTTGCTAAACTATGGGGTGATGATCACAGTTATGGTGTGGCAGTTAGGCAAAGAAGCGAAGACTTAAAGCAGGTACTTCAAAACGATAAGGCTGAACAGGAAAAGTTAAAAGCCTGTAAGCAGAACAAAGAAAGCAGGCTTGAGTAGCTCATTCCAAATGACACTACTCAAAGTATAGACCAAGTCAATTATGAGCTAGAGCAACCAGAATCACAGTCTTGACAACTTTGGCATAGCTTTAAATTAACTATATGAGCACCAACAATTAGCAACGCACCGATTGCGATTGTAAAGGGTTCATAGGCATCACCGAACATGTCTTTGTTCCAATAAATAATTCCGCCTAAAACCAAGCTGTACAAAGGATATAACTGCCTATGGTAGCGATAAAATCCTGAAAATAACGCCCAAAAACCAATTAGCATTGAAAGAGATAATATACTTCTTTCAAACCAATCTTGTGCGAAGAAAGATGCACCAATGAAAGGAACTAATGGGATTAAAATGGGTAGCAGTAAGCAATGTAATGCACACAAACTGGAGGCCCATATACCTAGTCTGTCAAGTAACGTTTTATCATTATTTGCTTGCATTAATTTACCACTCCAATTTTTCGGTGCGTTATATTATAACATTTCGAAAAAGATTCAAGCATCTAAATCAATAAAGATGAACAAAGTTCACCCATAGCACTTTATTAAGCCCTGACTTTTTTTATTAATGTAAATACCGACAACACAATTGCCCCTGCAATTACACCAATTAACCCGTCCAGTAGAATGGGAGCAACAACTGAGATAACTTGAATCCCTTCAACACTGTGCAGCACAGGCTCTAAAGCATGATGAATACTTGGAATACTATGAACTAAAATTCCGCCTCCAACTAAAAACATTGCAGCCGTGCCGACAATAGAGAGAGTTTTCATCAATAATGGCGCAATAATTAATAAAGCACGCCCACACGCTCTTTGCATGGTATTGAAGCCACCAGAGAGAGATTTTCTAAGTAAATACAACCCTGCATCATCTAGTTTAACGATGCCTGCTACCAGCCCATAAACACCTACTGTAATTGCAATGGCTAACATAGATACGACAGAAACTTGTGTCATAAAAGGCGCGGCTTGAACTGTCCCTAAAACAATCACGACTATTTCTGCCGATAATATAAAGTCGGTACGAATTGCCCCTTTTATTTTATTCTTTTCTAACGCTACTAAGTCGGTTTGAGGGTCTGCTATGGCTTGCAATTTTTTGTTATGTTCCTCTGCGAGTTCTTCCTCTGAATGTAGAAACTTATGAGCAAGTTTTTCAACGCCTTCAAAACACAAATACAAGCCACCGATAACTAAAAGCACTGTAATTAGCCAAGGCAAAAATGCGCTAATTAGCAGAGCAGACGGAACCAATATCAACTTATTTAAAAATGACCCTTTGGCTACGGCCCATACAACCGGTAACTCTCTTTCGGCCTTAACACCTGATACCTGTTCTGCATTTAAGGCTAAATCGTCCCCTAAAACTCCAGCCGTTTTTTTTGCTGCTACTTTTGATAAAACCGCAACATCATCTAAGATGGTGGCAATGTCATCAATAAGAGCCAATAGGTTTGCTGCGGCCATAGTTTAATCCTTAAGTGTTGAAATTGATGAAACCAAATGTGAACCAGTGGCATCTGCAGATTGATATGCAACTAATTCACTAATTTTGGCAAGAGTTATGCCCTGTTCTTCGAGTAAATTCAAGTGAGTTTTTAAGTATTCTAGAGTGTCAGGATAAGGGTGCGCTATCGCAATGGCATATCCGTGTTTTTTCGATAATTCAATTAAGCGATTAAATTGAAGATCTATTTGTTCGGGTTTAGCTACATGATCAAGAAATACATGACGTTTCATATTCAATACGCCTTTTTTATCAGCGATAAGTTGCGCTTTACTGTAGCGAGTTGTCCGGCTATCTATAAAAAACAACTGATTTTCTAATAAAAAATCCATAGTAACTGACAATGGGTATGACAGCTGAGTAAACTTACTCCCCATGTGATTATTTAACCCTATTGCATTAGGAACGCTATCTAAGGCCATTTGCAAATTGTGTTCAATCTCCGTTGAAGACATTGATGCCAGTAATACACCTTTTTCTTGCTTAACACCGCTTAAAGACTCCATTGGCATATGCAAAATAACTTCCCTTTGCTGTATAGCAGCTCTTTTTGAAAATGGCCTAGAAAGAGGCTTATTGGGAAGGATAGCAAAGACTATATTCTGCGGAAGAGCAAAAGCAGCGGCATCTTCTGGCTTATTTCCCATATCATCTATGATCAAAACAATGTGTGAGGACTGTGCAAAAAAAGGCACTAAGGAAAATATAAAAATAATAAATAAACGCATTAAATAATAATTAAACTCTTTTTAAATGGCGCCAACTGCAGAAAAATAAGAACAAGCCTGCATACTCATATTGCTATCTAAACTACAGCTTACTTAAAGCCTCAACCAAGAAACGGGATTAACAGGCTTACCTTTATGGCGAATTTCAAAGTACAAATTAGGTCGATTTTGACCACCACTTTGTCCAAGTAATGCTACGGTTTCACCAGTTTTAACCGTATCTCCCGCCTGTTTTAGCAAAGCTTGATTATGGCCATATAAGCTCATAAAACCATCACCATGATCTAGTACAGTTACTAAACCAAAACCTCTTAACCAATCGGCATATAGAACTTTACCGTCGTGAATAGCTTTAATGTCATCACCAGAATTGCCATATATAACGATACCCTTCCATTTAATTTGTCCCTGCCTAAACCTTCCGAACATTTTACGTAAGGTGCCTTTTGCTGGCAGTAACAGCTTGCCTTTTAACTTACTCAGACCAATTAGGCTAACATCTTGCTGAGCTGCTCTTTGCTGAGCTTTAGCTAATGCTTCTGAGAGGTTTTTTTCATTTATTTGTAGCTGAGCAATTTTTGCTTCATCTGACTCAATCGATACCTGTAACTTGCTCATTGTCACTTGCCTGCTTGCAAGCTGCTTTTTCAAAACCGATTGTTGAGAAATCTGTTGCGCCTTAAGGGTCTCTAGCTCAGTTTGACTGTCAATTAATTTTGCCCTTACTAGCTTTAACTCTTCAACTAGAGCTCTAAAGCTATCAATTTGCTCTTTCCGGGCTTTGTTCAAATATTGGTAATATGTAATAGAACGTTCAAAATCAGCAGCATCTTGCTGATTTAAAAGCATTTTTGCAAAATCATAATTGCCTGTCATATAAGCACTTCGAACTTGCTTAGCTAGCTCTGATTTTTGCTGGTTTAATGCATCTAGGTATTCTTGTTGCTGCTTTAATAGTTCGGCTTGTTGCTTTTGATTATCGTCGATTTGATTATCGGTTTGCTTCAGACTTTTAGCGGTTTTAGCTACGGTTAGCTCTATCTTTTTTAGGTCTTCTTGAAGTTTTTTAGCTTCACTGAGTTGTTTTCGTATTTGCTCTTTTTTGTCTCTTATTTGTTTCTGAATAGACTCTAGATCACTTTTTTCTTGAGATAAAAGCTGAGAGCTACAGATAAAAAATAGACACGCCATTGAAACTAAGCAGCGGATCACACTGCTTAGCTTCAATCGTTTTTTGATGAAAAGCTGGTTCAAAAAATTAAACCAAAGTAACGATAGGTTTACCTGTCATTTCTTCTGGTTGTGGCATGCCCATTAAATGCAGCATAGTTGGTGCAACATCACTTAGGGTGCCGCCTTCTCTAGCAATTGATTTTTTACCAACATGTATAAATGGCACTAGTTCACTAGTATGAGCAGTGTGGGCTTGGCCAGTTTGCTCATCTTGCATTTTCTCTGCGTTTCCGTGATCGGCTGTGATTAGGCAGTCTCCACCATTTTCTTTGATTGCTTCAACTATTCTAGCGATACATGAATCCACTGCCTCACAAGCTTTTACTGCAGCATCAAAATTACCAGTATGGCCTACCATATCTCCATTTGGATAATTACAAATAATGGCATCAAATTTTCCAGACTTAATGGCATCAACTAACTTATCCGTTAACTCAGCAGAGTTCATTTCCGGCTGTAAATCATAGGTGGCGACTTTAGGTGATGGGATTAAAATACGTTCTTCACCTTCATAAAGCTCTTCTCGGCCACCGCTATAAAAGAAAGTAACGTGTGCATATTTTTCTGTTTCAGAAATACGCAATTGAGTTTTATGATGTTGTGCTAACCAATCACCCATAACGTTAACAAGCGGTACTGGCGGATATGCACAAGGAGCATCGATGCTTTCAGCATACTGCGTCAGAGTAACAAACGAGCTTACCTCGATATGTTCGGCTTTAGGGAACTCATTAAAGTCAGCTTCTACAAACGGGCGACTAATCTCACGAGCCCTATCAGCTCTGAAGTTCATGAAAAATACAGAATCTCCCGCTTCTACTGGGCAAGCATCGCCAATCACAGTTGCCTGCATAAATTCATCATTCTCTTCTCTAGCATAAGAAGCTTCTAATGCTTCAAGTGCTGTTTCAGCAGTACAACTGCCCTTGCCATTTGCAATTAGATTGTAAGCAATTTCTACTCTGTCCCAACGGGCATCACGGTCCATGGCATAGTAACGACCAACTAAAGTAGCAGTTTTCCCCACACCTAAATCTTTAAATAAGGCGTCTGCAGCCTCTAATGGTTTTTTAGCACTTCTTGGGGGAGTATCACGTCCATCTAAAAATGCATGAAGATATAATTTCTTAGCGCCCCGCTTAGCAGCCAAAGTCAACAAGGCAAAGATATGGTCTTGATGACTATGAACACCACCCGCCGACAATAATCCCATGACATGAATCGCTTTATCTTGACTAATAGCTTTATCAAGATTGCTCGTTAAGGTCGGGTTCTCATAAAAGTCACCATCTTCAATGGCTTTAGTAACACGAGTAAAGTCCTGATATACCACTCGACCTGCTCCAAGGTTCACATGACCTACTTCAGAATTTCCCATTTGACCATGAGGTAAACCCACATCCATACCAGAGCCTGAAATTAGTGTATTGGTGTAAGACTCACATAAACCATCTAAAACTGGTGTTTTAGCATGTGCTATTGCGTTACTCGCTAATTCTTCACGGTGGCCCCAACCATCTAATATGATTAATGCGGTGGTCTTTTTAGTCTCGCTCATTATCTAATCCTCTTGAATGTGCTGTGCATTTAAAGTTGGTGTATTCTAAAAATCTAGTTTCAACGTCTACTTGAATACCCTAATGGTATCTTTAGTCGCGATGCTCGTCACGAGCATTTCGATGAAAAAACTAAATGGATAACAATAAGTTATTCATTGCTCATGAGATCAAGCTATTAGGGGCTAGTTTCTATCAACAAAATCTATATACTTTGCCCTCATTTTTTTAAGTAATTACGTAAAGAGACTTCCCCGTATGGAACAATTAATAGAATTTGTTACTAATCATTATATCTTGTCTGGTTTGTTTGTTGCGATCTCTGTGGCGTTAATTTACTCCATAGTGGCAGGCCAATTATCCCCGGTAAAAGAACTAAACACCCATGAGGCAACTTTATTAATGAATAAAGAAGATGCATATATATTAGACATCCGACCTGCCGCTGAATTTAAAAAAGGCCATATATTAGGTTCAAAACAAATAAAAGCAGAACTGATAAATAAGGGTGACTTTAGCCCCCTTGAAAAACTTAAAGACACACCCATTATTGTAACATGTGGCATGGGTATGACATCAAAGCGTACTGCTTCTCAAATGTTAAAAGCCGGCTTTACCAATGTTGTAACACTTAAAGGCGGGTTTACCGCTTGGCAAAGTGCCAATTTACCAATTACTAAATAACCTTGGGAATATCAATGAGTAAAGTAATAATTTATACAAAAGGGTATTGCCCATACTGCCATAGAGCTAAAGCTTTACTGACAAAAAAGAACGTTGATTTTAAAGAAATCGACATTGAAGTACAGCCAGAGTTACGAAGTGAGATGATTACTCTTGCAGAAGGTCGCTCAACTGTTCCTCAAATATTTATTAATAATACTCATGTAGGCGGTTGTGATGACTTGTTTGCATTAGAAGCAAAAAACAAACTAGATAGCTTACTAGCTAACTAATCAACTTAAGTAGAAGGACATAATAATGGCTGACGAGAATCAACCAAACGAAGCTGCAGAGCAGCCAACCGCACAAGGCCCACAATTTTCAATTCAAAGAATTTACACTAAAGACATCTCATTTGAAGCACCTAATTCACCGGCTATGTTTCAAAAAGAATGGAAACCAGAAGTAAAATTAGATTTAGATACTAAAAGTAATCCTTTAGGTGAAAATCTATATGAAGTGGTTTTATCTGTTACTGTTACCGCAGAAATAGGAGAAGAAACAGCGTTTTTATGTGAAGTTCAGCAAGCTGGGATATTCAGCATTGGAAAGATGCCAGAGCAAAACCTAGCTCAAATGATCGGTGCATTTTGCCCTAATACTTTGTTCCCATATGCAAGAGAAACCATCGCTAGCCTTGTAAATAGAGGGACCTTCCCACCACTTAACTTAGCACCAGTAGATTTCAATCAAGTTTTTGCCGCTTATATGCAAAAACGAGCACAACAAGATCAAGCTCCTCAAAAGCTTGATGCATAACTGGGATAACAGACATTGAATTCTGTATGTGTCTTAGGGGCGGGCTCTTATGGGACTGCCCTAGCTTTTTGCCTATCTCGAAATGAAGTCTCAACGACTCTATGGGGACGAGATAAAGAGCAAGTTTGTACTATGCTTGAAACTAGAACAAACGAAAAATACTTACCAGGATTTACCTTCCCGGCATCTTTGCAGATCGAAGCTGATTTACAAAAAGCCATTGCATCAAGTTTAGATATTTTGGTAGTTGTACCGAGTAATGCTTTTGCCGAAACCTTAAGAACAATTAAACCTTTTCTAACTCCAGAACACAGAATCATTTGGGCAACTAAAGGGTTGGAGCCAGAGACTGGTAGATTACTACAAGAGGTAGCAGTAGAAATATTAGGTGAAGACTTACCATTTGCGGCGCTCTCAGGCCCTACATTTGCAAAAGAAATGGCAGCTGGCTTACCTACAGCGATATCTTTAAGCTCCACTGACGACAAATTAGCAACAGAATTCGCAGACAAGTTACATTGCTCTAGCACGTTTAGGGTCTATAAAAACGATGACTTCATTGGCATCCAATTAGGTGGCGCTGTCAAAAATGTCATTGCTATTGGTGCAGGTTTAGCTGATGGGTTAGGCTTTGGCTCTAACGCAAGAACCGCTTTAATAACCAGAGGCCTAGCTGAGCTCACTAGGTTAGGAATTAAAATGGGAGCGAAGCCAGAAACCTTTACTGGCATGGCTGGGCTTGGAGATCTTGTGCTTACATGTACAGACAATCAATCTCGCAATAGAAGATTTGGACTAGCATTAGGCAAAGGTGCATCTATCAAGGAGGCAATAACAGAAATAGGTCAAGTAGTAGAAGGCTACAAGAACACTAAAGAAGTTCATGTCTTAAGTAGGCGTATGAGCGTTGAAATGCCAATATGTGAACAAATATATCAAGTGCTATACCACAACAAATCTGTAAAAGAAGCGGCTATTACCTTACTAGCAAGAGACAAAACTACAGAATAATCGTAATTAACCACACGTATATCCCTATACAAAATAAAATCTATCAGCGTCTACACACTCTCTATAAGCATTCCGCAATCACTCTTAAATTCAAATCTGCGCTCATCCTAAAGGTTATAAAGTCTATTGTTAGTTAACAACCTTTGCTAAACTTTAACCTTACTAAACTAACAGCTAGATATTAATCTTTCGCCTGACATTACAGCTAAAATGAACCTATAGGTTACCAGAGCCTTACTTAACCACTTCCTAAAAACTACCACCTAAGATTTCTATCTATATTAGCAATACAAAACTGTAATACCTACTAAGCTAACTAATGGAAGCTAGAACTGCAGCTGAACAAAGAATTGATATATGTAACCTTTAAAGCTCAGAGCCAGCAGCTCCCTCTGAACTACTTTTAGCCACAAGACAAACAAACCACTAAGATCTTTAATTGAGGGTAACCTGCGCCTTTATAGACAACTAACTAATTAAATTAAAAGCTTACATATAAGTCAGATTGCACTACTCATCATCAAAGGTAAAAGCCGTATCAAAGAAAGCTGCGCTCAACTAGATTTTCTCAATATCATACGGGTGTCATATTTGGATGAGTATCATCAGCGATGTGCACACTCCAACCTAGAAGTATTCAATCCCCAGAAACGCAAAAAGCCCCCTCAATGAAGTGGCTTAGTACTTAAATAGGAGGCTGCAGGGCTGGCTTTCCAGTAGTGTACTACTCTCGCATGGGGGTGAAGGTGGTTTGCTTTT
>NZ_JBLIXM010000006.1:0-156237 GCF_047525415.1 Paraglaciecola sp. 2405UD69-4
CAATGAATTGAGGCCGCACTTGAGTTTAGGAATGAAAACACCAAACCAAGTGCATAAAAAAGACCAGGAGCAAAAGCTACTGGCCTTCAATTAAAACCGTCAACGTATTTTAGGACGGGACATTTTTATCTATTTTTACAACAAATAACATTTAATTTACCTAATGGCGAATTACTACACTCCCCCTCTTCTTTTTATTACGAGCTTTCTCACTTCACCCTAGACATAAAAGCTATTAAACGGCAGACTTCTCATATAATTATAATAACTTGTGAGTATTATCTTGATTAACGAAATCGTCGCTTTTATTAATAACATCCTCTGGGGTAATGGGCAGATCCTAATTTATATGTTGTTAGCGGCTGGGGTTTGGTTCTCAGTACGGTTGGGATTTATTCAAATCCGTCACTTTGGTCACATGTTTGCCGTCATGAAAGGCAGTAATAAAAGTGATAAGGCAGGTATCAGCTCCTTTCAAGCTTTGTGTACAAGTTTATCCGCTCGAGTAGGCACAGGAAATTTGGCGGGTGTAGCTGTCGCTATTTCCTTAGGGGGCTCTGGCGCAATATTTTGGATGTGGGTAATAGCCATACTTGGAATGGCCACTGGATTTGCAGAGAGTGTTTTAGGCCAGCTATATAAAGTAAAAGATACAAATGGCGAATTTCGAGGCGGGCCTGCATATTATATTCAGCAAGGTCTAAATAAGCGCTGGCTCGCGGTCATATTTTCATTGTTTTTATTCTTAGGTTACGGCTTTATTTTCAGTGCTGTGCAAGCTAATACCATTACAGATGCACTAAACCATGCATACGATATCCCTACCCTTTATTCAGGCCTAGTAATTATCATCATGGCTGGATTAATAGTTATTGGTGGTTTGCGCGCCATTGCAAGGTTTGCAGAGTGGGTGGTGCCATTTATGGCAGTTTCCTATGTGTTAGTTACCTTAATTATCACTATTTTGAATCTAGATTTAGTCCCCGCTATGTTATGGGACATTATATCTTCTGCATTTGGGCTACAGGAAGCCGGTGCTGGCGCCTTAGGGGCAGCATTTAAACATGGTGTACAAAGAGGGTTATATTCTAACGAAGCGGGCTCAGGCAGCGTACCCCATGCAGCAGCGAGTGCTAGCCCCAATCCTGATCACCCTGTATCACAAGGCTATGTACAAATGCTTGGTGTGTTTATTGATACTATGATCCTATGTACATGCTCTGCCATTGTTATCTTATTAGCAGGCGGTTCCTCTGGTGAAGGCATGGAAGGTATACGTTTGACTCAAAATGCCATGAGCACGCATTTAGGGGCCGGTGGGGGTGATTTTGTTGCGGCAGCTATAAGTTTATTTGCTTTTACATCTGTGGTGGCTAATTACGCCTATGGTGAGAGTAACTTACATATGTTTAAGCTTGATAATAAAATAGGACGTAGCGCCTACACAATTGGGTATTTGCTGATGATACTTTGGGGCTCGATGGCAGCATTGCCTGAGGTATGGGCGGCAGCCGATATGGCGCTGGGCTTAATGACGGTTATCAATATTACCGCAATTGTCTGGATGACACCTACCATAGTATCTATCAGTAAAGACTACTTTAAAAAGCGCGAGTCAGGAGAAGAAATTACCTATAAATCCGGTGATTGCGAAATCCAAGGTAAGTCTGAAAAAGGAATTTGGGACTAAAACAAGACTAAGTGTCGCTCTAGTCAAAACTAGGGCGACTATCTTCTAGTAGTTTATCTAACACTTTTTGCGCTTGATGTGGGTCGGCTACATCCTCAACCTCTAACATTTCACATTCGTCATTAATCATTTGTTTAACAGTCACCGGATAAAACCGGCAGTCTTCTGGTCTGTCATAGTAAATATCGCAGGTGTACATGACTTTCTGGGGTTGCTTCGGATTTTGAGTTTTGCGAAGAAATGGACACAAGCTTAGTTGTTTGCCTGTGTCTGGTGAAAACCAAATAAGCCCATTTTTTACATACTCGGCAATTTCTGGCTGAAACAAATTCCACATTTCTAAGTCGTCATCAGACGCAGACAGATCACCATCACTATATTTAATACAACACTTACCGCAGGAGTTACACTCTTGCACAGACCACTCCTATAAAGACCCTATATTGTTACAAACTATTGTTATTTTCTGCGGTTTTGCTTTTTCATTCGAGCAGACTGAGCAGCTCTGTCATTTTCTCGTTTTTCTTTACGATCTTTCTTATCAGGTGTGAGTGAGCCCGTTTTAAAACGCTCCTTGCGTTTTTCTTTGTCAGCTATTTTTTTAGCTTCTACTTCAGCCATTTGTTGCACTTCTTCGGTGATCATTTGTGGCGTTTCGAGGCTTATTCTGCCTATTTGTCCCGATCTCAATTCATTGATAAGTACTTCACAGATTTTATGGAAATTCACCCTAGCACCTTTTCGCAAGGCCCCTCTACTCGCAGCAGCCATCTCAAGAAATTCTATTTCCGTGTCTGGAATTTCTTCTAGTTTATAGCGCTCTTTAAGAAGCTCAGGGTAAGCTTTTATCAGATAATCAGCTGCAAAAAAGCCTACATCATCATATTCCATAGCTGTGTCTTTAATGGCACCAGTAGACGCTAAGCGGTAACCACTATTTGGATTTTCTAATTTAGGCCACAAAATTCCTGGGGTATCAAACAAAGTAATACCGTTTCCTAGGTTAATCCTTTGCTGGTTTTTAGTAACGGCCGCTTCATTGCCAGTTTTAGCAATGACTCTATCAGCTAAAATATTGATTAAAGTTGATTTACCAACATTTGGAATGCCCACTATCATAGTATTAATGGTTTTTATGCTGGCATCTTTTTCTGGCAACATTTTACGGCATAGCTCAATAATCTGTTTCATTTTCGCTGGCTCATCTGTCGTAGATGCAAAGGTTTTTACTGCCCTTTCTTTTTCTAGATGAACTTGCCAATCTGCTGTTACAGCTGGATCTGCCAAATCCGTTTTGCTGAGCACTTTAATACAGGGCTTATCCCCTCTTAACTCAGCAATCATTGGATTTTCGCTAGAATAAGGAATGCGTGCATCTAGCACCTCAATCAATACGTCTACTTGAGGTAAAACTTCTTTTATTTCTTTTTGGGCTTTATGCATATGCCCCGGATACCAATGAACTGCCATCAAATGTGCCTTTATAAAAATTTTTCTATTTAATTTGCGTAAAACATAATTAATTGAATTACGCCTAATACCACCAATAGGGGCAAGATCCAGCGGCCCCATTTTCCCATTGTTTCGTTACTCATGGTAAATCCAGAGCGCTCAATCAACGGAATAATTACCAATAAGGCAATAAATAAACACCCTAAAATGATTAAAACCGTCATAGCTCTCCCGCACAGTTATAAGTAGTGTCGATAGTCATAGAGTTTGCCTAATTTAGTCCCACTGCATACTTCATCGCTTGTTTTTTTAGTGGGCCCGAAGAGTTGGCTAGCTTTAAGCCTAAATTACGTAAAAATTTTAATGGTAAATGACTATTACTAAAGGTTGCATACAAAGCATCCATTGCACTCATCATCATGAGATTATCTTTGCGCCGCAATGTTTCATAGTCTTTAAGCCAAGTTGACGTATTCAAAAACAATTCATCTGATGTCATCTGAGTTAATTGTTTTTGTATTATCTCTAACAATACAGCGACATCTTTAAACCCTAAATTCACTCCCTGTCCAGCCAAAGGGTTTATTGTATGAGCCGCATCACCAATTAATACAGTATTACCTTTGTAGTAGTGATTAGCATGCATACGAGTTAGGCTAAAATTGGCCACTCCTAATATCTCAAAATCAACTAGGTCACTAGGAAAGTGTTCTTGTATTTGTTGCTTCAACTTAGCTTTCGATAAGCTCTTTAGAAAGGCAATTTGGTCTACACTTTGATACCAAACCAAGGACCCGTAGCCGTCAAATAAAGGTAGGTAAGCCATCGGACCATGGGGTGTAAACTGTTGCCATGTAATATCTTGTTGTGGCTCATTGGTCTTTATTTTTATGCCTAATGCTTGTTGAGTGTATTGCCAGCCTTGTACACCAATATTGGCTGCATCTCTGACTTTTGATTGCGCCCCATCTGCACCCACCAGCAATTTTGCCTCTAAACATTGTCCACCTGAAAGCTGAACTTTTGATATTGCACTAGACTGCTCAACACTTGCTTCTTGATTCGTAAATAGCTCAATATTGCTAAAATTACACATGGTTTGGTGCAAACCTAGTTGTACAATACGGTTCTCAATAATATGTCCTAAATAAGGCTGTCCTAAATCGGCGCTATTAAAATCAGTACGACATCTAGGACTATCCCAAACAGATAACCTAGCATAAGGGCACAAGCGCATGGCTTCGATATTAGTCCAAGCCCCTAAATCACTCATGAGTTTCCCAGAGGTGAGACTAATTGCTGAAACTCGCATATCAGGCTGTTGTGATGGGTTAAAAGCTTGAGGCATATTGGGTTCGATTACAGCAACCTTCAGACCTAACTGGCCCAAACCAATAGCGAGAGCAGAACCCACCATTCCGCCGCCTACAACACATATATCAAACAAAGCTTTATCCTTATTTATCATCAAAGTAATTTTAACAAACTTCGACCCTAGTTAATATTGATAGTGCTTAAACAAGATTAATTTAATGGTTATTGATGTAGCTTAGTTTTTGCGTGGTTCCCACTTGTAGATAGAAAAATTACATTCTAACCTTGCCTATACAAATCATTTTGTATGGACGCCTTAAATGAAAAAACTTGCGATACTAACCTCTGGCGGTGACGCACCGGGTATGAATGCCTGTATCCGTTCAATAGTATTAACTGCTGAACATTACCAGCTACAGATACTAGGGTATAAGCATGGATATAATGGCCTTGTTGAACAAGACTACAGACTTTTGGATGCAGAAGATGTGGTTAATATTATCCAAAGAGGTGGAACAATCCTTAAAAGTGGCCGTTGCTTGGAGTTTCACACAGAAACAACCGCTAGAGTTGCCGCAAACAACCTAAACGAACTTCAAATAGATGCCTTATTAGTTATAGGTGGCAATGGCTCATTCAAAGGTGCCCACCACTTATCTAAATTTTACAAAGGTCAAATACTAGGATTACCAGGCACTATAGATAACGACATCGGAGGTACAGATGCCACTATTGGCTATTACACAGCCATAGAAACAGCATTAGAGTCTATCGATAAAGTTCGTGATACTGCTGACGCATTTGAAAGAATATTTTTAGTAGAGGTCATGGGGCGACACGCTGGGTTTATTGCATTAAATGCAGCAATTGCCTCTGCAGCTGACAGAGTCTTACTACCAGAACTATGCGACAACATTCAAGACGAGATAGACAAAACCATCGCGCACTTACACCAGGTGTATAAGAAACGCGGGGTCTCTAGTTATATTATCGTCGCCTCAGAAAACTTAATAGCAGGGGGCGCTGTAACCTTAGCGAAGATGATCACAGAGCAAACTCAAATAGAATGCCGCCCAGTAATATTAGGGCATGTACAAAGAGGGGGCTCTCCTGTTAGCCAAGATAGAGTGCTTGCGACCAAGCTTGGCGCTTATGCAGTTGAGCAAGCTCTAAATGGAGAGACTGGCATTATGATTGGTGAGCAAAATAACCAAGCTATTAAGCATAAGCTTGCTGTTAGTTGGCAAGAGAAAAAGCCTGTTGATGATTATTTACTTAAAATCCAGCAACAACTGTTTAAATAATTAAAACTTGATCATCTCTTTGACTGAATCTCTGTGACTACGGCTCACCTTTAATTCATCACCAGAATTTAGAATAAGATGGTATTCACCGCTTATATGGCTCACGAGCTTTTCGACAAAGGTTATATTCACAATCGCTGAGCGGTGCACTCTAACGAATTTTTTCGGATCTAACTCATTTTGCAACTCTTTCATTGTCCGTCGCATAATATGAGTTTTATCACCTGTGTGTACACACATGTAATCACCCGCTGCATCTATCCATTGTATCTCTGAAATAGGTACCCTAGTTACCTCTGATCCATCTTTAATGGCTAATACCTCAGGGTAAGGAGTAGTAGCTATGCTTTCGCCATTTGCTAATCGCTTTAAAATAACTTCACAATCATCACCAGTGAAGTCAGCAACCAATTGAGCTAATTTTTGGTTATTGCCTCCCAACTGCTGTTGCTCTAGCGTCATAACTACTTTATCTATTGTCTCTTCAAGGCGTTTTTCATCTACTGGCTTTAACATATAATCCAGCGCATGTACCTCAAAAGCTTTGATTGCATATGAATCAAAAGCAGTGACAAACACTATTAGTGGAATGGTTTCCATCAATTCTTGTAACTTGTGGATCACTTGAAAGCCGTTTAAGCCTGGCATTTGAATGTCTAAAAATACAAGGTCTGGTAGCATCTGAGGGATCAAATCAACAGCCTCAAGGCCATTTTTACATTCGCCTAGCACATTAATATTTTCAAACTCACCAAGACGCATTGATAACCCTTTTCGAGCTAAAGGCTCGTCATCAATTATCATTGTATTAATTTTCATCTAAAGGACCATCCGACTTTTCATTTAACTCATAGGGGATACGAATATTAACTTTAACACCGGTGGGATAGTTATGTGAAATGGCAAAAGCATAATTGTCGGCGTATAACGCCTGCAGACGCTCCTGAATATTTTGTAAACCTACTCCACCACCCTCACTCGGGGGTAAATTCCCATCTTTAATTTCTGCACCAGGACCATTATCACTCACATTTAACATAAGATCTCGCCCAAAACTCTTAGCTGAAATACAAATCTGTCCTCCATCTGAAGCTTTAGATATGGCGTACTTGATTGAGTTTTCGATCAAGGGTTGCAAAATAAGACTTGGCACTAAGGCATCTTTAGTTTTTTCGTCAATATCCCAGACAACACTTAGCCTATCTTCAAACCGTACTTTCTCAATCTCTAGGTAGAGCTCTAAAACTTTCACCTCTTGAATCAGTGGAACTTTGCGTATCGGATCTTTATCCAAAGAGTACCTAAGGAAGTCACTTAATCGACTTACCATAGCATCCGCTGTTTTATTATCTTTCATTAAAATTAATGTGGAAATCGCATTTAATGTATTAAATAAAAAGTGTGGATTAAGTTGATACCTAAGCATTTTTATTTGTGCTTGGTGCGCCATAGTGGAGGCTCTTAAAACGTTTTGCTTTTCTTTTAAAAGCATTTGATAGTTTTTAATGCCAAAGTAGCCGCCAGTCCAACAACTCACCATAATCAATGAATTAATGGTATTGGTAAAATACATATACCACTCTTCAGGCCGATAGCCTTTTTTATAAATTTCCCAATAATTCAAGTTTTTAACCAATGCCCATATTAGCGCTGTCAGGTATAAACATACTCCCACCATGGCGACCATTTTAAGCGGGCTAAGGGTTAAGGCCTTTCGATAAATATATCTAAGCGGTATGGTTAACAACCAGCCAGCATAGGCGTTTAGCATGATAATCAGCAACCATATACTGCGCATATCGTGTAGAAATGACCCGATATAATAAATGATTGCAAAGCCCACCCAGCCACTTGTATGCAATGTCCAAAAAAGTCTTTCTCGACTGTCTACTAGCTTTTCCCAATTTGGCACAATCTTTTCCGAAAAATGAAATCACGAACAGTATACAAAAAGAAAGACCAAGTGTTTAAAGCTTGGTCTTAGTATTAGGATGTTTTATCGCAATGGGTATTAATAATTAATATTAAGACGTTTTAACCAGTGACCCCACCACCATGCTGGGCCCACCAATAAAAATTGTAAGTCTTTTATAAAACTCGGCTTTTTACCTTCAATATGGTGCCCAATAAACTGTAAAATCCACATTACAATGAAAAGCACTAAACTAAATTGCCAGACTACAATATCGGCCAACTCTAATAATTGGATCCCTAAAAATGACACTATGGACAATAAGGTCATCGCGGCCCCAATAGGCCCAGACAACTTAAAATAATAATACAAGGTAGGTAACAGTATAATGTGGGCCCAAGTTACACCAAAATAATCTAAAAGTTTGGGTGTAGATAATGACCACAATAACGCTATGGTTACAAAATAAATTGCCGGTACTGCTATTGCGTGTATGCCAATATTAATTCTATTAGTATGACTTTCACCATACTCGTTTAACAAGGATTCAATTTTACGCATGTAAATTCTCGAGAGTTTAACGTAACAACAATTTAACAACTTAGTTAAATACCATCAATTGAAAACTGTAAGGTTTAGCTTTTTATTACTGCGTTATTCCAGTGCTAGCATTAATCCTTTCAATAATTGCTCAACCACCTGCTCTTCTGTTTCAAATTTTATCCCACAATAAAAATTAACCTCGTCGTACTTGAAGTTCATTATCACTCCAACTAAGTCCACTTTTTTATTATCAGCATTGGTAAACTCTAAATTGATGCGCTCTCTTAATCTAAGTTTATTTGAAACAAATTTTTTGTCGACTTTGATACGACACCCATGAACAGAGATATCTATAACAATGACTTCACATATATTTTCTTTGGTCTCAACATCAGTAACTTTGGTTACAATACGGGTTTGAGCTCTTTTTTCAGAACGCAAATCATGACTTTGGATTGCAAGAGGGAAACTAGTAAATATCAAATGACTAGGCTTGGTTAATACCAGTACAACATTTACCTTAAAAGCAATAATTTCTCCCGTTTCGTCTTCAAGTATATAGCGCATAATTAAAGACTTATCTTTAAAAATGGCGTCACCTAAACTCCCCCATTTGGATTCGTCAGGATACCTTACGATTAGTGAACGAGTACCGTCTATACCAACAAATTCTGTTTTTACTCGTTTTGTCGTGCTTGCTGTTGTAACTTGTAAGTCAACCGGTTGGCCAGGGCGCATAGAACGGATCTTTCTTAGGTCTTCATTTGTAATTCCTATTTTTTCCGTCAATATAGCCATTTAATGCTAACTCCTTAAACCATGTGTTTTCGTTCATTTATAAGCATACACCTGTACTTACTAATAAATAAAGTAAATAAAAGCAATAACTTACTCGAGAGACTTCATGCAAACGTCACAATTTTTAATTCACTATCAAGTAAACCTCACTTCAACTACCGGGCACCTATTCAATGTTAGTTTGACGATAGACAAGCCTAACCCTCAAGGGCAAACATTGTCTCTCCCTGCTTGGATCCCAGGTAGTTATATGGTTCGTGATTTTGCAAAGAACATAATATGGCTTAAGGCGCTCGACGATAGCAGAAAAGAACTCACAGTTAAGAAACTTGATAAACAAAGCTGGCTGGTATCACCTAGTGATGGACCTATACACATAGAATATCAAATATACGCCTTTGACCTGTCAGTAAGAGGCGCTTACATAAATGATGAAATAGCATTTCTTAATGGAACTAACGCATTTTTAGCCGTAGCAGGGCAAACACAGCAGCCTATAAAAATAACATTAAAGAAACCAAGCGATACAAAACTAGCCCACTGGAAAGTTGCTACCACACTAACTACATCCCCTAACAATATTCATGAGTTTGGTGAATACTCAGCAAATAATTATGATGAACTTATCGACCATCCAGTATTAATGGGTGAATTTGATACCATTTCCTTTAAAGCTCAAGATGTCGAATTTGAGTTGGTTCTTGCTGGAGGGCACCAAGCTGACACAAAAAGAATAGCTAGCGATCTCACTAAAATATGTGACCATCAACTCAGCTTTTTTGATGGCCCTGCTCCCGTATCACGTTATCTTTTCATTACTCTTTTAACTGATAATGCCTTTGGTGGATTAGAGCATATTAGCTCAACTGCGCTCATGTATAGTAGAAAGGATCTTCCCAGTTTATCAGATAAACACTCCATGACAGATGGCTACCAAGTTTTCTTGAGTCTATGTAGCCATGAGCTTTTCCATACATGGCATATAAAACGAACTAAGCCAATTGAACTATTTAATGCTTCTTTGGACGCAGAAAAATACACAGAGCAACTATGGATTTATGAGGGATTTACTAGTTATTACGACGATTTAAGCCTATTAAAAACCGGCCTTATTACCCAAGAGGCCTACTTAAAAGTTATCGCTCAAAATCTAACAAGATTGCTAAGAAACAAAGGGCGATTTAAACAAAGTATCACTGACTCAAGCTTTGATGCTTGGATAAAATTTTATAAGCAAGATGAAGGCTCGATAAACCATATCGTAAGTTACTATAACAAAGGGGCTATAGTGGCCTTATGTTTAGATTTACTTATTAGAAGGGAAAGCAAATATACCTTGAGCCTAGATAATGTTTTACAAGAATTATGGACTCAATATGGTCAAGTAAACATACCAACAGCCCCTCAATGCGTGCATCAGATCATCGAACACAAATTAGGCCTAAACTTATCTGAGTTTCTTAATTTAGCTTTGTACTCAACACAAGAGTTGCCGACAATCGAATTGTTAAGCCAATTCGGCGTAACAGCTGATCAGTTTTCCAGAAGCAGTCTGCAAGATAAAGGAGGCGAGCGAAATACGACACCTTTTGCCATTGACTTTGGAGCAATGGCAAAACCTCTAGATATTGGTATTCAGTTAACTCAGGTCACAGAGCATAGCGCCGCATATCAAGCTGGCTTGCAGGTTGGAGACGTATTAATTGCCATAGGAAGGTGGCAGATATCAATGGATAACCTAAAAGCCCAATTGAATAATTTAGCGCTTGGTCAATCGGTTACACTAACTATTTTACGAGACAAAAAGCTCAAAGAGCTGGAGTTTATCGCCCAAGTCGCTGCAATTGATACCATTGCCTTGAGTATTGCAGATCAATCCTTGTGCGACCTTTGGTTAGCAAATAACTAAGCTGCTCTATCAGCTCCATGATTACCCTAGTAAAGGATAATGCCTGCAATCAGGTGTTACCCTTTAGAGGGTTTAGCAAAACTCTAAAAATATATTGGCAGTCAACCGGCCTGTTCTTGGGTTAGGATCAATATCAGTATTTGGATTGATTAGGATAGAATGTAGTAAATTTCCAGGATAAAGCACTAATCTATTCTTTTTGTACTCAACCTTATCGTAACACTCAAAATGTTCATTCGATTTAACGAAGTACTCCTGTGGTGGCTCGCCATTATCTCGCACAAACTGTTTAGCGGACTGATAATAATCTTGCTCCCTTTCAGCAGTGATCCTTTCAAACCCAGTGGGTTTATGGCGAAAAAAAGCCGTTGCCCCATAAGGGCCATCATTAAGATAATGAAGCGCTGCAAAATAGAATGGCCGGACAGTATCAAAGTGTGGCATACGCTGCAGTAAACTCAGCTCATGGGGCTGTGTTGATATTAATGAGTAAACATAAAGGCAAGGCTTCATTCTATATGAAGGTGTAACTTTGTATGTCTGTCTTAGTAAACTTTGTAAAGGAGTTAACACATCAACCACATAGGCTTTAGGGAGTTTTACGCGAACACCTGGATACATTGACTGTCCTTGTACCACTTTCGTAAAATCACTGGACTCTAAAGCATTTGATTTAACTCCGGCTAAATCTAGAGCAAAATCATCAATAATAATGATAGGAGTTTGCTCCTCCCCAATATGCTTAATTATTGGGGTAGCATCAGGGTTAACGTGAATTATGGACTCAGGCGCAGGCACAAGATCTAACCTTTAAGTTAAACAACATTCGATTTGCAATGGTGATTGATAAAATCATTATGCATAGGTAATGCAGACACCCTAGCTCTCACTGACTTTCTTATCCCTTCAAGAAAATTCTCTAGCTCTCGGTCATCCATCATATCCACTATGGAATGGTATTGCTCAGCTTGTAACCCCTGCCCTAACATCACTTGTAGCCAAGAACTTTCACCAAATAACTCATCTAACTCTTTGAACACTTTTCCAGTTTGCTTAAATAAATCAATTCGATGTTGCAGTGACTCTGGGATGGGCATAGTGCGACAATAATTCCAAAAATCTGAATCTCGCCTCTCTGTTACATGATAATGTAAAATAATAAAATCTCGGATCCCTGCGGTTTCAAACTCAGTTAGCTTATTAAAATGATCAATATCTGGTTGACGGATCCCTTCCTTAGGAAAGTTCTGTAATAACCTTATAATCCCTCTTTGTATCAAATGAATACTGGTCGACTCTAATGGCTCAATAAAGCCACTTGATAAACCTATGGCAACACAGTTTTTATTCCAATGTTTACGGCGAGTTCCCGTTCTAAACTTAATGACTCTAGGGTCTGTCAGTACTTTACCTTCAACATTATCTAGCAGTAACTGTTTACCTTCTTCGTCAGACATGTAGCGGCTACAAAATACGTGGCCATTTCCTGTACGGCTTTGCAAAGGAATACGCCATTGCCAGCCAGCGCTTCGAGCAATTGAACGGGTGTAAGGAATAGCTGGCTGTACATTCTCAGTTTGTACTGCCACTGCCCGATCACAGGGTAGCCAATGAGACCAATCTTCAAAGCCAGTATGTAAAGCCTCTTCGATTAACAGCCCTTTAAAGCCACTACAATCTATAAATAAATCACCTTCAACTACAGTTTTATCAGCCATGTTTAACGAGGTAATAAAGCCACTATCGGGATCAACATTTACCTTTTCAATCTTACCTTCTTTGCGTGTAACACCATGTTGCTCTGCTATTTTTCTTAAAAACTTTGCATATAACCCTGCATCTAGATGATATGCATGGTTAAATTCTTGGTTAGCAAGTATTGCGAATTTATTTTCTCTGGCGGCTAAATGTTCAGCGCAATAGTCACCTATTTCTTCACTACTGATCCCATTTTGTAGACCCTTTAACCAGAAGTGTTGAAATCCCCCTGCCCAGCAATCTTTTCCAAGATAGCCAAATGAGTGCATATATTTATGATCAACTTGTCGCCAGTTTTCAAAGGAAATACCAAGTTTAAACGTTGCATTAGTAGCAGCCATTAACTCTGCCGGTTTGATACCCAATAAGCGATGAAAAATATGTAATGTAGGAATAGTCGCCTCCCCTACACCAACAGTGCCGATTTCATCAGATTCAATTAAAGTGATATCAATAGTTTTTCCTATTAACTTCCCCATTGCTGCGGCTGTCATCCAACCTGCGGTTCCTCCCCCAGCAATGACAACACGTTTTACTTTGGATAGTTGATTATTCATTTTAAATCCTGGCTTTGTTAGTTTCTAAGCTTATTGATTACACTTTTTCTTATATTAATAGCTGCACTTTCTGTTATCGGGCGATGCAACATTCCTTGGGCTTTTTCAGGAATATGGTCGTGACTGTGATGTTCATTTTCGAAAACGTAATAATCAAATTGATTTTTCCACGCTTCACGTTGCGCTTTAGGAAGGTCTCTAATACTCATTATGGCAAGCTGCAAAGCATCTATTGGCCTTCCACCGATCAGCGGCTCTGGACGCCACCAATGGGTCATTAACACATTAAACGACTGAAATGCCTCAACATGATGCCACCACATGCCTGGTAAAATTAGCGCATCTCCAGGGGATAGATCGGCAACTAGCGCTTCATCTAATGCATCCTTAAATTTAGGGAAAGCTTCAAAATCAGGATTGGAAAAATCTACCATGCTGATTTCCTGACCGCCGGGAGACAGTTCTAATGGGCCCACATATAAATTCTGTAGCTGCTCAGGGGGAAACAATGTAAATCGTCGCTTACCATATAAACAACATGCTAAATTAGCAGGAAAGTCATAATGAGCAGCGATGCGGGATTGATTACCCATCCATATATTCGCCACAGCATTTTGTTTACTTAAATCAACAAAATGTGAATCTCTAAAACCTGGCAATAACTTTTCAACATTGGTTGAACCTATGTAGATAGTAGGTGGCTTTGGGTCTTCGCAATGCTGGAGGATTCGCTCAAAAACCTTACTTATATGGACATTACCCGCTTTAAAATTAAAGCCCTGAACAGATTCATCATAAAAAATCCTGCCTTCAATTTCAGGATTACCAAGACCTGCAGAAACAGGCATTCCGCTGTAGAATCCGCTTAAGAACTCCATAGCCTTACTAACATTGTCTGCTTCAATTTGCGGTAACGGCCAGTGCTTTCCAAAGTTTTTTAGCACAATTGGTTGACCCGAATTCAATAACTCTTCAGTCACCGAATCAGGCGTAACACCCTCAATTACATTAACCGTCTTCATTCTTATCTCAACTTTACTAAGGCGAAACCTAACCTAGTTGCTCATTACGTTTATTTTTCATATCAATAAGGTTACGTATGTTCGACTGAGACGCCATCATCATGTATGCAGCTTCTAAGTATCCATCTTGATGTAACTCTGCAAGGGCATCTTTACCTAAACCTTTCAAGTTATCTTCTTGAATAGTATAAAACCCTATCATATTGTGGTGTGAACCATCATTAAGCTCGATATCTAGCGTAAATGATTCAATTAAATCAAACTTCAATAGGCTTTCTACAAAGCCCTGATTAGCTTCCATTCCATGATGAATGGTTTCTAACACATCAGCCATTTCAACTAAAAATGGGCTACTGGCACCAAACTCAACAAATAAATCTTGGCCTTCACTTTTGCTTATCCTAGGGCTATCAAGATCTATATGAATGACCCGACGCTCTGTGGTTTTTCCATCTTCTATTTGGTCTTGTTTACCTATAAAAAAAGGTTGGCGCTTAATCATTAAGGGAATATAACCAGCATTCCATTTATCACCATCTAAAAATAAATTCTCATTGTCTTGAAATCCCATCATGACAACGGGATAAAAACCGCCAGTATTTGGGTCTTTTTGGAAAAAAATAGGATAATGAGCCTGGATGCTTCTAAATTCTAAAAGAAAGGTTGGTGTATACCAAACGTTGTCCCCATACTGCTCTGCGAAAGAGGTAATAACCTTTAAATCTTTATGTTCGATGTTATTTAGTAATACGGTATTAGTCATAGGGCTTATTTATCTCCAACTGACTGATTAATTATTATTTATATACGGGGTAACCCATACTGGTTAATTTTATTTAGTAATTCTCGATTACTCGGTAAAGCTTTATGCAATCTAGATAAATGTTGTTGATTCTCATCAAATAAACGGCGGCTTTGTGGAATATCTAAAGGCTTTAAAGCATCAACTGTCACTGTAGGTTGAAAGCCCATTCCATATAAAACATATTGAAAGCTAGCATAAGGAAATAACTCTTCTACATGTTGATTGTCATGCTTTGAAGGGCTTTGAAATTGCCAAATGTCTAGCAACTCTTGCAATGAGTCAGGAATAGAGTCTGGATTACGGATATCCCGCCAATAATCTGAGTCGTCTCTATGGCTAAGTACGTAGTGTAACTTCAAAAAGTCGACTATTCGCTGCCAGCGATAACTAAAAGTATTATTAAACCTTTTAGCTAACAAGGCCATGTGCTCTCTATTTTGTGGCAACTGCTCAGCCAACATGCGTGCAGATAACTCAATTAAAACAAGGGCCGATGCCTCTAAAGGCTCAATAAACCCGGCTGAAATCCCAATTGCCACAACATTTTTATGCCAAAACTCTTTTCTATGTCCTGGAGTAAATGAAATTTTTCTAGGTGTAAGTTCGCTAGTAATATTTTTTGGCACACCAGTTTTGCTCAAATACTCTAACAGTGTCTGTTCTGCTACTGAGTCTTCACAGTATGCACTCGAATAAACATAACCCGTTCCTCGTCTAGTAGGAAGACCAATATCCCAAGTCCAACCAGACTTTTGTGCTGTAGAAATAGTACATGATGCAATAGGGCTTGATTCATTCTCATAGGGAACTTGAACAGCCATTGCCGAATCATTCATTAATATGTGCTTTTTAGATTCAAAAGGCACTCCATAGTGCTGACCTAACAACAAAGATGAAAACCCAGTGCAATCAACAAATAAATCCCCTTGGATATCTTGCTGATGATCTAGCTTCAAAGAATACACATAACCATGCTTATCATTATGTATGTCAGTCACTTTACCTTGGACATACTCCACACCTAACTGATTTATACAGTGTAGCTTTAAAAACTCGCCAAACTTACCAGCGTCTAGGTGGTATCCATAATTTAAGTTAAAGGCGTACTCTGGGGTAGATATTTGTTTAGGTGCTAAATTTTTATCAGATAAAATGCCCTGAGAACACACTGCATTAGCAAAGCTAACCTGTTCTCTAACAGGTAACCAATAAGGCGCAATATTAAACTCGGGCAAGCCTACAGGAGAGGTAAAAGGATGATAATAAGCGTCATTTACTCCTGTTTTCCAATTAACAAACTTAGAGCCTTGCTTAAAACTTACATCACATTGCTTGATAAATTCTGTTTCAGATATTCCCATATCCTTTAAAGTACTGCGCATTGAAGGCCAAGTACCCTCGCCTACTCCAACAGTCGCAATATCAGGGGCTTCAACCACACTAACTTGAATGGAAGATGACCCTTTACAGTTGTGTTTAGCTGCTAATAATCCAGCTGTAATCCATCCAGCAGAACCACCACCTACAATCACAATTTTAGTCATTTGTTGCTGCATCAGTTTTCTCACTCATAATACCGAGACAATATACCAAACAATTCGAATACCAATGCTTTAAAAAACAAAAAAGGAGCCAGGGTAGCGGCTCCTTTTGCAGTGCTAATAGACTCTAGAAGCGATATCTAGCGCCCAAGTTGTAGCGTGCGCCACTTTGAGTCAAGTTCAACACTTGCTCAGTAGCTCGGCCGCTAACACGAGTGTATTCATCAGTAATATTCAATGCTTCAATAAATACTGATAAACCTTCAACAGATGGGATTTCATAACTTGCGTTTAGATCCCACTGTGAGTATTCCTCTGTGTATTGCGGTGCGTTCTGACCTGTATCTTGGCCACGAGAGTTCAAGAACTCATCTCGCCAGTTATAAGCCAAACGCAGTGACAAACCGTCTTTCTCGTAAACACCGATTAAGTTAGCAGTATCACTCAAGCCTAAAATAGCCGGCTGGTCTTCAAGAATAAAGTTGTCATACTCAAGATCAGAATCTACATAGGTATAGTTTGCCATTACACCAAATCCAGACTCACCAAAGAAATGTTGAACAGCCAATTCTAAACCATCAACCGTTCTGCTTTCATTTGAGTTAGTTGGTGTACTAATAGCGAATGCAAAGGTGTTATCAGTCGCAGGGTCACCTGTAATAGTTTGTGCATCCACGTCTACAAATGGGCTATCTGCAAAGTTAGCGAATATATACTCTCTGATTTCCGCACCAGTAGCACCAGAATCTAAAGCAGCAATGGCGGCGTCATACTTTTCACCGTCAGCAGGGTTGGCAATGCCAAATACTTCAGAATCAACAATTACGCTTGATATAAAGTTAACCACGTCTTTAGTAAAGTAACCCACTGACACATAACTTACATCGTCGTAATACCACTCGAATGATAAATCAAAATTAGTTGATTCAAGAGGTAATAGAGACGGGTTACCAGCACTTCCGTTACCACCAGCTCTGTTAGCTATGCTAGCCACCGATGTACCACCTAACAAATTAGAGTAATCAGAACGGCTAATGGTTTCACTATAAGCTGCGCGCACAACTATGTCATCGGTCAAGTCTAGTGAAACATTTAAGCTAGGCAATAAATAATCATAATCACCTTTTTGATCTAAGAAAGTACGACCATTTTCACTAAGTATAATTTCAGTATCTGCAACCCAAGCAGCACTATCATATGCCACTACAGCCGATGTTGATGTAACGTCAGTTTTTTCGTAACGTAAACCACCGTCTAACTTCAGGTACATGTCACCGATATCGGTTTCCCAATTTACTTTCACGTATAAAGACGTGCTTTTTTCTACTGTAGTTCTGTCTTCTTGTGCATCAAACTGAGTAGATGGGCAGAATGAGTTGCCACAATCACCAATGATTGATGAAGTATTATCATAAAGTTCAGAAGCTCTTTGTCTAATGGCTTCGAAGTCCCAGAAAAAGATGGTATCTAAGATAGTAAAATCAGTAAGTGTTGGGTCGTTTAATTGATTAGCAATACTGAAATCACCGCCACCAACATCAAATTTGTCGTGAATAGTATCTCTAACAAACCACTCTTCTTCAAAATCACCTTCTTCGCCTACACCACCCCAATCGTTTCGTTGTACGTTAACGTTTTGGACTCGGTTACTGACTTCATTTACAGCCACACCAAAGTCAATACTGGTGCTGTCATTTAAGTTGTACTCAAAATCCAACTGGGTTTGTTCGATTTCTTGAGTGTTACGGCCATTACCAAATACACTACCGGTAACACGCATATCTGACCATTCGATGTCATTGCCACCACCTACCGATAAAATAGGCAAGTCGCCTGTAAAATCCGTTGCAGCACTAGTACGCACAAAACCTGCCATTGATAGGTTTGAACTGGTTCCCCAAGGGCCATCAGCTCCCCAATCAGAATCTGAGTTATGGTAATCAAGCTTAACTTTTAAATCATCTGTCGCTTCCCACTCAATGTTTAAACCAATTGAGTTGGTAGTTGATTTACTGCTTGACTGACCAGCAGCCATAGATAAATCAGCTGGCGTACTAAATGTTTCTGAATATAATAGCGGTGATGCAATTGGGCCGTCTGTCCAGACGTTTTCAGATGGACCAAAGTTGTACCAAGCTGAAACATCTTGATGTTGCACTGCAATCGCATTTTCAAAATAAGTGTAATCTAGCGTAGCCGTTAGAGTATCAACTGGGCGATATTGCAGCACTAATTGAGCATTTTTACGGGTTCTTTGCTGTTCTTCAAAACGATAAATTGTCGTTTGTGGAACTGAATAGATATCATCAGCACCTGGGCGGTTAATTTGTGAGTCGTCATTTGGAACACCGCCCCAGTCAGCTATACCGTCAGACCAATCGTTATCGATTTCACCGTCAAAACTTCTCCAACCAGTACCTACTTGAGCTTGTTGGTTACCACTTTCACGCTTTTGGATACTACCGGTTATAGATACCCCGAACTTACCATCGTCAAAATTAGTTGAGTAAATACCTGCAATCTCAGGGGTAATACTACCTTTGTCTGTTGAAGTATCATTCACTAATTTTCCAGACAATACAGCAACGGTACCCGCATTGTTTAATGGTCTATTAGTCAGAATATTAACAGTGGCACCAATACCGCCTGTGGCGATAGCAGCATTACCTGTTTTGTGTACTTCAACGCCAGAAACACCTTCAGATGCAATATTAGCAAAATCAAATGAACGACTGCCTGTTGAACTTGGCATTTGACGGCCATTAAATAACACTAGGTTTTGTTGAGGTCCCCAACCACGAACAGTGATCTCGCTCCCTTCACCGTTACTTCTGTCTATTGCAACACCAGTTATACGTTGCATAGATTCAGCTAAGTTAGTATCTGGGAATTTCCCCATATCTTCAGCAGATATAACATCTACTATGCCGTCGCTACTGCGTTTTACATCCATGGAGCGGATTAAGCTACCACGCACCCCTTTTACGCTAATGACTTCTACGTCATCACCGCTAGCTTCTTGCGCCATAGCAACAGGAGCAACCGAGCTAACACCCATAGCGATAGATAAGCTAGCCGCTAAACGTGTTTTAGTAAATGAAATACCATGTTTGTGCATTGTCTTTCCTCTCATTGATTCTTACTAACATTCAATGATTTGTTAATGTGTGTGTTTGTTCCACCATGTAATTATTCAGCGGTTTCAAAAGTAACCTACGTCAAGCAAGTTAAACTTCTAAGCAAATGAAAACGCTTTCATTAAATTAAAGAACACTTGCTTGCAGGTCAATAAATATTTACATTTTTTTTACAACCAACAAAATTGTCAATGATTTAACTCAATAAATTTTACATTTAAAAAATACAATCATCAATAACAAGAACGTGAGATCAAAGAAACCCAAAGTATAAACCCAAAGAAAAAATAAAAATTAACCTTATAAAACAACACACTACATAAAAACCCTTGTTAAAATAAATTATAAAATTTCCATCGAAAATGTTAACAAAGTATGGAAAATACATAGATATTGTAGATTTAACTAACGTCATGTTCATAGCTTTCCGTCAATAATAACTCGCCAAAACGGACCAAAAAATCGTTAAAATGAACTTATAAAAATGATTAAAAAATAACATATTTTTACAATATGCACTTTTTTTTCACAACACCCCATTGAAAACGTTTTCATTAGAATCTAAACTAGCTCGGGTAGATAACCGTTATAACTTTTTTGAGTCAAACCTTGGTATATTCTGCTAAAAATAGAATTCAACGTATGCGACAGCATATACACATGAAGATGTTTCGGAGTTTTTAGAATGACAAAATTGCCACTGTATGAAAAAGTTGGCTATGCAATGGGAGACGCAGCCGCTAATTTGGTTTGGCGTGGAGCTCTTGCGTATTTAGCAGTGTTTTATACCGATACTTTTGGCTTAGCAGCCTCTGCTGCAGCTATTTTATTTTTAGTTGTAAGACTATCAGACGGTGTCACAGATATCATCATGGGTATGATAGCTGACCGTACCAACACTTCTTGGGGTAAGTTCAGACCTTGGATATTCTGGTCCACTCCTTTCCTATGTTTGTTCATGGTACTTTGCTTTACTTCCCCGGATTTAAGTGAAACCGGCAAGCTTGTTTATGCCTATGTGACCTACATAGGGCTCACCCTCGCATATACAGTCAACAATGTCCCATACTCAGCATTAATGGGAGTAATGACAGAAGATGACAACGAGCGTACCAGCCTAAGTGGTTTTAGGTTTGCTGGAGCCTTTTTAGGTGGCTTGTTTGTCATGGGCTTCCTGCCTACATTGGTTAATAAGTTTGGAGCAGGAAACGATGCTTTAGGCTATCAATACACTATGTACTTCTTTGCCGGCCTTTTAATGGCACTAATGGTAATTTCAGTTGTTAGCACGAAAGAGCGCGTTAAGCCGGTGCTTAAAGAGCAAAAGAGCTTAGGCAATGAGTTAAAAGATCTCAGTATGCAGTTGCCCTTTATTCTATTTCCACTTGGTTTTATGACGGCATTTTTCCACTACCGCAATTGGATTACTGGTGTTCTTTTTGTTGTAGTCATGTGCTCAATGACTTGGTTCGTGAAACGTTTACTCAAACAAAACCAAAACAGTAACGCAGCAACTAAATCTGGCGTTCAGCAAGATATGCTTGACCTTGTAACCAATAAACCTTGGTTGATTTTGCTTGGAATTGGCTTTTTAACCATGATGTTTAATGGAATTAAATATGGTGTTATTGCCTACTATTTTAAATACTACGTGGGTGATGAAATTATGGCAGGACAATATTTTATCGCGCTGCTCGTAGTTTCCATATTAGGTGCACTATGCACCAGTTTCATTGCTGAAAAAATAGGACGCAAAACCCTATTAATCATCGCTCTAGTCATGAGTAGCTTATTAACATGTGGCTTTTTCTGGTTACCTGGTACCGATGTAACTCAAATATTTATATTGGGCTGTGCTGCCGAGTTTTTCGCAGCCATGATGCCTACTTTATTTTTCTCTATGCTCGGAGATTCAGCCGATTACAACGAATGGCGCAATGGCCGCCGCGCCACTGGATTAATTTATTCAGCAGGAACATTTGTACAAAAAACAGGTAGCGGTTTTGCTGGTGCGTTAATGCTAATAGTACTAGCAAGTTATGGTTACGATGGTATGGACCCAACCACAATCGATGGTTCATTACCTGCTATGGCATTACTTATGAGCTTTATACCTGCAGGCTTTGGTTTTGCAGCGGCTGCACTCATGATTTTTTATCCAATAACAGAACAAAAGCAACGTCAAATGACAGAAGAATTAATTGACCGTAGAAAAACAGCTGCGGCAATCACCGAATAACTTTTACTCAATATTAGTAAGAATTGAGTACCTTAAATTTTAAACCATTTAATATGAAGGGATTGAAAACATGCAAAACCTAGCCACTGAAACAAACCAAAAGTTCGGTTATTTCGATGACGAAAACTATGAATATGTAATTACAACACCATACACACCAACACCTTGGATAAACTACTTAGGCAATGATGGTTTTTATGGGTTGATTTCAAATACTGCCGGTGGCTACTGTTTTTATCGTGATCCTAAGTTTCGTCGCTTAACGCGCTACCGTTACAACAATGTGCCTGTAGATAACGGCGGTCGTTATTTCTATTTAAAATGTGACGAGCAATACTGGTCAGCAACTGGTCTTCCTGTTGACACTCAACTAGATGAATACTCATGTAGACACGGAATGGGCTACAGTCGCTTTAATGCGAGTAAAAACGGTATTGCTTCTGAAGTTACCAGCTTCATTCCTTTAGATACTAAAGCCGAAGTACATAGCCTAAAACTCTCAAACAACACCTCAGAAACGAAAACAGTAGACGTATTTTCTTTTATCGAATGGTGTTTATGGAACGCAGAAGATGATGGCGCTAACTTCCAAAGAAATTTATCAACGGGTGAAGTAGAAGTCGAAGGAAGTACTATATTTCACAAAACTGAATACCGTGAAAGACGTAACCATTATTCGTTTTATTCGGTGAACCGTGAGCTAACCGGTTTTGAAACAGACCGTGCTACTTTCCTTGGGCCATATAGAGGGTTTGATCGTCCAGCCGCGGTTGAATCTGGCGTTACGAAAAATTCAGTTGCTCGTGGTTGGTCTCCTATTGCTTCTCATCACTTAAAAGTGGAGCTAGCTCCAGGTGAAAGCCAATCTTTAGTTTTTGTTTTAGGATATTGCGAAGTAGAGCCTGAGAATAAATGGTCTGGCTTAAACATAATTAATAAAGCGCCTGCTGCTACCCTTAGTGGTAGATTTGATACCGATGATAAAGTCGCTGCAGAGCTTAAAAAGCTTAATGATTACTGGTTTAATTTATTGGGTAAATTTACAGTAGAATCACCAGATGACAAATTTAACCGTGCGGTTAACATTTGGAATCAGTACCAAAATATGGTGACCTTTAATTTATCACGTAGTGCTTCATTCTATGAATCTGGTATAGGCCGAGGCATGGGGTTCAGAGACTCAAACCAAGATACTATTGGGTTTGCCCATATGGTGCCAGAAAAAGTCAAAGAGCGTATTTTGGATCTTTCTGCTACTCAAAAAACAGACGGCTCTGCGTACCATCAATATCAGCCATTAACCAAAAAAGGTAACGCCAACATAGGCGGCAATTTTAATGATGACCCTATGTGGATGGTGCTATCAACTGCAAACTACATTAAAGAAACTGGTGACTTCAGTATTCTTGATGAAGTGGTTCCTTTTGATAGTGATTTAGACAACACAGCAACCCACTTTGAACATTTAACTAGGGCATTTAATCACGTAATCAATAACCTAGGTCCCCATGGGTTACCCTTAATAGGCAGAGCTGATTGGAATGACTGTTTAAACCTTAACTGTTTCTCAGAAGATCCCAATGAGTCATATCAAACTACCCAAAGGGGTGCTTCTGACATTGCAGAATCAGTGATGATTGCTGGGCAATTCGTATTATACGGCCAAGAGTTTGTAGATTTGTGTAAAAAGATTGGGAAGGATGACCTAGCTGCAACTTGCTTAAAGCACGTTGAGCAAATGCGAGAGACTGTAAAACAGCATGCATGGGACGGAGCTTGGTTCCTTCGAGCTTATAATGCTAAAGGTGAAAAGATAGGAAGTAACGAAAACACTGAAGGTAAGATTTTCATCGAGTCTCAAGGTTTTTGTGCCATGGCAGGAATTGGCTTAGATGATGGTAAAGCCCTGCAAGCCATGAACTCTGTTGAAGAGCACTTATCTACAGACTTTGGAATAATGCTGAATCAACCAGCCTATACCAGTTATGACAAGTACATAGGTGAAATAACGTCCTACCCTCCTGGCTATAAAGAAAATGCTGGTATCTTTTGTCACAACAACCCATGGATAACCATATCTGAAGCAATGCTTGGGCGAGCTGAAAAAGCATATGAGTATTACAGTAAAATTACGCCTGCATTTTTACAAGATGTTCAAGATCTGCATAAAACCGAACCTTATGTATACAGCCAAATGATAGCTGGTGCAGACGCAGAACACCCTGGAGAAGCGAAAAACTCTTGGTTAACCGGAACAGCGGCGTGGAACTACTATGCAGCGACTCAATACATATTGGGAATTAAGCCAACTTATGATGGATTAAGTATTGACCCATGTATTTTACCGACTTGGGATAACGTAAAGATTAACCGAGAATTCCGTGGCGCTCGTTACGAGATTACATTACGTAATCCCGAAGGAATAAGTAAGGGTGCTATATCTTTGACAATTGACGGACAGGAAATAGAAGGCAATGTAATTGATCCCATTGCGTACTCTGGAAGCCACAAGATTGTCGCAACCTTAAGCAAGTAAATAATTAGGCCAACTATGAAAAAGCTTATCAAGACTTCGACCTTGCTCCTTTTATTTTTTAATTTAAGTATTTGTGCAGCAAGCAATAGTTCAGCTTTGACTAAAGATTGGTGGAATGTGCCCTACCCGGGCACATTTGACGCCAGCCAATTAGCCAATGAACAGGAGTTTATTCGAGTAAAAGGAAATAAACTCGTAGATGAGAAAGGAAAGACATTTGTATTTCGCGGCGTAAATATCGCAGATCCAGATAAACTACGCACTGAAAAGCAATGGTCTCTATCTTTATTTAAAGAGTTGAAAAATTGGGGGGCTAACGTTGTACGCTTACCCATTCACCCAATATCTTGGCAAAAAAATGGTAAAGAAGAATACTTCAAAATCATTGACCAAGCTGTAATTTGGGCTAACTCTTTGGACATGTACCTTATTGTTGATTGGCATTCAATTGGCTATCTGCCAGATGAATTGTTTCAACATCCAATGTATGACACAACCAAAAAAGAAACATTTACTTTCTGGAAGGATGTATCTTTTCGATATGCAGGAATACCCACCATAGCCGTCTACGAGTTATTCAATGAGCCTACCGACCAAGGCGGTAGATCAGGAAACGCAAACTGGCACGACTGGAAAGCCTTAAATGAGCAACTAATTGACATCATTTATGCCCATGACAAAAATGTAATCCCTTTAGTAGCAGGCTTTAATTGGGCATATGATTTACGTCCAATAAAACAATTTCCAATTGCACGCCAAGGGGTTGCTTATGCCGTTCATCCTTACCCTCAAAAAGCCAAGCCTAAAGTTAAATCCAAACAAAATTTCTTTGATTTATGGGAATCAGTTTGGGGCTTTGCGGCGAAAGACTACCCTATCATAGCCACTGAGTTGGGGTGGGTAAATGCTGATGGTGTAGGGGCACATATTCCGGTAATTAACGACGGAAGCTATGGGCCGCAAATAATGGAGTTCCTTCAACAAAGAGATATTTCTTGGGTGGTTTGGGCGTTCGATCCCCAGTGGTCACCAACCATGATAAAAGATTGGAATTTTACGCCAACCCAACAAGGTAAGTTTTTTAAGAAACAGTTGCAAAAGCAACAGTAAACATTTTTAAGCCCAGGCATAGTGGGTACTAGAGTAACTTGTAGGGGGTTACTCTAGTTTTTTAATCTCAAACTAACAAACTCAACAGCAAAGCTTTATTTTGGCGCCGGACCAGTACTTCCTCTGGCTTTCAACTCAAACGGTAAAAAACGCCTTCCAGGCTCTACATACTCACCTTTAAGTTGCTTTAACAATAACTCAATACACAAACCACCTATCTCTTCTAAAGGTTGATGCACAGTAGACAGAGGAGGAGAAACTAGTTGGGCATAGTTAATATCATCAAACCCCATAACTGAAATATCTTCAGGTACTGCAAACCCTTGCTTTTGTAAAAACTTCATGACACCGATTGCCATATCATCACTAAAGCAAAAAATTGCCGTGGGACGCTGCCTTAGTAACAGTAATTTACCTGCGCATTTCATACCAGACTCAACATCGTATCCCCCCTCAATACACAGACTATCATCATAGGGGATCTGAGCTTCCTCTAAGGCTTTTTTATAACCTTGTAACCTCTCATTAGAGCTGGCAATGTCATCAGGACCTGTTACGGCAGCAATATGTTTGTGCCCCAAATCAATCAAATGATTAACTGCAGCTTTAGCCGCAGCAACGTTATCCACTGCCACCTGCACAACTTCATCAGAGTCAATCTTTTCATTGCCATTTACCATAGGCGGTAATTGCTGCATCAAGGGTGAATGAGTATCGGTTTTAAAAGGAATACGAGAACAAAAAAGTAACACCCCATCGGCCTGCCCATGATTAACTAAGTCAGCATAATGCTGTTCACGGACTTCTAGCCCTTGGGTATCTCCCAACAACACCGAATAACCGGCCGTATGAGACTTCTGCTCAATTGCTCGAATTATTCCTGCGTTAACAGGGTTAGTGATATCAGGGATAATAACCACTATATTGCCACTTTTACGGGTTCGTAAACTTGCCCCTATACGGTTTGGTCTGTAACCCGATTCATCAATGACTTTCTGTACTTTTTCTAACGTTTTTTTCGAAACCATTTCTGGCGCACTAAACACTCTAGAAACAGTCGCTGGCGATACCTTAGCCAAGGCTGCAATATCTTTTATACCCAAAGCTGCCACGCTTTATCCTTCTATTAGCAACGTTTTGTTAACATTAACATGTAAAACGTTTTCATTTAACCACTTGCTTGTAAGTATACCCTCATTAAACCCAGTAGGCTTTACATCAAAAGGCTAAAAACAAACATAGAGTAATTAAAATATTTTTTAAGCTTCAATCGGTGTCTTCGGCACGCTCAACTAGTTTATCATCCAACTTTTTATTGCTTTGTACTCCCAACTGACGAAATTGTTCCACTTGACGAACTATATTTCCTTTACCTGTGGAGAGTTTATTCATAGCACTATCAAAATATTTCTGGCTTGCTTCAATCCCTTTGCCTATCTTGTCCATATCATTTACGAAACCATGAAACTTGTCATATAACTTACTGGCATTTGTCGCAATTTTTTGCGCGTTTTGATTTTGATATTCATACTGCCATATATTGTTAACCGTTCTTAAAGCCACCAGCAAATTCGTTGGACTCACTAACATAATATTGTTATCGAAGGCTAGTTTTAGCAAATCTGGCGCTTGGTCTGCTGCCAGTAAAAATGCCGACTCAATGGGAATAAACATTAATACATAATCCAAGCTTCTTATCCCAGTTAAATCCTGATAATCCTTTTTTCCTAGTTCTCTAATATGAGAGCGAATTGAAAGAACATGCTCTTTCAAATGTCCAGCCCGCAAAACGTCATCTTCTTGTTCATTGAAATAGCGCTCATAGGCTGCTAATGACACCTTAGAGTCAACCACTACATCTTTATTACCTGGCAGATGCACAACCACATCGGGTTGATAGGCTTTGCCTGTTACATTTTTCAATGGCACTTGAGTGTCAAACTCATGCCCTTCTCGTAAGCCTGACTCTTTAAGCACTCGCTCTAGAATCACTTCTCCCCAGCTTCCCTGAGTTTTATTATCGCCTTTTAGTGCTTTAGTTAAGGCAGCCGCATCTTGGGTGATTTGCTGATTTAACTCCTTTAATCCTAAAATTTCTGTTTTCAGTGACGCTCGCTCTTGGCCCTCTTTTACGTATTGATCCGTAACTTGCTTTTTAAAGCCTTCAATTTGCTCTTTTAAGGGCGATAAAATGGTATCCAACCCGGCTTTACTGGACTCAGCAAAACTATCTTGTTTCTGTTGAAAAATCTTATTGGCAGTATTTTCAAATTGGGTTTGTAGTCTTTTTTCTGCGGCTTCTAACAATTGTAGCTTTTCTGCCATGGCTAATTGTTCTTGCTCAAACCTCGCACTTTGAGATTCAAGCTGAGTTCTTAGGTTTGCAGCTAACTCTTGAGCCCTTAAGTATTGCTCTTGCCAATGTTTTTTCTCTGTATCTAATTCTGGTATTCGAGCTACCTGTTGACTTAACTGCCCTAACTTATTTTGTGTTGCAAACTGTTTTTCTACACCTTGTTTATACTCGGCGCTCATTTCTTTAATTAATATATCTTGTTTCGCAAGTTGGTCGCGGAGTTGCTTTTCTTGCTCTTGAAAGTTTGCATTAGCCCGAGCCAAAAGGCTTTGAAGCTTTCTATGGGCTCGCATTGCCATTAAGCCTAAACCTAGTACCACACCTAAAATAAACAGACCTGCAAACATCACCAAGGTAACAGGGTCATTGAATTGACTCATAACGCTTTAAAAACCTCATAACCTAAAAAACAAAAACGGCGGTAAAACCGCCGTTAATTACAAAAGCTTAATGTCAGTATATTTGGATTATTTTTCCATTTCTGCAATTTTAACTTTCCAAATAGCCGGTCCCGTTTCGTGGGCATTGGCGCCACTACTATCAACCGCAACTGTCACTGGCATATCCACTACATCAAACTCGTAAATGGCTTCCATTCCTAAGTCTTCAAACGCCACCACACGGGCTTTCTTAATAGCTTTTGAAACCAGATATGCAGCACCACCAACGGCCATTAGATACACAGACTTATGTTTTGCAATACTTTGTACTGTAGCTGGGCCACGCTCAGCTTTACCTATCATGCCACTTATGCCTGTTTTCTCTAACATCATGTCAGTAAACTTATCCATACGGGTGGCTGTTGTAGGGCCAGCAGGGCCTACTGCTTCGTCGCCTACTGCGTCAACTGGCCCCACGTAATAGATAAATTTATTATCAAAATCAACACCTTCTGGTAAGCCTTCGCCATTAGCCAGCATGGTTTGAATACGCTTGTGAGCCGCATCACGGCCAGTTAACATCTTACCGGTTAATAAGACAGTCTCTCCCACTTTCCATTCTTGAATGTCGTCTTTGGTCACTGTATCTAAGTTGACACGGCGTGTCCCCTCAGCAACTTCCCAAGTAACCTCCGGCCAATCTTCAAGTTTTGGTGGCGTAAAATCAGCAGGACCAGAGCCATCTAAGTGAAAATGAGCATGGCGCGTTGCTGCACAGTTAGGGATCATGGCAACGGGTTTAGAGGCGGCATGAGTAGGCAGTGATTTAATCTTAATATCAACGACTGTTGTTAAACCACCTAAGCCTTGGGCACCAATCCCTAAGTCATTTACTTTTTTGAAGATATCTAAACGTAGCTTTTCTTCAGTGGTTTCAGCACCTCTATCCATTAACTCTTGAATATCTACCGGATCCATTAAGCTTTCTTTAGCAAGTACAGCGGCTTTTTCAGCTGTACCGCCAATACCTATACCTAACATTCCAGGTGGACACCACCCTGCCCCCATAGTTGGCAAAGTTTTCACTACCCAATCTGCAATATCATCACTAGGGTTTAACATAACCATTTTAGATTTGTTTTCTGAACCACCACCTTTAGCAGCGATCATGACTTCGATATGATCGCCAGCAACAGTATCAATATGTACGACAGCAGGCGTGTTATCTTTGGTATTCTTACGAGCCCCTGCAGGATCAGCAACAATGGAGGCACGAAGAGGATTATCAGGGTTGAGGTAAGCTCTTCTTGTTCCTTCGTCCACCATTTCTTGAATGGTTAAATCAGTTTTATCCCACTGCACACCCATTCCAACTTTAACAAAACATGTAACAATACCTGTGTCTTGGCACAAAGGACGTTTACCTTCTGCAGACATTCGAGAATTGATAAGGATTTGCGCCATGGCATCTTTCGCTGCTTGGCTTTGTTCTTTGTTATAAGCTTTTTCGACTGCTTGAATGTAGTCGAGAGGGTGATAATAGGAAATAAACTGTAAAGACTCTTCAATACTATCAATAAAATCTTGCTGACGAATAACGGTCATGGATGCCTCTTAGATATTCTTAGGTTACATTTTATCTAGTTATGATAACCTGCAAAGCAAAATTGCTCCATGATAAATCTGCAGCATTTTATTAAACATTTATCCGAGTACCTAAATATTTCATAATGATGTTAAATAATCCTTTAGTCACTATTGTCCCAATTACTCTTCAAGCCAAGACTTGTATCACGCAAATTTTTCAACACTACTCCCATAAAAGCTGGGCTATGTTACTCGACTCATCAAGTAGTGAACATGAAAACGGTCAGTACGATATTATGGTAGCTAATCCGTTAGCCACAATTACCACTAAGGGTAATTATTCAGAGGTGACCCATTACAATAACTCCAAAGAGTGTAGTAATGACAACCCATTGGCACTATTACAAAAGCTAAGCAATCAGTATTTATCAGAGGTAGAACTAGCTTCTTCTGTAGATTTACCATTTATTATTGGAGCTTTAGGGTATTTTGGTTACGACCTTGGCCGTCGCTTTGAGACTTTACCAAATAAAAATGCTGACGAATATCACACACCAGATATGGCCATAGGTATTTATAGCTGGAGTATTATTAAAGATAATCTCAGTGACTGTTTTTACTTGTGTTACCTTGACGATTACCCCCACCCTAGTCAGTCAGAAATTGAAAGCCTGGCAAGTTCTAACTACGAATCGCAAAAATTCACATTAAAGTCCAAATGGCAAGCTAATATGTCAAAGGCTGCCTATAAACAGAAAATAGCGGCAATAAAGTCTTATTTAAAGGCTGGGGATTGCTATCAAACAAACTTAGCCCAAAGGTTTACTGCCAGCTATGAAGGTGATGAATGGCATGCTTATCTAAACCTAAGAAGAGAAAACAAAGCTCCATTTTCAGCTTTTATACGCTTATCACACTCTAGTATTCTGAGTATTTCTCCAGAGCGTTTTCTATTAGTAAAAAATAAAAATGTAGAAACCAAACCTATCAAAGGAACACGGCCAAGACAATTAGAGGCCATTGCAGACAAAGCACAAATTCAATCGTTACTTAGTTCATCAAAAGATAAAGCCGAAAACCTAATGATTGTCGATTTATTACGAAACGACCTTAGTAAACATTGTGAAGCTGGCACTGTTGCTGTTCCCGAGCTATTCAAAATAGAAACATTCACCTCTGTTCATCACCTAGTAAGTAAGGTAACTGCGAAACTAAAATCAGATAAAACGGCCATTGATTTGCTACAAGGAGCCTTTCCTGGTGGGTCTATTACTGGCGCGCCTAAGATAAGAGCCATGGAAATAATTGAAGAACTAGAGCCGAATAATCGTAATATCTATTGCGGCAGTATTGGCTACTTAGGTATAAAAGGTGATATGGATACCAGCATTTGTATCCGTAGCTTACTATGTGAACAGGCTACAATAGAAAACAAGATCCATTGTTGGGCCGGAGGCGGTATTGTAGTTGACTCATTAGCTGATGACGAATATCAGGAAAGCTTAGATAAAGTGTCTAAGATATTGCCCATACTCGATGCTGATTTGCCTAAAAAACACCCAAAGAACATATGAATAAATCTGAGTTTTTAATTAAGTATCATCATATTCGACAAGTAATAAGTGAACCCGACTTTCCTCTTAAAAGCCTAGGAAAACCTGCAGCTGTTCTTATCCCTATAGTACAATATCCAGATGAGCTAAGAGTCGTTTTCACGGTAAGAGCTAAACACCTCAAGCATCATGGGGGACAAGTGAGTTTCCCTGGCGGTAAACAAGAAACATCAGACCTATCTTTAATCCACACGGCATTACGCGAAACCCATGAAGAAATTGGGATTTCTCCACAAGACGTAGATGTTATAGGGAAACTACCTTTATATAGAACGGTAAGTGGCTTTGAGGTTACGCCTTTTATTGGCTTTGTATCTCCTCCCGTAACCTTAAAATTAGACAAAAATGAAGTGTTTGAATCTTTTGAAGTACCTTTGACATTTTTGCTTAACCCAAATAACCATTACACCCATTGGATGAAACGTAAAAATCATCAAACCCCTGTTTATTTCATACAGTGGCAAAATCATTATATTTGGGGCGCAACTGCAGCCTTTGTAAGAAACCTATCTCACCATTTTAATTAGCCAAATAAACGTTATTTTTATGGGCTTCACAGAAAACCCAATCTAAGTGCAGTAATCCTTACACCTTGGCTTACACTAATACTTCCTTTGCTATTGTTCAATGCTCAGTTTAGACGCACAATAAAAACTACATTTGCTCAAGTACAAGAATAAAAAATGATAAGTGTATTCGATATGTTTAGTGTTGGCATTGGACCATCAAGCTCTCATACAGTAGGACCAATGCGCGCTGCAAAGGCATTTTGTGAGCAACTTACAGCAACTCACCTTATTGCGCAGGTAGATAAAGTCACAGTAGAGTTATTTGGGTCTTTAGGACAAACAGGTAAAGGACATGGAACAGGTAAAGCCATTATTTTAGGGTTGCTTGGTCATGAGCCTGAAACCATTAATAGTAAACAAATTAATGGCATACTTAATCAGATCCACAACGAACAAAGCTTAAACCTAAATAATCAAAAGGTAATTCAGTTTCCCAATCAAGGTAGTATCACCTTTCATAGACGTAAAAGCCTGCCTCAACATGCTAACGCACTAACAATTCATGGTTTTAGCCAAGAGCAGCACCTTATATCCCAAACTTACTTTTCAATAGGTGGCGGATTTATTATAAAAGAGGAAGATTTTGAGAAACAAAAATCAGCGGCTTTATTAGATAATCAACCCACTCCTGTTTTTAACTTCTCCAGTGCTAAACAACTTCTGGAAATATGCAAAGAGCATGGCCTGAGCATTAGCGCTGTTATGCTAAAAAATGAACAAGTTATTGAGCCTCAAGAAAAGGTGATTAAAAATCTGTGGCATATTTGGCAAGTAATGAGTGAAAGTGTAAAAACGGGTATAGAATCTGAAGGTATTCTTCCGGGAGGGTTAAAGGTAACTCGCCGAGCACCAGCACTTCATAGAAGATTACAAACTGAACAAACAAATGATCCAATGGTAGCAATGGACTGGGTCAACCTATTTGCACTAGCGGTAAACGAAGAAAATGCCGCCGGTGGCCGCGTAGTAACCGCCCCCACAAATGGAGCCGCAGGGATCATTCCTGCAGTTTTAAGTTATTTTGACAAATTCGTAAAACCTTTAGACCCCAATACAGCTAGTCGCTTTTTGTTAACAGCTGCCGCCATTGGTATTTTATACAAAAAAAATGCCTCGATTTCTGGAGCAGAAGTAGGATGCCAAGGAGAAGTAGGCGTAGCCTGTTCAATGGCAGCAGGAGCACTCACAGAGATAATGGGAGGAACAGTAGAGTCCGTTGAAAATGCCGCGGAAATTGGTATGGAGCATAACCTAGGCCTGACGTGTGATCCTGTTGGAGGCTTAGTACAAGTTCCTTGTATTGAACGTAATGCGATGGGAGCAATAAAAGCCATTAACGCTTCAAGACTCGCCCTAAGAGGTACTGGCCAACAGAAAGTATCATTAGATAAGGTCATTAAAACAATGTGGGACACAGGCAACGACATGAAGTCTAAATACAAAGAAACCGCTAGAGGAGGTTTAGCGGTCAATATTATTGAATGTTAACTATGGCTAGCCGCCCAATTAGTCACTAACTATAAGGTAACTAATTGGGGTTTCTCACAATATATTTTACTTAACGGGTAAGGTTAACCCTTTAAACATTTTTTCAACTTCATCGTTGTTTTTCAACATCATGGCCTTTTCTACTACAGACTTAGTCAAATGAGGCGCAAAACGTTCAATAAATTCATACATGTAACTGCGTAAAAACGATCCTTTACGGAAGCCAATCTTAGTGGTGCTATATTCAAATAAATGACTCGCATCAATTTTGACTAAATCAGAATCTAGCTTGTCATCTATGGCCATTGAGGCAATCACCCCTACTCCAACACCTAAACGTACATAAGTTTTAATGACATCAGCATCTGTGGCGGTAAATACAATTTTCGGTTCAATGCCTGCGGCACTAAACGCTTGATCAAGGGATGACCTACCTGTAAAGCCAAATACGTAAGTAACCAGGTTATATTCAGCCAAATCTTCAATGGTAATACTGGCTTTTTTAGATAAAGGATGATCTCGATTGACAATAATACTGCGATTCCAATGATAACAAGGCAACATCACCAAATCGTTATATAAATGCAGAGCCTCTGTAGCAATGGCAAAATCAGCTTCGCCTTTTGCAGCTAAGTCACTTATTTGTGACGGGGTACCTTGGTGCATGTGTAAAGACACCTTGGAATATTTGCTCATAAAGCCTTTAATTACATCAGGTAAGGCATAACGGGCTTGCGTGTGGGTTGTCGCAATATTTAACTTTCCTTGATCAGGCAAGGTATGCTCTCGTGACACAGCTTTGATGCTCTCAACCTTAGCTAAAATTTCACGAGATATGTTAATCACATCTTGGCCCGCTTCAGTTACGTGAGTCAGATGTTTACCACTTCGTCCAAAAATTTGTACTCCCAACTCATCTTCCAACATACGTACTTGTTTGCTGATACCTGGCTGTGATGTATACAAACTTTCTGCAGTGGCTGATACGTTTAAATTATTGTTAAGAACCTCAACAATATACCTGAGTTGTTGTAATTTCATTATTTGACCTTGCTAGTTAACAGACAATCACCCTATATATTCAAATGTTATATAACTTTAACAAAATGAATTCCATAAAATTTTAAAAAAAAGTTCTAGTTATATAAAAAACCACTTGCCAAAGTGGCAACGAATCAAGGATAAAAGTCCCATAAAAATTTGTTAAGATGCTAAAAAATATAAATAAAATATCAAAATATAGGGTGTTCGTAATGAAATCATTTACTCAATGGAGTGCCGAATGCTTAAAGATGATGAAATGATTGATTTTTCAACTGTGCTAGGCTCAGCTGTTCATGACATGAAAAACTCGTTGTGTTTACTCAATAAAAGCATCGAAGATATTAATCATGCCATTAATCAACCAGATTCAAAAACCAGCGAATTTCTTGCTTCGGCTCACTATGAAGCAGCAAGACTAAACACTGGCCTAGTTCAATTGCTGTCTCTTTACAGGGCTAGATTGAATAATCTGCCAGTTAATATTGAGGAGCACTATATTGCAGATTTGATTGATGATTTGGTTGCCTCAAACAAAAATTACCTAAACCATAAAAATATGAGTTTAGAAGTTAACAAATCTGCCGATTTATTATGGTACTTAGACTCTGATTTAATTTGTATACTATTAAATGATGTTCTTATTAATGCACTTCGTTATGGCGAAAATAAAATAATACTGAGTGTCTATGAAGAAAACCAAAATCTCGTTTTTAAAATAGAAGACGATGGCCCTGGTTACCCCAAGAGTATGTTAAATGCTGATTTAATTGACATGCAAGCATTTGACATTAGACAAGGACGCACTGGATTAGGTTTGTTTTTTGCTCACTTAATAGCTAAAGCTCATAGCAAAAGCAATCAAGCAGGATTTATATCATTAACAAATGGTGGTGCCTTAGGGGGAAGTGTATTTGTTTTATCAATACCTTAATTTTTGTGTTTATTTTAATGTTGGAATAAAAATACTTTTATGATGTTTACGATAATTATAGTGTTAATCGTTTCTTTGGTGCTGATCGGCGTCATCGTTAATGCTATGCAACAACATAAAAATAGGATAGAAACTGAACGCAGAGCTGAAGCTTCCAAACAAAAAGCCATTATTGAAAATACTGAAGTCGCTTTAAAGGCAGCCGAAGGGATACCCTTCACTCAAAGGCTCTTGTTTATAATGAAGCGCAGGATACTCATTGCGACTAAAGCTTTACAAAACACCACTGATGACCCAAACAGGTATAATCAGCAAATTAAGGGAGTTGAGGAAGAGCTAAAAGCAATTGATATTGCTCAACCGCCACCACCAGAAGAAAAATTTAAGCTACCTCAAGCAGATAAGCAGGTTATCCAACTCATTAAAGGAATTAAAACTCTTAGAGCGCTGTTAAGGGCAGAATTTAAAAAAGGCCGTCTTGAAAGTCGAGTGTTTTTATCAGAAGACAAGCTGCTGGAAAGACTACAATTAAGAGCAAATGTGGACACTCTGATCCGAAGAGGTGACATTGCATTAAAAAAAGAACAGATAGGCTCTGCTCGTCAATGTTTAGAAAAAGCCATTGGTGCCCTGTCGTCACAACCGGTTCAAGATGAATATATCATGGCTCGCAAACGCCAACTTCAAGACAAATTATCTGATATTGAAAACAACCTGAAACAGGCTAATAGTGAAGATGTTGCACAAAGACAGGAGTCCGAGCGTAATGAATTAGATGAACTATTTGCAGAAAAGAAAAAGTGGTAGTAGGTGAAACTAGCTATTGAGAAGTAAATAGTCCTTTGCATCTAACTCCTCACTAACTTGCTCAACTACCCAGCTCCAAAACCCCTGGGCAACAGATGATAAATTACTTTTTTTAAGTCTAATGATCCCAACCTGTTTCTTCAAACCACTATCTTTTATGGGTAAACACACTAGCTTCTTAGCTAACATTTGTTCTCGACATAAAGCAGGTACAACTGATACTCCTAGCTCATAATTGACAAATTGCCCCAATGTTGCCAACTGACTAGCTTCCGCCACTATATTTAAAGAGTAATTTTTATTCTCCATGAGCTCATCAATCCATCGCCTAATTGCGGAGCCCCTGTTCATCGCTACAAATGGAAATTTAGCTAACTGGGGCCAAGAAACACCCTCAAACTTTGTTAACGGATGAGAAGAGTGAGCCACTGCCATGAAGCTATCTTCAAAAAGAGCATGGAACTCCAAACCTTCCATTTTCTCCGACTCAAAAGAAAATCCAAGTTCAGCGTGTCCACCTTGAACATTTTGTATCACATGCTCCATTACCACATCATTAACAGCTAACTTAATACTCGGATAAAGAGCCGTAAACCTTTGTAATATACTAGGAAGCAAACCGGCTGCAAATGACGGCATAGCAGCTATAGATAGTCGCCCTTGTCCTAATGAAAATAAATCGTTTAAATCAGAAAATGCTTGCTGCCAATCTAGAATCAACCTTTTAGCTATAGGCAAAAACAGTTTTCCTTCGGGGGTTAATTCTACTTTACGGGTCGTCCTGAAGAACAGTTCTCCACCTACTTGCCCTTCCATTTTTTTCATAGCTGACGACAAGGCTGGCTGAGATAAATGAATCTTCTCCGCCGCTTCAGCAAATGTATGAGAGTTAGCAATACACACAAAAATATTTAGTTGTTTAAACGAAACATTAGGCCCCATAACCTCACCACAATTAATAAATTAAACTTATTAATATGCATATTAATTCAACTTTACTCTTAATTACCACCCCTTAGACTGTGAGAACTAAATAACTGAGGAAACGCTAGATGCCAGGTTTCAATAAAGTAGTTGATAGCTATGAAGCAGCAATGGCTGGGTTATCTGACAACATGACAATTATTGCTGGTGGTTTTGGACTATGTGGGATCCCTGAAGGTTTGATTTCCCAAATACATAAAATGGCTACAAAAAACCTTACTATTGTGTCCAACAATTGTGGCATAGACGGGTTTGGTTTGGGTTTGTTGTTACAACAAAAACAGATAAAAAAAATGATAGCGTCATATGTAGGTGAAAACGCTTTGTTTGAACAGCAACTTCTGAACAAAGAGTTAGAAGTTGAGTTAACTCCTCAAGGCACATTAGCAGAAAAAATAAGAGCCGGCGGTGCTGGGATCCCCGCTTTTTATACCGCAACAGGGTACGGAACACCTGTCGCTGATAATAAAGAAACTCGTCAATTTTCTGGTCGTAACTACATATTGGAAGAGTCCATTACTGGTGACTTTGCAATAGTAAAAGCATGGAAAGCAGACAGATATGGAAATTGTATATATCGTCATACTGCACAAAACTTTAATCCAATGGCAGCAACAGCAGGGAAAATAACAGTAGTAGAAGCCGAAGAAATTGTTGAGCCGGGAGCATTAAACCCAAGTGAAATACACACACCGGGCATTTATGTTAACCGAGTAATAGCTGGAACTTTTGAAAAACGTATTGAACACATAGTAACAACACCATCAATTAGCCATTAACAGGAGCTTGCCATGTCATTAACTAGAGAGCAAATTGCCAAAAGAGTAGCCCAAGAATTCAATGATGGTGACTATATCAATCTAGGCATAGGCATCCCCACTTTAGCCGCAAACTATGTAAATCCAAAAATTGACGTTATGTTACAGTCTGAAAATGGTTTATTGGGAATGGGCCCCTACCCCACAGAAAACCAAGTAGATGCTGATCTAATCAATGCAGGCAAAGAAACAGTGACAACAGTTACTGGAGCATCAATTTTTAGCTCTGCAGAGAGTTTTGCCATGATAAGAGGTGGTCACGTAGACTTAACCGTACTTGGTGCTTTTGAAGTGGATACATCTGGAAGTATTGCTTCATGGATGATCCCCGGAAAACTTATTAAAGGAATGGGAGGAGCGATGGATTTAGTTGCTGGCGCTCGTAAAATAATTGTCACCATGACCCATGCAGATAAAAAAGGTAATTCAAAGTTATTAAGCGCATGTACCTTACCGTTAACTGGCGTTAACTGCATTAATCGGGTAATCACAGACCTTGCCGTCTTGGAAATAAAAGACGGTGCATTTCATCTGACAGAAAGAGCACCTGGGGTCTCGGTAGAGGAAATACAATCAAAAACTTCAGGCAAGCTTGTAATAGGAAAAGATACACCAGAGATGACTTTTTAAACTCTATAAGTGATTAACAGAATTGTTAATCATTGCCTGATTATCATCCTTTGATGGTATAAACCGCTGCAACTTGTATAATTGAAAAACTTTCCGTTTTCAGAGCGTGTGTTTTGCAATTTAGTGACTTAGGTATTCATCACAATCTATTAAAAGCCCTTGATATTAAAGGGCTTACTTCTCCTACCCAAATACAGCAACAGGCCATACCATATGGTATGTTAGGCAAAGACCTTATTGCATCATCTAAAACTGGCTCAGGTAAAACCCTGGCCTTTTTGTTACCAGCTGTGCATAGAGTATTAACTAAGCAACCCCTTAGCAAAAGAGATCCTAGAGTATTGGTGTTAGCTCCTACGCGAGAGCTAGCCAAGCAAGTATTCTTACAACTCAAGTGGTTGATTGCTAAACAACCGTTAAAAGCTGCCTTAGTATTAGGTGGTGAAAACTTCAATGATCAAGTGAAAGCACTTAAACATAACCCACAGTTTGTCGTCGGCACAGCGGGACGCATAGCTGACCACCTGACTGGTAAGTCTTTATTTCTAAATGGTTTAGAGCTATTAATTCTAGATGAAGCTGACCGGATGTTAGATTTAGGTTTTGCTCCGCAGCTTAAGCAAATCAATCAAATGGCTGACCACAGAAAACGCCAGTCAATGATGTTTTCGGCTACATTAGACACAGCAGCAATGCATGAGCTTACCCATACTCTACTTAAAGCTCCGCAGCGCATCAGTGTTGGTTCATCTAGTGAAGAACATAAAGATATCCAGCAAGCATTTTATTTGGCTGATAACGTAACCCATAAAGAGTCGTTATTACTCAATGTCATCAATCAGGAAGAACATAGGCAAATCATAATATTTACGGCCACACGAGCCGATACCGAACGTTTATCTGTGATGCTAAATGAAAAACACTTCCATGCTATTGCACTAAGCGGTGACTTAACGCAGGGGCAACGTAACAATATCATGAGTGAATTTGGCCGAGGTCAACAGCATATTTTGGTAACCACGGATATAGCCTCTCGTGGTTTAGATTTATTAAATGTGTCATTGGTAATTAATTTTGACCTACCAAAATTAGCAGATGAGTATGTCCATAGAGTGGGTAGAACTGGCAGAGCTGGTAATAAAGGGCAAGCTGTTTCTTTTGTTGGACCTAAAGATTGGTTTAGCTTTGTCGCCATTAAAAGCTTTTTAAAACAAAACATTGATTTAGCAATGATAGAAGGCTTAGAAGCCAAGTTTAAAGGTTTGAAAACGCCTAAAAAGACCAAGACAAAACCTAACAAAAGTGAAACTAAAAACGTCTCGCAAGCCGAAAAAAGCCAGTCAAACACCAGTCGAGTAAATACAATGCAAGGAAAAGAGGTGGGAGATTTACCAATGAAGAGAAAGCCACGGCGCTCTCCTACAGAAACCAATGACGATTAAATTTGGCAATTTTTTTACCTTAAAAAGCATTTAAATAGTGTTACCCTTTGTACAAGGACGTATGAAAGAAGTCGCATAGTTTACTTTTTGGAGACGAACACATATGAATTTTTCTGAAAATTCAGAGCAAGCTGCAGAATATTTACGTCAAGCAGTTACCACTATGGTTAAATACAATATAGTGCCAAATCCTTTAAACTATACCTTATGGTACAGCTACTACTCTAAAACATTTCCTTTACTCAACAAAGAGTTAGATAAAACCATAAAGCTGTATGGAACCTGTCCCCCCTCTTCTAGCCAAGCGTTATTTAAAGAGCACATTGAAAAACTAGATGGTGAAAATAAAGAACAATTCGCTGCATTTCAAAAAGCACTTTCAAATGTTATGGGTAAGCTTTCGGATTCTTTAGATCACACGAGTCAACAAACAAGCTCTTATTCAAAAGCGTTAAAAGGAAATTTAGTCGAGTTAGATGAACAAGGGATGTCTGACACTGCAGGTCCGCTTTTAACTAAACTAAGCAATAATGCCAATGCAATTTGCGATGTAAATGAAGAGTTTCAGGGGCAACTAAAAGCAGCACAATCTGAGATTAACTCCCTAAAGCAACAACTTGAAAGTAGCAGAAAAGAAGCAAACACAGACCCGCTAACTGGCTTGTATAATAGAAGAATGCTAGAAGCCATTTACAATCAATTTGTAAATGAAAATACAGACAATGAATTATCCTTAGTTATTATGGATATCGATAAATTTAAACTGTTTAACGATACCCATGGTCATTTATTGGGCGACCAAATACTCAAGTTTGTTGGTCAGTTACTTCAAAAAGAATGTAAAGACGTCATAACCCCAATTAGATTTGGTGGTGAAGAATTTGCTTTACTATGCCCTAACTATGACATTAAACAAACACAGAAATTTGCAGAAGCACTAAGAATAAAACTTTCATCGGTGCCATTTCACAACAAGCGGACAGGAGAAACAATTCCTCCTGTAACTGCATCATTTGGTGTGGCAAGAAAACAAAAGCAAGACTTGCTAGTTCAGGTTATAGAAAGAGCCGACAAAGCACTTTATGCGGCAAAAAATTCTGGAAGGAACCAAGTGAAAGTGTCAGCCGATATTTAGCCTAACTAACTCCAGGTTTCAAAATACTCAGAGCTAGATTTAGTTGGCTTAGGCATAGGTTCAGTTACAGATGTCCCTAAATACAAAAAGCCAACTATTTCATCTTTATCATGCAAACCTAAAGCTTGTTTTACATTAGGGTCTTGGGCATAACTTCCCGTTCTCCAAATACCTTGGTAGCCCTGCTCTATAGCGGCTAGATGCATGGCATGTACCGCACACGAAGCCGATGCAACCTGCTCAACCCATGGTACTTTAGCATGCTCTGTATATTTAGCTATGGCAACAATAACCATAGGTGCACGCAAAGGTAATTCAATAGCACGGGCTATGTCGGCATCTGACTTATTGGATTTTATCGCTGCATCTTTGTAAATTTCACCTAAACGATTTAAGCCCTGCTCTTGACACACAATAAACTTCCAAGGAGTTAAGGATGCATGATCTGGGGCTCTTAGAGCAGCTTGCTTTATATTTTCTAGTGCAATCCCTTCTGGGGCTGGAGCCTGTAATCGTGGCTGTGAGCGTCTATTCAACAATAAATCTAGTGCTTTCATAGTAATCCGTAATTATTCTAATTTGGTGCCTTATTCTAATATCTCAGCAATGCTAGTGATACCAATTCAATAATTTATTTTTCTGGTCTAATGCTTTTAGGAGCTCTTATTTTATGGCGCATTTATTGCTGATAATCCATTTATAGTGTTAGGCAGAATATGTGAATCAAATGCAATATATATATTTAATAGCAGGTATAGGTGCACTGCTCTTTGGATGCAGCTCAGTTAATGATGATGAGACCCAAGGCTCAAAACAGAAAATAAGTCAGGTATATCAATCTAATACCCTGCATGGTCATGTCGAAAAGCTTGTTAGGCAATTACTCAGCACCTCCCAATCATTTGATCCATCATCTAATATTGCTGTAGGCACGATTTTACCTACAACACATCAAAGCGGCCAACAATTGCCTAGCCACACTAGCTTAGGGTTACAGATACAGGAAAGTGTCACTACCTTTGTTACACAGGCCGGACTCACAGTTGTCGAATATAAAACAATGCCATCAATTAAAATTAAAGAGCAAGCCGATGAAATGCTCAGTAGAAACATCGAAGAGCTATCTAGCAGCATAGCTGCAGATTATTTTCTAACAGGTACATATACTCTTCAAGAAACGAGTACTTTAATAAATATTCGACTAATAAAAATACCTGAAAACACTATTCTAGCAGCAGCCACTGACTATGTACCCAACGACGCAATGTGGAGCTCAACTAAAGTAACATTGAAGAATAACCAAATTTATCGCAACGGATATTAGGAAACACTTTATGAGATTTACTATCATAGTTTTATTTACTAGTTTGATTTTAAGCGGTTGCTCAGTCTTTAATAATGGCCAAGATGACAATAAAAATAAATATGCTGAAGACATGGAAAAAAATGGACCAAGTACGGTACCACTTCAATCTAGCATAGCGTTTCAAGAGCACTTCAAAGATAAGCTCACAAGTGATCAAGCCCCAATAGAGGGTGAGGTAAACTCAAACCACGTACAAACACATACTACTAATGCCTCGTTACACAATATAAATAACTACATTAAAGCCTTAACAAAAGAGTTAATGTCAAACCTTGAAAATGTTAGCTCAACAACCCCTGTAGCCATTGTTAGTTTTGTGATGTTAGACAGTGATTATAACCAATCAAATGTTCTTGGAAATCAAATAGCAGAGAGTCTTATCCATGAAATCCATACTCATGGTATTCCCGTCATAGACTTTAAAACCACAGGTTATGTCAGAGTAACAGAACAAGGGGATTTTGCTTTTAGTAAAGATTACGAAGACTTTGGCACCAAGCTACCGGCAGACTATGTGGTTGGAGGAACACTAGCCAAGCATAAAGAGGGATATTTGGTTAACGCCAGAATAGTCAATTTCGAATCAAAATCCGTTGTGGCTACCGCACAGAACTTTATACCTAATGATGTTGCCAACGCCCTAGAAGCTGATATGTACAAAGATGAAACAAAGTTAGAGATTTCAAATATACCAAAAAGTAACATGGTGCCCTTAACCAGTAACTAAATAGTTAGACTCTACAGGGCCAGCTAAGAAAGTGGCCCACTGTGAAAACGAAATAAGTGATCACTTGATTCGATAAGTAATCTTTCTTGCTCGCCAATGTAGGTCACTATCTCTGTAATATCTGTGTTTGAAATAGTCTGTGCTAGAGACAAATAATCTTCAAAATGCCTTGCCTCAGAGCGAAGTAAAGAAATATAAAATTTACTTAATTCGTCATCTAAATAAGGAGCTAATTTAGCGAAACGTTCACAAGAGCGAGCTTCTATATAAGCACCGCAAATTAAAGTGTCGGTTAACTTAACAGGATCATGAGTACGGACATGCTTCATTAATCCCCGAGCATAGCGAGCTGCAGTAAGGTTTTCATATTCCACTCCCCTACTTTGCATAATATCTAATACCTGTTGAAAATGATGTAACTCTTCTTTTATCAGCAAAACCATTTTACTAATCAACTCATCGCCATGCTCAAAGTTAGATTTGCTAATCAACTTTTTAGATAAATTAACATGCTGACTAAAATCACCTGTGCCTATTTTACGGTAAACAAAGTCCTCAAAGGGTTTAAGCCAAGCCAATAATGCCTCACCACTTTCTTTATCAACTGCGTACCGTCTCAACAATAACATGGCCGTTTGCGCTGCCTTTAATTCGCAGTTGGCATGATCAACTAATAAAACCGGCAGATTTTCTGGTTTTATAGCTTCATCAATCCATGCTTGGGGCGTTTCACATTGTAAAAAAGTATTTATTGGTGCTAATAACTCAAGGGTACTCAATTAAACTCTCACTTAAAAATCAGCAGTCTGGAAGGTTGCGTTTAAATTATGCCTATGTTGATGCAACACATAGGCACGCTAATTTTGCGTGGTCACAATTATGCGTATTTCTGTAAAGCAAACAAGTCTAATTGCTTGGCTTTAATAATTAACATCATCACTCTATCCCTGCGATTTCTGCCAGTATACCGCCCAGTATCTTACATTTTGATAGCTGCTTTAAAGCCTAATTAAAAAGAGACGTACAATTTAACTTAGTGCAATTGCAATTAATTAGACGATCGGTCTATAATTAATTTAATGAAAGAAATAATACATCAACAAAACAAGCCTCGCAGAGGTCGTCCGCCAAAGTCATACCGAGAAGGTACAGACACTCGAGCGCTTTTAATTCGCAGCGGTGTAGAGGTTCTAACTGAAAGCGGCTTTGCTACAGCAGGGATTGACGGAATACTTAAAAAAGTAGGAGTGCCAAAAGGCTCTTTTTATCATTACTTTAAAAGTAAAGAAGATTTCGGTCATGCAGTAATTGAAAACTATGCGAATTATTTTGCTGCCAAGCTCGACAAATACTTATTGGACGACTCGGTTCACCCCGTGCAACGTATTATTAATTTCAGCAATGATGCTAAACAAGGCATAGTTAAATTTGAATTTAAACGTGGTTGTTTAGTGGGTAATTTAGGGCAAGAAATCGCTATTTTACCCGAAAGCTACCGGCAAATACTGCAAGATATTTTTAAAGATTGGCAAGCAAAATTAGCAAGCTGCTTAGTCGTTGCCAAACAAAATTCAGAAATAAAAGCAGATGCCAATTGTGCCTTGCTAGCTGAATACTTTTGGATTGGTTGGGAAGGTGCGGTAATGCGAGCAAGACTTCTAGAATCAGTACAACCATTAGATTTATATATAGATACTTTTATCAGCAGTATTCTGATTAACTAAAATATTACCATTTAGGTAACCATGTTGATTTGGAACAGCTGCTTATTTTTAAACTTTAATAGACGATCGGTCTAAATTTTGGAGTGAGTTATGTTTAAAGGCATTTTAATTGAGAAAAACAATGAGCTATACACAGCGTCAGTTCGCTCAATAGATGATTCACAACTACCAAAAGGAGATGTCACTATCGATGTTAGTTATAGCACCCTTAATTATAAAGATGGTTTAGCCATCACTGGAAAAGCGCCTATAGTGAAAAGCTTCCCTATGGTCCCGGGAATAGACTTAGTGGGAACTGTCACTAAAAGTGACAATAGTAGATTTGTAGCAGGTGATAAGGTCTTACTAAACGGCTTTGGTGTAGGTGAAACCCATTGGGGGGGGCTTGCACAAAAAGCACGTGTAAACAGTGACTGGTTAATAAAGCTTCCATCTAAACTAACACCAAAGCAAGCAATGGCAATTGGAACCGCAGGTTATACCGCTATCCTGTCTGTTATTGCCCTTGAACGTCACGGAATTACCCCAGACAGAGGAGATATACTCGTAACAGCAGCCAATGGGGGCGTTGGCAGTTTTGCTGTTACTTTATTATCTAAACTAGGATACCGAGTTATTGCATCAACCGGCAGACCAGAAGAAAAGGACTATTTGTATGGATTAGGTGCAGCAGAAATTATTGACCGAAATACCCTAAACACTCAAGGGCGCCCATTGGCAAAAGAGCGTTGGATTGCTGCCATAGACTCAGTGGGCAGCCATACCTTAGCCAATATTTGTGCCAGTCTCAAATACGGCGGCATTGCCACTGCCTGTGGTTTAGCACAAGGAATGGATTTTCCTGCAAGTGTTGCCCCTTTTATCTTACGTGGCATTAGCCTAGTAGGTATAGATAGTGTTTATAGGTCGCTAGCAGACCGAGAGGAAGCTTGGAATAGATTAGCCAATATATTAACCGATACTGACTTAGACTCTATAGGGACAGAAATAGGCTTAAATCAGGTGCTAAAGACAGCAGACTTGTTAATGACTGGTAAAGTACAAGGCCGTGTCATAGTTAACCTTCAAAATTAGTAATAATTAAACAGGCTTTGAGGTAAATAGGGTTACATGACTACTTTGAAGCTTGTTAATCCCCCCCAATTAAAACTAGCAATGTAGCTATTAAACTCTCTTATATAAGTTATTAAATGCATGTTTACCCATTTATTAGCTTTATTTTAATGGGTTATTAAAACCCTTAATTGTGTCTTATTGTTTTAGCTTAACTTCTTGCAATCTATCTAGTTTATTGATTATATGGTTTATAAATTGCCCCTCAGAATTCAAAGTAAAAAGCATATGCCTGATTCCCACCCAAGCCAAGGTTCATTAACTATTGTAGGTACGGGTATTAGTGTTTCTGGTCAAATGACACTAATTACAGAAAGCACACTCAAAAATGCAGACATTGTTTTAGCAGTAGTAACCCAATCAGCGCTAGTTAATTTAAAAAGTATTAATAGCAATACTGTTTCATTAAGGGATCTTTATGATCCTAATTTGTCTAGATTATTAACATATAGAAAAATGCAGCAACGCATAGTCACTGAAGTTGAGGCTGGTAAAAAAGTAGTCGCAGCATTTTATGGACACCCTGGCGTCTTTGTTACGCCCTCCCATGATGCTATCGAAGAGCTTACCCAAAAAGGCTACAAGGTAAAAATGCTACCTGGGGTTTCAGCAGAAGACTGTTTAATAGCCGACTTAAGCTTAGATCCTGCTCGTTACGGTTGTCAGTCTTACGAAGCTACCCAATTTTTGTTTCGTCGTTATTCAATTGACCCCCATATGCTTCAAATTATTTGGCAAATCGGAAGTATTGCCGATTTTAATCATACTAAAAATAAAACGGACCACCCGGGTCTATTGATTCTAATGAATGAGCTACTTAAGTTTTACTCCAGTGATCATGAAGTCATAATTTATGAAGCGGCGACCATACCCTTATTGGAACCAAAAATAGAAAAAATTCCCCTAAATAAACTAAAGGATATAATCCCTAAAGCAATTAGTACTTTAGTGATACCCGCCATTGGATTACCAGATTATAATATCGAAAACATGGCTAAGTTTGGTCTAAATCCAGATAGTTTTAAGCAAATATTACTCGCAGACAATAGCTCTACAGAAAAGAGCCTTCCATTATGAAATATATTAATCACAGGAGCACAATATGACAGATCCTTTAATTGCGTTTTTAATTGAGTTAGACAAAAACGAAGCCTTAAAACAAGAGTATATAGCGAACCCTAAAGCAGTTGCAGAAGCCCATGGCTTGCCAGCAGAAGACGTTGATATATGCGTAAATAATGATCTGGAATCAATGAAATTAAGAGCTGAAGCAGAAGGAGCAGAGACTATAAACATTACTCACGCTAATTAATACTGTATTTAGTCCCCACTACTTATGAGTAAACTTAGACTTTTACTAATTTCATTATTATTAACATCAAAGTTAAGCTGCACGGCAGCCTATGCAAATGACGAAAAAATTAGTGTTTTGTTAGACAAAGTAGAAGCTAATCTAATAATCAACACTAAGCTGTCTGAAAAATTATTAATTCAGGCTTTTGAATTAACCGAAGAGTCTGGGGAGTTCGAGCATAGTTCCCGCTTAATGAACTTGCAGGCCCATATTAGTATTTTAAAACACGATCTAAATGAAGCATATGCTAAAGCTAAAGAAGCGGAGCAAGCTGCCCTTAAAGCTAATAATAAATTACAACTTGCTGAAGCCATTCGCAAACAAGGAATAGTCAATTTTTTATTAGACTTTAATGCCGATGCCATAGAGTTGTTAACTAAAAGTCTAGCTATACACGAAGAGTTAAATAGTAAGTATGTGCTCAATAATTTACAGGCTATTGGTAATGTTTATAAAGGAAGGGATGCTTGGGCTAAAAGCTTAGTTAGTTTAGGTGAAGAGCTAGTTGAAAAGGCTGCAGTTTTAGGAAACCTTTATTATGAAGAGGAAGGGTATAGCTTCATTATTTCCGGATTAATCAACCAAGGTAATTATGAACAAGCCAATTTACAAGTCTCCCAAGTGCTCAGTCGAGCGGTCAATCCAGACAAAGATAGCTTCACAATTTATTACTACGCAGCCCTGGCTGAGTTTAAGTTAAAAAATTATACAGAAGCCTTGTCATATTTAGACAGAAAATTGGAGTCGGGCAAGAACGCTTTATATCCTCTTCGCGAATTATCCCATAAATTATTAAAAGCAGAGATTCTGCTTGAAGATAATCAATACAACAACGCTCTCCCGTTACTTGAACAAGCTTTGCTCCAAGCAAATGAGTTACAGTTTAGTGAATACCAAGAAAAAGCATTAAAGCAACTATCTGTTTACTACGAAAAGACAGATAACTTCCCCCTAGCGCTAAGCTATTTTAGACAATACGAAGCCCTAAAAGAAACAGGTTACAATACCAAACAGGCAGAAAGACTAGCATTTAGCAGAGCTCGTCTGGAGTTGTCTCAAAAAAATCAAAAAATCACAGAGCTTGAATTATCGCAACAGCTAAATCAGCAACAAAATACTTACCAGCTTTATTTCATATTATTAAGCTGCTCTATCATCACCTTACTGCTCTTTATGTATTGGCGATCCAGCCATCAAAAACGAATATTAAGACAGTATTCCAAAGAGTTAAAGCAAGCATCTGAAGCTAAATCTGACTTTTTAGCACGCATGAGCCACGAAATTCGAACCCCTATAAATGCCATCATAGGCTTAACTAAACTTAACCAAAAATCATCGTTAAATGATAGTCAAAAGGAAGTCAATCTAGAGCAAATAGAGGAGTCATCGATAACGTTACTTGGCGTTATAAACGACATTTTAGACTTTTCTAAAATTGAAGCTGGGCACCTGCAGATTGAAGAAGCAGAGTTTGAATTAGACAAAGTAGTCAATCAATCAATGCGATTACTTACCCTAAAGGCTCAAAAGAAAGACCTGGAGCTTATAGAATATATCGCCAGAGATGTGCCCTTATTATTGGTAGGCGATGCTCTGCGTATACAACAAGTGTTAAACAACTTACTTTGTAATGCTGTTAAATTTACTCGAAATGGCGTGGTATCTGTTTCAGTAAACAAAAAATACTCTGAATCAGGTGTACTTATTGAGTTTGCAGTAAAAGACACTGGTATTGGAATTCAGCAAAGTCATTTAGAAACATTATTTGATCCATTCACTCAAGCCGATGAATCAACCACTCGGCGTTTTGGTGGTACTGGTCTGGGTTTATCTATTTGTAAGCAGTTAGTAGAACTAATGGGTGGAAAAATTTGGGCTGAGAGCTTAATAGGCCAAGGTTCAACATTTTACTTTACTGTAAAAACTACTGAAGCAAGCGTTAGTGATAGAGATGATAGTCTATCAAAAGAACAAGTTAACGCTTTAAAAGTTCTGCTAGTAGACGATGTAGAACTCTCTAGAGAAGCAGCATCTAATGCCCTATTCAGATTAAATATAACACCTGAAATAGCTGAAAACGGTACCCAAGCGATAAGTAAAGTACGTCAATCAATTGAGAGCGACTCTCCATACCAACTAATAATATTAGACTGGAAAATGCCAGATATTGACGGCATTGAAGTCGCATCAATCATAACCCAGTCATTTCCCTTGTGCCCACCCATCATAATGCTTTCAGCCTATGATATGGATACTTTGCAAGAACTAGGTAAACCGCTTGGTATAGATGTTTTTCTACAAAAGCCTATTGATAATAACAGCTTATTAAACGCTATTTTAAAAGCTACAAATCTAACTAAAGATAAAACCTCAAAAATTGTGGCACCCAAAAGTGACGGCAATGCCCCTAAAGCACCAAATTTATCGCAAATAAAAATATTATTGGTTGAAGATAACGAGCTTAATCGTAAAGTAGCAAAAGGCTTTCTAGCAGATACAAATGCGGATATTGAAGTGGCTGAAAATGGGCAAATAGCCCTACAAATGCTAACTGAAGCGCCAACACGATATGAATTAATCCTAATGGATATTCAAATGCCTGTCATGGATGGTTTAACTGTGACCCGTAAAATTAGAAACGAATTATTGTTAACTACGCCCATTATTGCCATGACAGCTCATGCGATGACAGGTGATATTAATAAAAGCTTAGCGGCCGGAATGAACGCTCATATAACTAAACCCATTGATCCAGACTATCTATATAAAGTTTTAAATGAAGTATTATTAACTCCAAATGGGCATAATAAATTAAATGCCATTGAGAATATTGCTTTGCCTTCTGAAAAGGCTCAGTTAACACAAATAGATTATGTGAAAGCTATGCAAAATCTCAGATTAGACGAGCATTCCTACTGGGAATTAGTAAATGATTTCATAAAGTTAGAGGGTAACATTCAACATCTAGCAACAGCCATAAAAGAAAATAACACTCACCACATAAGTAAAATCATACATTTGTATAGCCCATCTTTGTCATATATTGGCGCTAATGAACTTGCTGATTTAGCGAGCCAGATTTTAACTTCATTGAATCAAACAAATGCATCACTAAACGATAATACAATGGCTCTGATCACCGAATTTCAGTTAGGTGTCATTGAAATTACAAATATTTTAAAGGTAAAAGTACAAGAATAACGCAACTACAAAATAGCTAAAAACGCTACTTTGGGACCTTTGTAATAACGTTTTATTTTGCCACTGTATCAAGAATAAATTAATCTCTTACTTATCTTTAGGCTCTATAGTTTTGTAGAATGTAGCGACTTTTTATCTAGCTCAATACAAAATCATACTAGATTCACACTACACTCTTTTTAAAAGGTAAAATTTTGGCAAAAGTAGACATTAAACAGGCTTGGGTTAAAGAAACTAAATTTGGAGATTGGTTTCTTAATACCGATACTTGGTTAGTACATGTATTACAAAGAGCACTAAACGACTTACAAACACTTATCCCTAAAGACAAACCCAATAAATTTAATACTATTTTAGATATAGGCACTGGGTTTGGTCACTCCCTTATCGAATTAGACACGCGTTTTTCACCTTCAACTATTATAAGTTTAGACGTTGATCCAGAGCTTATAGTTAAAGCCTCAAACAATGCTAAACAGTGCCAAGCTAACATTGAGTTTCTAGTTAACAATGCAGCAAACATTAGTCTAGAAGACAGTTCAGTTGACATGGTATTTTGCCACCAGACTTTTCATCATATAGTTGATCAAGAATCAGCCATCAAAGAAATCCATCGCGTGTTAAAGCCTGATGGTTGCCTTTTGTTTGCTGAGTCATGCCGTCGTTATATTCATTCATTTATAATTAGACTCTTGTTTAGACACCCCATGCATGTTCAAAAAACCGATCTAGAGTATCTAGAGCTTCTGAGCAAAGCCGGTTTTTCAATTGATGAACAACAAGTGTCTCGGCCATTTTTATGGTGGTCTCGAGCTGATTTGGGATTATGGGAAACTTTAACAGGGAAGACTGAAGATCCTCATACTCGGGAAGAAACACTTATAAACGCGGTGTTATATAAATCTGATAACGACTTAGTTATCTAATGTCACTCCCCCCAAATTAACTTAGGGGGCAAATATAAAACGCTCAACATGAGCTGAAATACCATTATTACAAAAGATACGAACAAAATAATAAAAAAGGTTGACGGTTAAAGTTTAGTCAAACACAATAAATGTTAATTAAATGTATATTTATTGTTTAATTAAATCATGTTCGATAACTTAAAAGAGGTAATGGTATGATTTTGAATCATCTATGGGGCTTATATGCCCACCCTAATGAAGAATGGCATTCAATTGATGATCGCCACGAGAGTTATTTTTACAGCTTAAGTCACATTGCAATTATTTCACTTATACCTGCCATAATGAGCTACTACTCCTCTGCTCATTTAGGGTGGAGTATTGGTGTTGGCGATATTATTACGCTCACACAAAAAAGCGCTATGCTAATGAGCATTGGTATGTACTTTGGATTAATGATTGGGGTAATAGCATTAGCTATATTAATTCATGAATTAGCCAAAACATTTGATGCAGACCCATCCTATACTCAATCTCTTGAACTTGCGGCCTATACTGCAACACCATTATTTATGGTTGGTTTCGCAGCATTCTATCCAGTACTTTGGTTTGTAATGGTGATTGGACTATGTGGATTAGCCTACTCAATTTACCTACTTTACACAGGTACCCCCATATTAATGCACATCCCAGAAGAAAAAGGCTTTATCTACGCAAGCTCTGTGGTCACCTGTGGCTTAGTTTTATTAGCCATTTTAATGGCTAGCTCTGTTATTTTATGGAGTCTAGGCATGGGCCCAGTATACTCTGGGTAGATTTAAGGGTTAATTATTATCAAAAACTAAAAAGCCACTTAAAAAGTGGCTTTTTTTACATTAGAACTCAGAGACAAATTTAACTAATTTTGACTCATATTATGCATTTCTAAATTACTTAATTCGGTTTGAATGCCTTTATTCTTAGCGCCTTCATTTCGCATATCATCAATACGCTGTAAATAATGATGATCAACATCACCAGTAATATAGTTACCATCAAAAACAGAGGTCTCAAAACGTTTAATATTAGGATTCAATTCACTAACAGCTTCAACCAAATCTTGAATATCTTGGAAAATTAGACCGTCGGCTCTAATTAACTCACTGATTTGATCTATCTCACGGCCATAAGAAATCAACTCGTTTACAGATGGCATATCTATACCATACACATTTGGAAAACGAATTTCTGGTGCCGCAGAAGCAAAGTATACTTTCTTAGCGCCAGACTCTCTTGCCATTTCTATAATTTGCTCAGATGTAGTGCCGCGTACGATTGAATCATCCACTAATAAAACGCTTTTACCTTTAAACTCCGAGGAAATAGCGTTTAACTTGCGGCGAACAGACTTACGACGCATTGTTTGTCCAGGCATAATAAAGGTACGACCAATATAGCGATTTTTAACAAAGCCTTGTCTGTAGGGTTTGTCTAACTCAATGGCTATCTGTAAAGCGACGTCGGTTGAAGTCTCAGGAATAGGAATAACAACATCTATGTCTTTGTCGCCCCACTCTCTGGCTATCTTTTGACCTAACTTACGTCCCATATTAACCCGAGATGCGTAAACTGAGATCCCATCAATAAAAGAGTCAGGTCGAGCAAAATATACAAACTCAAAAATGCATGGCGCATTAATTGGATTATGGGCACATTGCTGGGTATGCAACTCACCTGCCTCTGTTATATAAATGGCTTCGCCTGGTTCAACATCACGTATAAACGTAAAGCCAACTGCATCAAGCGCCACACTTTCAGACGCCACCATGTACTCATCGCCAAACTCGGTTTTACGCTTCCCTAGCGCTAGAGGGCGAATACCAAATGGGTCTCTAAAAGCCAACATACCATTGCCTATAATCGCGGCAACGACAGCATAAGCTCCTCTTATTTTTTTATGCACTGTAGATACAGCAGAAAACACCTCGTCAGGGGTTAAATGTAATCCAGCACAGTTTTGTAGCTCATGGGCAATTATATTTAATAAAAGTTCAGAGTCAGACGTCGTATTAATGTGCCGTCTAGCAATTCTCGATACTTCATCTTTAAGTTCATGGGCATTTGTTAGATTGCCATTATGCGCAAAGGCAATACCAAAAGGAGAGTTGACATAGAAAGGTTGCGCCTCAGCTGAACTAGAAGTCCCAGCTGTGGGGTAACGAGCATGCCCTATTCCAAACTGGCCTGTTAACCTTTTCATATGACGAGTATGAAATACGTCTCTAACTAGGCCGTTATCCTTACGTAAATGGAATACTCCATTATCGACAGTCACAATTCCCGCTGCATCTTGCCCTCTATGTTGAAGAACAGTTAATCCATCATACAAGGCCTGATTTACAGGGCTTTTACCCACGATCCCGACAATACCACACATGCGATTTACCTTTTTATATGGGCTTTATAAAACTCGAGTTGTTTTGTAAATACTCAAAAAACCACTCAATAATTAAACTAAATTCTGGAATAAGTAATGATGTTACCCACCAATCTGAATCGGACAGCGGAGTAAACGTATCTAAGAAAAACAAAAGGGCACTGACAATCAATACTCCCCTGAGCGCACCAAACACTAAACCAAGTGCCCTGTCAGTTCCACCTAAGCCAGTAAACTGAACAAGTTGGGAAATCAGGTAGTTAACTAAGCCCCCTACTATTAAAGTAGAAACAAATAGGATGGCAATCGCAATACCATTGCGGATCATGTCATCTTCAAATCGCGTCAAATATGTCGCGAGATCAGCATAAAATTTACTAGCGATAAAAAATGCGCTAAACCAGATGGCGAGGGAGATTGCTTCTTTTACAAAGCCTCTGATTAAGCTAATAACAGCGGAGAGTATTATCACACCAATAATGGTGTAGTCTATCCAATTCATAAGATTCTTTATAATTGCTATGTAGGCATGAGATACAGACTATTTAGTCTAGTGTTTAGCGCGTATCTCAAAGAATTAAAATCGGGCGCATTCTATCAAAAGGCTAAATGAAAATCCTATTAATTTTACGGTTAGATTACTGTACGGTAAAAGGGGTTACTCGTCCTTGTAATTTAGTAAGCTCTTTTAAGTGAGACAAAGCCTCTTCTAAATTACTTTTTCGTAAATCAGGACCAACAAAGACCTTAGTCAATACACCAGAGTTTGTCTTTACAGGCCGACTAAATGCTCTGTAACCAGCCTCTTCTAGGATATTTAATAATTCAGTAACATTTTTCTTATGGCGAAAACTTCCTAATTGAACCACCCAACCTGCACTAACCTCAGTACTTTTATCAGGCTCTTCAATTACCGTGTCTTTTTCTAAGCTACTTTTCTGAGCGGTTTTTAATACCTCAACCTCAGATGACTTAACATTCTCAGCTATAACCTCTTTCTCTTGGGTTTCACTCAAAGAGGCACTTTCATTTAAGTTAGCTACTTGATCTTGGTTGCCTCTATCATCCGCGTCATCAAGTGCTTTCTCTGACACAACTTCAATTTTCCGAGTTGCAACCTCTTTAATTTTATCCGTATCAGTATTACCTGGATGCTCTACTTCATAAGCTAATGGCTTAGAGGGTAAATCAATAAATGTATTTTCTGTTGCTTGCTTCTTACCATCTAGTAAATCTGGTAAAAATATTACAGCTATAGCCACCACTATTATGGTGCCTACCAAACGATTTTGTAATGCCGATGTCAATTGATTACGCCTCTTTACTAAGGGATAGCCCCTTTAAATTCAATATTTCGGCTACAGTGAAAAATGACCCAAACACTACAACCAAGTCTTGATCATGTGCTTTTTCCAACGCATTTTCATAAGCTTCTACAACAGTTGGGAAGTTTATCACCTTTTTGTCTGTTGTTAAGTTTGATGCAATAAAATTCCCTTTTGCGCCTCTGGGTACATCCAAGTCGGCGCAAAACCATTCGGTAACCACCTCAACCATAGGCTGTAAACTTGCTCGTATATCTTTATCAGCCAACATAGCAACCACTGCTAAAACCCGATTATATTGAGTGCTTTTTAAATCTTTCACCAATAACTCTGTCGCTTGAGGATTATGAGCTACATCTAACATAACTGTAGGGCTTTTTTGAATAACTTGCCTTCTACCAGGCAATTTGGTGTTAGTTATAATGTCTGCAAGCTCTGCAGTACTGAAATGAGTTTCTAATATGGCTAATACTTTTAATCCCGTCGAAACATTCTGTAATGGGATTGATGGCAAAGGCAAAGCTTCAATGTTTTGCTCCCTATCCTTCCAATGAAATCCCTCTCCATCAAGTTGATAAGAAAAGTCTTTTCCTTGCCAAAAAGCTTTTACATTAAATCTATCAGCTTCAGAAATCAGGGTGCTTGGAGGATCTGGCTCACCAATTACAACAGGAATATGGCTACGAAAAATGCCGGCTTTTTCTACAGCAATTTTTTCTCGAGTATCCCCTAGCCAATCTTGGTGATCTAAGCCAATGCTAGTAATAACCGCTATATCTGGGTCTACTATATTAACAGCGTCTAACCTACCACCTAATCCAACCTCTAACAAAATATAATCTGCATCAGATTGTGCCATTAAACATAACGCTGCAAGAGCGCCAAATTCAAAATAAGTTAGAGAAACACCTTGCCTTGCATTTTCAACATCTATGAAACTTTGACAATGGACAGACTCAGGTAACATTTGGTTTTGGATACGAACCCGCTCACGATAATCTATTAAATGAGGGGAGCTAAAAACAGCAACAGAGTGACCTTTGGATATCAGGGCCTGCTCTATAAACGCACAAGTAGTACCTTTACCATTTGTTCCAGCTACCGTAATAACTTTCTTAGTATCGAAATTGAGATTTAAAGTGTTAAAGACTTTTGTAATACGACTCAACCCTAGCTCAATGTTACTAGGGTGAATCGACTCTAAATACTTTAACCAAGTCCCCAAATCCCATGATTGCTTTTCTGTCATTGAGGAAACTAGATTATCAGACATGTATTAATGATGTTGGTGGTGAAGTTTAGACAATAAACTATAGATAGTGTCACGCATTTCGCGGCGATCAACAATAATATCAATAGCTCCTTTTTCTAACAAAAACTCGCTACGTTGGAAGCCTTCAGGAAGGGTTTCTCTAACAGTTTGCTCAATAACTCTCGGGCCTGCAAAACCAATCAATGCTTTTGGCTCTGCAACATTAACATCACCTAACATTGCTAAACTGGCTGAAACTCCACCCATAGTAGGATCTGTTAATACAGAAATATAAGGCAGACCTTTCTCACTCATTTTGGCAAGCGCCGCACTAGTTTTGGCCATTTGCATTAGTGATAACAGAGCTTCTTGCATTCTCGCACCACCACTAGTAGAAAAACAGATAAGCGGCATATTATGCTCTAAACACGCTTCAACAGCTTTAACAAACCTTGCACCAACCACAGAGGCCATTGAGCCTCCCATAAATGCAAATTCAAAAACGGCTACAGCAACAGGCATACCTTTCAATTTACCTTGCATAACAACTAAGGCATCTTTTTCATTTGTCTTCTTCTGAGCGCTACTAATTCTATCTTTGTATTTTTTTGAATCTTTAAACTTCAGAATATCTTGAGGCTCTAATTCTGAGCCTAATTCAAATCGTTCGCCTTGATCAAGAAAGCTATTTAGTCTTGCTCTGGCTGTAATCCTCATATGATGATCACATTTTGGGCAAACACCTAACTGTTTTTCTAATTCACTTTTATATAAAACTGCGTCACATTCCCCACATTTAGTCCAAATTCCTTCTGGTACATTACTCTTTGTGGAGGACTTAGTCCGCGGCAGTATTTTTTCTATCCAACTCATTTGAAAACCCTACTTGACAATTTGCCCATAAAAAACAAATTGAAACTATTTAGATAATATAAGACGCTAAATTTCTATATATTCGAGCGCGCCAATGCTGATCTTAAAACCGCTATTAAATCACATCCTGTAATTAACACGAAACTTAAACTGGTCTTAGAAGTCTAGTCTGCCATAAAAAGCGGCCCTAATGGATGCTTTGGTAAACTAAATGGCTCAGGATAAGTAACATGTACTAAGTACAATCCATGGGGCTTAGCTGTAGCAGCGGCTTTAGTGCGGTCTTTACCTTCTAAAATACTCTTCATCCATTCAACAGGCTGTTCTTTTTGACCAATAACAACTAAAGATCCAGTAATATTGCGTACCATATGATGCAAAAAAGCATTGGCTTGAACATCTATCAAAATATAATCACCAAAACGCTTCACACTAATATTGCTCAAGGTTCTTATTGGTGTGTTAGCTTGGCAATTTACAGCTCTAAACGCGCTAAAATCATGCTTGCCTACTAAATGCTGGGCAGCGTCATGCATTAATTGCGCATCTAGGTCGTTGTGAATATGCGTCACACCATGGGCCAAAATACTATTTCGCATACGGTTATTATATATAATATAGCGGTAGCGCCTCGCTGTTGCTGAAAATCTAGCATGGAAATCGTCATCCATACCTTTGACCCACTTTGCTGCAATAGAATCAGGTAAATAACGATTAATACCAATTGTCCAGGCTTTGTCTGGGCGCTGACAATCAGTATCAAAGTGGACCACTTGACAGGTAGCATGCACACCCGCATCGGTACGTCCCGCGCATACTATTTTAATTGGCTCATCTGCTATTTTCGACAAGGCCTCTTCAACATGTTGCTGAACACTCGCGACGTTTTGTTGGCGCTGCCAGCCATGATATGGCGCGCCGTTATATTCAATACCCAATGCAATTCGCATTAATGCCTGCTACCTCAAAAAAATTCCGCGTATTGTAAGGAAGTTAACTGTAAAATACAGCGATTTTTACAATCTATAGACAAACCGGTTGCATTAGCCATAAGTTAACTAATTAAGCTCTTTTGAAGTCAGAAGAATGTAAGTCATGCTTTTTCATTAGCTTGTGCATATCTGTGCGATTTCTTCCTGCTATTTCTGCCGATCGCGTTACATTTCCATCTGTCATTTTTAGCAACTTAAGTAAATATTGATGCTCAAAAGCGTCTCTAGCCTCCGTCAATGTCGGCCACTTTTTTTCGGTTGCAGACAAAGCCTGCTCTACTAAATGGGACGCAATAACTGGCGTTTGAGTCAAAGCAACGCATTGCTCAACGACATTCACTAACTGCCTGACATTTCCCGGCCAGTGAGAGGTTGTTAATATTTGTAATGCGTCGTCCGAAAAACGACTCACTTTAACTTGGTGCCTAGCTGCACTACTTTTAAGTAAATGTCTCGCTAGCAGAGGAATATCTTCTGAACGCTCTCTCAAAGTAGGTAACGTTAGGTTGACCACATTTAAACGGTAGTACAAATCTTCTCTAAAATTTCCAGCTGCCATTTCTTTACTAAGGTTTTTGTGGGTCGCTGAAATGACTCTAACGTCAATAGGAATTTGTTTACTGCCACCTACTGGTCGAATCATCTGCTCTTGCAGCGCTCTTAATAATTTTACTTGGAGCGGAATAGGCATATCGCCGATTTCATCTAAAAATAAAGTGCCTCCATCAGCCTCTCTGAACAAACCTTTGTGTTCATTAATTGCCCCAGTAAACGACCCTTTCGCGTGCCCAAACAATTCTGATTCAAGTAAGTTTTCAGGTAAGGCTCCACAATTAATAGCTACAAATGCTTTATTCGCTCGCTTACTGGCTTTATGGATGGCACCTGCTAATAATTCTTTTCCCGTTCCACTAGCGCCACTAATTAAGACACTCACATCCCTTTGAGCGACGCGAAAAGCCTGATCTAAAAGCTGCTCCATCTGCATCGAACGAGTAATAATATTTTCACACCAAGGCTCATTTTTGAGTGTTGATTTTTGGCTTACCGCCTTTGCCATTAATGTACGTAACTCATCATGATCGATTGGTTTAGCTAGAAAGCCAAACACACCTCTTTGAGTTGCTTCAACAGCATCCTGAATAGTTCCATGTGCCGTCATCAAAATAACGGGGATATCTTTTCGAAGCGCCATCATCTCTTCAAATAAACTTAACCCATCTAAACCTGGCATGCGTAAGTCGCTTAAGACTACATCAAAGTTTTGTGCACTAATTAACTTTAACGCTTCTCTACCTCCAGATGCACTTTGAACATTATAACCTTCACCCTGCAATCTAATTGTCATTAGTCTTAGCAGATTTTCATCGTCATCTACTAATAACACACTGGGATCTAGCTCATTGGTTTGACTCATTATTTGTCCTCTTGCCCATTTTTGATCATCGACGCTTCAATATTTAACAATTGTTCGATTTGATGCTGCTGCTCTTGCAACTTTTTCTTTTGTTGTTCGAGCTCTATGCGCCGCTCTTCAATACTCGCTACTTTTTGAGTATTTATTTTACTTAAGGTCACCAGGGCAGACTCTAATTCCAATAAACTCTGACTCGGTGTGTATAAGGCAACTTCTAGAAATGTCCTCATACTATCGTTTAATTTTGGAAACACTGATTCAGCCCACATCTGTGCTCGCAAACGGTTCTGATAAGGCGTACTTTTGCCTTGGCTCAATATTACTTTTCTAAGTACATCAGCATCACTGTCACTCAATGTGTCTATTTTGGCTTTACGCTCTGGCCAATCTATATTCTCTATATTCCCCCAATAACCAAGCCAGTAGTGGATATCGCAATCTGCCTCTGTTGCTTTAACTTTCCAAATACAATAGGTTTGCTTAAATTGTGTTTGAGTATTTTCCTGTGGAGTAGTTTTAAGTAGCTCACAACTAGTCATCAAAAACAGTACAGGGACAAATAAAAATTTTAACTTCATAAACTCACTTCTTTGTTACTTGGTATCTGCACCCTAAAACACACATCAGAGTAATCTACGTCTACCATAAATGCTTTACCAAACATCATTTTGGCACAGTCCGAAACAATAGATAACCCTAAACCTGAACCTGTCACCCGATCATTGCGCACCCCTTCTCCACGACTAAAGGGTTGAAACAAAATATTGCGCTGCTCCGGCTCAATTCGTTTCCCTCTGTTTGAAAAATCTAACACCTGCATATCACCATCATTGTAAAGGCGAATATCAATTGGCCTACCTTTACTTCCGTGTGCAATAGCATTGGACAACAAATTATCTACAATTCTCCGATATAATTTTTCATCGGCATACATAACCTCGATATCAAGTTGCATATTAATTTGGTTATCATGTTGTTGAATAGCTAAGCTATTATCTGTAAGAAATTCATCAAAAAAAGACTGGGTTTCAAACTCACAAAACACTGGCTTTGACTGCTGTAGTAAAAGGTTGTAATCAAGCAATTGAACAATCAAGAGATTGAGTCTATCTGTACTGCTATTAAGTAATTGCAACACCTCTTTTTGCTGCTCATTGACCCCACCAACGACTTCTTCAGTTAACAGAGAACATCCTTCTTTTATGCTGGCTAAAGGGGTTTTAAGTTCATGGGAAGCGTGGCGCAACAAGGCATGACGCAAATTTTCTAACTGCGATAATCGTGATGCTAGGCCATGAAGTTTATGCTCCAGTGAGATAAGCTCTTTTGGTCCAGACTTAGAAATTTTGGGTAAGTTTTCATCTTGGCTAGCTATAGCTCGAATGACTTCTTCTAACTTAGTGACTGGCTTTAATATTCTACTTATACCAATCACAATAAGTAAAAATGACACACTAACCAAAAATGCTGTCAACCAAAATTGTGTTTGCCTGACTGAACTTACATATAGCTGCTGATCGTGAATATTACGGTCTAATTGCGCATCAATTTGCACAACCAAGTCAAGTTGGCGGTTTCTAAACTCGGCGAATTGGGCATCAATTAAGAGCTGGTCTTCATGGGAAGAAAAGTCTGCAATCCAGGCTAATCTCTCATCTAAAGCCAAGCAATTCCTTTGGTCAACTACTTGTTTACAGATATACTCTTTGTATTCAATAAAGCGCGTAACAGACTTCTCAATTAGGTCCTTGAGGGCATCTTTTTCTAAGATACTGTATTGACGAACTAACCTTTCAATATCGACCGATAAGTTCTCCATCTTACTTACTCGACGAACTAAATTAACTGAATACTCTGCTTCATCACTCGCTATTTTTCCTATTTTACCAAAGGTAAGCTGGCTGTAGCCAACTAACATGGCTAGCGGCACTAACACCACGACAAAACTCACAAATGTCAGTTGCCGCAACGAGCCAAGTTGCATAAACATATCCTCAATTTATTATAGTTAGCACATTAAATAAAAAGGCCGATTGAGTCGGCCTTTTTGATGTACTGCTAGTTCCATATTTATTAACTAGACTCTAACGTGCTTCGCTTCTCTTCGGAACTAATTTTCGCTTTTTTAAGCTCTGTCTTACTGATTTTACCGTCATTGTTACGGTCAATAGTTCCAAACGTAACTAAAATTTTCGGCTCTGCTACCGCTTCTCTTATAGTAATATGCCCATCTTTATCCAAATCTAGTTTTTCAATTAATACCTGTGTCGCCATACATGGCATACTAAGCATTAAAACCAAAGAGCAGCCTAAGGATAAAACCCTAGTAATGCGATTTACTTTTTTCATTCCTTTACCCACGTAATTTGCTTTCATATTAACCATCCTTGCTAAAATAAAAAATATGCGTAATCCTGTTGAAGTGGTTATCACAGAACATGCCAAAAACAAAATATCCTTAATTATCAGCTGGTTAACGAAAAGCATTCGAATTAAACTAGCATTAAAGATATAGAATGTTTCCTTATGAAGACACTCTATCTTTATGACTTTATTTCACTAAAACTCAACAAATCATCATTGTTTTTGCTACTAAAGTATATAAAACCAACTTCAGGGATCAGTATAGTGAATAATTTTCACCTTATAAGGAAAAGCAAATAAATATTTGTGCAATAAACATTCAAATAAGAAGGAGTCTCAATGTGTTGTTTATTAAAGACAGTAAAAAATCAAAACAAAGGGACATTGCAAACAACTGGCTAGGATTTAGATTCGAGTTTACTTTGAATAAACTCACTATGTGGTAGATACAACAAATCAGCAATTTTTCTTATTGTATATTCTTCATTAGGATTAAGTTCATGATCTGCATAGGCTATTGACCATAGTGAGTCTAAAACCTTGCGCTTTTCGTCTACCCCATAAACATCATTAAGAACCCGTGTAAATTGCTGATAATCTGTCGCTTCTTCAGCTTCCTTCTTTGTTAAATCACATAGTGTAGAAAGTTGAGTAGCTGACAATGAAAAGTGTTTATTTAGTTGCTCTTCATAATTTTTAAATTCAAGCTCTGTAAATTCGTGATCTGCTCGCATTACTTCATATAGCAAAACCGCAGTCGCTAACTCAATACTTGGCTTTTCAGATTCATCATTTACGTCAAACTGCTGTGTAAACCACTTATTAATCGCTGATAACATGGATCCCCCAGTTACTTTAATATTATTGTTCAGTTGCCAGGTCTAAGTGGCAAATTATGACTATTTACAAGCTTGACTAATCAGTTGCCGAGAACACAATTAAATGTTCTAAGTCCAAACGGATCCCCCAGTTACTTTAATATTTTTGTTCAGTTGCCAGGTCTAAGTGGCAAATTATGACTAATCAGTTGCCGAGAACACAATTAAATGCTCTAAATCCAAACGGATCCCAAACTTTTCGCCTATTCCATGATCATGATGACTCAGAGCCAGACACAGTAATTTTTGATAATTAGGTTCTAATAGTTCCAATTCATAAAGAATATGAGAACCTTGGAACGTCCTAGCTACAACCCTTGCCACTGTTTTACTACTATCATCATGGACTATGTCATCAGGACGGACCAAAAAAACTAGGTTTTTCCCTTTTTCAAAGGCATCATCTGAATTTAGTTCAAATGTTCCTAATGGACTCTCGAGCAGATTATTTGCGCCTAACTTAGCAGGTAGAAATACACCTTCACCTATAAAACTAGCAACAAATTTATCAATCGGCTTATGGTACAGACCATATGCATTAGACCATTGCTTTAGATGCCCATCCGAAATAACACCTATCATATCAGCCATTGCAAAGGCTTCTTTTTGATCATGAGTTACTAGTAAGGCTGTGGTATTTTCGTGCTTTAATATTAAACGAATATCTTTAGCTAGTCCTTCCCTTAATTCGGCATCTAAACTAGAAAAAGGTTCATCTAATAATAATAAATCTGGTTTAGGTGCCATGGCTCTGGCTAACGCTATACGCTGCTGTTGACCACCTGACAATTCATGGGGGTAACGCTTTTCATAACCAGATAGATTAACTAAGTGTAATAATTCCAAAACTCGCTCAGATTTAAACAACTGACTTTTTTGATGTAAGCCAAATGCGATATTCTGAGCAACCGTAAGATGTGGAAACAATGCGTAATCTTGGAATACAATTGCAACTTTCCTATTCTCTGGTGGCACCATTATTTGCTGCTCATTCACCACTTTATCTCTAAGTATCAAGCTGCCTGAAGATATAGTTTGAAACCCTGCAATTGCCCTTAGTATTGACGTTTTTCCACAACCAGATGGCCCTAATAAACAACCTATCTGTCCAGTTTCAAGATTAAAACTAACACGATCAACCACCACCTTATCCTGATAGGCGACACTAATATCTTCAAGAATTAACATAGCAATCTTTGCCTATAAAAAAGTTAATGTGGCTATTCATGGTTACTTTTATCCATAATTTTAGTCAATAATATAACGGGTAATATACCTACAAAAACTATCGCTAGCGCTGGCAAAGCAGCATCCATCAAACGTTCATCAGATGCTAACTCAAATGTTTTGATAGCTAAGGTATTAAAATTAAACGGCCGTAGAATTAAGGTTGCTGGTAACTCTTTTAAAACATCAACAAATACCAACAATAAAGCGCTTAGCACGCTTCCCTTAAGTAAAGGAATATGGATGGACTTGAGAATTTGAAAAGGTTTATACCCTAAAGACCGAGCGGCCTCATCCATACTAGGTTTAATTCTCACTAAACCCGTTTCTATGTTGTGTTGTGCTACAGCTAAAAACCTGCAGCTATAAACTAAAACTAATGAAAATAATGAACCTGACAGTATCAAGCCCACACTAGTATCAAATAGAGTTTCAGTTAGAAAATTTAAACGTAAATCTAACCAAGTCAGTGATATTAAAGCCCCAATTGCGATAACCGTGCCAGGGACAGCATAACCAAGTTTAACTATGCTTATTGAGACTTGAATAAAGCCCATTTGGTTGAGTCGCTTTCCGTAAGCAAAAAACAAAGCCAAACTTACTGCAGATATAGATGCCAAGGCCGCTAAGTAAAAACTATTCCAAAGTAATGTTAAAAAGCTTTGATTAAATTGTGCATTGAATGTCTCTATTGCCCAAATTATTAATTGTAAACACGGCACTAGAAAACCAAACAAAACAGGAAGTAAACATAACAAGCATACCCATATACTTGGCGCTTTATTTAACTTTACCCTCGCACTTGGTTTAGCCACCTGCCCTTGTACATAATATTTAACTTTACGGCGAGAAAAAAACTCCAAAAACAATAATAAAATAACAAACCCAGTTAAAACTGCTGCTAATTGAGCTGCAGCTATTCCGTTATTTAAACCAAACCAAGTCCTAAATATGCCAGTTGTAAAAGTACTCACACCAAAATACTGAACCGTGCCGTAATCAGCAAATGCTTCCATCATTGCAAGTGCAGTACCCATGAGTATTGCTGGTCGCGCCAATGGAAACACAACCTTGAACCAATACTTAGTTGGAGTGACTCCTAGGCTTTTGGCTGTTTCTTCTAAACTTTTAGGTTGTTCACTAAAGGCAGTTCTAGCTAACAAGTAAACATAGGGGTACAACACCAAGGCCAACATAAAAATCGCGCCACCTAAAGAGCGAATTTCAGGAAAATAATAATCTCCATATTGCCAGGCATATTTGTCTCGCAACCAAGTTTGCACCGGCCCTGCAAAATCTAGTAACCCCGTATAAGTATAAGCAATAATGTAGGCTGGCATTGCCATAGGTAAAAGCAACAACCATTGTAGCTGCTTACGCCCAACAAACTCGTAGCGAGCAACACACCAAGCTACAGGAGCACCAATTAATACAACCAAGGCACCAACACCAAAAGCAAGGGTTAGTGAATTCACTACATAATCAGATAAAACAGTATTAAAAAGGTGCTGCCAAACTTCTAGCTGAGGAGAAAAAATACTGGCAAAAACCAAAGCTGTGGGCATTGCCAGTATAAAACAACTTATTCCAATCCCCCATACCCAAGGGTTAGCCCACTGAGATTTTTTCACAAAAATAACAGTACTGACCGAGACGCTTTATCAATGGTTGCTTGGCTTACTTCCACCCAGCGCGATCCATTATTTTTACAGCATCTGCGTTATATACGCCTAATTCTGTTAACGGAACTTGCTCCATTTTAAATGTACCAAACTTTTTCAATACATCACTCCATGCAATATCAGGTAAAACCGGGTATTCATGATTAGTCGTTGCATACCATTGTTGTGATTTCTCATTCAATAAAAAATCAATCAACTGAGAGGCCACCTCTGCATTTGGCGCATACTTAGTCAATGCTACGCCAGAAATATTTACATGAGCACCTCGTGAATCTTGATTTGGCCAAATCACATTAACTTTTTGAGCTTGAGATACAGTAGTTTCATCTTTAGAAGTTAGCATTCCAGCTAGATAATAGGTGTTTGCTATCGCCACATCACATTGACCAGCAGCAACCGCTTTAATCTGGTCCCTATCCCCTCCTTGTGGTGGACGAGCAAAGTTCTTAACAAACTGCTTTACCCATTCTTGGGTGTTAACTTCACCAATCTGACTAATCATAGATGCAACCATAGACTGGTTATAAATATTACTAGAGCTGCGGATACATATACGACCTTTCCATTCCGGCTTCACTAAGTCCTCTAAACGAGTAATCGCATTAGAGTCAACCCTATCAGCCGATACCATTATTGGTCTGGCACGCAACGACAAGCCTATCCAATGCCCCTGAGAATCTCGGAAATTACTCGGTACTGATGCTGTAGCTTGCGTAGTGTTAATGGCTTGAGTTAGCCCTTGCTGTTTTGCTCGATATAGCCTCCCGACATCAGTGGTCAACAACAGATCAGCTGGGCTATATTTGCCTTCATTGGCTAGTCTCGTAATCAAGTTGTCAGCATTCCCTGTCACTAAATTGACAGAAATCCCCGTCTCTGCAGTAAACTTATCAAGTAATGGCTTGATAAGCGCTTCTTTGCGGGCTGAATATAAGTTTATCTGTTCAGCCATAACAAATGGCGAAAGAAAAGATGCAATAACAAATATACTGGTGATTATTTTTTTCAAGGGAATACCTTCTAGGTCACTAAATATAGAGGAGCTGAGATGCTATTCTAATTAAGAATGTCTCTCAACAAAGATTTAATTATTCTTCAAACATTAAGTAATGGCTCTCATCCATGCCTAAAGAACGATAAGTTTTTTGTGCTACAAAATTATCTTTTTCTACGTAGAGCCTAAAACCACACACGCTTTGGTCCTTAGCAAGCTCTTTAACTTGATTATATAAGGCACTGTATAAGCCTTTCCTTCTACTCTTGGGTACTACATACACACTCTGTATCCACCAAAAAGTACTATTTCGCCAATCGCTCCACTCAGTGGTCACCATTAAACTCGCCACTACTTTGCCGTCTTGTTCAGCAACAAGATAAAACCCTTTATTCTTGTCTTCTAAAAGCCCTGCGACACCTCTCGTCAACAAAGCTTCATCAAGTGTTTTTTGTTCCGTTTCAAAAGCCATTAATTGATTAAACTCAACCAATGTTAATAAATCCACCTTACTTGCAATTCTTAAATTAAATCCCGACAACTCGTTACACCTCATTAAATTTTAAACAACACGCTTACTGAACGACCGCAATGACTATATTCAATTGTTTCGCAAAGACTTCTCACCAAGGGAATGCCTCTACCATAAGAGTTTTCGAGTGAGTTTCCTTGTGAGATTTTCTTCACATCAAAGCCAGTACCTGAGTCTTCTACCTGCAAACTTAAGCGCTTCTCTTTAGGTATATACTCAATTGAAATTGTAATTTTGGCTTGTACAATAGACGCTAGTTTTGCTTCTCTTAAGTTATAGTATTCATAAAACCCTTCATCGGTTTCCTTTAAGCTAGAATCTAAACCCAATACTCCATGTTCTAATGCATTGTTATATAACTCACTTAGAATAGTAAATAACTCCGAATGGTGAGCAAACAACCCTAACTCATTAGTTACAATATTCACCAGTTCAACTATGGGGTCGAATGCTTGCATATAATCGATTGAGATATCACTGATAATTTTTAGTGGTAACTGGGATACAGATTCAGGTTTACAAGACTGAGTTAGCTGCTGACTGGTATAAATAACCACAGTGACATCATCTTGTTGCTCTTCGCCAGCCAAATACTCCTTAACATTTAATAAAACTCCTTTTGTATCAATGTCAGGATTTTCGATTAGCCAACTCTCTAACCCTACCTCTCCTAACATTCGACCATCCCTTGGTTGTAACTCAATAATGCCATCGCTGAAACCAATAAGCCTTTCTCCGTAATTTAACTCATAGCGTTCGACTTCGGACTCAAATTCATGTTTCTCTAATATACCTAAGGCCATATGCCTAGACTCAAACCTACTCTTAATATTTCCATCACGTCCTTGCACTAATAGTGCTGGCATCCCTCCGTTCCATACATCAATTTGCTTACCAGAATGGCTCACTTCTACAATTAGAGCGGCAAAGAACATGTTATCTGGTAACAGAGAAAGAAGGATTTGATTAATCGTTTCTGACATTTCCATCAAAGATAAGCCTTTCTTAGACATTGCTTGAAAAGCCTGAGAGACGGGAATAGCGCCAATAGCCGACGCTAAACCATGACCAGTAAAGTCACCAATCAAAAAATAGAAGCCACCATTAGGGCTTGCACACGCTAAAAACAAATCACCATTGAAGGTGCTAGCTGGCGTTAAACAGTAATCTATATACTCAGTATAAAATTCATCAATAGCCAAGGCATTATTAAAAATATGTTCAACTATTTGATGTTCTCGTTCGATGGCATTTCGATAGAAAGTCAGTTGCTTGTTTTGCTCATAAGCTCTTTTACTTAATTGACGGGTTCTAGCATGGGCTCTTATCTTTGCAGACAAAATAACCTTATCAAATGGCTTTGCAACAAAGTCATCGCCGCCGACGGCTAAGCACTTAACTAACGCGGCCTCATCATCTAAACCAGTTATGAAAATTATTGGAAGATAAATATCACCGGCTTTTTTCTTCAACCTTTTTGCAACTTCATAGCCGTCTATACCCGGCATTACCACATCAAGTAAAACCAGATCAGGACTTACCTGAGCAGCAACCTTGAGAGCAGTTTCACCATCCTGAGCTTCAAAGGTATCTAAATAACCTTGCTGCTCAAGCATGTGAGTTAACAAAAATCGATTAAGGGAGTCATCGTCAATGATTAAAATGCGCATCTAACAGTTAACTAATAGTAAATTTTTTACTAAAGCGAGCGATACCTAAGATTTTAAGCACCTGGGGCCGACAGTTTACAATCTTAAAAGTAGATACCTGTGAACCAAGTGTTTTTTGCATGTTTAACAGCATTCCAAGTGCAGAGCTGTCCATATATTCAGTTTTGTGTAAATCAATTAAAATCGTAGACACAGTATCACTGTCTTCAGAATATGCCGCTCGGAATTCTTGCACTTGGTTAAAGTCAAATCTTTCATTCACAAAAATAGTTAACTGCGTCTTATCTTCAGAGAACTCTCGTTCTATACTCATATGCAACTCCAATACTCTATTAGAACTAGCCAAAACAATTAACATTAGATTATAGTTTTCTCACTTTTCCTACAATCAATAACATTTTTTTTATAAAATAGTTGAAAATCAATATTTGAGATGAATGGCATGAATGATAACAAGCTCGTTTACAGTACAGAAGTTGGACGAATTTCACCCCAAGCCCCTCCCAAACCAAAATTAAAAACAGATGGAATAATTCGTATAGGAAGAGAAACAAAAGGTAGAAAAGGTAAAGGAGTCACTACAATTAGTGGTTTGGCACTTTCAGCAGATGAAATCAAAGCATTATGTACCAAGTTAAAGAAAATGTGTGGCACTGGCGGTGCTGTCAAAGAGGGAGTAATTGAAATCCAAGGTGACAATAGGAATAAAATTAAGACAACATTGGAACAACTAGGCCATAATGTGAAGCTAGCAGGCGGTTAACTTTAAAATTAGTTGGAGTGTGAATGCACAATATATCTTTATCTGAAGTCAGCATTATTTTAGCAGAGCCCTCGGATACACAACGAAAAATCATTACAAAACAATTAGCAACAGCAGATATTTTACATGTACAAGCTGTTAGCTGCGTAAAAGATGCCCTAGAAGCTATCTCAAAGCACGGTGCTGACTTAGTAGTAAGTGCAATGTATTTTGAAGACGGTTCTGGATTAGATATCATCAAGCAGATTAAAAATGATGACTCGTTAGCGTCTACGCCATTTATGTTAGTGTCCAGTGAAAGTCGACCAGAAAAGCTTGAAGAGTTTAAGCAATCAGGTGTTGCTGCGATTTTACCTAAACCTTTTACTCCAGAAAATTTATCAAAGGCCTTAAGTGCCACATTAGATCTAATTAACTCTACAGAGTTAGATTTAGAGTTATTTGATGTTCATGATGTAAGAGTGCTATTAGTTGACGATAGTAAGCTCGCAAGAAACCATATTTGCAGGGTTCTCAACAATTTAGGTTTACAAAAGATTCAACAAGCTGAGAACGGAGCTCAAGCGTTAACCCTTTTGAAAGAGAATACATTTGATCTGGTAGTTACCGATTACAATATGCCCGAAATGGATGGCAGAGAACTTTCAGAATTTATTCGGTTTAACCCAGATACATCTCACATTCCAATCATAATGGTTACAAGTGAGTCATCATCGAGCCTGCATATGGCCAATATTCACCAAACAGGTGTAAACGCACTATGCGATAAACCCTTTGAAGTAAATGAAGTACGTTCAATGTTGGCTTCTTTATTAGATAATTAACAATAGAAACCTAATATTTTGATGGTTTAAGCGTTATTCTTAAATCATCAAAAAACTCGAAATTAGTCCTAAGTAAATGATTGACTTATATTAGGTGAATTTATAAATTTATGGGCGAATTCCCCACCTCGTAGCCAAAAGATAACGTTATTCATAAACAATAACGATAGGTAAGTTACCTATACGACTAGCCTGAACCGAGGTATTTCTTGAAAAATACAAGTGAGCATTATGCCGTCATCAGAATTAGAACAACTCAGAATTAACATCACTGAACTCGACACTCAATTGTTAACCTTTTTGGCGAAACGACAAAAATATACTAATCAAGTTGCTGAAACTAAAATTAAGAATCACATTCCTGTACGAGACCAAAAACGGGAAGAGCAATTGTTGATCAGGCTTATAAAAGAAGGCAAAAAACATGGGTTAGACCCACATTATGTCACCCAGCTTTTTCATGTAATTATCGAAGATTCTGTTTTAAACCAACAAGCCTTATTGGCAGCTAGAGCAAATCCAGGCAGCACCCTTCCATTGAACAGAGTTGCGTTCTTAGGTGATAAAGGTTCATATAGTTATCTTGCTACTCAAAAATACTTTTCACGGCGACCTGGCGAGCTTTTAGAGATTGGTTGCCAAAGCTTTTCAGAGATTATTTCTAAGGTAGAAACTAACGAAGCAGATTATGCTGTACTTCCTATAGAAAATACCTCTTCGGGTAGCATAAACGAAGTGTATGACCAACTGCAGCACACTAACCTGTCTATCGTAGGAGAGCTTACTCACCCTATAAAACATGCACTACTAGTCGCAACCGATACAGATATCAGTAAGATCAAAACTCTGTACGCACACCCTCAAGTTTTTGCCCAATGTAGTCACTTTTTAGCAGAACTTGGAAGCGTTGAAGTTAAGCCATGTGATAGTACGTCTTCAGCCATGTTAAAAGTTGCTGAACTAAATTGTGAAGACGCTGCAGCTATGGGAAGTGAAACAGGCGGGAGGCTTTACGGTTTACATTCAATTCAGTCAAACTTAGCCAATCAAAAAGAAAACCATAGTAGATTTTTTGTTGTAGCAAGAAAAAGCGTTAATGTACCTTTGCAGGTACCAGCCAAAACAACACTTGTGATGTCAACAGTACAAAAACCTGGTTCGTTAGTTGAAGCGCTTATGGTGTTGAGAGACAACAATATTAACATGACTAAGTTAGAATCAAGACCCATTCCTGGCAACCCTTGGGAAGAGATGTTTTACCTTGATGTAGAAGGTAATATTCAAGATGGACCTATGCAAAAGGTTTTAGAGTCCTTGCAAGCCATGACTCGTTATTTCAAAGTTTTAGGATGTTACCCTAGCGAAGAAGTAAACCCAACCAAGGTTGCAGCGGCGTCAGCCTTGGCTGAATAGTAAATATCCTTGCTAAATTACATAGAGCGAACCCATTAAGCGCTTTAACTAATCAAGCCCGATAATAAAACATTATCGGGCTTTTTATTTTCTAGACTTTAAATCGAGCAACCAAATCACCAGCCTTTTTAGCAATTTTTGCTAAATTTTGTGCTGCCTCACTGGTTTGTTCTGAGCCGCCTTCTACTGCCTCTGCTAACAAACTAATACTTTTAACATTCGCTACCACCGACTCAGATGCATTTGCTTGCTGTTCAGTTGCTGTGGCTACAGTATCAGTTAGCTGCAGCACTTGTTTAAGATTTTCAGAGAGCTCGTCTAATGCAACTGTCACTAAATCTACCAGATGAATCCCTCCACTAGCAGCCTCTGTAGCGCGCTCCATAGAACTGACTGATTTATTTGCTGATTGATTCATGACTTCAACCAAATTCGAAATCTCCACAGTACTTTCTCTAGAACGGGTGGCCAAAGCTCTAACCTCATCCGCAACAACGGAAAAACCACGACCAGCTTCTCCGGCTCTGGCGGCTTCTATCGCCGCATTTAAGGCCAATAGATTAGTTTGATCTGCGATACTGGTAATCACATTAAGTACTGTGGTTATCTGATTAACTTCATCTTTTAAGCTATATATTACCGTACTGGAATCATCGATAAGCTGCACCAATAGTTTAATATTATCGGCAGCTAGATCTGCCCTTTCCATATTTTCGTTTAAGCTTGTTTGAGCATCAATACTTTGTTTACTGGTTTTAAGGGTAGACTCATTAACATCAGATACCGCTAAGCTAAGTTGTTCCATCGCAGTAGAAACTGTTTTAGTTTGATCTCGTTGGTCTTGGGTTTTCTGAACACTGTCAGCTGTTATAACCAGCAATTGCTGAGAAGCAGTAGATAAACTATCTGCGTCAATTTTAACTTGTGCAATGATATCTCTAATCTGTTGTATAAATGTATTAAACCCATTGGATATGCGATCTATCTCAGGAATACCTGAGTGAACAATCTGTATGGTTAGATCCCCTTCCCCATCAGATAACTCTTCACAGGTTTGACCCAAATTTTCTAATGGACGAATTAATCGTGAAGCAATCCATAGAGTAATCACAATCGAGATACCAAGCAGAATAAAGCTTTCTACTAAAGTAAACTTTATAAGACGAGAGCTTACGGTAGTTGCTGCACGCAAAGCTTCTTCCACATCCATTTCAGCCAAAAGTGCATAATTATACTTCCCAATTTTCAAAGGAGAATAAGAAACAAACACTTCAACACCTTGGTAATCTTTCATACGAGCAAACCCTTTGTCACCCGACAAGGCTTTTTGAGCAGCCTCTGATTTAAGTGATTGAATACCGACTGTTGTTCCTTTTGCTGAAATTTGTGATGCTAAATCAGAAGAGTTTTTATTAATTATTTCTAGATATAGAGGTTTATCTTCAATGAAGAAGCGGGGTTCAGTAACCAAGTAACTTTCATCGTTAAGTAAGTAGGTTTCTCCTGTTTCTCCAAAACCATTATCAGCCCAGTGCTCCGAATGAGTCAGTACACTATTTATTTTATCCATAGGCATTTGAAAAATAAGTACTGCGATAGCCTTACCTTGAGAATAAATAGCAGTCGATGCAAATCCTGCTAATGCATCATAAGAAGGGCGATATTTTTCAAAGCGGCTATAAAAAACCTTGCCTTCTTCTGAGGAGTTTGCAGCTTGAGCGAATGCTCTACCTATACCGCTATCTGCATAAGGGCCAGTGCTTATATTTGTTGCATAATCGAGCTCTTTAAACACACTGTATACAATATTTCCCGTCTGAATATCAGCTATAAAAATATCGTAATACCCAAACTCCTGTAGATAATTTCGAAAACTAGGGTGATACCTAGAGTGAAGCGAGGCGTAAGTTGAACCATTATTGAGATCATATAATGTGTCTTTTTCGCCCAACGGATAAGGAGATCCGGCGATAAAGTCATACTGTAATGTTAAAGTTGTATTACTAAAATTACTTAAGACATTTTCAACATTAGCTGTTGGAGTAGGATTACTCGCGTTGTACTGCTGAGTAAAATCCTTGGAATAATAGTTTTCTAATTGTTGCTTTTGTGTTGAATCAAGAACACCGCGTTGTGAAGTGTATTGATTAAATGCATTAATAAATCCTTGGGTCGCCTCTACTACGGAAATATCAAATGCTTTGGTTCTAATTTGCGATGTTATAAAGTTAAAGTACTCTAGAACAGCTTCATTGGTTTGTACATTTTGAGAAACGAGCCGATCTTTAGCTGCGTCCGTTAACGCAGCATTTGAACCATTTACCGCTACTTGAACTGATACTACCCCCATCAAGACAATTGAAAATAAAACTAATGATAGGGTAGCTAGTAGTAACCGTGATTTTAAAGACATTATTGGCTCTCCAGTTAAAATACAAATCTCTTAAAACTTCGCGAAAACAAATTTCGACAATGGACACCAACAATAACTGATTGATTACTTATTTTTAACAATTATCTATCAAAGTTCGATCATCATCAGCTTTTAATAAAAGCTGTTTACTGTCGACAAGGCTTTGCTTTGCATACTCACCAAACCAAGCACTTACCTGATTAAATTGCTCTATAAACTTTTCTTTATCATTACTCTCCACTAAAGACAGTGCTTGATTAAATTTCACACTAAACTCAGTTAGCATAGCAACACTATCTTTGTTGTCGAAAATAATATCGGCGTATAAAGCTGGAGCTTGAGCAAATAATCGCCCAACCATACCCAACTCTAAACGATAAATAGGAGAACTTAATGAAATTAACTGCTGTAAGTCAGGATCTTCTCCCGCTAGATGAGACCCAAATACAAAACTACAGAAATGTCTCATTACTTGGATAAAGACCATAGCATCATCATGCTCTTTCGCTTCGCATTGCTGTAGAACGCCGCCCCAGTTTCTTATTTGTTGCAGTAACCAATCATATTGCTCAGGCTCTCTTCCATGGCACACAACCACCACTTGCTTCACTAAACTAGGAACATCAGGCCCAAACATCGGGTGTAAGCCTACAACTGGACCTTGGTGAGCCTTAATCATTGCCGCTAATGGCTTTTGCTTAGTACTTGTTACATCAGCCAAAACACAATTTTTAGGTAGGTTGGTTAACCGAGATATAATACTCTCTGTAAGTTTAATAGGCACTGCAACCAGAACTAAACCTGCGTCGCCTAAGATAACCTCTGACCGTTCCCAATCAGCTTCTTCTAACACTTCAACCCTGTAACCACTGCGCTTAAACAAATCTACAAAGATCCTTCCTAAGGCTCCAGCTCCTCCAATCACAACAACCTTTTTAAGATCAGGATTAGTACACAGGAACTCAGAACTCTTTGTATGATAGGACTCACGCATAATTCTACGCATCAAATCTTCAACCAAAGTAGGTGAAACACCTAGGCGTTGAGCCTCTTCTTTACGAACAGAAAGGGCATCAACCTCTTTTTCTGCCACATAAATAGGCGAACCCGCTCTACTTTTATAATGTCCAATTTTTGTAGAAATTTGAGCCCGTTTTGCTAAAAGTGCAACGAGCTGTTTATCTATAGACTCTAAATCATCACTTAATTTATCAATTTCAACTGGTAACACTGACATACATTTCCTAATGCTAAGCTTAGTTCACTCTATTTAAACGCATAGGTAGTACTGTAATCAATTTATCCCTCATATGGTTAATTAATTCTTCAGTTGTTGACCAATTAATACAACCATCAGTGATTGAAACACCGTAATCTAGCTCAGCGGGAGTTTTACCGTTACTACTTTGATTGCCATGATTTAAATGACTTTCAAGCATTATACCTAATACAGATTGATTACCTTCTAGAATTTGATTAACTACATTTTTAGCTACTAGAGGCTGACGCTTAAAGTCCTTACTAGAGTTGGCATGACTGCAGTCAACCACTAGTGCCGCTTCGAGCTTTGCATCAGCTAGCTCTTGTTCACACTCAGCAACACATACTGAATCGTAGTTTGGTTGCTTACCACCCCTTAAAATAATATGCCCATCAGGGTTACCTTGAGTGGTAATAACACTCACTTGGCCTTCACCATTAATTCCCATAAAGCTATGGCCAGATGCCGCAGATTGCAATGCATTAATTGCTATTCCTAAGCTCCCGTCAGTTCCGTTTTTGAAACCTACTGGCATTGATAAACCACTAGCCATTTCTCTGTGGGTTTGCGATTCAGAAGTACGAGCACCGATTGCTGACCAACTAAAAAGCTCAGCTAGATACTGTGGACTGATAGGATCTAAGGCCTCAGTTGCTACCGGTAATTCCAACTCTGCCAACCATATGAGAAGCTCTCTGGCTTTACGCAGCCCAGCTTCTATATCAAACGTTCCGTTTATATGGGGGTCATTAATTAAACCTTTCCAGCCTACAGTAGTTCTAGGTTTTTCAAAATACACTCTCATCACAATGTACAAAGTATCTTTACAGCTTTCATGTAGCTCTTTTAGTTTCAGTGCATATTCTTTAGCAGCATCAATATCATGGATGGAACACGGTCCACAAATAACTAGAAAGCGATGATCTTCTCTGTGCAAAATATTACTTATGACTTTTCTAGAAGATTGAATCACCTCTAGGGCAGATTGACTGACTGGGAGTTCATTTTTTAACGCTTGAGGGGTAACAAGTACCTCTTCAGACGATACGTTTATATTGTTTATACTGTCTCTTAACATGACTAGGCTCTTTCAAATTCAAATATTAGGAGTATTAAGCGTAAAATTCGAACCGCTCAACACCAATTAATTCTTACTAATAAAAATGTACAGTTATCTTTACGCTAAAAATTATTTTATTTACGGTGAATTTATTGACTTTTTAACAGTAAATGATAAATACGACAACCTTTAATTGAAAACATTGTTAAAGTCGATTGTTTTTCAAGCAGTTAAACAGTTATTTAAAGGTTTTTAATGACTTTTGCGGGCACTCCAGCAACTAAAGAATTTGCAACAACATCTTTGTTCACCACAGCACCAGCAGCAATTACAGCATTATCACCTATAACTACGCCTTCTAAGATCTTAGCGCCCATACCTATCCAGACATTGTTTCCGATTGTAATAGGTCGAGCTATTTCAATGCCCTTCTTTCTTTTCTCAGGATCCAAGGGGTGAGTTGACGTTGAGATAAGTACACTTGGCCCTATCATTACGTCATCTCCAATTTCAACAGGTCCAGCATCAAGTATTATTAAACCGTGATTAGCATAGAAGTTTTTCCCCGCTTTAATGTTGTACCCATAATCGCAGTAAAAACTTGGCTCTATCCATGCCCCCTCATAGGAGCCGAATAGTTCTTTTATAAGATTTCGGCTACCTTTTCTGTCATCAAGATCATGTTGATTGAACTGCTGACACAGTTTTTTAGCGATTGCTCTTTCTTTTTGTAAAACCTTATTACTCGGATAATATTCTAGACCCGCCAACATTTTTTGTTTCTCGGTTAAATCATCCACATGCTTTCTCCACTTAAAAATTTAAAAGCGCCACGCAATGAAGCGACTAACTTTTTGGCCCTGTGACATATTAATCACTCTAACATCTGTTATTGATGCTTTTTTCAAATGTAATTTCACCTTGCTTAAATTCTCTTTCTTAGAAACTAAACAAGTAAACCAATCTATCTGTGTCCTAAACTTGAGGCTTTCTTTAATCATGGTTCGGATAAATTTTAGCTCTCCACCATCACACCATAATTCATTAGATTGCCCACCAAAATTCAAATGGTTTGACATCGCTTTTTGAGTAGAAGCTAGACCTTGCTTATTTTGATTTTTATGCAAATTAGCATTCTTGCGCGCAGATCCTTGAGCTGCTTCAGCGGCACTTGAGTGAAAAGGTGGGTTACACATGCAGAATGTGAAATGCTCTCCAGGCTCGACAATACCTGCAAATATATTTGATGTGTTCGACTGAGTACGTACCTCTATATGACTACTCAGAGCAGGATTTGAATGAATGATTAAGTTAGCGTTTTTGATTGAAACTGGATCAATATCAGTAGCTACCCATTGCCAATCATACTCACACACTCCTACAGTGGGATAAATTAAGTTGGCTCCTGTCCCTATATCTAAACCTCTAACCTTTTTACCTACTGGAATCCTACTGCCACAATCTTTTGAAAGTAAATCTGCGATGTAATGAATATAGTCAGCTCGCCCAGGAATGGGAGGACATAAGTAACCTTTAGGGATATCCCAATGCTGAATTTTATAATAATGAGCTAATAAAGCAGCATTCAAGGTTTTAACTGCTTCTGGATCAGAAAACTGAATAGTCTTTTGGCCATCAGGTTTAGACTTGATAAATCTCTTTAACTTAGGATAAGACTCAACAAGCTGTGCCATAGGGTAACCGTCTTTATGTACGTTTCGATTATGTGGCAAAATGAGACCTAAATAATTGAGAAGTTTATTAAAAGCAAAAACCCGCCAGAAGGCGGGTTTTCTTATAAGTTAACGGTAACGCAAAAATTAAATTAACCTAGCTTCTCTTTAATACGTGCAGAACGACCAGAGCGTTCACGCAAGTAGTAAAGCTTAGCACGACGAACAGCACCACGACGTTTCACTTCAATAGAACTGATTGCCGGGCTGTGTGTTTGGAATATACGCTCAACACCTTCGCCGTTAGAAATCTTACGAACTGTAAAAGCAGAGTGTAGGCCACGGTTACGTTTAGCGATTACAACGCCTTCGTAGGCCTGAAGACGTTCTTTGTCGCCTTCTTTAACGCGTACTTGCACAACTACTGTGTCACCAGCACCAAATGCTGGAACGTCAGTTTTTAGCTGCGCTTCTTCAATTTTCTTGATGATATCTTGATTTACTTTACTCATCATATCCTCTCATTCTAGATTAACTGTCATCATGCTGCGGCAAATCCTTTAGATATAAATCTAATAATCTTTGCTGCTCCTCAGTCAGAGCTAGATCGTTTAATAATTCAGGGCGTCGTTGCCAAGTTCTACCTAGCGACTGTTGTAAACGCCACTGCCTGATTTTTTCGTGATCACCACTCAACAAAACCTTAGGAACCAGCTCTCCGTTCAAGTTTTCTGGCCGAGTATAGTGTGGACAATCCAATAAACCATGACTAAAAGAGTCTTGTTCAGCAGATTGCTCATGCCCTAATACACCGGGTACAAATCTTGACACTGCATCCATTAAGATCATCGCAGGTAATTCACCGCCACTTAACACGTAATCACCAATCGACCATTCCTCGTCGACTTGTGTTTGTATTACCCGTTCATCAATACCTTCATATCGACCAGCAACTAGAATTACGCTTTCATTTTCAGAAAGCTTTTTCACACCTGTTTGATCAAGCTTTTTCCCTTGGGGAGAAAGGTAAATCACTTTTGTTTTTCTTCCTGCAGCTTGTTTAGCTGCCAGAATAGCATCTGTTAATGGCTGAACCATCATCAGCATTCCGGGACCACCACCATATGGTCGGTCGTCTACAGTGCGATGTTTGTCATGGGTAAAGTCTCTTGGATTAAAACACTCTACTTGCAACAACCCGTTTTTCACGGCTCGCCCTACCACTCCCTGCTGGGTAAAAGTTTGAAACATTTCAGGAAACAAACTTATTACACCAAACCAACGACTTGGAACCCATTTAGGATCTTGCATTAAAAAGCAGGATCCCAATCAACTGTGACCATTCTAGCCTGCCGATCCACTTGCTTAATTACTTGTTCAAGCAAATAAGGGATCATGCGTTCTTTTTGACCAAAAGCGTCATTCAAATTAGCTTTGACTAACATAACGTCATTTGCGCCTGTTTCGAATAACTCTTTTATAACACCTAAGTTATAACCTTTATCAGTAACAACTTGCATGCCGACCAACTCACGCCAATAAACGTCGTTGTCATCTAATTGAGGTAGCAATTCTGCTTTAATAGAAATCTCAAGATTCTTGATACTTTCAGCATCATCTCGAGTTTCTACCCCAACCAGTTTGGCAACTAAACCTTTATTGTGGGTTCGCCACTGGTCAACGACGTACTCATTGCTTTCTTGCACTTGGCCCAATAGCCAAGGAGTGTAAGCAAACACGCCATCTAAATCATGGGTATAAGACGTGATTTTAACCCAACCTTTGACACCATAAGGTGCACCGATTTTGCCTATCACTAATGTGTCTACTGACGTATCAGACGCTTGACTCATTTCTTAAACCTTTTTTGCAACTGCAATTAAGCTGCTGCTTTTTGTGCATCTTTTACCAAGCGTGCAACACGGTCAGATAAGCCTGCGCCTACCCCAACCCAATGCTCAACACGGTCAAGATCTAAGCGTAAACGCTCTTCTTTGCCCTGTGCCGTTGGATTGAAAAAACCAATGTTTTCAATAAAACGACCATCGCGTGAACGACGGCTGTCTGCAACCACAACTTGATAAAATGGACGCTTTTTAGCGCCACCACGCTGTAAACGAATAGTAACCATATATGCCTCAAACTCGTTGTAGCGTTAACGTTAACTTATGTACCTTGTCCTAACCATTATCAGTCAGATAAAAGGCCGCCGTATTGTACGGATTTAGAACGGTTATGCAACAATAAATATTAGTTCTCTCTAGATTGCAATCATTTAACTAAAGATCAGGTATGTAACAGCATGCTAAAATGCTCATTATTAGCTATTTCTCGTAGCCGTATTTGGTAAACTGCGATAGGTTATTTACAATTAATATCCAGTAATTCACTCCCTATCATAAAGAAAGCCAACTATTTTGACATCGACACCTCAACAAATTGCCCCCCTAGTTCAACATAGAGTTGAGCAATGCTATTTAATTGCTGAGGATTACTTTAAACGTAACTTCGAACGTCCTAAAGTATTGTTAAGCCAAAGGGGCAAGGTGGCAGGAAGTGCGAGATTACAATCCAATGAGTTACGTTTGAACCTCAGGTTATTAGAAGATAACTTTAATGAGTTTATGATTGAGGTTATTCCCCATGAAATTTGCCATCTACTTACATATGAAATATATGGTCGGGTCAAACCTCATGGTAAGGAGTGGCAAGCTTTAATGATCCACTTATTCAAGTTAACACCTAAGACACGACATAATATGGATGTCAGTAAAGTAGCAGGAAAAACCTTTTCTTATTACTGTAGCTGTGGTTCAGTTGACCTAAGTATCAGGCGTCACAATAAGGTTGTACGCGCAAAACAACAATATGTATGTAGGCGCTGCAACGACATACTTAAACCTTCGCTTGGCTAAAATATTAAAACCAACGCTTGGTAAACGTTTTATCTAATTCATCAAAGGCTGTTTTTAGTAATCGAGCTAATTCTTTGTATTGGGGTTTTACTCTTGGGCTTTGTAAGGCGCAACCATGTAACTGCATTTTATGATGGATATCTAAATACCAAGAATTAAGTGATGGTGGCAAAGGCTGATTAGCACGATGCCCCAACCAAAATAGCCCTTGCATCGGCAGAGACATAAAAAATGCACCTAAAGCTAAGGCTTGCGGTAACATTTCATACCCTTGGATATTAAATAAAATAGCAACAGTGATAACCGCTAACGCAGGCATAACTTTAATAGATAATTTAGTTGCAACTATTACTCGAGATTCAGGAAACATAGCATACAACTGTTTTTGCATTGGCCAAGTCTGCATATATTGCTGACCATCTTTAAGCATTGAAGTAATTGTATGAGCCAAATTTCCACTCCATCTATAGTCGCTTGTTTAGGGGGTGTAGCCGTTTAGTATGTATATTATATACAAAGCCATAGCTTTTTAGTTGTAGCGCTGGTTCATATGCCTACTGGCAAAATCAAAATTCTACAACAAAAGTTAACAACACCAAGTGTAACTAGTATATTTATGTTCTGCTAACACATTCAAGTTATATACAATGGCTTAATGATTATTAGCAAATAAATTTAATCAAAATGTACTGATAATAATAAATTGTTTTTAACTTGTCATTGAAACTAAAAGACATGCCCTCATGTCTAGCAACAAAGAGTTTATAGATTACCAAATAGAAATATTCGACAATTTGTGGAGAGTAAAATGTCTGAAGCACGACACGTTAAATTATTAATTTTAGGTTCAGGGCCTGCGGGATATGCAGCTGCAGTTTACGCAGCACGAGCTAACTTAAACCCTGTACTGTTAACAGGGATTCAGCAAGGCGGGCAACTTACTACAACAACAGAGGTTGAAAACTGGCCAGGAGACCCTGACGGGCTTACAGGACCAGATTTAATGGTACGTATGCAAAAGCATGCTGAGAAATTTGATACAGAAATCATATTTGATCACATTAACAAAACAGATTTATCAAAGAGACCGTTTACCTTAACAGGCGATCAAGGCACCTACACTTGTGACTCTCTAATTATTTGTACTGGAGCTTCAGCTAAGTACTTAGGTATGGAGTCTGAAACTGCGTTTATGGGTAAAGGTGTTTCAGCTTGTGCAACATGTGATGGCTTCTTTTATAGAAACCAGAAAGTTGCAGTAGTTGGTGGAGGTAATACAGCCGTAGAAGAAGCCCTGTATTTATCTAACATAGCGTCAGAGGTACATGTCATTCACAGACGAGATTCATTTAGAAGTGAAAAAATCTTAGAGGACCGTCTATTAGAAAAGGCTAAAAATGGAAATGTCGTACTACATTTAAATAGGCAACTTGATGAAGTGCTAGGTGACGACATGGGTGTCACTGGCATTCGCATAAAAGACACTCAGTCTGATGCGACTGAAGAAGTTGATATTATGGGACTATTTATAGCTATCGGACATCAACCTAACACCGCAATTTTTGAAGGTGAGCTTGAGATGAAAGATGGATATATAAAAGTTCAAAGTGGTACCGAAGGCAATGCAACTCAAACGAGTGTAGAAGGTGTGTTTGCAGCTGGTGACGTAAGTGATCATATCTATCGTCAGGCAATTACCTCTGCTGGAACTGGTTGTATGGCAGCGTTAGATGCTGAGAAATTTTTAGACTCAATAGAATAATACCGTCTAAAACGTTATCTTTAAGGCCTCTTTTGAGGCCTTTTTTATTAGGAATACAAGCTCAACACAATGTTCACACTAACGAAACTTGATCATCATTTGCAATTTCCCAATACTGATATTGCGTTACAAGACCCTAATGGTTTACTAGCTTTTGGTGGTGATCTCTCGGAACAACGATTATTACTTGCATATTCACAAGGGATCTTTCCTTGGTTTAGTCAAGGCGAGCCTATTATGTGGTGGTCTCCTGAACCAAGAGGTATCTTGCCGTTAGACAAGTTTAAATGTAGCAAAAGTCTAGCTAAGTTTTCACGTAATTGTGGTTATGCTATCTCTGTTAATAGAAGCTTTAACAGTGTTATTGAAGCATGCGCCAGTATCCCAAGGCAGGACTCGGGAACTTGGATCACCGAGCAGATGATAAATGCATACAAGCACCTTCACGCTAAAGGCCATGCCCACTCCATTGAGGTTTGGGACCAAGATAATTTAATAGGCGGCCTATACGGTGTTGTTGTCGGAAAAGTTTTTTGTGGTGAGTCTATGTTTCATAGTGTAACCAATGCTTCTAAATTGGCATTTATGCATCTTGTTAATTTACTTAAAGAAAACCACTGCAACTTTATTGATTGTCAAATGCAAAACCCACACCTCGAAAGCCTTGGCTGTATAGAAATACCAAGAAATGAGTTTTTAAGATTACTTAAAATAGATAGTAAAGCTACCCTAGAGCCAAGTATTTGGGACCCTAGGTTTATAGAGCCAAAATTATGTCAATGAAATTTGGTATTACTCAACCTAACCCATGCAGCTATTTACCTGAGGAAAAAGAACAGATACTGGTTTTAGTTTCAGATACCCCAGCAACACGGCACCAATATGATTATTTAATTAGTATGGGGTTTAGGCGTAGTGGTGAGCAGGTTTATCGTCCCCATTGCCAGGCGTGCAAAGCATGCGTACCAATTCGTTTACCAGTTGCGCAATTTTCACTATCCAAAAGCCAAAAACGTATTCTTAAACGCAATCAAGATTTAGAAGTAAAAGTCAGTACTCAAGATAAACCTGAATACTACACACTTTTTGAATCCTACATAAAGCAACGTCATTCAGATGGCAGCATGTTTCCCCCCAGTAAAGCTCAATACCAAGGTTTTGTACCTAGTCCGTGGGGAGAAACCTTATTTATTGAGTTCTATGCAAAACAAGACTTAATTGCAGTTGCAATTACAGACAATCTTTTTACATCATTATCAGCAATGTATACCTATTTTAAACCGGAAGAAGATAAACGCTCACTGGGTACATTTGCGATTCTAAAACAAATAGAGTTAGCCCAAACGATGGGAAAAGAGTTTTTGTACTTGGGATATCAAATCGATAACTGTCAAAAAATGCGCTATAAAGAAAATTTTCTTCCCAATGAGCGCTTTTTTGAAGATAAATGGCAACTAATTACAAAAAAGTCAGTGTAAAGCTTTACACTCAGTCGCTTATTGGGCAAAATCTGCGCGGCATTTTTTGACACTTATTTTATTTATTAGAGGTAGCATAGTTAGATGGCGAAAGAAGATTGTATTGAAATGGAAGGCACTGTGTTGGATACCCTTCCAAATACTATGTTTCGAGTTGAATTAGAAAACGGTCACGTAGTGACTGCGCATATATCTGGTAAAATGCGTAAAAACTATATTCGAATTTTGACTGGTGACAAAGTAACAGTCGAAATGACACCATATGACCTTAGCAAAGGTCGCATCATCTATCGTGCTAGGTAAAAGATAAAATAGCTTTTATTTTTACGTTAGAAGTTATTTCAGTAGACACAAAAAAACCGATAGCATCTGCTATCGGTTTTTTTATTTCTAATGTTAAATTTAAGAGTTTAACGCTTCTGGTTTTTCTTTATTGTCTGAAAAGAACTCAAAACTTAATCCATCTTTCTTAAAGTCTATTTTAACACTACCACCTTGTGTTAGTTGCCCAAACAATAACTCATTAGCTAACTCTTTTTTCACTTTTTGCTGAATAACACGGCCCATTGGTCGCGCACCCATATTTTTATCATATCCTTGTTCGGCTAACCATTCTCGAGCCTGATTAGTAACTTCAAGAGATACTCCCTTGTTATCTAACTGTACCTGTAGCTCAACAATAAACTTATCAACAACCTGCAAGATAACGTCTTTATCAAGGTGATTAAACCATACGGTTGCATCTAATCTATTTCTAAACTCAGGCGTAAACAACTTCTTGATCTCGGACATAGCATCATGGCTGTGATCTTGTTGTTTAAAACCAATTGAGGTTCGAATTGTCTCTTGTACACCAGCATTAGTGGTCATAATTAAAACAACATTTCTGAAGTCTACTTTGCGGCCATTATTGTCAGTCAAGGTTCCATGATCCATAACCTGCAATAAAATGTTGTATATATCACTATGAGCTTTCTCTATCTCATCCAACAAGACTACAGAGTAAGGCTGTTTAATAACGGCATCCGTTAATAAACCACCTTGATCAAAGCCTACATACCCTGGAGGTGCACCAATTAGGCGACTAATGGCGTGGCGCTCCATATACTCAGACATATCGAAGCGAACCAACTCAACGCCCATAATTTTTGCTAGCTGCGCAGACACCTCTGTTTTACCCACACCCGTTGGGCCGGCAAACAAAAAGTTACCAATAGGTTTAGTTTCGTTTCCTAAGCCCGAACGGGATAAACGTATCGCATCTGTCAATGTTACAATTGCTTCGTCCTGTCCAAACACGACTAACTTAAGGTCTCTGTCTAGGTTTTGTAGTACTTCTTTATCGGATGCAGACACCGACTTTTCTGGGATCCTTGCAATCTTAGATATGACCTGTTCAATATCTGTAACGTTAATTGTTTTCTTACGCTTAGACACGGGTAACAAACGCTGACTAGCACCGGCTTCATCTATGACATCAATTGCTTTGTCAGGCAAATGACGCTCGTTAATATACTTAGCCGACAACTCTGCTGCTGCACGAATTGCTTTGTGTGTGAAGCGCACACTATGATGCTCTTCATATCGAGATTTTAATCCCATCAAAATCTTAGTTGTATCACTTACAGATGGCTCAACTACATCAATCTTCTGGAAACGACGGGCGAGTGCCCTGTCCTTCTCGAAAATCCCTTGATACTCCTGATAGGTTGTGGAACCAATACAACGCAACTCACCACTGCTTAATTTAGGTTTAAGTAGATTAGAGGCATCCATCACACCGCCAGACGCAGCTCCAGCGCCAATTATGGTGTGAATTTCATCAATAAACAGTATGGCATCAGGTTTTTCAGATAACTCTTTCAAAATACCTTTAAGGCGCTTCTCAAAATCACCTCTATATTTAGTGCCAGCAAGTAAGGCTCCCATATCCAATGAGTGCACAGTTGCATCTGCAATAACCTCAGGAACATCGTTATTAACTATCCGATATGCCAACCCTTCTGCAATGGCTGTTTTTCCAACTCCAGCTTCACCAACTAATAAAGGGTTGTTCTTGCGACGACGACATAACACTTGAATGCTACGCTCTACCTCTTTGTCACGGCCAATAAGTGGATCAATTTTCCCCTCTTTGGCACTCACATTAAGGTTAGTTGAATACTTATCAAGAACTGAAACAGACTCTTCTTGTTCTGAGTCATGCTCAGTTTCACCCGCCGATGTCGCCTCATCATCCACTTTAGATACGCCGTGCGATATAAAATTAACCACATCCAAACGAGTAACATCTGATTTTTTCAGAATATATACAGCTTGTGACTCTTGCTCACTGAAAATAGCCACTAACACATTAGCGCCTGTTACTTCCTCTTTTCCAGAAGACTGCACGTGAAACACGGCTCGTTGAAGAACCCTTTGAAATCCTAGAGTGGGTTGAGTTTCTCGCTCATTTCCCTGCTCATCTAACAAGAGTGGAGTCGTATCTTTTACAAAATCAGTAAGCTCTTGCTTAATAGTCTCAATATCAGCACCACAGGCCTGTAGCGCCTCTTTAGCAGCACTGTTGTCTAATAGGGCAAGTAGTAAATGTTCTACCGTCATAAACTCGTGACGGTGCTCCCTAGCAAAAATAAACGCATCATTTAGCGTTTGCTCTAAATCTTTATTTAACATAAGAATGCCCTCTAACTGCTAGCCTATAGGATAGATTTATTAACATCTCCATTATGCCTGTTCCATAGTACACATTAATGGATGTTGATTTTCTTTAGCGTACCTGCTGACTTGCATTACTTTAGTTTCAGCTATCTCTGCTGTATATATGCCACAAACTGCCCTGCCATGATAGTGCACAGTTAACATTATTTGTTGCGCCTTTTCTCCTTCTAAATTAAAAAAGCGCATCAACACATCCACTACAAAATCCATAGGTGTGTAGTCATCATTATTTAATATCACTTTGTACATAGGTGGCGGAACAGCTTTCTTTCGTTGCTCTTCCCTATTTTTTTGGCGTTCTATATCAATGGTATTATCTTTACTCATAACTTAATTATTTTGTCCAAAAATCACAAATAAAACCTTAATGTTTGCAAAATACCTTGGTTATAGCATTCTTTCAATGATGCAAAATTTAAAATTCGACTTGACAAAAACGGCTTAAAAAACCTACATTTTACTTGGGGGAGCTGTATTAAGCTGTTTCTAGCTCTTTCCCCTCATAGTAAGTGTGGGGTCAAAGTGGTATTAGTTCAAGGGATTTAAGGAAGCAGAAGTATGGCAGTCGGCAAAGTAAAATGGTTCAACAATGCAAAAGGGTTTGGCTTTATTGTACCTGATGATGGCGGAGAAGATATTTTCGCTCATTATTCGACGATACAGATGGAAGGTTACCGCTCGTTAAAAGCTGGTCAAGAAGTCAAGTACGAGGTACAACAAGGTCCTAAAGGGTTACATGCTGAAAACATTGATTTCAATGGTGAGCCTGAACGATAAATGATAGCTGAACTTCAATAGTTCAACTCATTGCCCTAAATAAATAAAAAAGCAGACTTTCGTCTGCTTTTTTGTAGCAATAAAAATACACTCTATAAAAATATAAAGTGCATTATTTAACCTAAGATAATGCAGCGTTTAAAGTTGCACTTGGGCACATTGCTTTAGTAGCTAACACTTCATCTGGATAGTAGTAACCGCCAATATCTGCAGCAGCGCCCTGCGTAGCATCAATTTCAGCGATAATTTTTGACTCATTTTCAGACAGTGTCTTGTAAAGCGGAGCAAATTTTTCAGCTAGTTCAGCATCTTCTGTCTGGCTAGACAACTCTTGCGCCCAGTATAGAGCTAGATAGAAGTGGCTGCCTCTATTGTCCAACTGACCAGCTTTACGAAGAGGTGACTTACCATTTGTTAACAAAGACTCTGTTGCTTTATCTAAAGCAGTTGCCAAAACTTTTGCTTTACTGTTTTCAGTTTTAATAGCTAAATCTTCTAGTGATACAGCTAATGCTAAAAACTCACCTAATGAATCCCAGCGTAAGTGACCTTCTTCAACAAATTGTTGAACATGCTTTGGAGCAGAACCACCAGCACCTGTTTCAAACAGGCCACCACCAGCCATTAGTGGAACGATTGAAAGCATTTTAGCGCTCGTTCCCAGCTCAAGAATAGGGAACAAATCAGTTAGGTAATCACGTAAAACGTTACCTGTAACAGAAATAGTATCAAGACCTTTAGCTGCTCTTTCCATAGAGAAACGAATAGCTTTAACAGGTTCCATAATAGAAATATCTAAACCAGTTGTATCGTGATCTTTAAGATACTCGTTCACTTTAGCAATCAACTGTGCATCATGGGCACGGTTTTCATCTAACCAGAAAACTGCAGGAGTAGCTGAATGGCGAGCACGTGTAACTGCAAGCTTAACCCAATCACGAATAGGTGCATCTTTAGCTTGTGCCATTCTCCAGATATCGCCTTCTTCTACTTCGTGTTGCATTAACACATTGCCATCTTGATCGATAACTTTAACTGTCCCATCTGCTGGAACTTCAAAAGTTTTATCATGAGAGCCGTATTCTTCAGCTTTTTGAGCCATCAAGCCAACATTTGGTACTGTCCCCATAGTGGTTGGATCAAATGCACCATTTTCTTTACAAAAATCAATAGTTTCTTGGTAGATAGTTGCGTAGGTAGCGTCTGGAATCGTTGCTTTAGCATCTCCTGCTTTGCCATCAGGTCCCCACATAAAGCCAGAACCACGGATCATTGCTGGCATTGAAGCGTCAACGATAACATCACTTGGCACGTGTAAGTTTGTTATACCTTTGTCAGAATTAACCATGGCCATATCAGGACGTTTTGCATAACAAGCTTCGATATCTGCTTCAATCTCTGCTTTTTTATCTGCAGGTAAAGAGGCAATTTTATCATAAACGCTTCCTAGACCATTCTTAGTGTCTACACCAATTTCATCAAATAACTCGCCATGCTTTGCAAAAACATCTGCAAAGAAAACTTTTACACAGTGACCAAAAATGATTGGATCAGATACTTTCATCATGGTCGCTTTCATATGTAATGAAAACAAAATACCTTGCTGTTTAGCATCTTCAATTTCTTTCTCAAAGAACTCACACAGTGCTTTCTTGCTCATGAAACTTGAATCAATTACTTCACCATCTAAAAGTGGAACCTTTGATTTAAGTACGGTTGTTTCACCAGCTTTATCAGTTAATTCAATTGATGCGTGACCAGCAGAGGCAACAGTGACTGACTGTTCTGAAGAATAAAAACACCCAGACTTCATATATGCCACATGGCTCTTAGAGTCTTTGCTCCAAGCACCCATTGAATGTGGGTTATTTTTCACATAATTTTTAACTGCAGCTGGTGCACGTCTATCTGAATTACCTTCACGTAAAACAGGGTTAACAGCACTACCTAACACCTTGCTATAACAAGCTTTGATGTCTTTCTCTTCATCAGTTTTAGGAGATTCTGGGAAATCAGGTAAAGCTATGCCATGAGATTGCAGTTCTTTAATAGCAGCGACTAACTGTGGAATTGAAGCGCTAATATTCGGTAATTTAATAATATTAGTTGATGCGTCTTGGGTAAGTGCACCCAACTCACTTAACGCATCTGGAACTTGCTGTTCTGCCGGCAGATATGCACTAAGATTAGCAAGAATACGTGCAGCTAAAGAGATATCGCTAAGTTCAACGTCAACGTCAGCACTAGCAACAAAACTACGGATAATAGGCAATAAAGAATAAGTAGCAAGAGCGGGTGCTTCGTCTGTTTTAGTATATATAATTTTTGACTTAGAAATAGTCATTATGAGCCTCATGGTTGTGGTAACGCACTGACAATCCATATTCCTAGAGCATTAACTAATTACTCTATCATCCACTACACTGTGGCACTATGAACTGATGTATTGTACCGAAGTTTAAAATTATCTAAGGTAAATTAGACAGCCAAATATATATGGGTAAAGTAAATAAATACAAGTTTTGCTTGCATATTATATTCTGTAAATCACACTTCCATCCACCTATCAATGCAATTTTGTAATACTTTTATTTTATAGCTTACTATGTCTAGCCCATTTTATTCCCGTTCTCATCCTAAAAATAAAGGCAAGGTGTCTTCTTCTGACGCTTCAAAAAAAGTAGTACTTTTTAATAAGCCTTTCAATGTGTTAACTCAATTTACTGACCAAGAAGGTAGGCAAACACTGAAAGATTTCATTCCGATACCAGAGATTTATGCGGCAGGTAGATTAGATAAAGACAGTGAAGGCTTGCTAGTTCTGACCAATAACGGAAAACTGCAAAATAAACTAGCGTCACCAAAACACAAAACAACTAAAACCTATTGGGTACAAGTAGAAGGGATCCCCGCACAATCTGATATTGATAAATTAAGCAAAGGTGTTGAGTTAAAAGACGGAATGACGCTGCCAGCAAAAGTGATGCAAATTGAAGAACCTGATATTTGGCCTCGAACACCGCCTGTACGTTTTAGACAAAACAAGCCCACTAGCTGGTTATCTATTAGTATTACTGAAGGCAGAAACCGCCAAGTTAGACGTATGACGGCTCATATTGGCTTTCCAACTCTCAGACTCATTCGCTACCGCATCGGGAACTGGACTATAGACGGTATTGAGAATGGAAAATATATCGAGATTTAAAGGATGAATGTTACTTCACTCGCTCTTAGCAACTATCCCTTTGGCCCCTATGACTTTACTTGATGTTCATATACTAAATAAAAAAGGCTGCGTTATACGCAGCCTTTTACCTTATACGCCAGTTACCTTACATGAATTGATTCATGGTATTTGATTCTCCAGAGGCTTTTAACGCTCGGCTTCCAGAAAAATACCCTTTGTGCTCATCTCCAATATTCGAACCAGACATATCTTGGTGCTTAACACAGGCCAAGCCTTGGCGAATTTCCTTACGCTGCACTTCAGCTACATACCCCAACATACCTTGGTCACCAAAATAATCTTTGCTCAAATTGTCCGTTGATAAAGCCGCAGTATGATATGTAGGTAACGTAATCAAATGATGGAAGATCCCAGCTTGTTGGGCTGCTTCTTTCTGAAAACTACGTATCTTGTCATCTGCTTCTTTTGCAAGAGCTGAGTCATCGTAAACTTTGGACATCAATTGATCTCTTTGGTATTCAGAAACATCCTTACCTTCAGCTTGCCATGCGTCAAAAACTTGCTGACGAAAGTTTAGCGTCCAGTTAAATGATGGGCTGTTGTTGTATACCAACTTGGCATTGGGTATTACCTCACGAATACGATTTACCATAGAGGCTATTTGACCAATATGTGGCTTTTCAGTCTCAATCCACAGCAAGTCAGCACCGTGTTGTAAGGAGGTTATGCAATCCAATACCACTCTATCTTCACCAGTATTAGGCTTAAATCGAATTAAACCATTATCTAAGCGAGTTGGCTTAATCACTTGCTTGCCTATTTTAATAGCCATGTCACCGGTATTTAACTCTTCAATTGAATTAACTTCTTCCCCATCAATATAAGCATTGTATTGCTCTGCTAAATCACCAGAATATTGGGATACTGGGATTTTCTGGGTTAAACCTGCACCCAATGAGTCTGTGCGCGCAACGATCACGCCATCTTCAACACCTAGCTCCATAAAGGCATAACGTACCGCATTAATTTTTGCTAAAAAGTCTTCATGGGGTACAGTTACTTTACCGTCTTGATGGCCACATTGCTTGGCGTCAGACACCTGATTTTCAATTTGAATGCAACATGCCCCAGCCTCTATCATTTTTTTCGCTAATAAATAAGTCGCTTCCTCGTTACCAAAACCTGCATCTATATCTGCAATAATCGGCACAACATGGGTTTCAAAATTATCAATCTCATTTTGAAGTGCCTTCATCTTTATTTGATCACCAGACTCTGTTGCAGCGTCCAATGCTACAAATAGGTGTTGTAACTCCCTAGCATCGGCCTGTTTTAAAAAGGTGTATAGCTCCTCAATTAAACTAGGTACTGAAGTTTTTTCATGCATAGACTGATCCGGTAAAGGTCCAAATTCGGAGCGCATTGCCGCAACCATCCAGCCAGATAAATACAGGTATTTACTGCGGGTGGTACCAAAATGCTTTTTAATTGAAATCATTTTTTGTTGACCAACAAATCCATGCCAACACCCTAAAGACTGTGTGTAATTAGCGGGATCATTATCATAACTCGCCATATCCTCACGCATTATTTTTGCAGTGTAATTGGCAATATCTAAGCCCGTTTTAAAGCGATTTTGTAAGCGCATTCTTGCAATGCTTTCTGGATCAATTCCATTCCAAGTCATCCCTTGTTGATTAATAGTTTTACCGGCATTTTGTGTTTCAGTTTTGTAAGTATTCATAAATAATCCCATTTTAGTTTGTAGGCCTTAGCCAAATTAAGAAAAAACTTTATCTAACTTGCTGTTTAGCAGTTACTCGATGCCGATGAAGCAAAGGTTCGGTATATCCATTAGGTTGCTGCGCCCCTTTAAAAATTAGGTCGTGGGCAGCCTTAAATGCTTGATTTTTATCTATATTCGGCGTCATCGCCCGATACCCTGGCAAGTGCACATTTTGCTCATCAACCACTTTTGCCATTTGTCGCATCACCCGCTCCACTTGGGCTTCGCTGCAAATACCATGGGTTAACCAATTAGCAATATGTTGGCTAGAAATACGCAATGTTGCTCTGTCTTCCATCAAGCTAACATTGTTAATATCAGGGACCTTGGAACAACCTACTCCATCATCAATCCATCGAACCACATACCCCAAAATACTTTGAATATTGTTTTGTAGCTCAGCCAAGACTTGCTCTTCAGTTAAAGAAAAGTCTGGGCCCATTAAAGGTATTAACAGTAAATCCTCAAGTCCCATTACTTGCTGCTTTAGAATTTGCCTTTGTTCTTCAAAAACATCTACTTGATGGTAATGCAGAGCATGTAAAGTGGCCGCAGTAGGAGATGGTACCCAAGCGGTATTTGCACCTGACTTTGGATGAGCTATTTTTGTATGCATCATTTTTTGCATTTCATCCGGCATAGCCCACATACCTTTGCCAATTTGTGCTTTGCCCGACAAACCACACTGCAAGCCAATTTGCACATTGCGTTTTTCATAAGCCTCTATCCAAGCTTGAGTTTTAATGTCCTCTTTGGGTAAAAACGCACCCGCTTGCATGCTGGTGTGTATCTCATCACCGGTGCGATCTAGAAAACCAGTATTAATAAACACAACACGCTCTTTAGCTGCTCGAATACACTCTTTAAGATTAAAGCTAGTGCGGCGCTCTTCATCCATAATGCCAATCTTGATGGTATTTTCTGCAAGCCCTAACATCAGCTCTACCCTGCGAAACAACTCACAGCTAAACGCCACTTCTTCTGGCCCATGCATTTTAGGCTTTACAATGTAAATACTTCCGCAGCGGCTATTACGAATGCCTTTCTCTCTTTTTAAATCAATAGCACCAATTAATGCGGTAACAACGGCATCTAAAATCCCTTCTGGTACAAAGTTCCCTAAGTGATCTTCCATTAAATCACTTTCCATCAAATGCCCAACATTGCGGATCATCAATAACGAACGACCATGTACTCGATATTCCTCCCCTTCTAACGATGTATAAACATGGTCTTTATTCATACAGCGAACAATTGTCTCGCCACCTTTTTCAAATTTAGTTTTAAGAGTCCCCTGCATTAGTCCTAACCAATTTCGGTACACTTCAAGTTTGTCTTGTGCATCAACTGCAGCTACCGAGTCTTCACAATCCACAATGGTGCTAATTGCTGATTCAACTAATATGTCCTCTATATTTGCTGAGTCGCCTGCGCCATTAGTGCCATTTCGATTGAATACGATTTCTACATGTAATCCATGGTTTTTAAGGAGAACAGATTCAGGATCTGATTTTGGCCCAGTAAGGGCAACAAATTGACAAGGCTGCAGCAAACCAGTCTCTGAGCCATCAGCAAAGAAAGCGAGTAAATGCTGATAGTAAACAACATAACTGATTACATCATGGTGAGAGCCAGAAGCGAGAGGAAAGCTACTGTCAAGAAAGTCCCGTGCCATAGAAATAACTTGCTGTCTTCTAGCATCATTTTGAGTTGCACCAGATGTTAGGCTGTTATCATGAGAAGTAAGGTCCGTACCATAAAATGCATCGTACAAACTTCCCCATCTTGCATTGGCTGCATTTAACAAAAAGCGGGCATTCTTCGCAGGCACAACTAACTGTGGCCCAGCCATAGATGCTATTTCTGCGTCTACATTATTGGTAGTAACACTGAAGTCTTCACCCTCTTCGACTATATAACCTATCTCTCGCAGAAAACTCTCATATTCATGTGTATCAATCTCCACCCCATTGCGGCTCAGGTGCCATTGATCAATTTTATGCTGTAATGACTTTCTAGTTGCCAAAAGTTGACGATTCACCGGCGCTAAGTCAGTAACTAACTGGCCTAAGTTTTCCCAAAATATGGCTGGGGTTAAGTTGTGAAGAGGCAATACTTCTTCGTTGATGAAGTTGTAAAACCCTTCGTTTATCAAACTTGTTTTCTGCTGGGGTATATTCATCTTCTTTAACCTTTTTATCCAAAGTTGTTATCTTTTTATCGTTTAATAAGCGCTCTATGTTCGCTCGATTTGTAGTCTATGACACTTTAAGTTAAAATTTCACAATGGAAATTACACAGTGTTAATTTTACAAAATGAAAACTAAAAAAAGCTTAATGCGTAAAGCCCACTTTTTAGGCACGAAAATCCGAAACCTAAGAAAAAGAAACCGCTTAACCATGGAAGACTTGTCAGCAAGGTGTATCAAACTTGATCCTGAATCAGCGCCTTCCGTGTCGTATCTATCCATGATAGAGCGAGGAAAAAGAGTACCAAGTGAGGAAGTATTAGCCCTTATTGCCAGCATTTTTCAAAAAGACATAGATTGGTTCTTAGATGATGTACCTGAAGAAGATGCCATCACTCCGAACAAGGGCACAAAAGGTGGAATAAACGGTATGGCTCTAGAGCCTAACTTTTTATTTTCTAAAGATATTTTACAAATCGCGATTCCAGAAATGTTGTCGCAAACTGGTACCACTGGCCGTCAATTTGCACATTTACTGATCCGTGCCCATCAAGAGCATAATCAAAACCATTTTCCAGATTTAGAGCGTGCAGCTGAAGATGTTGGGCTTAAGCGTTTGCCTTTAAGTTTAGACGACATAGTTGCCATCACTAAAAATATGGGCCTACAAATCAAGTGGTTCCACAAGACCCCGCAAGCAGCATTAGATGGCGTAGGCATAGATACACAAAGTGTAGTTACGTCATTTTTCGATCCTCCTAATCAAATCAATATCAATCAATTAATGAGGAGCCAACCCCATAGATTGAAATACGACTTAGCAGTACACATAGGACATTGCGTGTTGCACGACAAAGACGGCCTAAGGAATGTATTGGTTGCAGGTCGAAATGAAATATCTCCGTTGCAAGACCCAACAGTTCAAAGTCAATCATCAAATGTTGCCCCACATGACATTTTGCATGCTTGGCGAGATTTTGAATGTAGCTTTTTTGCAGGCGCACTTTTGTGCCCTAAAGTCCCATTTAGACAATTGTTAGATAGAAACGGTTATGAAATAAATAGTGGCCAAATAGCAGGGGTATCCGAATCTGTCGCAATGAGGCGTATGACAGCAGTATCGCCCTACCCACACTGGCATTATTTCGATGCATATGCACCGGGTAAACTTAAGGCGGTTTACCGAGGAAACGGCATACCTTTACCTTGGGGGAATATGCGTTTAGTACAAGACCCTTGTCAACATTGGGCAGTTTTTAGGATGATAAACGCTCCACTTGAAGGTACTTCATCTCAAATATCAATTTTAAATGTTGGAGATGAGCCTCGAATTTACTCCTGTGAATCAGTAAAAGTTCAAGACTTTGCCGGAAACAAACACGTACTATGTGCAGGAATTGACCTAAACCCAGCAATAAATGCTCAAGGTAGAGACGCACTGTCATTAGCCAATGATTTAAAACAAGTCTGTGTAAAGAATGGAGGTTCATCTGCTATTCCAAAAGCTATCAAAAGTGACTTAATGAGCATTGCAAAAATATTAAATATTAACTGGGTTGAAAGAGGGATAGATAACGAGGCGAGATTAATTTGCTCAAGAGGCGCGGTATGCCCTAGAACTCCGAGCTGTTATCAATAAGTTGTGATGTATTACACACAATTGCCAAACCGCCATTAAAAACGAAGGTGTTTTCAATTTAAAATGATGAATGAATCAAATACTAACAGCAGGTAATATAAAGCAAACGCAGTAAACGTTACGTCCACCAATAAGAACAATAACAAGTGAGGAATGTATGAAGTTTCGTAATTTTATCCTAAGTGTGGTTTTGGTTCTGATATCTGCAATATCATCTTGGGTCAATGCTCAAAGTTTTAAAGAATTTGAAGAAGACTTTCCAGAGTCATTAAAGGTTATGTACCATGTTCCTGTTGCTATGGGTGATGGAGTCAAACTAGCAACAGATATCTACTTACCCAATAAAACTGGGAGTTACCCAAGCCTATTGATCCGCGATATGTATTCCAATGGTTCAACCAATACACGTCAGAGATATGCAAAATTCGCTACATCTAACGGTTATGCATTAGTGTTCCAATCTGTCCGCGGCCGTTATGACTCAGAAGGCAAATGGTACCCTTATTTTCAAGAAATAAATGACGGGAACGACACATTAAACTGGATTGCATCACAACCTTGGTCTAACGGTAAAGTTGGCATGTTCGGCTCTTCGTATCTAGCCTCTGTTCAATGGTTGGCTGCGATAAACAAAAATCCAGCCTTGGTGGCTATTGCTCCAGCAGTAAGCCCGGGCAACTATTATCGAGATGTTGCCTATCCTGGTGGCGCATTTTCATTGTTATCAAGAGCAAGCTGGGGAATTGGGTTAGTTGGTAGCCGAACCAATATGTCCTTTCCAGTGGATTGGGTAAACGGTATTAATCACTTACCAATAGAAACATTAGGAGAAAGCGTAGGTTTTAAGGTACAGCATTTTCAGGATTGGATAGCTCACCCTTCGTATGATGATTATTGGAAACCACTGAACCTTGAGAATCGAGCGTCAGAAATGAATGTTCCTGCACTCAATATTGGTGGGTGGTTTGACGTATTTTTACGTAGCACAATTGGAAGCTACAAAACTATGACAGAAGAGTCTGCATCTGAAACATCAAGGAAAGGCCAGCGCCTGATCATCGGACCTTGGCCCCATGGCTGGAATCAATCCACTAAGTTAGGCGACGTAGACTTTGGAGAAAACTCACTGATTAATGTCCCTGATATGCTATTGGACTGGTTTGATTATTGGATGAAAGACACTCACAAGCCCACAAATTTAACGGCTGGCACAGCCCCTGTGCGTATATTTGTGATGGGCGAAAACGTCTGGCGTGATGAACAAGAGTGGCCTCTAGCAAGAACTGAATATCGTCCATTCTATCTTAATGACAACAACACACTTTCCGAAACACCATCAACCAAAAACAACGCAACGTTGCAATATACTTATGATCCTAAAGACCCAGTCCCTACCCTTGGTGGCAATATTATGATGCCCAAACTTAGGGGCCCTTACGATCAAAAACCCCTTGATGACCGTAAAGACATTATCAGATTTACCACCTCTGCATTCAAAGAAGCTACCGAATTTACTGGTCCTATTAGTGCTGAAATTTACGCATCAAGTAGCGCTATGGATACTGACTTTATGGCAAAGTTAATTGTTGTTAAACCTGATGGAACGGCATTTAATCTAGTAGATGGAGTAATTCGTGCTCGTTATAGAGAAGGATTTGAAACTCCTAAATTGATAGAACCTGGCAAAGTGTATAAATATAAAATAGACATGTGGGCAACTAGTTATAAATTATCTGAGGGTGATCGTATAAGAGTGGATATTACAAGTAGTAACTACCCTAGGCTTGCTAGAAACCTAAATACAGGTGCTGAATTTGCAAAAACATCCAAAATGATAGTAGCCAAGCAAACTCTACATATGAGCAAAAAATACCCTTCAAAAATAGTTCTGCCTATTATTCCGAAGTAATAAACAATTAGGGGCTGTTTGCTCAGCCCCGCCCGACAACAATTAATAAGCAGGTAGCCAACGTACACCATAAAAACAGAGCTTAATAATGCCACTATCTGAGGTGATTTTAAGCTAAATAACTGCTAGACTTCGGCTCCGATTTTTAGCGCATTACCAATTAAATAATTTACCTATGACTCAACAATCTAAATCTACGGCTCCTACCCTAGACAATAGCCAAATAAAAGTAATAGTTGGCATGTCTGGAGGTGTCGACTCTTCAGTCTCTGCATACCTTTTGAAAGAACAGGGTTATCAAGTTGAAGGCCTGTTTATGAAAAACTGGGAAGAAGATGATAATGATGAGTACTGTGCTGCTGCTGAAGATCTAAAAGATGCGCAAGCGGTGGCTGATAAACTTGAAATCCCTTTACATACCATCAACTTTGCAGCCGAGTATTGGGACAATGTTTTCGAGTATTTTTTAGAAGAATATAAAGCAGGTCGCACGCCTAACCCGGATATAATGTGTAATAAAGAAATTAAGTTTAAAGCATTTTTAGAATTTGCAGCCGAAGAGCTTAATGCTGATTACATTGCTACTGGGCACTATGTGCAACGTTCTAACGAGTCTGGGCAGTGGCAAATGTTGCGTGGCCTTGATGGCAATAAGGACCAAAGCTACTTTTTATACACCCTAGGAGAAAAACATGTTGCGCAAACATTGTTTCCTATTGGCCACCTAGAAAAACCACGTGTTCGAGAAATCGCGCTAGAACAAGACCTAGTCACCCATGATAAAAAAGATAGTACGGGTATATGTTTTATTGGTGAGCGCAAGTTTAAGGACTTTCTGGGTCAATACCTTCCAGCCCAGCCAGGCGAGATAGAAACGGCTGAAGGCCAAGTAATTGGCAAACATGAAGGCTTGATGTATCACACTTTGGGTCAACGTAAAGGTTTACTCATCGGTGGTATGAAAGAATTTGGTGAAGAGCCATGGTATGTAGTAGATAAAGACGTTGAACGTAATGTGTTAATTGTAGGACAAGGTGCTAATCACCCTCGCTTGTATTCAAAAGGCCTAGTGGCCAACCAATTACATTGGGTCGACCGACAAGGCCCATCGCAACCAATAAAGTGCGCAGTGAAAACCCGATATCGCCAACAAGATATCCCTTGCTTAGTTACACCACGAGAGGACGGTATTGTACTAGTCGAATTTGACTCGCCTCAAAAGGCCGTAACCCCAGGACAGTCAGCGGTATTTTATCAAGGCGCCACATGCCTAGGTGGCGGTATTATAGAGAATTACATTCGTTAATGAATAATAAACAATCAACACGCTTCACTGAGAGTAATATTGCACTGGCAGGCGTTTGCCAAGCTGCTGCGCTGGTTAAAAAAATAGCTAGGGGCAATGATTACAATGAACAAGCATTAAATGCTTCTTTGAACAGTATTTCAGTGACAGAAAGTGACAATACTGAACAAGTATTCGGAGATATTAGCCAGTTGAAATTAGGATATGAAACAATCCTCAGTCAATTGGGTAACCAATCGAATTTGAAAGATGTAGAAATCACTAGATACATAGCCAATTTACTCTCGATAGAGCGTAAGCTAAGTACAAAGAAAAAAACAATGGCAGTTTTAGGCGAGCGAATATCAAATATTCAACGTCAAAAATTACATTTAGAGTTACCAGAAAGCCAAATGCTTAGTAATTTAGACAGCATTTATGCCGATGTTATCAGCCCCATAACTCGAAAAATTCAAGTAGCTGGAGACCCAAAAGTACTGCAACGGCCTGAATGCCAACACAAGGTTCGAGCCACCTTACTTGCAGGAGTAAGAGCTGCTGTTTTATGGAGACAAGTTGGCGGAAAACGCAGACATATATTGTTAAATAGAACACAAATATTAAATAGCGCAAAACACACTTTAAACCACATAAATACACTCAATTAGGAGAATTTCATGGAGTTATCTGCATTAACCGCGGTATCCCCCATAGATGGTCGTTATGGCAGTAAAACAGCGGAATTAAGAGACATTTTTAGTGAATTTGGTTTGCTAAAATATCGTGTGGTCGTTGAGGTTCGCTGGTTACAAAAATTAGCAGCCACTCCAGAAATTCAAGAAGTTCCAGCCTTCAGCTCTGAAGCGAATACATTACTAGATGAAATAGTAACTAATTTTAATGAACAAGATGCAGCACGCATTAAAGACATAGAGCGCACTACTAATCACGATGTTAAGGCTGTTGAATACTTTCTTAAAGAAAAAGTAGCAAACAATCCAGAACTTCACGCAATAAACGAGTTTATTCACTTTGCTTGCACATCTGAAGACATTAATAACCTGTCTCATGCATTAATGCTCACAGAAGCTAGAGATCAAGTCGTTTTACCCTACTGCGACAAACTGGTTTCTGAACTTAAGCGCTTGGCTATTGAGTTAAAATCTATTCCTATGATGGCCCGTACCCACGGTCAGCCAGCCTCACCTACTACTATGGGTAAAGAGATGGCGAATGTGATGATCAGATTACAGCGCCAGCGTGAGCAAATCTCTGCGGTAAGTATTTTAGGAAAAATTAATGGTGCTGTGGGTAACTACAATGCCCATTTATCTGCTTACCCTGAGTTTGATTGGCATAACTTTGCAGATGAATTTGTAACTAGTTTAGGTGTAACTTGGAACGCCTTTACAACACAAATTGAGCCTCACGATTATATCGCAGAGTTATTTGATGCCATTGCGCGCTTTAACACAATATTGCTTGATTTTGACCGTGATGTTTGGGGTTACATTGCATTGGGTCACTTTAAGCAAAAAACTATCGCGGGTGAGATTGGCTCGTCAACTATGCCACATAAAGTCAACCCAATAGACTTTGAAAACTCTGAAGGTAATTTAGGGCTAGCAAATGCGATGTTTGGGCATTTAGCCACTAAACTTCCAGTATCTAGATGGCAGCGAGATTTAACCGACTCCACCGTACTAAGAAACTTAGGTGTGGGTGTTGGCTATTCAGTTATCGCTTATCAAGCCTCTTTAAAAGGGATCAGCAAGTTACAAGTTAACGAACAAAGCTTACTAGATGAGCTTGATGACAACTGGGAGTTACTTGCAGAACCAGTGCAAACAGTGATGCGTCGTTACGGTATCGAAAAGCCATACGAAAAACTCAAAGAGTTAACCCGTGGCAAAAAAGTTAACCAGCAAATTATGGCTGAATTTGTTGATACATTAGAGCTACCAGACGTTGCTAAAGAGCAGTTAAAAGCACTTACGCCAGCAAACTACATCGGCCGCGCTATTGAGTTTGTTGAGCAACTAGAGAAATAAATTCAACCAAATCCTTTTGCATAAATTGGAGTGAACTACACTTACTTTCTATAGGAACATAAGTACTCACTCCAATTTTAAAAGGATTTAAAATGTTGAAGCGTTTTTTAAAGCTATGGGTTTGGGCAGGTATTGCCCGTTATCCCAATGAATATTTCCCCCCTGTTCGTATCACCAATATTATTGCCTGTATCGTAATTGCGGTGTCTTTATTACAAATTCCCAGTGCTATTTGGTTTTGGCAAGGTCAAGGGGCATTTCAATTTCTCATAACCTGCCTCACTATTTTTTCACTGATTTGGGTGCCTATACTCAACCACAATGCATTGTATCTAGCCGCTAAAATGTGGTTAATCACTGTTTATATCACTAACCTAATTACAACCTGCGTATTATGGGAGCTTGATTTATATATTCACTTTTTCTATTTGCTTGCAGTAATTTGTTGTCCGTTCTTTTTCACCGAACGAGAGAACATTTATAAATGGAGTTTTTCAATACTATTTTGTGGTTTGTTCCTTGTTACAGAAACTTATTATCAAATTTATCTACAACAAAATTACGACGCAGCGCAGCAAAGCTTTAAGTTTGCAAGCGCCTGCCTATTAGCCCTAGCTAGCATTTTATGTAGCTATCACATTCAGAAAAATGTCAGTAAAAGTTGGAAAAAGCTCGCCCATGAGCGTAAGCGTTCCGAGCAGCTATTACTAAACATTTTGCCAAATAGCATTGCACAAAGATTAAAGAATTCAAATGAGCCCATTGCAGACTACTTTGCACAAGCCAGTATTTTATTTGCTGATATTCAAGACTTTACCCCTCTTTGTAAAAAGCGCACACCACAACAATTATTCAAAATTCTAAATGAAATATTTTGTCGTTTTGATGAATTGTCACTCAAGTATGGACTTGAAAAAATTAAAACCAGTGGCGATGGATATATGGCCGCAGGCGGGCTCCCTATTGCAACAGCAGAGCATGCTACACAATGCTGTAACTGCGCCTTAGATATGCTCCATGAATTTAAACAAATATGTAAAAAACAAAATCTCAATATAGGCCTGCGAATTGGCATTGGTTGCGGGGAGGTAGTTGCTGGTATAATAGGTAAAAGTAAATTCAGTTACGACATGTGGGGAGAAGCAGTAAACTTAGCCTCTCGAATGGAAAGCCAAGGTGAATCAAATAAAATTCAGACCACAGAATCTACCTATCAATTAACAAAAAGTGCCTTTCATTTTACGCAGCGTGGCAAAATAACTGTAAAAGGTATTGGCCCAGTTACCACTTATTGGTTACAAGGTCGTAAATAACTAACCGGATCAAGATGTACAGATTACAAAATATCGACACCAAAACCTTTCTTAATGAATATTGGCAAAAAAAACCACTGTTAATTCGCCAAGGCTTTATTGATTTTGAAGACCCTATTGATGAACATGAACTTGCTGGGTTAACCGAAGAACAAGGCGTAGACTCACGTATTGTTAGTTATCAAAGTGGCGCATGGGAAGTTGCACACGGCCCATATGAAAACATAAATGACCACTGCTTAGGCAAGTGGAGTTTATTAGTGCAATCGGTCGATCACTATTTACCAGACGCTGATAGCCTAATGAATACCTTTAATTTTATCCCAGTATGGCGTATGGACGACCTTATGGTGAGCTACTCTAATACTGGTGCAGGTGTAGGCCCCCATTTAGATCAATACGATGTATTTATCATTCAAGGTAAAGGCACTAGGCGTTGGCAAGTAGGCCTACCCGATCAATACGAAGCGGTAAGACCCCATTGTGATTTATCTCAAATTACAGGGTTTTTCCCCGTCATAGATGAGGTACTCAACCCTGGTGATATTATTTATATACCAGCCAATCATCCTCATAATGGCGTAGCACTAGAGCCATGTATGAACTACTCAGTGGGGTTTCGAGCTCCGTCACAGCAAGAAATGCTATCGTCTTTCGCAGATTACGCTATTGATAACAACCTACTTAGCAAACGCTTCAAAGATCGAGCATTATCACCGCGCAAATTCTCGGGTGAAATCAAACAACAAGAAGTAGCTCAGTTTAAAGCTTTACTTGCCGAAACCTTGCAAGGTGAAGCATTTGAAAAGTGGCTACCGATATTCTTAAGTGACAATAAAAAGTCTGAGGATGGCTTAAATCAACAAATTGAAGAGTTTTCTGTGCAAGCCATTATCGACATGCTAAACGACGGCGAATGTTTCTACCCTAGCCCTGGGGTTAAACCTATATTTGTCGAGCCAAGTGCAAATCAAGCTGAAAACACTTTCGTATTTTACATTAATGGAGAGAGCTACTCAGCCCCTATTCAATCAGCAAACGTCATTAAGCAACTTTTATCACAAGCTAGTATTTGTGAAGATAATGGAACAATTAAACTTAGCAAAGACCAAGAGGTATGCACTCTACTTACCACTTTAGTGAACAAAGGACATTGGTACATTGAATAACACTGTACCAATAACTGTTTTGCAGCTTGTGTGCTAAAAACTAACTTGTTAGTAGTGCCTGATTTAAAAAAGTATTAGCTAGATATTTCTGCAACCTCATCCCCTTTAAAGTGAGCCAGCGCACTTTAAATAATGTTTTAGTTACGCCACATGCTTATGAAGATTTTGGCTGATATTAATAAATTCGCTGGTGCATTTGATTTCTCCGGCACTTGCTAGTTTGTCAAATGCCTCACCTATTATATGAACATCATTCAGTGCTCTATGGGCTTTTAATTTTCGTTTTTGCGCTACTGCATGCTTTAGGCCTGGCCACTTTTCTATTTGCGATTCAGGCATAAAATACTCCATTGGCAAACAGTCGAAGTTTTTGCTAATACCACTCGCGTCGAACAATCTATTTAACCACATATTGTCCCATGTCCATCCATCACTGAAAAAAGTTTGCCCTTCGCATATGTTATTTAATGTTTGACATACCTCTATGATGTTTTTGCCTTTTAAAAATAATTCATCTCGCGTAATTCCATGAACGGCCTGGGCTTGATGTGACCAATCCTTCCATTCGTCTATGGGTTTTATCAGAGAATCATGGCTGGTTCCATCGCCGAGTCGCACAGCAATTTCAATTGGGTAACTATTCCTTGTAAGGCTAGAAGCCTCAATATCGATAACATTGCCAGAGTAATAGTGAACCATTTTTAAAGCCTTACAGATTATAATTAATAATTTTTTTGAGAATTTGCAAAAGCAATACCATTACGACAATGGAAGTATGAGAAAGGTTCTTTAATGGGCTTAAAATGTATTTAGGTCACTGCTAAAGCTTGTGTGGAGTGCAGTTCAGAAGGACGTTAGCTATAAACCCCAACTAGGATATATGCCTAACCTGTTGACTCCTTAAAGCCCTGCTGCGGCATTAAATGGAAAAATTTACATTACTTATTTTTAATTTGTGTAAAAAATACAAAATTCAGATCTATACAAACAAGTGCTAGTTTTCGTGTTGTAAAAGCCTTAAAAGATAAATGCGGTTCTGCAAACTCACGACATAAGAAGCCATATATGGGTAAAACTAGAATAAGACCTTTGCACTAAATGCAACCGCCTCAAACGTCATCACTGGTAACCTTCGAATAATAGCTTACAGGCTTTCAAATTCGCGGGCTTAGTTTTTCTAAAGTGTTAACTTTAACGCTAAAATCAGCGGGAAAGAACTAGATTGTGTTACCTTTGAAAGAATATAAATTCCAAAGGGAAAGGCACTATGTTGAAAGTTTTGATGACCTTAATATTGGTACTGCAAGTTAATTCGACCACGGCTGAGTATGTTGGTACTTCTTTGGTTGATAGTTCAAAGTATCCCGCTAATGCTAACAAAGGAAAGGTATCAAAGTGTTTTCTTGGAATGTATCAGGAGATGCATTCGTAAAAGCCCCAATAATATTTAAATCACTGCTAGAAAACACTGAGGCAAATATAATATTGCTTGATGAAGTTTCCAATAAAACCATTGGCTCTCAAATACGAAAGGTATTGCCCAATTCCACCATAAATAACGAAACTAATTGGGACGTCATTATTGGCTCAAGTGGAGGCAGGCAAAGAAATGTCATTGCTAGCAGCCTCCCCATAGAAACATTGCCCGAGTTTTCCAAGATAGTACCTTACCCTGAATCTGAGAAAATACGTTTAAAAAAGCGGATTATAAAAGCGGGAGAAATTAAGTATTCACAACAACTAGACTCTGGTATTCCAGTTAATGGCGCTATTGTCATTGATGCAGATAAACGATTATTGGTTATTTCACTTGATTTAGAGTGTTGTGGTAATGACCCTAGCAGTTGGGAGGAAGATAAACGCCGAGTTGAAGTGCGAGAAATTAAGAAGCTCATACAAACCATAGCCACGCGAGTTCAAATCGATGGAATTATTGTCGCAGGTGACTTTAACTTAGTTAGTACGGTTATTCCCTTGATTATTATCTCGGGGCCATATAAAAAGCCCCACTCAGGTCTTATTGCGGCTGAGCTAATGCACCTTGATGGCACACAAACTTGGACATGGGATGGGCGTGGGACATCCTACCCATCTAGGGTAATGGATCTAGTCATTTATAGTCCAAAAACCTTAAACTTAACTAGCGGAAATATTTTCAATCCCGACAACATATCACTTCAAGAACAACAGAAATTAGGATTATCTAAAAAGGGTTTTACGGGGATATCAGAACACTTGCCACTAATTATCGAATTCATTTGGAATTAGTAATTGGTCTATTATTGATAAAATACTTTTGACAGCTATTTCGAAAAAGGCAGCAATATTTCTGTTCTTACATTTAAGTCATATACATAACAAAAGATGCCTGTCATGCCTTAATCCTGAAAAGGCTGAATAATTACTGACAGCTGGATTTTACTAACAATTATCTAAGTTCCCCCTGTCCTCATCAATGGTTCTAAAGGTCAGATTCACTCTAGGTGAGTCCACTTTTTTAGTGGGGGGTAATCTATGTAGCCAATGGCTTTGGGTTTCCCCTTTCATCACAAGCAAACTGCCATGTTGCAATGATACCGATAGCGTTTTTTGGGTGCGTTTATGTTTAAAAGAGAACTTACGCTCTGCACCAAAGCTTAGTGAGCCAATAGCACCGTTTTTAAGTAAATCTTTTTCACCATCACTGTGCCAAGCCATGCCCTCTTCACCAGTGTGATATAGGTTGAGCAAACAAGAGTTGAATTTAGTGCCGGTTTTGTCTTCAACAATGCCTTTAAGTGTGACTAGTTCATCAATCCAAGGCAGCGCCATTTTTGTAGAGTTCGAATAGGTATAACTAAAGGGTTTATCACCATACCAAGCCACCTTTCGCTTAGTTAAAATCTGTTTTCCAAAAATGTTAGCTTGGTCACTCTGCCACTCTATTTTTTGAAGTAAAGCATCAAAGTATTGATTAGCCTCTTGAGCAGGAATAAGCAATCCGTGGTATTCCACCAGCCCATCGTAATCAATCACATTAATAGGTGTGGACTCTGGCTCAGCGAATAAATCTAAATTGTGCAATATTTCACTCCGTCAAAAATTTATTATTCTTTAGTAAATTTGTAATTACCCCCACCCTGCTTAAGTTGAAACCTAGTGTAATCAATCTTGTCGCCATCCGTACCAAAAAGCATCACAATTCCAGCTGGTTCAAAACGAAACTCTGAAGTTGAAAATGGTGTGAGGTTGAGGGGACCTTGCCCTGTAGCTTGAGCAGTGAGCTGACCATCACGAAACCTTAAAGTAATTTTAAGGGGAATGTCTTTAGAAGAAAACACCCCTTCATACTTAAGAAGATTTTTTTCTGAAAGGCTAATCGGCTTTTGAGTAAAATCAGGTATATCAAAAGGTCGGCCATAATAAATACTTAACAGACCAATACTGATGTCGTTCAGTTTGTAATTCAAACCATTTGAAGTGAGTGTAAAAGCTACATTATCGGCTGGAAAATAACCGGCTTGTGACACAAAGCCATCTATTCCACCGGTATGGCCATAAATCTCTTTTTCGTAAAACGGAAACTTAAACATTCCTCGGCCATAACCTTGATTAATCTCTTTCATTTTATCTAATGAATTGGCAGAAATTAACTTACCGTTAAAAAGCCCAGTTAAAAACAGCCCTACTTCTGAAGGCGTTGAAATAATCGCGCCAGCACTAAAGGGAATACTCATATCAGTCTCTGTAGCGGGCACCCAATATCCAGACTCATAAGTATAAGATTTGGCTTGGTTAGCTTTAACGTCAATAGGTTTAGCGAACATGGTTCTCTTAAGGTTCAACCTAGCCGTAATACGGTTTTGCAGTTGACTTGCGTATGAGTCTTGAGTGACATCTTCTATAATAAAACCCAGCAGCACATAGGCACTATTTGAATAGCTAGCTTTACTGTCAGGCTCAAAATCACTGCCTAACTCCTCTATCAGATTCACCATTTCAGCTTTAGTTTTACCCTGCTCCATATACTCTGGGTAGTCTGAAGCATTGGTGAAATTAAAAATACCACTTCTATGGTTTAACAACATAGAGATAGTAATTTTGTCGGCATTTTTGACCTTAGGATAATAGCTTGCCAACTTGGTATCTAGTGAAAGCCTACCTTCATCAATCAATTGAAAAATCATAGTAGAGGTAAACACTTTGGTGATTGAGCCAATGTAATATTGGGTATCTTTGTTGGCTTGTTGCTTACTTGCAACAACTGTATAGCCGATAGCCCTTTGATAAGCAGGCTTGCCGTCTTTTACAATGGCTAAACTAAGCATTGCCTTTTGGTTTGTGTCTAAGGCATCTAGATATTGATCAAGTTTGGCTTTCTCAAAGCCCTGAGTAGAAACACTGAACAAACAAATAAATAAAAATAGGTAAACATTCTTTTTCATAGGGCCAGACCTTCCTTGATATTGAGTAAAAACAATAAAGGTTCTGGTTAGCCCATGCAATGTATTTAGTGAGGCTTCAAGCTATGTATTTTAGAGTCAAAGTAGATTGATAAATATATAAAACAAAACGCTAAGTATAAAACTTAGCGTTATGTTATTTGGGGGGGTTAATTCACTTTAAGAAATAACTCTATTTGCTCAATCATCCATTCAGGTTCGTCTGCCATAACAAAATGTTTAGCCGTTTTTGCATAAGCCATATGCTTGAATTTTTCAGGTATGTTTGCCAGTTGGGTCAAGTAGTTGTTTTTGGTTGCTTCAAAACTAGCATAAGGCACAGCCTGGGCAGGTGCAGCTATGGTAAGCACTGGGTGTTCGATTTGACTAAGGTCATCTCTAATATCAAGTTGCATCAGTTCACCAAAAGCGCGCCCTGATGTCATTGGGTCCGACGTCATCATGTCCTTAAGCATTTGCTCATGCCAAGCCTCATTATTGGCCATAGACTTCACCATACTTTTAGGGTCAAATGAACGAGGCGCATCACCACTCGAAGCTTGCTGACTGCCAAGTAAGGCACCCAAGGCTGGTAAGCCATCAATGTTAATTACCGCAGATATTTGTGGGTGCTGCTCGGAAGCTAACCACAAACCTAAGGTTCCCCCTAACGAGTGACCAATAATCACAACCTCTTCTAACTGATTTACACGAATATATTCTGCAATCGCATTTTTTTGAAATTCAAGATAATTAGCGCCAACCAATCTTGGTGCTGCGGGTTTCACCCCAGCAAATCCCGCCAATGATAAGGCATGCAATTGATACCTGTCAGACAATGCCTCAATAGTACGCTCCCAAACCGCCGCCGAAGAAGAAACACCTGGAATTAAAACAATAGGTTGACCGCTGCCCACAACCGAGACATTAAATGCTTGGTATGTTTGGTTAAACTGAGTGACAGAACTTGCACTTTGTGCACTAACGAATAATGGCTTAACTAAACAGATACAGCATAAGGTTAAAAGAGTAGTAAGTTTCATGGTAATCCCCTAAATGATTTGAGGCTTAACTTTACGTCTCTTACTCAAATGACAATATTGTCTATTGTCACTAGTTCGCTATGACAAATGTCACTTTCTTAAAAAGTGGGTTTATAAAAATAGATATTGGGATAGACCTAAATACTAAATAAACAATAGCTAACTATAGAAATGTATGCCGAACAGACATTGGAGACATTCTATAGTGTGTCTAAAGCGGCATACTAATACAGTTGATACTTCACCGCGAATCCATAGGGCTAATTGCACCGGATTTATGCTTACCCAAGACGTGGGTATAAATTTGCGTGATTTTAACATCATCATGCCCCAATAACTATTGTACTACTCTGATGTCACGCCCTGTCTCAAGTAATCGCGTTGCGAAACTATGCCAAAAGGTATGTGAGGTAACTCGCTTCAAAACACCCGCCTCTTGCACTGCTTTTTTTAACCCCTTACGAAATCCAGTTTGATGAAGGTGGTGGCGACATATATAACCATCGTAAGGGTTAACACATCGAGTGGTTGAAGGAAATATATATTGCCAAGATAAGTTAGTCGCTGCTTTTCCGTACTTACGAATTAGAGAAGGTGGAAGTGAAGACAACCCATACCCTTCATCCATATCTTTTTGATGGATACTCTCTACTTTTTGAATTTGTTTAAAAATATCAGTCTTGGCTAATTCTGGAAACATAGTTAAGCGGTCTTTTTGGCCTTTTGAACGAAAAATAAAAATAGTGTTTCGGTCAAAATCAAAGTCTTTTATACGTAACCTCAACACCTCTGATATGCGAAATCCTCCACCATACATAAGTGTGCCAATAGTATGATGAACTCCTCGTAACTTATCGATTATAGCAATTGCATCACAATGACTTAATACTTTAGGTACTCGAACAGGTGTCTTAGCAAACGTAAAATTTATGTTGGTTAAGTCCTTTTCTAGCACATGCCGATACATAAAAATAACGGCGCACAAAGCTTGATTTTGAGTCGATGGTGAGACTTTTAGTGTTATAGCAAGATGTGTTAAAAACTGCTCAACCTCCAACTCCCCCATATCTTTAGGATGACGTTTTCCGTTGAAATAAATAAATAAATCGTCGAATCCAGTGAAGATAAGCCTTTTCTGTTTTTAAGCTATACCTTTTAGTCCGTAAAATAAATCGTATAGATTCTATAAAAGGTGATTTTGGCATAATAATTCCTCCCAAGCCAAAGGCTGTACATAAATACAGGTATAATATATTTTTTAATATAATGCCAATATCACTTCCTATTATGTAAGTTTTGATATCTCGCTTTGTTTTTCCCATAAACGCTAAGTTGTTAATTTAATTGTGGAAAATATTTTTCACATAGTTTTTAATAGGAAGCGGATAAGTATCGTTAAAGTCAGGTCTCCTTTTGCTTTTGCAACACTCTGTAGTTTTTATAGCATGAAGGTAAAAAAGATTAATAAAATCAAAAGGTAAGTTCTAAAATGGCGACAATTCATGTCAAATCGAGAAGTTACATATACGACATGCTCGATAATAAGCGTTAGTTTGATTGGGATATATCGGCGTTAATATGAAGTTCAATGATATTCAAAAATCCTCTCTAATTTGCACACTTATCGGGCTTGGGTTTCTCTTTTTGTTTGCTTTTAGCGGTAAGGTTTTACCGCGCGCGGAATTAACTCTAATTGAAGGCGAAATCGATTGGGTAAAAGCTACAGGTAAACATGGTAATAATCTTCGATTTAAGTTTCTTGGCGAGAATATACATCTTATTTATCACTCTATTGGCGGGCAAACGAGTAAAACACATTCAGCTTTAGCCAGTGAGGACTCTATAATCTCTGTTTTATACGATGATACGGATTCCCATTCACCGCCTTGGGATGAAAACAGTTACTATTCTGTTTATGAGCTATCCAAAGACGGAAACATAGTCCGAAGTTATGAAAGCATGGTTGTAGCATATGCTTCAAATAGTAGGCTCGCTGGTTGGGCGGGTGTGGTAAGTTTATTTCTAGCTGGTTTATTCTTGCTCTTTGATAGGCATAAGAAAAATCAAACTAACAAAGCAATTAAATAACGGACACGTAATAGTTGGCTCGGTTCCACTTCGCTTCACATTTTAGCCAACTATTACTTAGCCGTTTATTGCGGCGTTATACGTCTATGGAGTATGAGTTTGCTATCTGATAATGGAGCTCTTTCTTATATAAAAGAAAGATACAATGAAGAAGTCATAAGATTTGAATCCATAGAAAATAAGTCAACTCGATTTCTAACTCTTATTACAATAATGATTGCTAGTTTTGGAGCTATTCTTGGTTATCAAAACGATCAACTTTTTAATCCAGAAACGGCTATCGAATATATTATTTTGCTTGCTGCATTATTTGCTATATTTTCCTTAACTTGCGCGTTTGGGCACTTACTATTAAGTATAAAAATAAGATCAAGTATTGTTGTTCCAAGAGGTATAGAAACATCTGAGTGGTTAAAAAGACAGGACAAAGAAAAAGCACTGTCATACGTGTATGATTGCTATGCAAACGCAGTTATCAAACAATCAGAATTTAATAATGATAAATTGAAACCACTTAAATTAGCTTACGATGAGCTGGTGATTGCCGTTTGGCTAATAAGTATATTCTCAGTTTTTAAAGTAATAATGGAAATGATGAAATGTTAGTGAATAATGAAAATGAAGACCGTCCTGATATCGAAGAAAGACAAGAGAAAGAAAATCCAACTCCGATGGAAAAAAAGTAGTCAAAACGTATAACAAACCAAGTCATCGGAAAACCACTCACTGGCTGCGCCAAAACGTTCGTGTTTTCCGCTGCTTGGGGCGTTAGGCCCACTAAAAGCACCATAAGGAGATTGGTATGGAGAACGAAGTAAAAAGCCGAAGTATCGATTACGTATGGCATTTTACAAAAATTGAGAATATGGATTCGATTCTCACCGATGGGCTTGTACCTAGAGCTACACTTGAGGCTCAAGGAGCTGCTGTAGCATACAACGATCAATATCGAATGGATGGGCAAAGAACAGCTAATTGCCTATCAGTAGGCCACCCAAACTATAAGATGTTTTATAGCCTCAGGAGCCAAGACACTAGGCAGGCTTGGGTTGTTGTGGCTTTTAAGCCTGAAATACTTTGGCTTAAAGATTGTGCTTTTTGTTGTGAAAATGCAGCTAGTAATAATGTGAGAGCTATTCCAATACAAAATAGGAAAGGTGTAGCTGCTTTTCGAAGAATGTTTGACCCCGTAGCGGGAAAGCCGGATAGAGCGACTTTAGAACTACCAGATGATTGCCCGACCAATCCACAGGCTGAGATACTGGTCTTTGACACAATTGAGCCTGAGTACATAGAAGGAGTGATTGCACCTGACAAGCAAACAGAGCAGGCTTTAGAAGCAAAACACCCAAATTTTGATTTTCTTTATCACCGAGCGTTTTACTATGCTCGATTAGATTATGAGCATTGGTAATGGCCACAAGACCCTTATTTATTCCAAATTTAACCGGGGAGCCTGGAGCAGAAGAAAGGCTTTTAGAGTTCAAGTGGCACCCTGGGATGGCAAAGTCTCAAAAACAAAAGTCGATTTGTGAACTTCACAGTGTTGCACACAGCTTTGGTTTTGATCGAGTATTAGAAATATCCAGTAAATCTGAAAATGAACTAGGAATAAAGCTTTCTGCTTTCAATTTACTTATTGAAACTAAAAAGAAAAAAAATATTTTCACTGTAGAAACAGCTTTTCAAGGAAGCAAGGTGTTTTCAAGAGGCGGTCCTTATAAAGACCTATTTGGTCTTGATTCTTTATCGGCCAAAAAAGACATTAGGCTTAAAGAGTCTGGAAATCTTATTGGTTTCGAGTTTTTTGGAAAGATGTTTCCTCTTGAGCCGAGAACCTATTTCTATGACTGGATATATATTAATGCGTTAGCAAACAATGAAGAATTGTCGAAAGAAGTGCTTTCGTACGATGCCTTTACTGATATCGAATTTAACCCTAAAAAATCAATTAACTGTCAAGCACATTCCGTGGCTGTGTATCTAAGCCTAGCTAAAATCGGAATGATTAGTGATGCACTGTCATCGCCAGAGGACTTTTTAGAAATTTTAAAATCTCATTATACAAAGCAGGAAAGGAACGTTGGTGTACAAGATAGCCTCATATAGGCCTAACAAGGCGCTGCTGTCGGACAAATCTTCCGCTGCGCTCCAAATTTGCCGCAGAGCGCGGCGTTAGGAGACTTAGGGAATTGAGTGTAGGTTCGCAGATAGAAAAATTTTATAAGGAAGTGTCCGAAACTCAGATTCTGTGGTTTGCTGAATTTCCAGATGGAACGATATTGGAATTTGATGTATCTGAACACCAAGTATCCTTTCCTGTTTGGTCTTCAAGATCTAGGATTCTAAGGTTAAAGAAACTGGCTCCTGAATTATTGAGTGAAGTAGAACCTATTCAAGTGTCTTGGAGTGAGTTCAAAGAATCAATGGTGCCTATTCTTGAGGAAAAAGAAAGGCTGGTAAATTTGAATTTAAGTGGCAAAGACTTAACGGGCTTTGACTTGAAGTTAAGTTCTTTAATTTCCAATTTGGACGCGCAAATTAACGTCTCCTAACAAGCGCATCAAGTAACGGGACTGCTATTAAGTTGGCTCAGTTTCGCTTCGCTACACAAGTTTAGCCAACTTATTATCAGCCCCTTATGTGGGCGTTAAGTGCACAAAAAATGATGAGAGTAGAACCGGTAAAGGAAGTACCAGATTTTGGTGAAAATGTTGAAGTTACAGAGTTGCTCTGGGATTTCGATAAAACTAAGGTGTGCATTTATTGTCCGAAATCTGGAAAGGAATACGAAGTCTTTTTCAATAATGAATTCGGTCCTTCATCAATCAGATTACTGGATGAGTCCGATCTTTCTGAAAACTGGGTTAGTTTTAATCTCAGAAGTGGGTGGCTATATAGAGTTGCTTCTGGTGGGTGGTTCGATCAAGAAGCAGAGAGAGATGGCTTTCTCATGAAACACTCTGGGAATCTAGTTAAGGAATATTTAATAGTTGGTTTAGATGCATGTGTTTCTGTAATAACAAAAGAAAACGTAATAGTGCTAAGTAAAGAGGGAGGACAATCTCTTGAGATCCGCACTTAACAAGCCAATTATTCCGACCTCAACTCGCTGCGCTCGTTTCGTCGGCATATTGGGGCGTTGAGGCTGTAGAAAAAGGCCAGAGATAGAAAATGGCAACGCGCTAGGTCAAATATTGACGATGTTTAATGGTTAAACCTATACAGATTTAACGTCGCAACGCTTTTTTCTAGTCCAATTAGGCTGATTATTTTGAAGAATGGCAGCTATTACACTGCCCTCTTCTATTAAGGCTATAGGTTTTTCTCTAAAATTTGCAGTGGATGTTTAGGTTTGAACGCTTCAAACCTTGCCACTTGGCTGCGGCAGGAATAGCCGGTAGCGAGCACTTGTTCGGGTTTGAATTTGGCGACTGCTTGTTGCCAGCTTAAATTGTAAATACCGGTAGATTCTTCAAAATGGCTTGATTCATGGCCAAAGGTACCTGCCATACCGCAACAACCCACAGACACTAAAGACAGCTCTAATCCAGTTTGCTTGAATATTTGCTGCCATTGTTTTTCGCTAGCAGGTAGTGCTGTTTTTTCGCTGCAATGACCAAACAAGCCGTATGCAGCTTGGCTTGGAGTTTTCAACTCAGGTAACTTTATCTGAGTTAACCATTCATGTACCAATTGCACCTTAAAATCACCGCGGGCATCACCTAGTACTTTTTGATATTCATCCCGATAACAAAGCACCATTGAAGGGTCGACTCCTACAAGTGGCACTTCTAGTTCAGCTAATTGGTTCAAGAAGTCTGCGGCTGTTTTAGCCGTGCTAGCAAATTCTTTTAAAAACCCCTTCACATGTTGAGGTTTACCGTTTGGCATGAATGGCAATAAGATAGGTTGATACCCTAACTTACTAATCAAGTTTACAAGAGACTCGACTACATCAGCATCATAAAAAGTAGTGAATGGGTCCTGCACAATACACACTTTTTTAGACAATGTTTCTTTGTCCAATTTCTGTAGTTGACCTAAATCGAAGTGAGTACTTTGTGGCTGATTAAGCTTGAGCCTTTTTTCTAGAGTGGGCTTTGACAACAAAGGCGTGTTCACATAGCCAATGGTTTTTCTAATACTCGTATTCACCCAATCTTGGGATAAAAAGAAGTTAACAAAACCTGGAGCTTGGGCCATAAGGGGGGCCATTTTCTCAATATTCCCCACTAAAATATCTTTGGCTGGTCGCATATATCTTTGGTAATACATACTTAAAAATCGCGATCTAAACCCGGGTACATCCACACTCACTGGGCATTGGCTTGAACATGCTTTACAGGCTAAACAGCCTTCCATTACTTCTAGAACTTCATGTGAAAAGTCATTATCTGGCTTTTTATCAGTGGAGTTTCTGAATCGCTCAAACCAAGTGGGTGGATCCTCATTGTGCTCTAACTCATTTACATCAATGTTGTTTTTAGATAATAAACGTAACCATTCGCGCACCATACCTGCCCTACCCTTAGGGCTATGGCGTCTGTCACCGGTGATTTTAAACGAGGGGCACATGGGCGAAGTGGTATCGTAATTAAAACATAAGCCGTTACCGTTACAGCTCATAGCGGGTTCGAACGACGTTCTAACTGCGATAGGTATTTGCCTGTCAAACTCCCCTCGTTTAAGGCCAGACACTTTAACTAAGCTCTCATTTGATTCTAAGGGCGTACAGATTTTACCTGGGTTCATTTTGTTTAATGGGTCAAACACTGTTTTGATTTTACGCAATTCGGTATACAGCTCTTCACCAAAAAATGTTGGCGCATATTCACTGCGATAACCTTTACCATGCTCTCCCCACATCAAGCCACCATATTTTGCCACCAGCGCCACCACTTGGTCAGAAATATCTGGCACCATAGCTTCTTGTTCTGGGTCACACATATCTAATGCAGGGCGAACATGTAACACCCCAGCATCCACATGGCCAAACATGCCATACTTTAAGTTATGACTATCGAGTAATGCTCTAAACTCCATAATAAAATCAGCGAGGTTTTCTGGTGGTACGGCGGTATCTTCTACAAACGCTAGAGGCTTTTTAGTGCCTTTTACTTTACCCAACAATCCAACCGACTTCTTACGCATGGCGTATATTTTTGATATGTCAGCTTTATCGTAGGTAATTTGGTAACCAATTACCCCAAGATTTTTAGCGCTATCAAGACTTTCGCTGAGACTGGCAATCTTTTGTTCAATATCCGCTTGATCGTTACTGTTGTACTCAACCATATTAAGGCCAAGTACTTCTTTGCCTTCCACATCTGTTATTAAGTCCGCAACCGAGTGCCATATGATATCTTGCTTGGCAAGGTTTAAGACATTGCTGTCAACGGTTTCTACCGAAGTAGCGTTTGCGGCTACCATGCTTGGCGCATGCCTTAGCGCTGACTCAAAAGAATCATACTTAACATTCACTAAAGCTTTAAATGTTGCAATAGGCGTAATATTTACTTTTGCTTCAGACACAAATACCAAAGAGCCCTCTGAGCCTGTAATAACTCGGCTAATATCTAGGGTACTTAAATCATTTCCTAGGGTATTTTCTAAATCATACCCTGTTAAAAATCGATTCAGACGGGGGAATTTTTCGAGTATTTGCTCTCGTTTTCCTAAGCAGGTATCGAGCAATTGCTTAGTAACACGCCCTAAAGGGGAGTCTTGTTCACTCTGTAGTTTGGCAGCTTCCACTGTAATAGGTGCGGTATTTAACACAGTACCGTCAGCCAAAACAGACGTTAACTCTAAAACATGATCACTGGTTTTACCGTATACTAGCGAGCCTTGCCCCGAAGCATCAGTATTTATCATACCGCCTACAGTTGCTCGGTTACTGGTAGATAAGTCCGGTGCAAAAAAGAATCCAAAAGGTCGTAATGCATCATTCAGCTGGTCTTTAACCACACCAGATTGAACTCTTGCCCAGCCTTCCTTTGCATTAACTTCAAGTACGTTATTCATATAACGAGACATATCAACAATGATACCTGAGGTTAGCGACTGGCCATTGGTGCCTGTACCGCCCCCTCTTGCTGAAAAACGAACATTAGCAAACTCACTAGCGACTTTACCCATAACTGACAAGTCATCTGTAGACTTTGGCAACACCACAGCCTGTGGAAGCTGCTGATAAATAGAGTTATCAGTAGCCACAGCTAAACGGCTGGCATAGCTAAATTCAATATCACCAGTAAAGGCTGACTTTTTCAATAAGGTCAAAAATTCTTGATAATCGCTCTCAATTATTGAGCTAGGATCTAACGCTGGAAGCATAGTTATAGGACTGTTCTTAAAGCAAATTAATGGACCAATTATACCTAATTGTAAACTTAGGCTCTATATCACTTTGCACTAGATTGGGGTTATCTTTCATAACCAGAGCTCAAAGGTGACTATATAAAAGTTAATAAAAACTAGTAAATTAGTCTAATATTTTAACAATTTGTAACATCCTTTGTTTTTCGTTGTCCTATAGGGTGATAGAATCTAAAACTCACCGATGTCATAAAGGCCAAAACAAATGATTAAAAAAATAAGGATCACAATAGGTAGCCTACTAGCGCTAATGGGCCTAGTATTGTTTATCATCCCAGGTTCTTCTTTATTTTTGTTGTTAGGGCTAGTTGTATTGAGCTATGACGTCCCAAAAGCTAGGGAATGGCTTACAAAACTACAAACATCTATGTCTAATTCAGCGCGACGCTTAGACCGATTTATACTCAGGCGTAAACTTAAAAGTTAGTAACAAATGCTGTAGCGATTTACATTTGACTCTTAATAAAAAACCGCAAGCTGATATCAACTTGCGGTTTTTTAACTTTAACATCAAAGCAATACAAGTTTATTTGTGTTGCTCTCCTAGGTATAGCCAGGTCTCTACCACAGTATCTGGATTGAGTGACACACTGTCTATGCCCTGCTCCACCAACCACTGAGCTAAGTCTTCATGGTCAGATGGGCCTTGACCACAAATACCCACATACTTACCACGCTTTTTAGCCGCCTTTATTGCCATTGACAGCAACACTTTCACAGCCTGGTTACGTTCGTCAAACAAATGCGCAATCAAACCTGAGTCCCTATCTAAACCAAGGGTTAACTGGGTTAAATCATTTGAACCAATTGAAAACCCGTCAAACATATCTAAGAATTGGTCAGCAAGTAATGCATTCGACGGAAGTTCGCACATCATAATCACTCGCAGTCCATTCTCACCTTGAACCAAGCCTTGAGCCGCCAGTAAATCTAAGACTTGTTGACCCTCTTCTAAAGTCCGAATGAAAGGGATCATAATCTCGACATTGGTCAAATCCATCTTGTTACGAACTCGCTTTATTGCCTCACACTCTAAAGCAAAACATTCTCTGAAATCATCAGAGATATAGCGGCTTGCACCACGAAACCCTAACATAGGGTTTTCTTCATCAGGCTCATATTGATAACCGCCTACCAAATTAAAGTATTCATTAGACTTAAAGTCAGACATGCGTACGATAACTTTTTTAGGATAAAATGCAGCTGCGATAGTGGATATACCCTCAACCAGCTTTTCAATGTAATACTCAACAGGCGATGCATACCCAGAAATCATTTCTGTAATTTCTTTTTTTAACTCATCTGGCTGTTGCTCAAAATTTAGCAATGCCTTTGGGTGCACTCCAATCATGCGATTAATAATAAATTCTAAACGCGCTAATCCTACCCCTGCACTTGGCAAACGGCCAAAATCAAATGCTCTATCAGGGTTACCCACGTTCATCATGACTTTCAGCGGGATATCAGGCATTTCGTCAATGCGTGAGGTAACAACGTCATAATCTAGTACATCACCATAAATATAACCTGTGTCACCTTCAGCACATGAGACTGTGACTTTTTCACCATTACTGATAGACGCAGTCGCGTTACCACACCCAACAACTGCGGGTATTCCTAACTCACGGGCAATGATTGCAGCATGACAGGTACGCCCACCACGATTGGTAACAATAGCGGATGCCTTTTTCATAATAGGCTCCCAATCGGGATCCGTCATATCGGTTATCAACACATCGCCAGGTTGAATTTTATCCATTTCTTCAACACCACTAAGCACTTTCGCAATCCCCGCACCTATTTTGTGACCTATGGCTCGGCCTTCGGTTAAGGTTTTCGCCTTACCTTTTAACATAAAACGTTCTATAACCTGTAAGTCTTCACGACTACGAACAGTTTCGGGACGAGCTTGTACAATATATAACTTTCCATCTATACCGTCTTTCGCCCACTCAATATCCATAGGGCGTTTATAGTGCTTTTCGATGATGATAGCTTGTTTAGCAAGCTCCATTACTTCATCGTCGCTGAGTGAAAATAAACAACTGTCTGCCTCATCTATATCTACAATTTCAACTTGTTTACCATGAGCAGTGTCGTCTGAATAAATCATTTTTGTAAGCTTACTACCTAGGTTACGGCGTACAACAGCGTGTACACCTTTAGCAAGTGTAGGCTTGTGTACATAAAACTCATCAGGGTTTACGGCACCTTGAACCACCATTTCCCCAAGACCATAAGAAGAGGTAATGAACACCACATCTTCAAAACCTGATTCGGTATCGATAGAGAACATCACGCCAGATGTAGCGCAATCACTACGAACCATGCGTTGAATACCAGCAGAAAGTGCCACCCCTTTATGGTCATAACCCTGGTGTACACGATAAGAGATAGCTCGGTCGTTAAACAAAGAGGCAAAAACATGCTTAATGGCAACCATCACTGCATCATACCCTTTCACATTCAAAAAGGTTTCCTGTTGGCCAGCAAATGATGCATCAGGCATGTCTTCAGCTGTTGCAGAAGAGCGCACAGCAAAAGAAGCCTCATCACCGGCCTCCCCTTGTAGGGTTTCAAAGGCACTTCTAATGGCACTTTCAAGCTCAGGTAAAAACGGTGTATCTATGATCCAATTACGTATAGTTTCACCAGCTTTTGCTAGCTCCGCTATATCATCCACATCTAAGCTATCTAATAGCTCATGAATCCGTGCTTCTAAGCCACTTTGTTCTAAAAACAAATTAAATGCATGAGCTGTCGTAGCGAAGCCGCCAGGAACTTGAACCCCGGCGTTTGATAAATTTGAAATCATTTCCCCCAATGATGCATTTTTACCTCCCACAACACCAACATCTTCCATTCCAAGTTGTTGGTACCACAACACATGTTCTTGCATTTTTAGTTTCTCCTAGCTCATTTTTCGATTGTTTTATAAAGCGATTAATTTACTCTTACTCATTATGTACACGACACTAAAACGGTAAATAAAACAAATACTTCGATAAGGAAGTGCTTGCTTGCGGCTGATTTTAGAATGTTGTTATTATGAAAGTAAAATTTAATTACATTTCGTAATTAAATTACTACAATGTAAGGAAAATGTTATGAGATTAGCGTTTTATATTTCCGATGGAACTGCCATCACAGCAGAAACTTTTGGCCACGCACTCCTCTCCCTGTTTACGATTGAGCTAAAACACATCACAATTCCATTCGTAGAAACAGTAGAACAAGCGGAAGATGTAGTTCAAAAAATATCTGAAAGTTTTCAAGACACCAAACAAAGACCTTTAGTGTTTTATACAGTGGTCAATACAGAAGTAAGAAAAATCATCTCTAAATCAGTAGGAATTAACTATAATTTTCTCGACCAGTACGTTGCTCCATTAGAGAAAGTTTTAGGCGTAAAAAGTAAACCTGAAAAACACCGTACTCATAGTATTCATGAAAAAACCTACGATATAAGAATCGAAGCAGTAAACTATGCATTAGCAAACGATGATGGGACCAATTTAAAAGACTTGCACCAAGCAGATATTATTTTGGTGGGTGTTTCTCGCTCTGGAAAAACCCCAACCAGTTTATATTTAGCACTCCAATATGGAATTAAAGCGGCTAATTATCCTTTTACCGAAGATGATATGGACGATATTTTGCGGCTTCCAGCTTCCCTAAGGCGATTTAAAGATAAATTATTTGGGTTAACCATCGAAGCAGAGCGTTTACAGCAAATTCGCTCAGAAAGACGCCCCAATAGTCGTTATGCGTCACTAAAGCAATGTAGGTTAGAACTAAGAGAAGTTGAAAACCTATACCGTAAAGAAAAAATCCCTTTTTTAAATAGTACCTATTTTTCAGTGGAAGAGATTTCAGCAAAAATCCTTGCTAACACGGGTTTACAAAGAAACAAGCATTGAGCAATCACTGTTTGTTTCCAATAAAGTAATGAAAACCCACTATCAGTGATACTAGGCATTAAATTTTGCGAACAAGACTGCAAGTTAACGCAATCTTCTCGCTGCAAATTATTCTGTCAGAAATTGATCTAAACATCAGAGTCACTCGTAATTCTATTTATAACATTAAATGGAAAACGTATAATGCTGGCAACCAATCAAAGAGCACACAGTGTAAATATGACCATAAGCCCACAAAAGCAGGGTATGAATACTAAGCACCCTGAACTATGTATCTGGTTACATGACATAGCGATAGAACGGGACAAGCGTGCTTTTAGTGAGTTATTTAAATGGTTTGCCCCTCGCATTAAACAATTCGGAATTAAACAGTTTAATAATGAAGCGCAAGCCTTAGAGTTAGTGCAAGAAACCATGACGAATATTTGGAGAAAAGCTCACCTTTATCATGCAGATAAAGGAGCGCCAACCACGTGGATGTATTCCATAATGCGCAACATGAGCTTTGACATGTTACGAAAAATTCAAACTCAGCGAACTGAGTCCATCAGTGATGATATTTGGCCTGTAGACAACATCTTGGTGTCAGATGATATCGATAATTTCGAAGACCACCTAGAAAGTCGCAACATCAAATCATTACTTGACCACCTACCTGAAAAACAAAAACAGGTTGTTGTGGGTCTTTTTTACAAGCAAGTCACCCAAGAACAATTAGCACAACAACTTAACCTACCAATAGGTACGGTAAAATCTAGGTTGCGCTTAGCGTTAAACAAGCTACGCCAACTAATGGGAGACTCAGATGATTAAACATCACCCAACGCCAGCCTTACTTTTAGCTTTTACACAAGGACAATTAGATTCATCTTTGTCTATCGCTGTATCTGCGCACTTAGAGCACTGCGAATGCTGCAGACATCAAGTACTAGCGCTCCAAGAAGCATCTGCACAATGTCTTGATGATGATTGTGAACTAGAGACTTGGGACGACGAGGATATGATTTCTGCTATTACTGATGAAGATTATGAGATACATCCAAAGCAAAGCATGCCCCTAAAGTTACACCTAAAAGGCCAAGAGTATACATTGCCAAGAGCATTGCAGTCGGTAGCACTTTCCAACTGGCTAAAGCTGGGTAAACTTGCTCGTGCTCGAGTTGATTTAAATGAGGGAGATGTTCACACAAACCTTTTACACATTGAAAAAGGTGGAACAATTCCAATCCATACTCACAAGGGCTTTGAGCTAACTGTTTTACTAGCTGGAGAATTCAAAGATGAGTTTGATGACTATGTTCCCGGCGATTTTATATGGCTCAATGATGCCAATACCCATACGCCATTCACCGAGCATGGTTGCTTATGCCTAACGGTAGCCAATAACTCTATGCATTTCGTACAAGGAATTAGTCAGGTGCTAAACCCTATCGGGAAACTCATATACTAGCCGGCAGGCTCATAATTAGAGCCTGCTTTTTATCAAATTTATACTTTTGGTTAAATTTATCTACAACTGATCCTCTTAAACTCTGAGTTCGTAAACAATCACATAAGAAAAGGACAAGTAATATGAATTCGAAGAGAATTGAGCGTTTTGTCGCTACGTATCAGAAAATAGATATAGATAATATATCTTTGCTACGAGAGATTTATCATAGCGACATTACATTCATAGACCCTCTCCATAAGGTACAAGGAATTGCTGCCCTTGAAGAGTATTTTCAACACCTTTACAGCAACGTTAAATCCATCTCATTTAATATTGACGAAACCCTAGAAGTCGCTGATAAAGGTTGCTTGTACTGGACCATGAGCTATTCCCACCCCTCTTTAAATAGTGGCAAAGTTATAAATGTATTAGGACATAGCCGCTTAACATTCGATAATGAAAAGGTAATTTTCCATCAAGATTACCTAGATACGAACTCCATGATATTCGAGCATATTCCTGTTGTTGGTCACTTCATTAAATACCTAAAAAAGCGAGCAGCAAAATGAATAGTGTACTCATCACTGGCGCGACGTCCGGAATAGGTAAGGCTCTTGTTAGCATTTACACCGCCAAAGGGTTTGAAGTAACAGCCACCGGAAGAGACTTACTGAAGCTATCAGAACTTAAAAAGCATCATCCAAGTATAAAGGTATTAAGCTTTGATGTGTCGCAGCAAAAACAAGTGTTAGACGCAGCAGAAGAAGTAAGTATGCTAGATCAACTTATTTTAAATGCTGGTAACTGTGAATATATGGAAACTGTTAATCCTTTCGACAGTGATTTGTTTGAGCGGGTAATTCGCACAAACTTATTGTCGGTAGGCTATTGCTTAGAGGCTTTTATGCCTAAACTTAATCCGCACAGTCAAATTGGTATCGTAAGTTCTAGTGTAACCTATATCCCCTTTACCCAATCGCAGGCCTATGGCGCCTCAAAGGCAGGCCTTAACTACCTAGCCCAAAGCCTAAGTATCGACCTCGCCAGTCAAAATATAGGGGTAAGTTTAATTCAACCTGGCTTTGTGGAAACTCCCTTAACAGACAAAAACACCTTTGATATGCCAGCTAAAGTGACAGCTGAGTATGCTGCTAAAGCTATCTTTAAAGGTATGCAAGCCAAAGCCCTTTCCATCAAATTTCCCACTTTGTTCATCAATATGCTCAGGTTAATGTCTTGGTTACCTTTTGGGCTGTGGCGAAAAATTGCAATATCTAAGGTAAAAAAATGAAAAAAATAGCCATTATAGGCTCTGGTATATCAGGGTTAACTTCTGCCTACTTACTTAACCAACAACACCAAGTAACTGTATTTGAGAAAAACAACTACATTGGCGGACACACAGCCACAGTTGATATTACTGTAAAGCAACAAGAATATTCTATTGATACAGGGTTTATTGTTTTTAACAACAAAACCTATCCAAGATTTTTGAAGTTATTATCCAAGCTTAATATTCGCCCCCAAGAGACAGAGATGAGCTTTAGCGTAAAAAACCAAAACACCGGGTTAGAATACAACGGTCATAGCTTAAGCACTTTATTTGCGCAAAAACGTAACCTACTCAACCCCAAGTTCTGGAAGTTAATTGTTGACATTTTACGCTTCAATAAAACCTGTAAAGCACTGTATTCACAAGACTCTATTCCCAAGGACTTAACTCTGGGAGAGTTTCTGAGGGATGAGAATTTCAATGATTACTTTTGCCAGCATTACATTTTACCCATGGGGGCAGCAATTTGGTCCACAAGCTTAAATGAAATGCGCCAATTTGAGCTCAGTTTTTTTATTCGCTTTTTCCATCATCACGGTTTACTCAATGTCAATGACAGGCCTCAGTGGTACGTAATTCCTGGTGGCTCTAGGGAATACATTGGTCCGCTCATTGAAGGATTTAAAGAAAAGATTGTCCTTAAAGCGTCGATCAAAAAAGTGAGCCGAGAGGTAGATCAGGTTTTATTGCATTTTGAAGACGGTACACACCAGTCTTTTGATGAAGTTGTATTTGCATGTCACTCAGATCAAGCCCTAGCATTATTGGCCGATGCTACCCCTCAAGAAGCTCAGATATTAGGAAATATTCAATATCAAAATAATGATGTTGTTTTACATACAGATACCCAGTTGTTACCTGACAGACAGGCCGCATGGGCTAGCTGGAACTATCTCCTAGACGGCAATTTTGACAGACAAGCAAGCGTTACCTACAACATGAATATTTTGCAAGGTATCCGCTCAAAGGAGACATTTTGTGTCACCTTAAACCAATCAGAACACATTGCGCCAGAAAAAGTGCTACGTAGCTTCACCTATGCGCATCCAGTTTTCAATCAGGTCTGCATTGCAGCACAGCAACAAAGGGACCAGATATGCGGTGTTAATCACACCCATTTTGTGGGCGCTTATTGGTACAACGGCTTTCATGAAGATGGTGTTCGTAGTGCTACAGATATAGGTTCAAGGTTTGGAATTAGCTTATGAGTCTAAATAGCGGGATTTATGCGGGTACCGTTCGCCATAGGCGTTACAAGCATACTAATCATAGCTTTAGTTACTCACTGTATATGTTAGCCATCGACCTAGATGAGCTCCCAGAGATGTACCAGGGCTCACCTTTTATTGGAGACAAGTGGTACCACCCTATACGCTTCAATCAAAATGATTACATCAAAAGTGAACTAGGGACTTTAAAAGAACGTATCCAAACAAAAGTGTTATCTTTAGGTGGTAAATGGGATGGGCATAAGGTCACAATGGTAGCGCAAGCTAGATGTTTAGGCTTGTATTTCAGCCCCATAAACTTTTATTTTTGTTATGACCAAAACCTGAAATGTCAATACATGCTGGCGGAGGTGAGTAATACCCCATGGCGCGAGCGACATTACTATTTAGTCAATTTAGACAAGGTTCAGCCTACTGCTAAAACCTTTCATGTTTCACCATTTATGGAAATGGATATGGATTACCATTGGCGCGTCACCCCACCAGGCAAAAAAATGCTGGTGCATATTGAAAATCATCAAGAACGTAAGGTATTTGACGCCACTTTAGCGATGTCAAAGAAATCTATATCAGTGAGAAATGTTGTGTCTACTCTATTTAGCACCCCGAGCATGACCTTCAAAATTGTATTGGCTATTTATTGGCAAGCTTTAAAGCTATTTATCAAAAAAGTGCCTTTTGTTGCACATCCGGAAATCTGAGGTTATATAATGGAAAACACACAAACATTACGTTCGACTATCCCATTAGATTGGTGGACAACAAAGTGCCGTAAGCTTGTATTCGAAACGCTGGACTCTTTGGAAGACGCTAGTATTGAAATTCAAGAAGCGAACACTATTTACCAATTTGGTAACCCTCAAGGTTCATTGACTGCCAAAATAGTCGTTTTAGACTCAAGTCTATACAAAGACTTTGTTAGAGGCGGTTCTATAGGAGCAGCAGAAGCTTATATAGAGCACAAGTGGACATCTCCCAACCTAACCCACCTAATCCAGATATTCGCTAAACATCAACAACAGCTAGACAAAGTTGAGGCTTCGCAATCTTGGCCTGTAAAAATAAAAAACAAGCTTACTCATCTAGCTAATAAAAACTCACAAACAGGCTCAAAGAAAAACATCCTGAGCCATTATGATCTAGGTAACCATCTTTATACTCAATTTTTAGACAGAACCATGATGTATTCTGCTGCTATTTTTGATGAAAACAATCAAACATTAGAAGCAGCACAGAATAATAAGCTAAAAACCATATGTGAAAAGTTAGAGTTAAAAACCACGGATCATCTAGTTGAGATTGGCACAGGCTGGGGAAGTTTAGCTATTTACGCCGCTAAGCATTATGGCTGCCAAGTGACTACCACTACAATATCTGACGCCCAATATGAATACGCCCAAGCTCAAGTTCAAAAAAACAAACTTGAAGGCAAAATCACACTTTTGAAGAAAGATTATCGAGAGTTAACTGGTAAGTTTGACAAGCTAGTATCAATTGAAATGATTGAGGCTGTAGGCCATGAGTTTTTGCCAACTTTTTTCAAAAAATGTAATTCTCTATTAAACGACTCTGGGAAAATGTTGCTCCAAGCAATTACCATTGCTGATAGTCGTTATGATCATTATCGAAAAAGTGTGGATTTTATCCAGCGTTATATCTTCCCTGGTGGTTGCCTGCCATCAGTTCAAGTAATTAGTAAACAACTTGCAGAACAAAGTGACATGGTTATTGACCATGTGGAAGACATTGGTTTGCATTATGCCCGTACTCTTAACCACTGGTATAAAAACTTTAATCAAAATTGGACTCAGTTGTCTAAATCAGGTTTTGACAGCCAGTTCAGGCGGTTATGGAACTACTATCTTTGTTATTGTGAAGGGGCATTTTTAGAAAGGGCTATAAGCACCCATCACATTACTGCTAGAAAAATGCATTTTATTGGTAAACAAGATGCGCAAGTTCTGGATTATTAATGGCTTATTGTTTCAATTAGCTTGGTTTGCAGCTGCATTACTGACTCAGTATGCAGCTTTAATAATCAGCATTATTTTAGTATTGCACTTTATCCTTAGTGACAAAAGAAAGGCTGACACAAAATTACTAGCCTTAGCGCCAATAGGATGGCTAGTGGACTCTTTACTTGTTCACTATTCAGTGATCACTTCAACCAATGGTTGGCTGCCACTGTGGTTACTGCTTTTGTGGTGTGTATTTGTGATTTCTCTCAATCATAGCTTACTTTGGCTTTCTAAAACTAAATGGCCATTATTAATTATAATTGGCAGCATATCTGGATGTATGAGTTATACGGCAGCTATAAGGTTTGGCGCTCTGGATTCATCTTTAGAGTTAACAGGCCAAGTGATATATCTGGGCCTTTTGTGGGGAGTATTGCTCCCTGTTTTGGTGGTGTTATCGAACCTTATAGCCAACTACAAGGCTAATACAAACAAACCTAGAGGTGGAGAATGAAAAAATATATTTTAGTCATAATAACATTGGCGTTATTAAGTTGCTCCAGTCCCAGTGTAGAAAACTATTCAGACACTACGCCCACCCTAAAATTAAATGAGTTTTTCAATGGCGAGTTAGTCGCCCATGGAATGGTATTGGATATAAACGGGGCCTTAAGTAGGCGGTTTGTCGCCAAAATAACGGGAACCTGGCAAGGAAAGCAAGGCACACTCGATGAAAAATTTGAATACGATGATGGTGAAAAAGACACCAGAGTTTGGCAACTTACCCAGTTAGAAGATGGGAGTTTTCAGGGTACAGCAAATGACGTGATAGGGGTAGCGACAGGAAAATCTGCCGGTGCTGCTTTTTATTGGCGATATGACTTAGAAATTATAGTTGACCAAGAGCCGTTAATTGTCACGTTAGATGATTGGATGTACCTCATTGATGAGAACATGCTGTTAAATAAATCACAAATAATTAAATATGGCGTCGAGGTAGGGGAAGTCATTCTATCCATTCGAAAGCTATAAGTTTTACTTACAGGGCAAACAAACTTACTTTTGCTATGGTAAATCCCCCTAAGAAAAAGGCTGGCATGCTAGGCTCCTTTTGCCCTGCCCCCAGTGACCTTGTTGGCTCGGCCTTCTTCTTTAGCCTTCTCTGCTCGTCTTCTACGGGCTTCTTTAGGGTCTGCGATTAACGGGCGATAGATTTCAATACGATCGCCGTCTTTCGGCACATCAGATACTTTACAAGCTCGATTCCAAATTCCAACTTTAGCTGTATTCAATTCAATTTCCGGAAATTCAGACAACACTCCAGATATCATTATTGCTTGCTCTACAGTCACGCCTTCATCAGCCATAAACTCTAATAAAACTTGCCTTTGTGGTGTACCGTAGGCGACTTCCAGGGTGATTTTATTCGTGTCATTTAGGTCACTAACCATAAACTTGCTTTGCTCGCTCTGTGAAGGCTACAACCATATTTGAAGCAATTGAATTAAATATACGGCCAAACGCCATTTCAACTAATCGACTAGAAAATGCAAAATCTAAATTTAATTCTATTTTACATGCAGAGTCACTCAAGGCTTGAATTGTCCAACCTCCAGTTAAACTAGAAAAAGGGCCATCAACCAAGTTCATTTTAATAAACTGACCTCTTTTTAAAGTGTTGTGTGTAGTGAACCACTGTTTAACCCCTGCCTTAGATATAAGCAAAGATGCTCGCATATTATCAGCACTTTCCTCTAATATTTTAGTATCTGCACACCCCGGTATAAATTCAGGGTATTGTTGTACATTATTGATCAAATCAAACATCGACTCAGCACTAAAACCAACTAATGCACTGCGAGATACATTCGCCATTAGTTCTCCTAATTTGTTATGGCTAAAAACCGCTGTAGCCTAGCATAATAGTAGATCTTTTTTAATACCAAGAGTCTTAGTATTCAAGGCTGATATTCTCTTTCGCTGACATATTGCATTCAAACTAGACACTTTTTAATCGCCCTATTAGCTTTGACGTAAAGTGGAATCATTTAAAAGCTAACAACCAAATTAACACCCCTTTAAAAAACCCTCGGTCAACGCCTTTACGATATTTTCAACTGTTACCACTTACTCAGTGAGTGCACTCTGCTATTTCAAATTACACAGTATAAATATCATACAGTTAGCTGCAAAATATCACCCAAAGATCAACTCCCATTAGCCTTTAGCCACATTTTTGTTGTGCCTAATAATACAATCTCTATAATACGCCCCATGAATAAAAAGAAGTCTAAAAATACTACCAACACCATTGCTCTAAACAAAAAAGCACGTCATCAATACAATCTTGAAGATAAGCTAGAATGTGGCATGGCACTTCAGGGTTGGGAAGTCAAAAGTATCCGCTCAGGTAAAGTTAATATTTCCGAGAGTTATGTCACCATCGAAAAAGGTGAAGCATTTTTAATTGGTTCGACAATTCAACCTTTGAATCAAGCTTCTAGCCATGTTGTATGTGATGCAACCCGCAAACGTAAATTATTATTAAAGAAACGTGAGTTAGATAAACTAATTGGCTCAGTAGAGCGTCAAGGCTATTCAATTATCGCCACAGCCATGTATTGGAAGGCCAATTGGGTAAAACTAGAGATATATCTAGGTAAAGGTAAGCACGAACACGATAAACGAGACTCTGTTAAAGATAGAGACTGGGCTCGAGATAAAGAGCGCATGATGAAACGCAGCGTTTAGAGAGTAACCCCTCTTAGTAATTTAAAGCATTAGTTCTTTTGTTAAGCCGACAATATTACGCCAAATTGTCGGCTTTAATTTATGGCAGCTATCCAACCTAATCAAACTTACTCCGTGTTATTTTGAAGCAAGCAAATCCCTTGTACTTAGATAAATACCCCACCAAAACCCAATATAATTAAAACAAAACACCCAATAAAAAAGGCCTTAGCTATGAACTAAGACCTTCTTAAAATGGTGCGGATGGAGAGACTCGAACTCTCACGGCCTAAGCCACAGCCCCCTCAAGGCTGCGTGTCTACCAATTCCACCACATCCGCGTATACGTTATGACCTAAGAGCTAGGTACGTCCTCTTCAATACTTGGGGTATCAACTACCGGAACATCAGAGTTTTGAATAGCTTGCTCTACTTGGTCGCCAACAGGAATATCTGAATCAATTGTTTGTTCAATAGCCGGAGCGTCTAAGTTTTCCCACTCATCTAAACCTTTTTCTTTATCCGCTGTTTGATTACCTAAAACCAAACTAATAACAAAAAATAAAGTAGCAAGTATGGCAGTCGCTCTTGTTAAAAAGTTACCTGAACCACCAGAACCAAAAACTGTGTTAGAGCCACCACTACCAAAAGAAGCGCCCATATCAGCCCCTTTACCTTGCTGGATTAAAACAAAACCCACCAACATAACTGCGACGATTAAATAAACAATAACTAATAACTCGTAAAAATCCATGTGTTGCCTCTACTGATTTGCCGCTTGGCAAATACTTAAAAAATCTTCTGGATTTAGACTGGCCCCGCCAATCAAACCACCGTCTACATCTTCCTGAGAAAATAATTCCTCAGCATTACTACCTTTAACACTGCCGCCATATAAAATAACTATATTGGCAGCAATGTCCGAATCTAATTTAGCCAAGTGCCCCCGAACAAAAGCATGTACCTCTTGAGCTTGCTCAGGACTCGCTGTTTTTCCTGTGCCTATAGCCCATATTGGCTCATAAGCTAAAACAATATTCGCAAACTGTGCAATGCCTACTTGTTGCAAAACTGCATCGAGTTGGGCCGCAATATATGAGAACAAGCTGCCATCTTCGCGTATCTTTTCTGGCTCACCAAAACATAAAATTGGCGTAAGGCCAGCGTTAAGTGCTTTTTCAACCTTAATGGCGACAACATCATCAGATTCAAAATTGTCTTCTCTGCGCTCAGAGTGACCGATAATGATGTAGCTACATCCAAACTCTTTAAGTATGGATACTGAAACCTCACCAGTATGGGCACCTGAATCAAACTGACTCATATTTTGAGCACCTAATTTGATGTTATCAGCAAACAATCCTAAAAAAGGAAACGGAGGACATATCACCGCATCCATATTGTCTAAGCTAACCTCTGCAAGCACATTTTGCATCTGCTTAACCAGTGCTTTATCGCCATTCATCTTCCAGTTTCCAGCGACCATAGATCTGCGACTATTTGTTTGCACTTTTTGCTCCTTTTAGCGCCAATAAAAAAGCGCGCGAGATATTAACCAACCCAACGAAATTATACAAGGGACTTATAAGCTTATAGGAATGATAACAGTTTATTTGCTCACTTTACGCACAGCATCGGCAATATGTTCTGCCCAGGACGCTGAATCTTGCATATCATTCGCCTCTACCATTACTCGAATAAGTGGTTCAGTACCGCTTTTACGTAACAATACCCTACCTCTATCTTCAAGAGCGGTTTCAGCTTCAACGACTGCTGCTTGCACCAGCTCATTCTCTAATGGCGTACTACCTTCCTCAAATCTAACATTAATTAAGGTTTGAGGGTACTTTACCATTCCTCGGCTCAATTCATATAGTGTCATATCAGCGTTTAACATAGCGGCTAATATTTGTAATCCTGCAATAATCCCATCACCAGTAGATGCAGCCGCTAGGTTTAAAACATGCCCAGAGCCTTCTCCACCAATAGACCAACCTTTTTCTTGTAGTAGCTCCATTACGTATCTGTCACCCACTGCACTACGCACAAAAGGTACCCCTAATGTAGCTAGCGCCACTTCTAACCCTAAGTTACTCATGACAGTACCAACCACCCCACCTTTAAGGCGGCCTGACTTTAAGGTATCTCGAGCGATCATGTAGACAATTTGATCGCCATCGATGATATTACCTTTATTATCAACCAACATAATTCGGTCGCCATCACCATCTAATGCAAAACCTAAATCAGCTTTATTTTCAAGCACACACTCGGTTATTGCTTTCATAGAAGTCGCACCAACATCGCGGTTGATATTCAAGCCATTTGGATTAGTACCAAGCTCAATAACTTCGGCGCCTAGCTCACTAAGTACATTGGGTGCTATGTGATAAGTTGCACCATGAGCACAATCAACCACGATTTTTAAACCTTTTAAGGATAACTCGGATGGGAAGTTACCTTTACAAAACTCTATATATCGGCCTGCAGCATCCCCAATACGAATCGCCTTACCTAGTTTATCTGAAGCTACACACTCCATAGGTTTATCCATCTGTTCTTCGATAGCAGCTTCAATATCATCATCTAACTTCATACCATCTGCAGAGAAAAACTTAATACCATTATCATAATAAGGATTGTGAGAGGCACTGATCACAATACCTGCTTCAGAGCGGAAGGTTTTAGTTAGGTAAGCAATAGCAGGTGTAGGCATTGGACCCAATAACCCAATATTAATGCCGGCGGCTGACAGACCTGCCTCTAGTGCTGACTCAAGCATATAACCTGAAATTCTAGTGTCTTTACCAATCAGTACTTTATTTGTACCTGTGTTGGCTAGCACTTTTCCTGCTGCCCAACCTAATTTCATTACAAATTCAGGATTGATGAAGCTCTCACCAACTTTTCCACGGATACCATCGGTACCAAAATACTTTCTATCGCCCATTTTACTTCTTCCTGTAAGCGTTCAATGCAGCTACAACTTTAACTGCATCTACTGTTTCTTTAACGTCATGTACTCTAACTATATTGGCACCTTGCTGCACTGCTATAGTAGCCACGGCAATTCCACCGGCTAAACGTTGTTCAATATCTCTATTTAACAACTTACCCAACATACTTTTTCTAGACATCCCTACCAAGACTGGTACTTCTAATGCTTTAAACTGTAAAAGCTCTGCCAATAATTGATAATTATGTTCAAGAGATTTCCCAAAGCCAAAGCCTGGGTCTACGATAATTTTATCCAAACTAATACCGGCGCTTTCACATTTAGCTATTCGCTGTCTTAAAAATACTAAAACATCTTCAGTCACCATGTCATACATAGGGTTTTGTTGCATTTGCCTTGGTTGCCCTTGCATATGCATCAAACAAACTGGTACTTGTGCCAATACTGCTGCCTCTAGTGCACCTTCTTCTTGAAGTGCTCTTACATCATTAATTAAACCTGCACCTGCATTGACTGCATCTGACATCACTTGGGCTTTACTGGTATCAACTGAAACAACAGTATCAAACCTTTGCTTTATTGATTCAATTACAGGTATGACTCTGTCTAACTCTTGTTGCAATGATACGTATTCTGCACCTGGCCTAGTAGACTCACCGCCAACATCAATAAAGTCAGCTCCTTCTTGTAACATAAGCTCAGTTTGTCTTAAGGCATTATCTATACCACTAAAGCTGCCACCATCAGAAAAAGAATCAGGAGTAACATTGAGGATCCCCATGACGCGGGGTTGCGATAAATCTATAAATTTATCTTTAAACCACATAAAAATACATCTCTAAAAAACGGTAGCTGTATCTACAAAAAAACGCCTTGATGCACTAGCAGCAAAGCGTTTTTAATACTGACTTGAAATTAATGTGTAGCATCACCAGGCTTGCCAACATTAGGTTTTGGCTTGTCTTCTTTTGACTCTTCTTTATTATCTTCTGGAGCGACTGTAGCCCCACCAGATGGTTTATTTGAATCATCAGACTTTCCGTCACGTACCCACTCTGCAGGTAAACGAACTTCTTTGCGTTCCATCAAATCATCTATTTGTTTTGCGTCAATGGTTTCATATTTCATTAGCGCATCTTTCATCGCTTCTAAAATATCCATATTCTCTTTTAGGATCTTCTCAGCAAGAGCATAGTTTCTATCAATTAATAATCTAATTTCAGCATCAATGTCTCGAGAAGTCTCAGCGGACATTGGTGAAGGCGCTGCCCCCATGTACATCTCGTTTTCATCATCTTTGTAGTTGATAGGTCCCATCTTAGGAGAAAGTCCCCATTGAGTTACCATTTTACGAGCTATATCTGTCGCCCGCTCAATATCATTTGACGCACCGGTTGTAACCCCAGCTTCGCCTAAAGTAATTTCTTCAGCAATACGTCCACCAAATAAGGTAGCAATACGTGATTCCAACTCTTCTCTAGATGAGCTGTACTTATCTTGTTCAGGTAAATACATAGTTACACCTAGGGCACGGCCTCTAGGAATAATTGATACCTTATATACTGGATCGTGCTTAGGCACTAATCGACCAACGATTGCGTGACCAGCTTCATGGTATGCAGTGTTAGTTTTTTCTTCTTCTGACATCACCATGGTCTTGCGCTCTGAGCCCATCATGATTTTGTCTTTTGCCTTATCAAACTCGTCCATACTTACCACACGCTTATCAGTACGTGCAGCAAATAAAGCAGCTTCATTTACTAGATTAGCAAGATCAGCACCAGAGAAACCAGGAGTACCACGGGCAATTAAAGATGCCTCAACGTTATCGCCTAAAGGTACTTTACGCATATGGACCTTAAGAATTTGTTCACGACCGCGAATATCAGGTAAACCAACCATTACTTGGCGGTCAAAGCGACCAGGTCTTAACAATGCTGGGTCAAGTACATCTGGACGGTTAGTCGCAGCAATAACAATAATACCCTCAGTGCCTTCAAAACCATCCATTTCTACCAACATCTGGTTTAATGTTTGCTCTCTTTCGTCATGACCACCGCCATGTCCAGCACCACGCTTACGACCTACAGCATCGATTTCATCGATAAAAATGATACAAGGCGCAGATTTTTTAGCTTGGTCAAACATGTCCCGTACACGAGATGCACCAACACCAACAAACATTTCAACAAAGTCTGAGCCAGAAATACTGAAGAAAGGTACTTTGGCTTCACCAGCAATAGCTTTAGCAAGTAAGGTTTTACCTGTTCCTGGAGGACCAACCATCAAGACCCCTTTAGGGATTTTTCCACCAAGTTTTTGGAACTTGCTTGGGTCTCTTAAAAAATCAACTAATTCGGTTACATCTTCTTTGGCTTCATCACACCCAGCCACATCAGCAAATGTGGTTTTTATTTGGTCTTCACCTAATAAACGAGCTTTACTTTTACCAAAGGACATTGCGCCTTTGCCGCCACCGCCTTGCATTTGGCGCATGAAAAATATCCATACCCCAATTAGCAACAGCATAGGGAACCAAGAAATGAAAATAGATGTTAATAATGAAGATTCCTCTGGTGGCTTACCAAAAACAGCAACGTTGTTTTCGATTAGTTCATCCATAAGCGCTAAATCAGTATAAGGAATGATGGTAGTAAATGACTCACCATTTCTTTTAACACCTTGTATTTCACCGGTATTTCTATCTATGGTGGCACTGCTAACGACCCCATTACTGACGTCTCGAAGAAAATGAGTGTAATCTGTCGAAACCGCTTTGGAATCATTTGATGAAAAATTTTGGAAAACCGACATCAATACGACAGCGATGACCAGCCATAAGATTAAATTTTTTGCCATGTCGCTCAAGTTATATAACCTCTAAAATTACAATTCTGTTTTGTCTAACCTGTATATCAGCAGACTACTATAATTTGTTTCTTGCCGCTACCAGATAAAGTTATCTGAGAGCGAGCCTTGTAAACCATACCCATAACTTAATAAAGCTTGATAAACCCCTTAAATCAAACTTATCCCCAATTCTCTCACCTTATGTTTCGGATAAAACATCACATCCGTGTTACTTAGCCACACTTTGGTTGTGTTATCTTTACGAGGCTAATGCCAATATTGTTCTGCAGCTAACTAAAAATAGTTAATTATAACCTGAGCTCAACCTGCCACTATCACCTCTACTATTCATCGACCAAACGATAAACAAAAAAAGCTTATAAGCAGTAATTTATCTTTTCCTTGCTCTAAACTGCATTCTAATTAGGAATAACAGTGAGATGGCGCTAGAATAGCGCTTTTCAACCATTCATCTTGAATAAATTTTTAAGAAATACTATCAATGACCTTATCAAACAAACAAAAGCAGTTTTTAAAAGGCTTAGCTCACACTCTTAAACCTGTCGTGCAACTAGGCAATAATGGCCTAACTGAAGGCGTAATGGCCGAAATTGAAGGCGCAATTAATCATCATGAGTTGATTAAAGTTAAAGTGCCAACAGATGACAAAGAAGAAAAAACCTTAATTATGGATGCCATTATTCGTGAATCTGGCGCGATAAAGGTACAAGCAATCGGTCACACTTTAGTCATGTATAAACCAAGTGACGAAAAGAAGATTGAACTACCTAAAAAATAAACATCCATTGAAGGTGTTTGCACAAAGAGAAAAATTACAGGCTGCGGCTTTTTAAGCATATAAATAGCGAGCAAAACAAACGCTTTTATTTTCAGTACGGGTTTAGAGGCTTATGGATTAAGTCAAAAACCGTAATTAAGAGTTAAAAGCGTTTAGCAACAGCCTGCAGGCATCATATTTTATTATTTTTACCCAAACTAATGATGATGACCGCCAACGCCATGTGCGTGACCATGCTCAATTTCTTCATCGGTGGCCGCCCTAACGTCTACTACTTTTAATTCAAATAGTAAGGTTTTACCTGCAAATGGATGGTTTGTATCAATGGTCACCATAAACTTACCAGCCTTTAAAATGGTGACTTCTCTATGGCCTTGTTCAGTATTTACTACTGCAGTCATCCCTGCTTTCCATTTTACTTTTTTATCAGAACTAACTAAATGCTTGATGGGCACGCGTTGCTCACTGTTAGCTTGCAATTCACCATAAGTTTCAGCGGCCTCAAGCTCTACTTCTATTTCATCACCTTTTTCCATAGACTCTAGAGACTTTTCAACTCCCACCATCATGTTATTGTAGCCATGAAGGTAAGCTATTGGCTCTTGATCAAAATTAGACTCTAATTCTTTGCCATCAGTATCTTTAATTTTATATAAAAATTGAACTACCGAGCCTTTTGCTATTTTCATAATATCTTTAACCTTACTATTTTTAATTACGGACTTGATAAAAGTCTGAGGACATTAAGACAAATCACCAATGGTTAAGCATTGCTGAGACTACTCGTCATCAGCCCCAGCCACAATATTGGCAATATTTAATAAACTAGTTACAGCCATGTAATTAATAGAGGTTTTAGGGTAACGGCCTCTACTATTTAGCTCCCCTACTTCTTTATCCATTAACAAAGCTAAGGCCTCATCCACAGTCTCCACCACATACACATGAAATTTTTGAGCTTTAACTGCTGCCAAAACCTTTTTATCTAACATAAGATTTACTTGATTAGATTTAGGTATTATTACTCCTTGGTTACCAGTTAGGCCTCTGTATTCACATAACTTGAAAAAACCTTCTATTTTTTCATTTACGCCACCAACAGACTGCACTTGCCCGTATTGGTTAATCGAACCTGTAATCGCAAAGTCCTGACGGACAGGAATACTCGTCAGTGCAGAGATAAGAGCCACTAGTTCAGCCAACGAAGCACTATCGCCATCTATATGTCCATAGGATTGCTCAATGGCTATGTTTGCAGATAATGTTAGAGGAAACAGCTGTGCATATTTATAACCCAAATAACCAGTTAAAAGCATGACCCCTTTTGAGTGTATAGGCTGGCCTAACTCAACCTCTCTCTCAATATCAACAACACCATTGGCTCCAGCGTATACAGTAGAGGTTATGCGAGCAGGTGTGCCAAACATACTGTCCCCCACTTCTAATACCGTTAACCCATTTACCTTGCCAACATCCACACCTTCAGTGGCAATCAGTATTTGCCCTTGCTTAATGTCATCTAATACAGCTTCACTTACTCGGCCTGTACGATGCTCTTTTGCAGATAATGCAGCTTCAATATGGTTGACGTCTAACTCAAGGCTGTGCTGTTGCCTGCAAAAAAACTCCGCCTCGTGGAGCAACTCAATTACGTCAGAAAAACGTGCTGATAATCGTTGCTGGTGCTCTGCTAATCTCAGGCTATATTCCACTAGGCGATACATTGCTTTAGCTGAGATACTTTCAAGACCTAAGCTTGTTACCTGATTTCTTACCCGCCCTACAAAATCAAACAATGTTTTTTTGTCTAAAGGAATTTCATGATCAAAATCAACTAATACCCTGAATAATTCATAAAACTCATCATCGTAATCCTGCAAGGTGTAATACAAATCCCTAGAACCTAATAAAACAACTTTTACATCTATCGGTATTTGTTGGGGATTTAGGGTTATTGAATTCACCATACCTACATCATGCTGAGGTAAATCCATTTTTAGTCGCCCAAACTTTAAAACAAGTTTCAAGGTTTCCCATACGTATGGTTGATCAATTAACTTATCTACATCTAACAATAAATAGCCACCATTAGCTTTATGCATGGCACCTGGGCGTATCATGCGATAATTGGTAAATACCGAGCCTTGGACATTGGTGTATTCTATTCTACCGAATAGATTTTGATGGGTAGGATTAGGTTCATAAATCACCGGCGAACCGCTATTTATGGTATGGGAGACTAATATATTTGGTAAGTATTGCTCTTCTAATATAGAGCGCTTATCGTATTCGTCATGCTTGTCATCTTTTTTATCATCAGCTAAGACTTCAACAACCGTTTCCACTAAGTGGGGTTTAAGTTGACGTAAAAATTTTAAAATCCCTAAGTCCGCTGTATATTGATGCTCTAAGTCTTTTAACAGTGGCTTTATCCCCTGTTCTGCAGTCTCTTTTTTTAACGCTCTTAGTCGCTCTGCTGTAGCACGTTTCCACTTAGGAAGCTCAATTAAAGCCTCACTTAGGGTATCTTCAAGTTCATCAATAATTTCGTAAAAAACTTGCCGCTCTTCTTCTGATACTTTGGCAAAGTCGGCATCAGTTATAGGCTTACCATCAATAATAGGAGAAAACGTAATCGCCCCTCCCTCTTCATACATGGCTATGCCTTGCTTTTGAGCTTCCTGTTCAACAGCGGCAATAGCTTTGTCGTAGCCTTGATCGAATTCACGGGTTATGGCTGCTTTTTTGCGTTGATATCCAGGGTTATCAAAGGCCGCCGGGAAGGTATCTAGTAACTCATCAATTAGGTGCCCCAGATCTTTAGCTAACTTTTTACTTTCACCTGCTGGTAATCTCAGAGAAAACGGCTCTCTCTCATCTTCAAAGTTATTGATATAACACCAATCATCAGGAGTGGATGTTTTATTTACATATTTATCAATAAACTCATGAACTAAAGTAAACCTTCCTGTCGCTTGCTCACCCATAACATATAAGTTGTACCCCCTAGCAGCCACACCTAAACCAAATGCAAGTGCTTCACGGGCTCTTTCCTGCCCGATAAATGTTGAGTTTAAGGCATTTTGGTCTTTCAGGGCTTTATTGATAAGCCTTCTGCTAGGTTTTGCAGTTAATTGCTGAAGAGTTAACGCGTGGTTACTTTGCATAAAAATAAAACGCCGACTGAAAAGATAATTATCAAGTAGTGAAACCCGTAATTAACTAGCTGTCAAACAGATACGTGTTGTTATACGACCTAGTGAATAATAATTAAACAAAAACTGTCATATGCTAAGTCAAACCAACAAGGTTAACCTAGTAAACGTATTAGTTAACTGCACTAACAAGGCATAATAGTCGGGTAAAATTCAAACAGTTAATTACCGATATTCCGAATATCAATAAAAAGTTATGAATTAGCCTGATAAAAGCGGATTTTACTATTGTTACTCACTAAGCCGCTAAGGTATTCTAGCTAGCTAATTTTTTCAATAATCATACCTAGGTCACTTGACCTAAATGACCCAGCGACATGGAACCTATTTAATGGCCGAAAAACAGTATCAACCTCAAGTTATCGAAAAAGAGGTTCAAGCCTATTGGGAAACCCAAGAAACATTTAAAGCCACTGAGCAAGCAGATAAAGAGAAGTTTTATTGTTTATCCATGTTCCCTTATCCAAGTGGTCGACTGCATATGGGTCATGTTCGTAATTACACCATTGGCGACGTAATTAGCCGATATCAGCGTATGTTAGGGAAAAATGTATTACAACCTATGGGTTGGGATGCGTTTGGTTTACCAGCAGAAAATGCCGCAATTAATAATAATACCGCCCCTGCTAAATGGACTTACTCAAATATCGATTACATGAAAACCCAGCTGAAATCATTAGGCTTTGGTTATGACTGGGATCGTGAAGTAGCAACCTGTAAAAAAGAATACTACCGATGGGAACAGTGGTTTTTCACTCGCCTATTTGAAAAAGGCTTAGTGTATAAGAAAAACGCAACAGTCAACTGGGATCCTGTAGACCACACTGTACTTGCAAATGAACAGGTTATAGACGGACGTGGATGGCGCTCTGGTGCAATAGTAGAACAAAAAGAAATACCCCAGTGGTTTATAAAAATCACAGACTATGCTGAGGAGCTAGTATCTGATTTAGAACAACTCGAAGAGTGGCCTGAACAAGTTCGTGCGATGCAGAAAAACTGGATCGGACGTTCAGAAGGCGTTGAAATCACCTTTGAATTAGAGCAAGAAGTTGCTGGTCAAGGGAACTTTGATGTGTATACCACTCGTCCGGATACCCTTTATGGTGTCACCTATGTGGCAGTAGCTGCCCAGCATCCCATAGCATTAGAAGCGGCAAAATCTAATAGCGAACTTGCTGCTTTTGTAGATGAATGCAAAAACACCAAAGTTGCTGAAGCTGAACTAGCCACCATGGAAAAGAAAGGCTGTGCAACTGGCTATTACGCGATACACCCTCTTACTGGCGAAAAAGTACCAGTTTGGGTAGCGAACTTTGTATTGATGGGATATGGCTCTGGAGCAGTTATGGCTGTTCCTGCTCACGACCAAAGAGATTGGGAATTCGCCACTAAATACAACCTAGAGATAAAACAAGTTATCGCCTCACAAGAGGGAGACGATTTATCTCAAGCGGCAATTACTGAAAAAGGTACCTTGGTTAATTCTGCTGATTTCAACGGCCTTAATTCTAGCGAAGCATTCGACAAAATAGCCGAGTTACTTGCAGCTGAAAACAAAGGTCAGAAAAAAGTTAATTATCGCTTAAGAGACTGGGGGGTATCCCGTCAGCGTTATTGGGGTAGTCCAATTCCTATGCTGAATCTCGAAAATGGAGAGTCTGTACCAGTACCTAGTGATCAGCTTCCTGTTGAGTTGCCTGAAGATGTTCAAATGAATGGTGTGGTATCTCCAATTAAAGCAGACCCAGAATGGGCTAAAACTGACTTTAATGGCGAGCCTGCCCTACGTGAAACAGATACTTTTGATACTTTCATGGAATCGTCTTGGTATTACGCTCGTTATTGTAGCGCTCAAAACGATCAAGCTATGTTAGACCCGCAGCAAGCCAATTATTGGTTACCTGTCGACCAATATGTTGGTGGTATCGAACACGCAATATTGCACCTTTTATATTCTCGCTTTTTCCATAAGTTGATGCGCGATGAAGGTTTAGTTGAATCAGACGAGCCATACAAACGCTTATTATGTCAAGGCATGGTGCTAGCCGACTCATTTTATAGAGAAGATGCAGCAGGTAAACAAACCTGGTATTCACCAGCAGATGTTGAAAGTGAGAAGGATGACAAAGGCCGTATAATTAAGTCAGTACTTAAAGCAGATGGTAAAGAAGTCATACATGGCGGCATGACTAAAATGTCGAAGTCTAAAAACAATGGAATAGACCCACAACAGGTTATTGATTTGTATGGTGCTGACACTATTCGAGTCTTCACCATGTTTGCAGCTCCACCAGAACAAACACTAGAATGGGTTGATTCAGGTGTAGAAGGAGCCCATAGATTTGTTAAACGCCTTTGGACGTTAGTACAAGAAAATGTTGAAGCTGGAGATATTGCTCCCCTTGATAAAGCAAACTTAACTGGCGAACAGAAAAAATTAAGACGTGTTATACACAAAACCATAGAAAAGGTAACGGATGATGTGGGCCGTCGCCAAACCTTTAACACAGCAATTGCTGCAACAATGGAGCTTCTTAACCATTTACAAAAAGCCCCTCAAAAAGATGCTCAAGATTTAGCTGTATTACGAGAAGGCATAGACACACTTGTATTATTACTAGCGCCTATAGCCCCTCATATTTGTCATGTAATGTGGAAAGACTTAGGCCACAGTAATGAAGTAGAAACCGCGCCTTGGCCTGTTGCCGAAGCTGAAGCTATGGTTGAAGACGAAAAGCTAGTGATTGTTCAAGTAAACGGAAAAGTTAGAGCGAAGATCACAGTTGCAGCTGACGCGACCAAAGAGCAAGTAGAAGCCCTAGGGTTAGCTGAAAACAACGTACAGCAACATACTGATGGTAAAACTATCCGTAAGGTAATTTATGTACCTGGCAGATTACTTAACTTGGTAGCAAACTAATTATTATGAATCTGAAATTTGGGAGAGTTTTAATACTAACAGTTGTGATGTCATTGTTTTTATCTGCTTGTGGGTTCAAGTTGCGTGGCGACTACAATTTGCCTTCAAATATAAAACAACTTGAATTAACAGCTGAGCAAAAAAACACTCCCTTATACAGAAACCTGCGTAATCAGTTAGAAGGCTTTAATATTGAAGTCTTCGATAGTCACCTCAAAGAAAATATCACTAGAGATGATATTGATGCGAGGGTGTATATCAAATCAGATCAACTCGAAAGACGGTTACTTTCTCTATTTTCAACTGGTCAAGTGGCAGAATATGAATTGGTGTATACCATAAAATATTTAATCCAATTCCCAAATGAAGAGCCGCAACTTCAAGAGTTTGATGTCACCCGAGAGTATCAGGATGATCCAGACGCAGTGCTGGCTAAATCAAGAGAACTAGATCTCATTCAAAAAGAAATGCGCCAAACTGCCGCTGCTCGTATTATTAACCAGTTAGCCAGTTTCTATACAAGCTGGCAGCAAGTCAAAAGTCAATAATGCAAGTTTACCCTAACCGCTTTAATTTAAACCAAAGCAGTGAGCTTAAACCCTTTTACCTAGTATTCGGCGAAGAGCCTCAGCAAAAATTAGAGTGTATTGAACAACTACGAAAAACAGCGCTGAGCCAAGGCTTTGATGAACGACAATCTTTAGTGGTCGATAGCCAGTTCAATTGGGACACCTTACTTGAAGCAACACAAACCCTATCTTTGTTTTCTAGCAGGCAAGTAATAGAACTTGAATTACCCACTGGTAAGCCAGGTGCTGAAGGCAGTAAAGTTTTAAACTCACTTACTGACAACATAAATCCAGATGTGCTTTTAATTATCCATGGCGGAAAAATTGATAAAGGCACTCAAAATACCAAATGGTTTAAAGCTCTAGACAAATATGGAGTGTATATTCCCTGCTACCCTTTAGAGGGTAACGCTTTACACCAGTGGATTAACAAGAACCTGCTAGACAGTGGCTTTCAAAGTTCACCGCAAATATCTCAATTATTGGTTGAGTGCTGTGAAGGAAACTTACTTGCTGCAAAACAAGAAATTGAAAAGCTAAAATTATTATACCCAGCTGGAACTCCTAGCTTAGAGCAAGTAAAAGAAGCTGTAGTCGACCAATCTCGTTTTACCGTATTTCACCTTGTTGACGTCTTGCTCTCTGGCGATGCTCGCAAAACAGTAAAAATGTTATATCGACTAGAAAGCGAGGGCGTAGAGCCAACTATAGTTGCTTGGGCATTAACTAAAGAATGGCAAACATTACAGAGTATTTTATTTGACAGGAAACTAGGCAAAAGCATTAATTGGAACCAATACCGCATTTGGAAAAGCCGCCAGCCTTTATATCAAAGGGCACTGCAAAGGCTAACTCTAGATAATATGGCCTCGCTGCAGCAAAAATTAGCTGCTTTTGATGTAGCAATAAAACAAACTCAAGTGGTACGGCCTTATGTAGAGTTGTGCCACCTTTGCCTGATGTTTATGCCCTACTCGTTACAAGATTTACCATTAGAATATGGTATCGAGTAACCAATGTCGGGCTCAAAAAGATTAATTGAAGCTCCATTAGGTATTTTTGGTGGAACCTTTGACCCCATTCACAATGGCCATATTTTTCCAATACTTGAGGCTGCAGAGATAGCAAAAATTGATAAAATTGCCCTCACACCTTGCTATGTTCCAACTCATAAAAGCGCAGCAACAGCATCAAGTGAACATAGGTTGAATATGGCCAAGATACTCTGTGAAGAATATCCCATTTTTTATCCAGAGCCTTTAGATATCAATCGAAACAAGCCAACCTATAGCATTGATACGCTTAGTGAGCTTAACGCCAAATTCCCTAACACTCCATTATGCTTTTTTATTGGTACAGATTCATTAGTTAATATATTTGAATGGCATAACTGGGAGAGACTATTTGAACTATGTCATTTTATAGTGTGTCAAAGAGAAAGTGATGATATTAAGCAGGTACTCAACTCAAAAACACATAATGAGCAGTTACAAATTTTATTACAGCAAAGGCAGGTTAATGATCCATTAAGCTTACATCAAAGCCTTGCTGGAAATATATTTGTCGCTAATACAACTCCCTTAACTATTTCATCAAGTACCATTAGAAAGATGTTAACTAATGGTAATTCAGTGGAAAAATGGTTACCGAGTAGCATCAATCAATATATACAGCAACATAAGCTCTATCAGCAAGCCGGTAAAATCTGCTAAACTACCCGATAATTAACTATATTTAACTAATTAACCTTAAGGAAACTCATTGGATCTCGAACAACTTAAAGCCTTTGTTATTTCAAAAGCAGAAGACCTAAAAGCTAGAGACTTTATGGACTTAGATGTAGCAGAAAAATCATCTGTTACAGAAACCATGTTGATCTGCTCAGGTAATTCTAAACGTCATGTAGTATCTATTGCAGAGAATGTCATTGTAGAAGCTAAAAAAGCTGGTATTGCTCCCCTTAGTGTTGAAGGGCGAGAAACGGGTGACTGGGTTCTTGTGGACCTAGGTGATGTAATTCTTCATGTTATGCAAGATGATGCCAGAGACTTCTACCAATTGGAAAAGCTCTGGGGATAGCCAAAGGAGTTAGCATTCGTGCGGATCCAAATAATTGCGGTGGGTATGAAAATGCCTGCCTGGGTAGAACAAGGTTACACTGAGTACAGCCGTCGCTTTCCTGCAGATATGCCCCTTCAATTAACAGAAATTGCTGCTGGCAAACGAGGCAAAAACGCCGATATAAAACGTATTCTCCAAAAAGAAGGCGAACTCACCTTAGCAGCTATTCCTAAAGGTAATAGAGTCGTTACTCTTGAGGTTAATGGCGCTCCTTGGGATACACCTAAATTAGCTAAAACTATGCAAAACTGGCTTATGGACGGTAGAGATGTCAGCCTATTGATTGGTGGCCCCGAAGGCTTAGCACCAGAATGTATAAAAATTGCGGAACAAAAATGGTCTTTGTCTAGTCTGACATTACCGCACCCTTTGGTTCGCGTTATTGTAGCTGAAAGCCTATACAGAGCTTGGTCTATCAATAACAACCACCCTTATCATAGAGAATAATCTTGCCTTCAAAGCGTATTCTGATAAAAGATCATGCAGCAGAAGCGAACCTATTCGCTTGGCGCTCGCTAATAGGAATATTAGTTGTTTTTGCCATGATAGCGCTAGTTTTGAGTAACTTGTATTATCTACAAATTAATAGCTATGATGATTACCAAACCCGCTCAAATGGAAACCGGATTAAAGTACTACCTGTAGCCCCAAACAGAGGGCTTATCTATGATAGAAACGGCATTCTATTAGCTGAAAATCGCCCGGTATTTAGTTTACAAGTCATTCCTGAAGAAACTAAAGACCTTAATTTAACCTTAGCCAGATTAAGTACCCTACTCAATATCGATGACGATACTATTGAACAATTTCATACTGAGTTAAAACGTAATAGGCGATTTAAACCAGTCACCTTACTCAACCGTTTAACCTCCGAAGATGTTGCAATATTTTCAGCCAAACAGCACCAGTACCCAGGAGTGTCTATTGAGGCACGTTTAGCTAGATACTACCCTTACGGAAGTGCCCTTACCCACGTACTAGGTTATGTGGCGAAAATAAATAAACAAGACTTACAAAAATTGAGTGAAGCAGGCTTTGAGGCAAATTATGCTGCCACTTATGATATAGGCAAACGCGGCATAGAAAAATATCACGAAGAATTACTCCATGGAAAAGTAGGCTTTCAAGAAGTTGAAGTCAATAACCAAGGTCGCATCATCAGAACATTAGATTTTAGTCCTCCAGTACCAGGGCAAGATATTGTGTTAAATATTGATGTTGAACTACAACTAGCAGCAGAGAAAGCCTTTGCTGGTGAGAGGGGTTCAATAGTTGCCATGGATCCGAAAGACGGCGGCATTTTAGCTCTTTATAGTAGCCCAAGCTATGACCCAAATTTATTTGTACATGGGATAAGTAGTAAAAATTACAAAAAGTTACTGAAATCAGACAGGCCTCTTTTTAATCGCGCGACACAAGGACAATACCCACCGGCATCCACAGTTAAACCTCTACTAGCCTTAGCCGGACTAGAAGCTAAAGTCATTACACCAGAGACCGAAATTAATGACTATGGGAAATACCAATTAAAAAATGTGGCTAGAGTGTGGCGGGATCACAACCCTTGGGGCCATGGATTAGTAAATGTAACCAAGGCTATTGAAGTTTCCTGTGATATTTACTTTTACGATATGGCCTATAAGTTGGGCATAGACCGTATTAGTGAAAGCATGAGCGAATTTGGATTTGGAGATTACACGGGTATTGATCTGCACGAAGAAGCGGATGGCATTATGCCAAGCAGAGGCATTATTAAAGCACTCTACAATCGCCCTTGGTATATTGGAGATACAATCAATATTGGTATTGGTCAAAGTTATTGGACAACAACACCGGTGCAGTTAACACAAGCGATTACCACCTTAGTCAATAAAGGAAAGCGCCTTATTCCACAAGTTATAAGAGGCAATATAAATCAAGGAAATATAACGTTAAACCCAGTAAAAGATAGACGACCTATCGATATTGAGAATGAGAATAACTGGGATGTGGTACTTGATGCTATGTACGGCACTGTTAATAGAAAAGGTTCTGCTCGCAATGCATTTAAAGGCGCCCATTACATTTCTGCAGGGAAAACAGGAACCGCCCAATTAGTATCCATTGCGCAAGATGAAAAATATGATGCAACTAAGTTATCAAAGAAAAATCATGATAATGCCATGTACGTAGGCTACGCACCTTTTGATAAACCTGAAATAGTTATGTCAGTAGTATTGGAAAATGCAGGTCATGGGGGCGCACAAGCAGCTCCTATTGCTCGAATAATGATGGATAATTTTTTTAAAGATAGAATATTTCCTGAGCACACTGTAATCGAACACCTCGGGCAAGATCCAAACGCCAACTCTCCAACACAAGCAGAGGGAGAGTAACCTAATGTTAAGAACAAAATTAGAGTCTAACCAGCCATCTTTTTTAAACAGAATCCATTGTGATGGCATTCTACTGGCTGGATTACTTCTATTGATGGCTGTTGGGCTAGTCACCATTTACTCAGCGGGAGGACAAGATTTAGGGCTTATTCAACGGCAAGTTATCCGCTTGGGAATAGCACTGACTGTAATGCTAGTTGTTGCTCAAATCCCCCCTATGGCCTATCAAAAATTATCCATCTATTTTTACGTAATCGGCATAGCCATGTTGATTGCAGTATTAGTGATTGGTGTATCAAGTAAAGGTGCCCAGCGTTGGTTAGATTTAGGCATCACTCGCTTTCAGCCTTCAGAAGTTATGAAGTTAGCGCTTCCTATGATGGTCGCTTGGTACATTAGCCGTTTTAACTTGCCTCCAAAGTTATGGCAGATATTAGTTGGCTTTGCTTTAGTGACAGTCCCTACTCTGCTCATTGCTCGGCAACCAGATTTAGGCACCTCACTATTAATCGCTACCTCTGGAGTGTTTGCATTATTTTTAGCTGGTATGAGCTGGCGCTTTATTTCTTTTGTCGCTGTTGCCGTGTCAGCTTTCACACCCATAATGTGGTTTTTCTTAATGAAAGATTACCAGAAACAGCGAGTATTAACTTTTTTAAACCCTGAAAGCGACCCTCTTGGATCAGGCTATCATATTATTCAATCTCAAATAGCCATTGGCTCCGGTGGTGCTCATGGCAAAGGCTGGCTTCAAGGGACCCAATCACAATTGGAGTTTTTACCTGAGAGGCACACAGACTTTATTTTTGCAGTTTTCAGTGAAGAGTTTGGCTTTTGGGGAGTTGTGGGCTTGTTGGCAATATACGCTTTTATCGTAATTAGAGGAATGCTAATAGCCGTTAATGCACAAGACCCCTTTTGCAAAATATTAGCTGGCAGTATCACCCTCACCTTCTTTGTTTATGTATTCGTTAATATGGGCATGGTATCTGGAATACTACCAGTAGTAGGTGTTCCCCTACCCTTAGTAAGTTATGGTGGAACTTCAATGGTAACGCTTCTAGCAGGCTTTGGAATATTGATGGCAATCAGTACCCAAAAACGTATTATGTCTAGAGTTTAATACTAGAATAAAACCGTTTACCGTAAACTATTTTTATAAAAAACAAGAACCTATCTGCAAGGAAACTTATGAAGACTTTGGCTCAATTAGTAATCTTAACCTGTGTGTTTTTTGCATCTAGTGCAAAGTCATCCCCTGAGCTTCTCCGTCAAGAATTTGTAGATAAAATGGTGACAACTCATAAGTTTGACCGCGCATTCGTTGAGGGTGTATTAAATAAAGCTACAAAAAATGAAAAAATATTAACCTCTATTGCTAAACCATGGGAAGCAAAACCTTGGCATCAGTACTACCCAATTTTCCTCACAGAAAAACGCCTCAATAAAGGCTTAGCATTCTGGCAAAAACATAAAACCACCTTAGAACGAGCCGAGCGTGAAACCGGTGTGCCCGCACAAATTATAGTGGCCATCATTGGGGTCGAAACATTTTATGGTACCTACAAGGGTAACTACTCTGTTTTGGATGCCTTAGTAACACTGGGGTTTCATTACCCTCCAAGGAGCAAATTTTTTCGAAGCGAACTAGTGCAACTTTTTATATTGGCTAAAGAAGAGAACTTTGAAATAACTGATTTAAAAGGGTCTTACGCAGGCGCCATGGGTTGGGGACAGTTTATTTCATCAAGTTATCGTCACTATGCAGTTGATTTTGATAATGATGGTGTCCGAGATTTATTAAATAATCCGGTGGATGCTATTGGCAGTGTTGCCAATTACTTTAAAAAACACGGCTGGCAACAAGGACAAGACATTGCGTTTAAAGCAAATGTAGTAGGCAAAGAGTATCTGCCATTACTTAAAAAATCATTGAAATATGAAAACCAATGGCATCAATTAACAGATGCGAACATTTCGCTAATTGATCGCCAGTTGCCAGCGGATACGTCTGTAAAATTATTTGAGTTTAAACAACCAGACACGAATGAATACTGGGTTGGGCTCAAAAATTTTTATGTCATAACCCGATATAATCACAGCCCTTTATATGCAATGGCAGTATTTCAATTTAGTGAACAATTAAAACATGGAATGCATTTATAACTTCATTTAACTGATTTATCCTAACTTAGTTATGAACCGTATATTTCCCTTATCTCTGATGATGCTATCTGTCATTGTTTGTAGCTGCGCTCAAAATAAAGGACGCTACCAGCAAGCGCATGATACACCACCAGAAGTTGTACCAAAGCACATCCCCACACAGGATGAAAAACCCAAATACGAGCCCTATGCACCAGCCAATTTACGCCCTTATACGGTTCGAGGTGTTAATTATAAACCAATGGCAACGGGTAAAGGTTATAGCTCTACAGGGAAAGCCAGCTGGTATGGACAAAAATTCCACGGCCACTTAACGGCAAATGGCGAGACGTACGACATGTTCAAAATGTCTGCGGCCCATAAAACTCTGCCCCTACCGTCTTTTGTACGAGTAACTAATCTAGAAAATGGCAAACAAGCCATTGTAAGGGTTAACGACAGAGGGCCATTTCACAACAGCCGCCTTATTGATCTTTCATATGCCGCCGCATTAAAATTGGACATGCTCAGAACTGGTGTTAGTGATGTCAAAGTTGACGTGATCCACATTGACCAAAATGGTCAAATGACAGTAGGCACACAAACTATTAGGGACCTTTCAGAGGATTCAAGTGTCGTAACTACAGATATTTATATTCAGGTACTCGCACTTAAAGATAAATCTCAAATAGAAAATATAGGCACAGCACTTCAAACCTTGTATCAAAAGCCATATAAAAGCGTACAAGAAAACCAAGTGTTTAAGTTAAGAATTGGGCCATTGAAAAACGATGCAGAAACCCTAGAGTTACTCACCCATCTAAAAAGCAATGGTTACCCCGGTGCTTACAAAATTTATGGTCAATAAATATAGGTTTATTGGTAAATAGTTATTTGTTAAGCAGTAATTTAACGCTTAAAGTGATATATTGCAGCTCAAATTTTAGCTGCCGTATTCTTATAGAAAATGGCAGTCATGTTATAAATTTAATTCAAAAATGGTAGTTTAATGCGTAATTTTAAAACTTTTTTCAGTTCTCTTTTAAGTGGCATGGCAATATGTTTATGTATATTTCCTTCTTCCGCCGCAGTAGTTATTCCACCTGCACCCAATGTCGCCTCTAAAGGCTTTGTGTTGATGGACTTCCAAACCAATAAAATTATTGCAGAGCAAAATGCAGACATTCAAATACCACCTGCAAGTTTAACCAAAATGATGACAAGTTATGTTATTGGTCAAGAATTAGCTAACGGAAATATTAGCGAAACAGACCTAGTAACCATTTCTGAAAACGCTTGGGCTAAAAACTTTCCAGACTCATCAAAAATGTTTATCGAAGTAGGCAAGCAAGTATCTGTTGCGGACCTGAACCGAGGCATTATTATACAGTCTGGTAACGATGCCTGTGTGGCTATGGCTGAGCATATTGCAGGCAGTGAGAGTGCTTTTGCTACTATGATGAATATGCATGCTCAAAAACTAGGAATGACTTCCACCCACTTTGTAAATAGTCACGGCTTACACGATGCTGACCATTACACTACTCCCAGAGATATGGCGAAATTATCTGCAGCCCTTATACGTGATGTTCCGGAAGAATATGCACTTTATGCGGAAAAAGAATTTACTTACAACGATATCAAACAATATAACCGCAACGGATTATTGTGGGATAAAAGTTTAAACGTTGACGGTATAAAAACCGGCCATACATCAGACGCTGGATACAGCTTAATAACGTCAGCTACCCAAGGAGATATGCGTTTAATATCTGTTGTTATGGGTACTGATAGTGAACGTGCTCGTAAAGTAGAAAATAAAAAACTTCTTAAATATGGTTTCCGCTTTTTTGAAACAATTACCCCATACAAAGCCGGCGATAGCTTTGTATCCCACAGAATTTACATGGGTGACAAAGAGACAGTAGACTTAGGAATTTTAGAAGACACACCAATTAACATCCCCCGTGGGCAGAGTAAAAAGTTAGAAGCAAATTTCAAATTAGAGAAGAACCTAGAAGCGCCACTAGCTAAAGGTGAAGTCGTCGGTACACTTTATTTGCAAATAGAAGGTGAAGACATAGCTGAATATCCTCTAGTAGCATTGCAAGAAGTTAAAGAAGGTGGCTTAATCGACCGTTTGATTGACTTTGCTAAACTTAAAATAGGCTTAGAATAATGGATACGAAATTTGATCAACTGCTGGATTTTCCTTGCCAACAAACGTTCAAAATTATGGGGATCGCAGATCCTCTTTTGCCAGAACATGTCATAGCTTGTCTACAGCAACATGCACCAGGTGACTATACACCTAAGGTAAAACCTAGTTCAAAAGGTAACTATCACTCTATATCACTAAGTGTCAGAGTGACGAGTAAAGATCATATGGAAACAATATATAAAGAACTGGCTAAGATAGATTTAGTACGTGTTGTATTGTAAATTGCATACAAAAATATATGGATATCATTAATCAAACGACCAGTAATTTAATAGTCAGACAACTAGGTAGGCAGCCATACTTGCCCATTTGGCAGGCTATGCAAGACTTTACAAATAATAGAGATAATAGCAGTGCTGACGAAATTTGGTTAGTAGAGCACGAGCCTGTATTTACACAAGGCCAAGCAGGTAAAGAAGAGCATTTACTATTTGCTGGTGATATTCCAGTGGTGCGAGTAGATAGAGGCGGACAGATAACCTACCATGGTCCTGGCCAGCAAATGATGTACGTATTGATTAACATGAAGCGTAATAAATTAGGGGTTAGGCAGCTAGTCACAGCCTTAGAAGAGTGTGTGGTAAAGACTCTACAAGAGTATGACATAAATGCTTACCCTAAAGCTGACGCCCCAGGAGTGTATGTCGAGGAAAGGAAAATATGCTCTATTGGGTTGCGTATCCGTAAAGGGTGCTCCTTTCATGGCTTAGCTTTAAATGTAAATATGGATTTAAGCCCTTTTAAACGTATAAACCCCTGCGGCTATGCTGGGCTCGAAATGATAGATAGTGCCACATTAAAAGGACCCGCCTCATTGAATGAGGCGGGTCCTAAAATAACAAATCAGTTATGTACCTTAATAGGTATAGATGCAAAAACATACAGAGAAGGTTTTGATGACTAACGCTCGCCCTGCTGCCGGAGTAAAACTTCGGGATGATGAAAAAGTTAAACATATCCCAATAACAATTATGCCTACAGAAAAGGCAGAGATGTTGCGTAAGCCTGATTGGATCAAGATACGTCTACCTAGTAGTACAGATAAAATTGACCATATTAAAAAGACCTTACGCAAAAACAAATTGCATTCCGTTTGTGAAGAAGCAAGCTGCCCTAACTTGGCTGAATGTTTTAATCACGGCACGGCAACATTTATGATTTTGGGTGACATATGCACAAGACGCTGCCCTTTTTGTGATGTAGCGCACGGTAAACCATTACCACCGAGTGCTGAGGAGCCCCTAAAACTAGCGACGACTATAGCCGAAATGAAGTTGAAATACGTTGTTATCACTTCAGTTGATAGGGATGACTTACGAGATGGCGGAGCACAACACTTTGTTGACTGTATCGAAGCAATCCGTGAACACAGCCCTTCAACTAAAATAGAGGTGTTGGTGCCAGATTTCAGAGGCCGTATGGATAGAGCACTAGAAATATTAAAGAAAAGTCCACCAGACGTTTTCAATCACAATCTAGAAACAATACCTCGCCTATACAGAGAATGTCGCCCCGGAGCTAATTATCAATGGTCTTTAGACTTACTCAAAAAGTTCAAAGCGCAACACCCTGATATCCCAACTAAATCAGGCTTAATGATGGGAATGGGCGAAGACAAACACGAAATAGCTGAGGTACTAAAGGACTTACGCTCACATAATGTAGAAATGTTAACGCTTGGGCAATATTTACAGCCGAGTAAACATCACTTCCCTTTAAAGCGATATGTGCATCCTGACGAGTTTAATGAGCTCGATGGTATCGCTAAAGAACTAGGGTTTACTCACGCAGCTTGTGGCCCTATGGTTCGCTCAAGTTACCATGCTGACAAACAAGCAGCGGGTGAAGAGGTAAAGTAATATTTAACTAAATGCACTACTAACGTAGAGCTAACCAAAAGCCTGCTTATAAATAGCGGGCTTTTTTATGCCTAAAATGGGCTAAATAAACCGATTAAGCAGCAAAATCACCTAATGCAGCCATAGCTAACTCGGCTTTTTCTGCCTGAACAAAAATATGATCATGGTAATAGGCAGCAATAACATTTGCGCTTATGCCTTTTTCAGCAAGTTTAGTCGCCACTGCAGCCGTCAAGCCAACAGCATCTAAACTCGAATGTACAGTTAGCGTTATACCTTTAAATACAGATTCAAATGGTAGTTTGTGTGCTTTCGCAGTTTTAGCCAATAAAACTAAAGTTAGACCTTCAGACTCTTGATAAACAGCTAACGGATTTAATTCTTGAAAGTCTCCGTAGCGCCCTTCTACTGAACAAAATACGTATTCTTCGGGCAATAATTGGGGGGACATAGACATTAAAAGTTTCTTTAAATTTGTTTCTCCAGCCACCTTATTTCCCCTGTAACTTATTATTGATTCATCTTTTATGTTTGTCCCGTCCTAAAATACGTTGACGGTTTTAATTGAAGGCCAGTAGCTTTTGCTCCTGGTCTTTTTTATGCACTTGGTTTGGTGTTTTCATTCCTAAACTCAAGTGCGGCCTCAATTCATTGT
>NZ_JBLIXM010000007.1:0-124996 GCF_047525415.1 Paraglaciecola sp. 2405UD69-4
TGAATTGAGGCCGCACTTGAGTTTAGGAATGAAAACACCAAACCAAGTGCATAAAAAAGACCAGGAGCAAAAGCTACTGGCCTTCAATTAAAACCGTCAACGTATTTTAGGACGGGACAAACACGATTAATTGAACAAACTTATTTAGGCTTACGAAACTTAAGAGTCCAACGGTCAGTATTACCAGTGACAGAACGTACACCCACTTCGTAACGTAACTCGTCGTCAGCACGGTAATGTAAAGTACTGTAATCTACCAGTTCAAATCCAGCTTCTTGTATTTCTTTGATAGCTAAAACAGGATCAACACGGCGTCCGTTATGTGGGTCATCGGCTTCCATATGGCGTCTTGTATGATCAACAACGGCGTAGATACCGCCAGGCTTAAGCGCTTCAAAAGCAAGTTCATTCATGTGGCGGCGCCCGTCTTCACCAAAGTTATGGTAGTTACGGAAGGTTAACACCATATCTAGGTTCGTAACTTCTAGTGAATCACCAGATAACGAGTAAGAACTAGCTCCTTCTTTGCGATAAAAATTTGCGTCTTTAGCGACTATTTTTGCATTTTTAAAACCAGGCTTATCGAGTAACTTTTCAACACGGCTGGTGCCTATGGCTGCGTAATACTGGCCTTTTTCCTCAACCACTGGAGCAAGAATCTTACTATACCAGCCACCACCAGGTATCAGCTCAATAATCTTCATGTCATCACGAAGACCAAAAAATTCTAATGTTTTTAATGCTTTACGGTTTTTGTCGCGAACAGTCTCTGCTTCAGTCCTAATATCTGAAGCTAAGGCTTTCTTTATTTTTTCTGATGTAGCATCAAAGCTATTAGCCGCTAAAGTGTTAGCGCTAACAAGTAGCGTGGCTAATAAAACTAAACTGGTTTTCATTGTGTGACTCCATTGCTGTTAATTGGGTTAACTTGCATACATAGTATATTTTTTGCTGCGTTAAGTTCTGTTTTAACACTTAAAAGACCAGTAAAGAATAAAAAGACTTTCAAGTAAAATATTATGCATTTGTTTACTGGTTGATTTAAAAAATTGGTTCAGTTTATGGCAATTCTTATTGTGACACTCACCTAGTTAAAGCCTACATATGTTTGTAGACCTGCCCGTCTTTCATAACAAAATTCACATCTTGCAGTAGTGAAATATCAGCAAGAGGATCGCCTTTTACAGCCACCAAGTCTGCGAGCTTGCCCACTTCTATTGTTCCTAAGGTATCTTCAATTTGTAATAACTGAGCTGCATTGAGTGTTGCAGCGCGTATCGCTTCTATTGGCTGCATACCAGCTTCAACCATCAAAACAAACTCTAAGGCATTATCACCATGTGCTGAAACACCCGAGTCTGTGCCAAAGGCGATTTTCACCCCAGCTTTATGAGCTTTGGCAAATGTTTTTTGAATTAATGGGCCAATAGACGCCGCTTTAGGTCGCACCAACTCCGGAAAGAATCCATCTATTTTAGCTTTTTCAGCCACCCAGTTACCCGCCATAATAGTAGGTATGTAGTAGGTGCCATACTTCTTCATTTGTGTCATCACCTCTTTATCCATAAAGGTGCCATGTTCAATTGATGTCACACCTGCTTTGATAGCCCGCAACATACCTTTTTTACCGTGGGCGTGAACGGCTACCGTCATGCCATAGTCTTTGGCAGTCTCAACAATAGCTGCAAGTTCATCGTCCATGAATTGTGGATTTTGCCCACTTTTGGCGACACTGAGTACACCACCTGTCGCGGTTATCTTTATCAAGTCTGCACCATCTTTATAACGCTGACGCACAGCTTTACGGGCATCTGCGATACCGTTGATAACACCGTCTTTTGGGCCGGGGTCACCCATAATAGATTGCGAAGTGCCATTGGTTGGGTCGGCATGGCCGCCAGTGGTTGCAATGGATTTTGCTGCTGTGTAAATTCTAGGGCCGTTGACTATTCCTTTGTTAATGGCATTACGCAGCGCTACGGTTTCGTTATACCCATCACCTAAATTGCGTACTGTGGTAAAGCCTGCCTTTAGGGTTCTTTCAGCATACATAACGCCCTTAATCGCAAAGTCTGCTTCATTTAAAGTAAACCCCTCAACATAGCTAGAAGGGCCGTTATGCTGGCTAGATAAATGGGTGTGCATATCCATAAAACCTGGCATTAGGGTGTGATTTGATAAATCGATAACTGTGTCTTTAGCTTGCGGCTCAGTAAAGCCTTTATTGATAGCAACTATGGTATTTTTGTCGACCACTATAGTCATATTCGACTGTACTTTATTCGAGGTGCTATCAATCACACTACCAGCATGAATAAGGGTAGCAGCGCTTGCTGTTAGCAAAGGGTGCAACATGCTAGTGAATACTATGCCCAGCGTTATAATTTTTCTATTCAAGATCTTAGTCCTATTAAAATGTCCCTAAACTAAAGGAGTATTTGCCACTTTTAAGGGTTAAATGTGTTACCCCGTCTAGGTCTTGTTCTTCACCTAATTCGGCTAATTGATAAAACACGTTTTGGTGTAAGCGCGCCCACAAATTTCGACGGATTAGCACATAGGGTAAAATTGAGCCAGTTGTTTTGTCTGCAAGTAACTCAACTGGATTATCCACTCCCACCTTAATAACATCGCCTACATTTGATGTAAGTACCAACTTACTATCTTCATGTTGCCACTGGGTAATAATAAAAGGAACGTCTTCTACTTTAATGCCCACCTTCTCCACTGGCGTGACTAAATAGTAGTTTTCGCCTTCGCGTTTTAACACGCTCGCAAAAAGTTTCACTAGTGCAGAACGGCTAACTGGGCTACCCATATATTGCCAACTAGCATCATGCTTTATTTCCATGTCTATGTTGCCACAAAAATCTGGGTCCCATTTTTCTACCGGCGGCAAGGTGCTTCTTTGAGCCTTAAATTGCTCTTGAAAAGCAGCTAAATCAAAACTTGTCATGGATAACTAAGCCCCTTACAAAGAGGCTTGGATTTCTCTTAGCTTAGCCTTAATTCGGCGCATGTTTTCAGGTCCGGTGCGCAGCAGTTGTTTTTGCGGGGCAGACAAAGACTCGATTCTTTCATCTGAGTACTTATACATAACACTGTCTGTATACACCTCTACTGGTACCGGCACTTCTGGCGTATCTAATAATATGTCTATGGCATCAGATAACTTGTCATCAAAGCTATCGTAGGGACTGCCAATTTCCGCAAAGATATCGTTAATTGCAGGCTTGTACTCCTTATACAATTCTACTAAAGATGCTGCCTCTAAGGACTCAAACACATCTACATAAGGGGTATAACGTTTGTAACTTGCAGGGTCAATCCATTCCTTATCTGCCTGCCTGTAGGTACGAAATGGCTTTTCTGGTTGGCTAAGTAATCTGTTATTTGCAGCTATGTCTTGGTCCGCTAAGGTAGTAGTCATAATTACAAATCGCTCTAACAGGGCATCATTAATTAGCAAACGGGCAAAGGCATCGTAGTCGGTAAGTGTCAGTAACTTGGTTTTGACCGTGCCATCGCTTACATCTAAAGGTTCAGGCTCGGGGATGACTTCTGGCTCTGGTTCAGGCTCAGCCTCTACAAACTCGTTCATCTGCTCAGGTGCTTCAAATTCTGAGGTATCTTCATCTACAGGATCATCAATAGGTAAGGTTTCAACTGGCTCAACTGTGGTTACTACCTCAGGTTTAGGCGTAAACGTCTCTGGCTCGGAAGGCCATAAATATATAATGAGTAAAACTAAAACTATAATTGCAGCAATAGTAAAATGGGGGACTAATGATTTGCTAAATCTATCATTCATAATGTTATTTCCTATCAAAACCCGTTAGACATTAGCCTACTCAAAATTTGTCTTAATTGATATCAGTAGTCAGTAAATTAGCCAATACCAGTTAGATAGTGTTTAAAATACGTAGGCACTTACTAGGTAGACTAAGACAAAGCTCATATTACTCCCCTGATTGTCATAATAATTATGTGTTTGAGTAAAACATAACGGAAATCCACCCTCTATTGTAAGCATGTGCAGAGTCTGTAGAATGAGGTTACCAGCCTTTTTCAGCGCAAAAACTCACTATGTTAAAAACCTATGCAGCCATAATTTTGGCAAGTTTATGTTCTGCTATTGCCAATTCTGCACCGGTTTCTGTGGCAAGCCACGAAAACTTTTTCAATAGTATTGCCCAACACTGCGGCAAAGCATTTAATGGCAAAGTAACGGTAGACAATCAACCCAGTGCAGCATTTGATACCGACCTAGTTATGTATGTACGCCGTTGTAATAGCAGCGAACTACAAATTCCCTTTTACGTGGGTGACAATGCCTCTCGCACTTGGATAATTAAAAAAACAGGCAGTGGCCTTAGCCTTAAACATGATCACAGGCATAAAGACGGCACCAGTGATCCAGTCACTATGTATGGTGGCCACACCCTAGATGCAGGCTTTAATCAGGTTCAATCGTTTCCGGCAGACCACTATTCAAAAGCACTTTTTGTCAATCAAGGCTTACCTCAGTCCATCACTAATACTTGGCAAATATTCATCTACCCAAACACCTTTACTTACCGCTTAGTTAGAGAAGGGCGAGAGTTCAGAGTCGATTTTGATTTGACTCAAGCCATTGCTGCACCCAAAGCACCTTGGGGATATACCGATTAAGCCGAGGGCTTATCTTGGGGTAGCAGCTTATACTAAGCTGCATTGCTAAGTGGTCACTCAGCGAGAGTTAAAATATGCTTCATCAAGGCCCTTGAATGAAGCAATACTTGTAATCTTTGAGTGCTAGCAACACAGAAAGTAAGCCCATTTTAAACTCACCTAAAAGGAATGCTCTAGGCTTTGCCCTGCGTTTTGGGTACTTAAAAGGGAATAACTTTTTGTTGCACACCTACGTCTTTTTCAAAAACCTTTAGATGCATTCTAAGTGCTCAATTATCGATATGGATTGGTATTAGGTTTGAACCAAACTAACAAGTTAATCGTAATGGTAATAAATTACGTAACTAGGTTAACGATAATGGCCCGTTGTAAATTCAATTTAAATACAATCGAACTCAATAAAACAGTGATAGATAGACTTACGGTGCACTCATACGAAATGAGCATTTATTTAGTCGAGCTGGAAATTGGAAGTGATATCGGTTTTGTTTATGACGATGACAAACCCAAGCGCTTTGTTAGTAGTCAAGAGGTTCGCCAAGCATTCGAGAATTGCAAAGTGTTAACTGCGCAAATGTTACACGAATCACCCTATGATGAAATGATAGGCAACCCGGAGTCGGCACAAAAAGCATGCTTTTTGCCTTTTCACATGGGCAGCCCTGCACTTCGTGAATCACTCTAAAGATTTTGACTGGTGTTATGAATAAACAAATAAGCGTAATAGCTGCATAATGAAACAACAACACCTAGACCTAAAATTGATCCCCATGCAACTGGGTCACTTAAAATTAAATTCCACATTAGCTTTCTCCTCTAAGAATGACTTTATGTCATGACTAAAGTTTAAGCTGTGAATGGCGCTTGTTTATGATCTAGATCAAGCTTTGGGAATAATCTAAAAAATATGCAGAATACAATTGGCCCTTAACCTTAAGTCCAAAGGCTAATTGTAATCTACAGTGTGTTAATGTTGGTTCAAAGACACCTTTAAAAGCTCAACCGAGTCTGCAAAGGTTAAGGTTTGTAACTTTCCTTTGCCTTCAACATTTATGGTATTCACTTGTTCTGGCCATAAATCACGCAGAGCGTCATGGCGTATTGTAAGGTTTTCTAATTTTGCTGGTTGTGTCGTCTCTTGATAAACCCAAAAATAGTTGCCTTCTAATTCATGACCAACCACTTTTAATTCTATGACTTGCTCTTGGCTATCAAACAAACTAAAGCGGGCATCCACGTAATTACTAAATGCTTGTTGAGTAGTTTCAGAGTCAATCATATCTGCATCTTTGCCAAAAATTTCTTTAGCAGCATGCTCAGCATCATGAACCCTAAAACGGTGCATCACTTCAATGTTATTAGTTCTTGGGTTAAACAAAACAGTACTTATTGAGGTTTTTTGTTGATGTGCTGCTAGCGAAAACGCTGTCAATAACAGCGCTCCCACTAGTAGTTTTACAAAATTACTCATACTTAGTTTGAATCATCGTCTTCAGCAGTATTTTCATCATAAGACTTAGCTTCTGTTTTGATATCTTGCATAATATCTCGAGATACCTTGCTAGTGCTTTTCTTACGTTTATACGCTTCAATACGCGAAGGTATGATTTGGCGTGGATAGTGGTTGTTACTGACGTCAACATCGGCAGTTTCCCAACGAGGGTCAATAGTAACGCTTACTAACTCTTTTTCTTTGTCTGTGACAATCAATTTACTTACAGCTTTTGGTGTTCTGCGCCAAATTTCAGCTGGAATATATTGGTTTTCAGTTGAGCCATCAGCAAACTCCAATTCAAGTATAATTGGCATCACTAAACCACCATGATTTGAAAAATCTAACACATAGTAGTTTTTGTCTTCTGCAACCGCTCGCTCTAAGGTGGCTTTTTCCCAAGGCTTAAGTTTGCTCAAGAACTTTTGATACTTGTTACGCTCTTTATTTGTAACAGTAAAACGATCGTTTTCGTCATAAAAGTCGGTGATGTCTGGGAAGCGTTCGACCCAAAGCTTTTTGCCTTCAGCTTTATTGCGCTCATCTGTTAAAGATAGAGGCTTATCAAGCTCTTCTTGACGTAGACGGTTAAAGTCAATATCAGGATCGTGGGTATCTAAGCGCAGCTTGTATACTTTATCAATTGAGATATCAACGTGATCCGTAGTGTAAAACCAACCACGCCAGAACCAATCTAAATCAACACCTGATGCTTCTTCCATAGTGCGGAAAAAGTCAGACGGAGTAGGGCGTTTGTATTTCCAGCGCTGTGCATACTCTTTAAAAGCAAAATCGAATAGCTCACGACCTAAAATAGTTTCACGTAAAATATTTAACGCTGCAGCTGGCTTAGTATAGGCATTTGGTCCTAAACGTAAGACGCTGTCTGACTGAGTCATGATAGGCACTTGCGTTGACGACTTCATGTAATCAACAATATCACGAGGCTCTACACCCCAAGGAATAGTAGGATCCCATTCACGACCCGCTACACCATCTAAAAAGCTGTTAAGCCCTTCATCCATCCAAGTCCATTGGCGCTCATCAGAGTTAACCACCATAGGGAAATAAATATGACCAATCTCATGGATAACCACACCAATTAAGAAGCGTTTTTCAGCTTGAGAGTATGTGCGGCTACCGTCTTTTTGTAACTCAGTACGCGGGCCATTAAAGGTAATCATTGGATATTCCATGCCGCCTACAGGTCCGTTAACAGACTGGGCTACAGGGTATGGATAATCAAAAGAAAAACGAGAATAGACTTCTAAGGTTTGGATGATGGCTTCAGTTGAATACTTCTTCCATAAATCACCGCCTTCTTTAGGATAAAACGACATAGCCATAACTAGAGGTTGGTCGTCACCATCTTGGTGATGGCCACGGGCATCCCACATAAATTTACGAGAAGACGCCCAAGCAAAATCTCGGACATTTTTAGCACTAAATTTCCAGGTTTTAGATTTATCCGTTCCTTCTTTTTCGTTTTCCAAAGCTTCATCAGCAGTAACAATAAAGACGATACGCTCAGCATCTTCAGCTTGCTCTAAACGTTTACGCTGCGTAGAGGTTAATACCTCCTTTGGATTTTGTAGCGCCCCAGTTGAGCTAACAATGTGGTCGGCAGGAACTGTTAATTCTACATCGTAATTACCGAACTCTAGGGTAAATTCACCACGGCCGATAAACTCTTTATTGGTCCAAGCTTCGTAATCTGTGTAGGCATGTAAACGAGGATACCACTGGGCAAGTAAGAAAATGTCATTGCCCCCTTCACGCTCGTCATCAGGAAAATGTTCATAACCTGAACGGGCTGACACAGCATCTTCTTCAACAATGTTAAAGGCGTAATCTAAGTTAAACGTAAGCTTTTTACCCGGCTTTAAATAGCTAGGTAAGTCGATACGCATATTGGTACCTACAATCGTAAACTTAAGATTCTTACCACTTTTATCAGTCACTGACTTGATGTCGTACCCTAGCACGTTGTCTTCAGTAAACTGTTGGCGACGCAGCGCATCTAAACTAAGCTGAGCCGCTTTACCAGATGAAGGCGCAGTGGTAGCAGGACCACGGTTACCAATGCCACCAAAGGTGGTAGTCATAGCTGACATAGAGTCATTGCGGAACTTGTTTTGGTCTAATTGCATCCACAAATACTTAAGGGTATCCGGGGAATTATTATGGTAAGTAATGGTTTGACTAGCTTCTATACGGCGTTTTTGCTCATCTAGTTTAGCCTTAATTTTATAATCAACCTGCTGTTGCCAATATTTATGGCCGGGTTCACCAGCTGCATTTCGGTAAACATTTGGTGTGGGTAATGATTCATCTAATTGGCGAAATTTATCTTCAAAATCGCCTTTTGTTTGGTTAATAGCAGCATTTGCAGAAGCAATAGCTGACAGAGATAGCATGGCTACCGTAATGAATTGTTTTAACATTGATTTCCCTGATGGTTATATGTTGTGAAGCGCTTAGAGACCAGAATTTTTTCTACGATTATCTTTAGCCAAAAAACGATTGTTATATTATCTCATCTAGGATAAAAAGTACGGTTGCAAATCTGTCATTTTTAAGACCCTTTTGTTTTATTTTTATATTAAAAATGTGCGTTTTTGCATAAAGAACGGTGGATAATAAAACCCTTAAATTTTTTTTATACCATAGCTTATAACAACATCAGCTTGTTTATTAAACTGATTGACGTACCCTTAATATACTTAAATTTGAAGGGGGGATGATGAAAAAACTCGAATGGCAAAGAGCCGTTGTAAAAGTGGGGAGCAGTTTAATTGCTCCATCTGATAATCAGTGTAGTGCAAAATATTTAGCCCATATAGCTCAGTTTATAACTGATAGCCGTAAGCTAGGAAAAGAAGTTATTTTAGTGTCGTCAGGCAGTGTAGCTGCAGGTAAGGGCAAAATAGCCCACAACCACCGACCTTCCATTGCAGAAAAACAAGCAATGGCTGCCATTGGGCAAATGGAAATGATGTCCAACTGGGCAAAATTATTCGCAAGCGATTGCGCGCAAATTCTATTAACGTCGGATGATCTTCACGATCGAACTCGTTACGTTAATATCAAAAATACTCTTCGTGAATTATTAAAAAACCAAATCATACCTATCGTTAATGAAAACGATACGGTTGCTATTAATGAATTGAAAGTAGGCGATAATGACAATCTCGCGGCATATACGGCCCTTGTCTCTGAAGCCGATACTTTAATCATTTGTACCGATATTGATGGTTTATATAGCGCAGATCCGCGGAAAAACCCGGATGCGAGTTTAATGCCTTTGGTTACTAGTATCGACCAAAGCATATTTGATTTAGCAGGTGGCGCTGGCTCGTCTTCTGGAACTGGCGGAATGTACACTAAGATACAAGCCGCTAAAAAATGTGTGAGCTCTGGTATTCAAACGCTAATAGTAAATGGCCGTGACGAAAACGTATTTACCACATTAGCAAAAGGTGAGTTGGCGGGTACATCATTTACGCCATTAGAGAGCAACCACAGTGCAAGAGGTAACTGGCTCAAATATACATTGAAGCCAAGAGGCACTATTAGAGTTGACGAGGGCGCAGCAAAAGCCTTGCTCGAAAAAGGCGCATCTTTACTGCCGCCAGGTATAGTCAGTACAACTAAAAAGTTTGAATCTGGTGATGCCGTCAATATTAGCTATAAAAAGAAGGTGATAGCCAAAGGATTAGCACTTTATAGTGCTGCCGAGCTATCGCAGATTAAAGGTTTAAACAGTAGTGAAATAGAAGAAACCCTAGGTTACACCCTAGGTGAAGTTATCGTTCACAGAGATGACCTAGTACTACTGTAATTCAAGAAACTATTTTAAAGGAAGCAAACACATTATGAGTTTTTCTATAACGGAAGCTGCTAAGCAAGCGAAGAAGGCAGCCCGTCAAGTGGCAAACCTAAATGCTCAGCAGAAAGATCAATTATTAACTGATATCGCCGAGTCTTTGATATCAAATACAGATAGCATTTTAGTGGCAAACGCTAAAGATTTAGCCGCTGGCAAAGAAAACGGCTTAGATGCCGCTATGTTAGACCGCCTAGCGCTGGATCCTGAGCGCATTCAAGGCATTGCCAACGCAGTATTAGAAATCGCTGGGCAAGGTGATCCTGTAGGTTCAATTTCTAAAATTGAGCGTATGCCTAGCGGTATTCAAGTGGGGAAAATGCGTATTCCCCTTGGCGTAATTGCCATGATTTACGAGTCTCGCCCTAACGTTACCATAGATGCAGCGGCATTATGTTTAAAGGCAGGAAATGCTGTGGTACTCAGAGGTGGTAAAGAGGCGGTACATTCAAATTTAGCACTAGCTGAGTGCATTAAATTTGCACTGGCAAAACACCAACTTGATCCAGCTGCGGTAGTAGTCGTGCCTGATACAGACCGCGCAGTGATGAATGAATTAATGACCCTTAACGAGTCCATAGATTTAATTATTCCCCGTGGCGGAGAAGGGCTAATACGTTTTGTTTCAGAAAACAGTCGTATCCCTGTTATTCAACATTACAAAGGGGTGTGTCACCTTTATGTAGATAGCGCTGCTGATGAAGCCAAAGCTATCAATTTGTTGAAAAACGGCAAAACCCAACGGACCGGCGTATGCAACTCTTTAGAAACCTTACTCGTCCACAAAGATATTGCCGCAACCTTTTTACCAAAAGCAGCAGCATTATTGGCAGAGCACAACACTGTGATTCACGCATGTGAAAACAGCATTGAATACTTTGTAGGTGCACAAGCTGCCACTGAAGATGATTGGCATGCCGAATACCTAGCCATGGAAATAGCAATTAAGGTGGTACCAGACTTTGAGCAAGCCATAGAGCATATCGAAGAATATAGCTCTGGCCACACCGAAGTAATTGCCAGCCAAGATTACTCTAAAACCCAAGAATTTATACGTCGTATAAACTCTGCTGTAGTCATGGCAAATGCATCATCTCGCTTCTCTGATGGCGGCCAACTTGGTCTAGGTGCTGAAATTGGTATTTCAACAAGTAAATTACATGCTTATGGTCCAATGGGCGCTGAGTCACTCACCACTGAAAAATTTATCGTCATGGGTGATGGTGAAGTAAGAGCATAAACTGCCAACTATCTTAACTTGTTAGCGACAACCCTAACGCCGCTAGCAAGTTTGCTTTATTTTCCTGCATTAATTAATACCATAGCGACACACCTTGTTCAAAAACCGCTGGGTATATTCTGAGGGAGCAATTATCAACCTTGATTGGTATAACTACACCCCTTTCTCATTTTGTTGTATAAATAACCTCACAAACTCTGTTACATCACACTGTAGTTGTTCTCAGTGTTTAACTATTGCTAATTTCAAATAATTAAAAAGGTAAAACATGAAAATAAAACACCTGATCACCGCTGGGTTGTTGTTAGTTGGCAGTAACCTACCAGCTTACGCAGATGAAATAAGCAAACAAATAGAGTCTCAGCTACCTAGGCTAATGGACCTATATGAAGATTTACATGCTCACCCTGAGCTAAGCGGATTTGAAGTAAAAACCGCGGCAAAACTTGCCAAACATGCAAAAGCATTAGGTTTTGAGGTAACAGAGAAGGTTGGCGGAACAGGTGTGGTTGCCGTATATAAAAATGGGCCAGGTCCTGTGGTAATGATCCGCGCAGATATGGACGGCTTGCCAGTAATAGAGCAAACAGGTTTATCTTTTGCCTCAAAAGAACGAGCCACAACAGAAGATGGCATAGAGTCTGGGGTAATGCATGCCTGTGGTCACGACACCCATATGACATCTTGGGTGGGTACCGCCAATGCTCTAGTAGCTATGAAGGATTCATGGTCTGGCACGCTAGTTATGATACTGCAACCCGCTGAAGAGCGAGGCAAAGGCGCCAGAGACATGTTAAATGACGGTTTATATGAGCGTTTTCCTAAGCCTGACTATGCCCTAGCCTTCCATGACTCCGCTGGTTTACCCGCTGGCACCATAGGCTTAACCCCAGGTTTTGCATTAGCCAATGTTGATAGTGTGGATATTATTGTAAAAGGCCAAGGCGGTCATGGTGCTTATCCACACACCACAAAAGATCCTATCGTTTTAGCAAGCCGTATTGTAGGCTCTTTACAAACGCTAGTGAGCCGTGAATTAGACCCACAAGATGCAGCAGTAGTTACAGTTGGGAGTTTTCATGCAGGGGCTAAACACAATATAATTTCTGATGAAGCCAAACTATTACTTACTATTCGCAGCTATTCTGACGAAACTCGACAAGCCCTTTTAGATGGTATAGCTCGCATTGCAAAGGGAGAGGCCATAGTCGCAGGTATGCCAGAAGACCTAATGCCTGTTGTTAAACTAAAAGATGAATACACTCCTGCTACCTATAACACCAAAGAATTGAGTGAAGAATTATTAACATTGTTTACCAAACAGTTTGGGCAAGACAGAGTCATTAAATCACCACCGGTTATGGGCGGCGAAGATTTTGGACGCTTTTACCGTGCTGATAAGTCTATTCAAAGTGTTATTTTTTGGGTGGGCGGCGTACCCCATGATGCGTGGCAAAAATCACAAAAAGGCGAAGCATCACTTCCTTCTTTACATAGCCCATTCTGGGCACCAGAGGCCAAAGCCGTTATCAATACCGCCAGCCAAGCATTAACGAATGCTGCTATTAACATTATGAAAAAGTAATGACTAAGCATTACCTGTTTGATTGGGGTGACACCCTTATGGTGGACATCCCTAATCAAACTGGCCCTATGTGCCACTGGCCTGAAGTAAAAGTAGTACCAGGTGCTGTGGCCTGCCTAGAGCGGTTATCACAACAAGCTAATTGCCATTTAGCCACCAATGCAGCGGACTCAAGTGAAGCTGAAATACGCCTTGCCTTAACCCGTGCTGGTTTAAGCGGTTATTTAACGCATATTTTTTGCCGTGAAAACCTAGGTGTTGGTAAAACAGACCCAAGCTATTACCAAAAAATCGTAAACAAGTTAGGCGTTAATCGAGAGCAAGTGATTATGGTAGGCGATTCATTAGAAAGAGATGTATTGCCAGCTATGGACGCGGGTATACAGGCAATATGGTTTAACCACCAGCGTAAGCAGGTGCCTGCAAAAATAACCGCAATAGAGGATTTATCTTATCTAGTTTAAGGTGAAAAAATAGAAGCGATATACAGCCTAATTTAGAGCATTAGGCTGTATTGATAGGATGTTAACTTTCTTTTGATGTGGAAAAGTCTCTGTATTTACCCAGCAACAATAAAGGTAATGACCCCGCCACAAAGGCAATCCCGATATAAACTAGAGCATTGTCATAGGTACCCGTAGTCGCAAACTCTTTACCCAAAAGCCAAGGGCCGGAGCCGGCACCTAATGCAAAACAACTATACAAGACACCATAAACAACCCCATAACTCCTCATGCCAAAGTAACGGGCGACCATAAAGGCCATCAGATCTTGTTCTGCCCCAGCAGTTAATCCAATTAGCAACACTGAAATGGCAGCAACGGTAAAAGTTAAATCTGGTTGAATTAAAAAGTAACAAGATGCAGCTGGAACCAAAAGCATACAAACGGCTACGCCCGGAGCCCAAAAGTTATCAATTAAAAAGCCACCAGATAACCTACCAACCACAACAGAAACACCTATTAAGCTTGCCAAAATTACCGCATCGCTTTGCTCAAAGCCTTTACTATTAAACAGGCTTTCTAAATTTGGGATAAGCCCACCCACCCCAAAAGATATAGCAACAAAACACGCTGACATTAGCCAAAAACGCCAATCTTTAAAGGCCTCACTGGCAAGTAAACCCGACACAACTTGGCTTGGTTTATCGGCTAATATTCTCTTTTGAGCTGCAGGCACTTTAGGATCGCTTACATCCCGAAACAAAAAGTAAACTAAAGGCAAGGAGGTTACTAAAGGTAATATTCCCAAACCCACAAATGCCATTCTCCAGCCAACTGCGTCTATTAAAAAAGCCACATAAAATTTGACAAAAATTCCGAATAACCCAGTAGCCACTAAGGCACAACCTAAAGCCAGCCCCTTACATTCGCTAAACCAATTATTAATGACCCGGGTCCATGTTATGGGAAGCGTCCCCACCCCCAACAGAGCCACTAAGGCCCATAAAGTTAAATACAGTGCCAATGAACCTTGGTTAACAGCATGCAGCATTAAACCAACACTAAAGCCTACCACAGAGCCTATGACGACACGTCTGGCGCCAATTTTATCTGTTAACAGGCCAACAAGAGGGCTTAACACCAATGCACAAAGAGTCAAAATCGGTAAAGCAGAGAATACTTTGTCAATCCCCCAGCCAAACTCAGCGGATAAAGGGCCTGCGAATACCCCTAAAGTATAAATAGGAATAGGTGACATACCTAAACCGATCCCTACGGCAGAAGCCAACACGATTCTCCATGCGTAGCTAAATTCTTTATATTTGGATTGCATAGACACCTCTTGTTATTTTTATTGTTTTAAGAAATAGTTATTAATGATATATTAATATATCATTAAGCCAGCATATAGCTAGCACAAATTTAATTATCGCTTTTTCAACGAAGTAAAACACAAATTACTCAGTCGAAAAAGTCTCTACCTTAGTGAACAACTTTGATATAGGTGGTTTTAAAAATGGAACAAACTCAAATTATTATTGCAGGCGCTGGACCAGTAGGAACAATCGCTGCGTATTACTTAGCAACGAAAGGCATTAATGTTGTTATATGTGAAGCTGGTCCCAACTGCGCTCAAGACCTACGGGCTTCAACTTTTCATCCTCCAACATTAGAAATGTTAGATGAGCTGGGAATTGCAGACGAATTGATCAAGCGTGGTTTAAAAGCCCCTGAGTACCATTTCCGAGAACGCCAAACCGAAGAGGTCATAGAATTTGACTTAAGTGAACTAAGTGACATGACTAAGTTTCCTTACCGTGTGCAGTGTGAACAACATGTTTTAGCTTCTATGCTGGCAGAAAAGCTTGAGGCTCATCCAAATGCAACAGTGTTGTTTAATCATCGTGTTACTAGCTTTACACAAAATGATGATGGCGTTGAGGTGGCCTTAGAAACCCCCTATGAAATGGTTCACCTAAAAGGTAAATACCTAATAGCCGCAGACGGCGGTAATTCCATCATTCGTAAATGGCTTAATGTAGAATTTGAAGGTTTCACTTACCCAGAAAAATTCTTAACTCTGTCTACCAAACTTGAATTAAAACACTATATCGACGATCTGGCTTACGTTAACTATGTATCAGATCCAGAAGAGTGGTTGGTATTACTGAGAGTTCCTAGCGTATGGCGTATTTTAGTACCTGCTTCAGAAGACCAAAGTGACGAATTTTTGTTATCAGAAGAATACAAGGATGATGTATTTAAAAGGTTAACAGGGGAAACAGGCGTAACAACTCAGCACCGAACTATTTACCGTGTTCATCAACGTGTGGCAACTAAATTCAACCATGGCCGAGTATGTTTAGTAGGTGACTCAGCACACCTTAATAACCCTCTAGGAGGGTTTGGCATGAACAGCGGGATCCATGATGCTTGGAACCTATGTGAAAAATTACTGACCTGTTTGGCACAAGGCCACGACCCAGAGTTATTAGACTTGTTCGATCGCCAGCGTAGAACAGTCACACTCAACTTTATTCAGGCACAAACCAAACAAAACAAAGCATTACTAGAACACGGTATGAGCGAAGGTCAAAAACAGCGTCTAATTGAAATGCGTCAATTTAAAGAAGACCCAGTTAAAAGGCGAGAATTCTTATTACGCCAAAGCATGTTCAGTAGCTTAGAAGATGCCCGCTCAATAAAGTAAATTTTAGTGATAACCGTAATGAGGAGTAATCATGCAAGACCAACAAGCTTGGCGTAAAACATTTGGTGTATTAGGGCCTTCAACTAACACTATAGTTCAGCCTGACTTTGATGATATGCGTGTACCAGGGGTAACCAATCATTATAGCCGTATCATAGTTGAAGATGCTCAGGCATTAAGTGACGAAAGTTTTATGGCGGGTACCTTAGAGATTTCTGACAATACCTTAGCTGCCGTAAAAGGTGTGATGACCTGCCAGCCCGACCATTTAGTGATGGGCATGTCGGCAGTGACGTTTTATGGTGGGGCTGAAGGTGGGGCTAAATGGAAGCAAAACGTGGAAGATGCCGCAGGCATCCAACTCACAATGGGCTCCGAATCCCTAGTAGCGGCGATTCAAGCTTATGGAAATATTAAAAAAGTAGCCTTCTTGTCTCCTTATTATCCGGTTGCTAATCAACAGGTTAGCCAATACTTAAGTGATTATGGTATTGAAACTGTTCGTGATGAGTGCTTGCGCTGCCCATCATGGACAGCAATCTCTCAAGTCAGCGAACGAACCTTAGTAAATACGTTAAAAAAATTGGATGGTGATGATGTAGACGCGCTACTCCAAGTGGGCACTAACTTATCTATGGTTAGGTTAGCCGCTGCTGCAGAGCTATGGCTAGACAAGCCTGTTATCGCTATCAATACCGCCACTTATTGGCATGCGTTACGCAAAAACGGCATGCAAGATAAAGTGTATGGTTTTGGAAATTTACTAGAAAAATACTAAAAAGTCATTTTCAACTCCGCAACATATGGAGTTGGAAACACCCCCTAAAAAAAGACTTACCCCATATGGAGTAAGTCTTTTTAACCACTACAACTAACCTGCTATTCCGTTTTTATATAAATCTTCAATTTGTGTTTCGGTTAATCCTAATTGCTCGAGTATTTCTTTAGAGTGCTCCCCGATACTAGGTACATCACGTTTCAGCCCAAAGCGCTCATCACTCATACTAATAGGCAGAGCAGGTAACTTTGCATGTGAGCCATTAGGTAACCCCACATTAATTAAGCCATCAGAATTATTTAAATGTACATCATCGAATAAATCTTGAGGCTTAGTAATGGGTGCATAAGGTAGGCCACTTTTGGCAAGCTTAGATGACAACTCTTGAACACTTAATGTGGCAAAACGCGCAGCCACAATAGGGATTATCTCACTACGTAAATCAACCCTACCAGAGTTTGTATCCATAGTGCGATTTGCAGCAAACTCAGTAAACCCAAAGTCTTCACAAAAGATTTTCCATTGAGAATCACTTACCACACCCACAAATAGCTTTTCACCATTTGCAACATCAAACACATCATAGATTGCCCAAGCAGAGATACGCGCAGGCATGGGATCAGCAGGGCGACCAGTCACGACTTTTTGAGCCATATGTTGGCCCACTAAAAATACCGTACTTTCATATAAAGAGCTGGTGATATTCTGACCTTCACCACTACTATGGCGCTTTTCAAGTGCCGCTAAAATACCTATTACCCCAAACATGCCTCCCATCACATCAATGACAGATGCACCCGCACGTAATGGTCGTCCAACTGGCCCTGTCATGTAGGCAAGTCCACCCATCATTTGCGCCACTTCGTCCAGTGCAGTGCGATTTTCATAAGGCCCTTTTAGAAAGCCTCGCGCTGAACAATAGATTAGCTTAGGGTTAGTTTGCTTCAATACTTCGTAGCCGTAGCCTAATTTCTCTAGTGCACCGGGCCTGAAGTTCTCTATAACTACATCAGCTTTTGCTACTAACTTATTGACGACTTCTTTGCCTTCGTCTGACTTCATATCTAAACAAATGCTGCGTTTGTTGCGGTTATACATTGCAAAGTAACCCGCACCTGAACCTTTGAGATTGCGGGTTTTGTCACCCGTTACAGGCTCTACTTTTATTACGTCAGCCCCTAAATCCGCCAAAATAAGGCCAATAGAAGGCCCCATAACCATATGTGAAAATTCGACAACTTGAATACCGCTAAGTGGTGCTTGCTGATTAGTTCCCATTGGCTCTCCAACACAAAATGAAAACCTAGACCAAAACTAAGAGCCTAGATAAGAATGAATATTAATGATATAATAGTATATCATTATGCTTATGAGTGCAAAGCATAAAATTCCTTAGCGATAAGTTCTACATAAAAGGGGACAGGTATAAATGAGCAAAAAACATATTTTAGTCAGCGAAGTAGGCCCCCGCGATGGCCTACAAAGTATCAAAACAATCATGCCAACAGAGGCTAAGAAACGCTGGATAAAAGCTATGGCTGACTGCGGTATAAAAGAAATAGAAGTGGGCTCTTTTGTACCTGCAAGCTTGTTTCCGCAACTAGCGGATACCGCAGAAATTGTACGTTATGCAATTGCTATTGAAGGCCTACAGGTTGCTGCATTAGTCCCTAATTTTAAAGGGGCGGTAGCGGCTATTGAGGCAGGCGTACACAAGCTATCTATTCCATTTTCAGTTAGCGAAACCCACTGCTTAAAAAACCTAAGACGTAACCATCAAGAGGTAATACAAGAAGTCGCTAAAATTAGCCAATACATTGCTCAACTGCCAGTAGCGCAGCGGCCACATTTTGAAACTAGCTTGTCTACTGCATTTGGCTGCACCTTGGAGGGCGTGGTTGCAGAGTCAAAAGTGTTAAGCAGTGCTGAAAAGCTAATCGAAGCCGGTGCAGATGAAGTAGGGCTGTCAGACACCACTGGCTATGCTAACCCAGCTCAAGTTACACGCTTAGTAAATGGTATTAAGTCATGTGTAGGAAATGACAAGCTTACCGGAGTGCATCTACACAATACGCGGGGCCTAGGCTTAGCAAATGCTTTGGCGGCAATAGAAGCTGGTATTGAAACTATTGATAGCTCAATGGGTGGATTAGGAGGCTGTCCTTTTGCCCCTGGTGCTAGCGGCAACATAGTCACCGAAGATTTAGTCTTTATGTTACAAGCCATGGGATTTGAAACAGGTATTGATTTACCCAAGTTGTTACTTGTTAGAGATATTCTCAAACAGGCATTACCGGCTGAGCCCTTGTATGGCTTTACCCCAGACGCCGGTTTACCTAAAGGGTTTGTTGGCTCTCAGGGCAGTTGATAACGCAAATACTTGTTACATAGAGGAAAAACTAGCCAAGCCACACACATAATGATATATTAATATATCTTTATAGTGTTTAGGTCATGTTTTATCAACTAGAAGTCAATTTATGCAAAGTACTCTTTTCGAAAAATTATGGGATCAACATAAGGTAACGCAACTTAAAGATGGCTCTGAGCTTCTTTATATTGACCGAGTGTTTTTACATGAAAGGACGGGGGGAATCGCACTTACAGGTCTGCAACACAGCCACCGCAAGATCAGAAACGTAAGACATGTGTTTTGTACCATGGATCATATTATTGATACCTTTCCAGGAAGAAATGACAACACACTTATGCCTGGTGGCACAGAGTTCATTACCAAGACCCGCGAAGCCGCTCAAGACTTGGGAATACGCTTATTTGACATCAATGATGCGGATCAAGGTATTTCCCATGTAGTGTCTGCTGAGCAAGGAATAACCTTACCCGGGCTCACAGTAGTTTGCCCTGATAGTCATACCTGCACTTTAGGCGCATTAGGTGCGTTAGCTTTGGGTATAGGCACAAGTGACTGCGAACATGCTCTGGTAACAGAAACTCTACGAGTAGAAAAACCTAAACAAATGCGAGTACGCTTTGAAGGCGAACTACAGGCTGGCGTCAGCAGTAAAGACTTAATTATGCACCTTATCCGCACTTATACTGCATCTGGCGGCCAAGGTATGGCGATAGAGTATTGTGGACCTGTTATCGACTCATTGAGTATGGAAGCACGGTTTACTTTGTGCAATATGACCACTGAGTTTTCGGGGTTTACAGCCTTAATCGCCCCAGACCAAGTAACCTTTGATTATATTGCAGATAAACCATTTGCCCCTAAAGGCGCCCTATGGCAGCAAGCTAAACAGTATTGGGAACAACTCAGTAGTGATCCTGATGCAAAGTTTGATATTGAGCTGACATTGGACTGCTCTAACATTGTGCCAATGATTTCATGGGGTACCAGTCCAGGCCATTCTGTTTTTATCACCGACCGTATCCCTGTCATTGAAGATACTGCGCTGCAAAGAGCCGCAGAATATATGAACCTTAGCCCTGAACAATCTTTAGTAGGGGTAGAAGTACAAGGGGCATTTATAGGCTCTTGTACTAATGGCCGCCTATCTGACTTACAAGCCGCAGCAAGTGTTCTCAAGGGTCATAAGGTAAATAAAAATGTTAAGGCCGTTTGCACACCGGGCTCAGCCAAAATAAAAGAGGCCGCAGAAGCATTGGGGCTTGATAAAGTATTTAAAGATGCAGGATTTGAATGGCGCGAGCCTGGTTGTTCACTGTGTTTTTACGCCGGTGGGGAAGGGTTCAGTGAAGGACAAAGAATTATCAGCACAACCAATCGAAATTTTGAAGGTAGGCAAGGCCGAGGTGCTAGAACACATATAGCTAGCCCTATGATGGTTGCCGCTGCCGCAATCGAAGGAAAAATAGTCGACTGTAGAAGGTATTTGTAAATATGCAAAAGTTTATATTGCACACAGGTATAGTCTTACCGCTGTTAAGTGACAACATTGATACTGATCAAATTATCCCTTCTAGAGAAATGAAAAAAGTATCTAAACTTGGATTAGCCGAGGGTTTGTTTTCAGGCCAAAGATACCTTTATGAAGGCAAAGAGAAAAAAGGCATAAACCCTAATTTTATTCTTAATCAACCACCCTATGACAAATCAACTATCTTAATTAGTAATAAAAACTTTGGCTGTGGTTCGTCAAGAGAGCATGCAGTGTGGGCTTTGGTCGAGTATGGGTTTAGAGCCATCATAGCTCAAAGCTTCGGCAGTATTTTTCGTAATAACTGCATCCGCAATGGATTATTACCTATTGTACTTTCACCAGAGGATATCCACTCAATTAACCAAAGCCTTGAGCAAGATACTAGCTTAAGTATTGATTTAGAAGCCCGTCAGGTTATTTGTATAAACGGGGACAAATTTGAGTTTGAACTAGAAGATTACAGCCAACAAATGCTGTTAAATGGCTGGGACTTTATTGATCTTACTTTGCAGTTTAACGATAAAATCGACAGCTTTGCAGAATCTGATCGCCAAGTACGCCCTTGGGCATACCTCCCTGTTTAAGCCACCAACCAAACCTTTGAAAACATGCTTTAATCCGGGGTTACCCACACTTTTTAAGCCCTAAAAATATGCATGCCTTTTCCCATTTCTGGCTCAGAGCCGTAAAATGCTATGGTCAAAGCAAGTACAAAAGGCACCACTCTTTCTAAAAAGTCACCCGGTGTATTAGGCAGCATATAAAAGGTTACGGCCAAAACAAATCCAACAGTCATAGATAATAAGGTAGCGGTAGCTGATACCTGCCTATTACATAACCTGACGATAACCAGTGGACCAAAAGACGCCCCCAAAGCCACCCATGCAAATACGGCGCGGCTAAATATAGCCTCAGGAGAATATAGGGTAACTAAGACTGATAGTATCACCACGATAAATATACTTAACCTTGAAACCACCAGTGCTGAGAGCTTTACATATTTAGCAAGCCCTAAATCATGGGATACCACAGAAGCGCTAACTAACAATTGGCTATCGGCCGTTGACATAATCGCAGATAACACAGCTGCGATAATCAAGCCAGCTACAACGGGATGAAACAGCTCATTCGTTAACACGAAAAATAGGTTTTCCGGGTTGTCCACTTGGGTTTGCATAGCTAAGCCAGACAATCCAACTATCATCACACCAATATCTACGATTAAGTACCATACTATTGCAATACGGCGCCCTGTTTTAATGGCGTTTTCATCTCGTAGCGCCATAAAGCGCACCAACATGTGAGGCTGGCCAAATGAGGAAACAGACACGCTTAAATTCCCTATTATTACTCCAGCACCTAATAACATTATATTGCCACCGGTAAGGCTTAGTTGTTGTTGTGTCGCCACAGACAATAAGGTGTCTATAAAAGCAATTGGCCCGCCAAGGGCCACTACCGCGGCAATGGGTAAGGCTAGAGTAGCAAATGCCATAATCACACCTTGAAGGGCATCGGTAACGCTAACTGCCCAAAAGCCACCTAGCACTGTGTATAAAAATATTATAAAAGCGCCAATCACAATACTTTGGGTTAATGGCAAATTAAAGGTGGCAGAAAACATATTTCCTGCTCCTTGAAACTGAGCAGCAACGTAGAGGGTAAAAGACACCAATATGATAATTGATGCTGTGAAAACTATGAATTTTTTGCCCTTGCCATGACTTCCGGTACTTAAAAAATCAATAATAGTTAAGTCCATGTTTTCACGACTTTTTGAAAACATTTTAGGAGCAAGCCAATACCAAGATAACAACATGCCCAAAATACTGCCTAATATGAGCCAGACCGCAGACATGCCAACTACCATTACTAGTCCACTAAAACCAAGTAGTTTCCAAGCAGAAGAAGAGCTCGCCGAGTAACTTACCGCCGCAACAAACGGCCCTAACCCTCTTCCACCAAGAAAAAAGTCATCAGTCGTCTTCACCCGCCTTTGAGCCCAAAATCCTATGCCAAGCAATAAAATCTTATACAAAACCAGTACGATAAGAATATAACTTGCATTTGACATAAGATTCAGCTCATTTTAGGTGCTTAATACCACGTAGCACTGTGTTAGGAATGTAGGCGTTGTCCCATTCTTTCCCAGGGGTCCAACTAAACCCACCTGTGCGAACAATAACGAGTTGCTCTGAAGGAATGATGTACACCACCTGGTTGCCGCTACCATCAAACAAAAATAAATCTTTCGCCAGATAGGGTTCGCTGTGTATCACGCCAAACCCTTTAGGTTCACCTACTTCTGTCCATGAACGTTTTGATAAATAAGGTTCACCTAGCCAAATATGTAAACCCATTGCAGGGTTAGCAGGCGATGGCTGCAGATACTCTTGCATCCAACCATCTGGGAATAATGACGTACCATCAATCACGCCCTGATCCATTAAAAATATTCCAATGCGTAACCAAGTTTCTGATGGCAACAATAGGCAGCATCCGGAATGGGCTAGCCCGTTTGGACGATTCATCATTACCTCGCCACCTTGTGCATGTAGTGGTTGAATCAAAGATTCTGAAAGATACTGTCCGTAAGGTTTTCCTGTGGCTCGCTCTAATACCACACCAAGCAAATCGGAAACCGCTTGGCTATAGTCATATTTTGTTCCCGGCTCATCGATAAGCTCGTAGTCATTAATAATGACATCCTCATTATGACCTGCTAGGTAAGAGCGAGTGAAATTACTAAAGGGGCTCATATCCAAGGTATAAAACTTTTCGAAGCCTGCCGTCATCTGTAATAGGTGGCGTATGGTAATTTTAGCTTTTTCTGTGCCTTGCCACTCAGTTATAAACGCCGCAGCTGGTTGGTCTAGACCTTGAATATAGCCATCTTTGATGGCGCGGCCAATCACAACACCCGCCACCATTTTCGCCATGCTTTTACCCACAATAAGAGAATCGGAGTCAAAGTTTTGAAAATGCTCTCTTAGCTGTAGCTTGCCTTTATGCCAAACCAATAAAGAACTGGTTTTACGATCGGCCGCAAACTCAGTTATCGCAGCTAAGGCTTCATCAGAAATACTTCTGTCAGCTTGGTCCACCAGCTCAAATAAAGTGTGATCTCCTGATCCCACTTTAAACTCGGAGCCCTTCCAACCCTCTTGGGGTAAAACACCTTTACCAGCAACAATTAAGTAATAACGTTTCCAAAATAAAGGGTCCTGAAAATACAAGCCAGCAGATACTAGGCTAACGAGTAGCAGCAACCCCAGAATAACTTTAAAAAATAGTTTCATAATAGCTACTTAGACGAAATATATTCAAGATAATCAATGACTTGATTTCGCTTCTCAGGATCTGACAAATCACTTTGCTGATTCATTAAATTGCCCGGAATAAACTCTTGTCCATGAAGCAAAAATTCCGATAAATTAGCGCGGGTCCAAAACACACCCTCTAGTCCTTTTTTAATCATTGCTTCTGAATAGCGGCCATAGCCTTCAACCGTACCTGCTTGGCGATTAAACACGCCTACTAAATTTGGCCCAAGTAGATGGGTGTCACTTTCTGTCGCGTTATGACATTGTGTACACCAAGTGGCTTCATCTTTAGCAGATGCTAAAGCTTCTGGCGTAGCAAATATTTCAGCTTGTGGACGGGCTGCAACCAAGGTTTCTGTAGACTCAACCAATACGGTTTCTGCTGCAGCTTTTTGGTGCCAAGGGGGCAACACCTTAAATGCAAAGTAAGGTAAATACATAAAGAACCCAATAAACACAGCAAAAACAGGCCAGTAAACTAGTCTACGGTGTTTTGCCCAACTATAGAGAGCCAGTGCAATTAAGTAATAACTTGGTATTAATACATAAGTTCCAAAGGCTGCAATAGGATGTAAAGAAGGCGGCTTAGGTAAGTTAACAAGTAAATGCACGATAAGAAGAATAGCGACAGCAACACCTGGTTTGACATACCTACGTAAGTGCGTAAACAAGTACACAAATACTATGCCCAAAAACAAAGCTGAGGCTATGTTAGAAAACGCAGAATGGTTATAACCTGCTGTATTCCAAGACCAATCCAAAAAATGCGGTAACTTAAACACACCTAAAAATGGTGTCTCTTCGCCTTTAGCCCAAGCTTGTGCTAAACCACACAACATGGCGAAAGTCATAAAGATAAAAAACAATGAAATAGCGGTATGGGTAACTGTGGAAAATGCCCCCTTTAAACGCTCGAGAATACTCGCTCCCGGTCTGAATAACCACATGGCCAGCATCAACACTAAGATGACAAATAAGGTAGCACCTATACTTAGATGGGCATGATGAATGGCATCACGCTCGGCACTGCCTCGTATCAAGCGGGGCGACACCCCAGACCACCATTGGTGCCAAGCAAACAATACATAAAACAAGACCGATAAACACAGTCCTACTTGTTCGAGAAATCCACCAGATTTATTTTCAGTTGTCATTTTATTTCCTGTGCTTCGAATTATTATTAGTGTTGTAAAACAAAGGGCCTACCTTACTTCGTAACGCACGATGCCAAGGTTAGATTGTATTTTGTCTATGTTTTTCAATTTATTAAGCTGAGCGTCACTCGGCTTTAAATATGCTTCCATAAAGTTCAAGGATTGCTCAGCTAAGTTATTCAGAGCAAGCTCTTGTGGTGCCTCTTCTCGATCTAAACGACCAATTAAGTTGCCTAGGTAGTGGTCCATTTTATCTAGTACGAGTAAGTAGTTATTATCTTTCATGGCATTTTCATAAGACACTAAGTGGGCTTCATAAGTTGGCCAAAACGGAGGAACGACATCTGCAGTCCCTGTAACTACAAATTGTGGCTTGTTTAAAGTAGCCCAAGTTTTTTCAGAAATACGGCCCGGAAATAAACCAGGAGGAGAGATAGCTACAACGCCAACAACTCTGTCATCCATTAAAGGTTCAGGAATGTCTATTGTGGAATTACCTAATGTTTCAAGTGTAGCGCCAGCCAGTAACTGCGCCGCTAAGGCTCCATATGAATGACCTGCAGCGATGACATTATGGGTATTAAGGGTGCCTTTAAAATCAGCCGTAATAGACAACAAGCCAGGTAATTGGTCTATGGTCGCTGACATATCTAACACTCTAGACGCAGTTACCCAGTCACTACCATATTTTTCATCGGCAGCCATCCCAGCCTCTCTGCCACCAGCATCTAGGTGGGCGGGCGCTGCGACCACATAACCTTTGGTAACCCACTTTTCGATTAAATTGTCATAAGAGGTGGCGTCTAAAAAGTTACCGTGGGAAAACACGATTAGCGGAAATTCTTGCTCTGCATTTTGAGGATAAGCAAGGTGGACTTTTACCTCACCCGAGTGCTTAGTGTTAATGACAGTATCTTTATAGCCAACCTTAAACTCTTGGGGTGTATCTAAAGCTTCAATAACTCGATTAGGGAGTATGGAGTCATCAAAGTCAAAACGTGTTTCCCCTACTCGTACTATGACTAGTTTTTTCGAAGGTACAATATAGACACGTTGCCCACCAAAGCCATCAAAAAATAACACATCATCAGCCAAGTAGGGTTCAGAGTGCGCCACCCCAAAAGAGCTCTTAGCGTAATACTTACGTAAAGGGGTATAAGGCGTACCTCTCCAAATTAGATAACCATAATTAGGATTAAGCTTAGATGGCTGTGTAGCCTGCTGTATCCATTCTTTAGGAACAACTTGTTGCCCATTGGCCTGCCCCTTGTTAAGTACCAGCAAGCCAATTCTTAATAGATCTTCTGGGCGGGCAATTAAACAACAGTATCCATGTGGAGTACCGTTTTCTCTATCCATCCATAAATAGCCTGGGTCTGCAGCCATTTTTGACCATATTTTATCTGATAAATAGTCTTCATAGGATTGGCCTGTTGCGACCTCTAAAACATCTACAAGCAATTGAGGGTTGGTATTTATGTATTCAAATTCGACCCCTGGGGCAAGTTTTTGCGGTAACGACTGGGCTACCTCGGAAATATCTAGTGCATTTAGCAAACGTAAAAAATGGCTAAATATAAAAATTTTTGCAGGCTCTTTACCTAAGCCAGAACTCATGTTTAACAGGTTTTCTATGCTTATTTGACCTTTAGACTGACTTGTCCACTCCCCTAAATACTTAGATACAGGGTCGTGAATTGATTCTATGTCGCCTTCAGAAACTGCAATACCCACAGCCATAGACAACAATGACTTATGTATTGAGTGTGTTTGCGTGTAATTATCAGCGTTATAAGGAGACCAGTATTTTTCTGCTAGTAGCTTCCCGTCTTGCCACACTAAAAAAGCACTTGAATTGACTTTCTCAGCATAATCAATAGCTGCTGCAAATTGCTCTTCTTGTCTAGCTAACTGGGGTTCTGAGATAAATAGTTCTGCGGTTTGTGTATCAGGAGAAAGCTCTACTGTTGGCTCGTACCAATCTACTTCTCGCACTTGTTCAATAGAAGAACCGGTATAAAGGCGTTCTAAATAGGTGTAGTTAAATGCAATAAAAAGCCCAATAACAGCAAGGAGTAGCGCAAACAATAAGCCTACAAATTTAAGGATTTTAATCATATAAGTTACTCACTTGTTTTTGGGATCTTAGCAGTCAAACGTACCCCTATTGAAAAATGCTTGGCCCCTAGATAGGGGCCTATTTTTGATAATAACTAAGTATCAGCTAGGTTAGAAATTATAACTAACAGTGATACCCATTCTTCGTAAGTTCCCCCAAGTAGGGACATAATCAACGAAAAATGGACTAGCTATATAGAAAGCATTAGCAACATACTCTTCATCTGTTGCATTTTTAACCCAAAACTCAGCAGACCAACTTTCATTGTTTATCCCTGCTCGAAGGTTAACTAATGTTCTCGCTGGAATAGTCGCGGCATTAATTTCTGACACATATTGTTTAGACTGACCAGCAACATCTGCTCGTAAGAAGTACTCCATATCATCGCTTAGAGAACCGCTGTATTGGGCTCCAAAGTTCCACTGGGTATTTGCACTGCGGGCTAAATCGTTACCACCTATGTCACCTGTTGACGAACATACAATGTCGTCACATAAACCTGCTCGCACAACTCGTTGTGAAATAACCCCATCATCATAAGTTGCATCATTCAAAGCTAAACCGGCATTAATAACTAATGAATCTGTGATTGCATAGGTAGTACTTAACTCTAAACCTTGTGATGTAGCAGAGCCTAAGTTTGCGGTAATTACCGAAGTAGTAGCAGTAGCCCCTTCAGCAGCAACTGATACCTGCAAGTTACTCCAATCTATATAATAAAGAGCAGCTTCAACGTCTAACCGACCATCTAAATAACGTCCTTTTGAACCAATTTCATAGGTAATGTTTTCATCTGGACCGTAAAAACGCTCATCATCAAGTAAGGGTAATAAGTTAAAAAATTCATCTGATACCACAGAGTCATTAATACCACCTGACTTAACCCCTTTAGCGGCAGAGAAGTAGAATAATTGGTCATTGGTTAGGTGATAATCTAAAGACACTCTTGGAGTGAAGAAATTATCTTTGTAGGTATATTCACCGGTAGTATCTGAGGATACTTTTTTCTCATCACTGTACCTTGCCTCTGCTGCAAAGGTCAGCTTGTCGTCTAACAATGGGACAGATATACGCCCAAAAATTGCATCAGACTCTAGCTTTGTAAATAGATTAATTTTTTGTTCTTCCGGCACGTCATTAGGGCGTATTGGCTCAATACCTTCACTCCAAAGAGGTAAACCATAACCTGAGGCACCATCGTCTAAGTCTTCGCCGTCTGAGCTATACACACCAAACATGGCGTAAAACCCACTATCAGCTGTATATTCAAAACGTAATTCATGGGTATCATAATCAAAGTTACCACTAGGCAAAGTAGTGAAATAGTTAAGTGCCTCCGGAGTAAAAAATACCGTACCTTCTAATGGGCTTCTATCTGCATTACCTGGAGCAAATACTTCTCCATCGATATTAGCAAACTGATAAGTCATGCTCAGCTCTTCGGTAAATTGATATGAGCCACTAAAACGTAGAAATTCAGTTTCTGACTGAATATACCCACGGGGGTCAATTAAAAATCCTGTTTCAGTGTCGCTTCCAGCTTCTAATGGAGTTTCAGGTAATTCACCACAATATACTTTAGGAAAAATAGAAAAAGCGACGGTACCGCAATTTAAATCACCACTGAAAGCACTTAACCTTGATGACGCTCTGTTTTCACTTAAGGTTTCATAATTATTGTAGGCAAGTTCTAAATTGAGAGCATCGGTTGGCTGGGCCACCACAGAAATACCAAAAGACTGGTTATCCCACCCTCCTAGGTCTTCATCTGTTCCATATTTAGTTGCTTCGCTTGCTGCAGGGTGATCATTATCCCAGTCACCATCGTATTGAGTAACTGAGCCTGTAAATTTAACAGCAAGTTTTTCTTCAATGATAGGAATACTAATTTCACCAGAGAGATCTTGGCGGCCACCATCACCTAGGATGACTTCGACATCACCATACATAACATCTAAATCGGCTTTACGAGTCACGTAATTAATTGCACCCATAAAAGCATTGGCACCATATAGCGCACTCTGAGGGCCTTTTACTACTTCAATTCGCTCCATATCTAAAGAGCCCATATCAACAGCGTATTGACGAGGGATATACACCCCATCTAAGAAAACAGAAACATTTTGCTCAAGTTGATCAACACTAAATTGAGATGCACCGCGGATAACGGGAGAACCAAAACCACCGTTAGAAAAATCCTCAAACGTAAGACCTGGTGTCATTAGGGCGACATCGTCTAACTCTTCAATACTCTTACGTTTAATGTCTTCTTTGGTAAACGCATTAATAGCAATTGGAATATCTAATATACGTTCAGAGACTTTACGAGAAGTTACTGTGATGACCTCAAGTGAGTCTATCTCGGCTTCATCAGTAACTTCTTGTGCTTGTACCAAGGTCGACGAGCCAAGTAATGACGCTATGACATAGGTTAAGGTTTTGATCTTATTTGATGTTCTCATACTGGATTCCCACTGCTTTTATAGTTTTATTTAGTAACAATAATTTGAGCCGCGTACCACAATTAAAGGTTATGGTAGAGATTCACTTAGAAGCCATTTGCTTAGATTAAAATAGTACATCTAAAAAAGCGACTTTAAATGATATTAATATATATCATTATAACTATCAATCTTTTGCACATAAAATATACACAACCTAAAAAAACCAAATAATTATTATATTTTTCATTATCTTACATTTATTTTTCAGCTTGATTACAGGCTGTTTTTTTAGATTAAATAACAATAATAAAAGTAAGGTTAATGTACTTTTGATTCTAAAGGGGAGATAGGCTTACTTTATTTGATGCTTGGAAAATTAGAAATAAGGGTTGGAAAAAGAAAAAGCCCGCTAACGTTTTTAATGTAAAACCGTAGCGAGCAAACGGAGTACTCAGTTATAGGTTGGGTGCTTGTGGGTTCTCTTCATACTTAGACCAGTCAAGCTCAACAAAATGCTCATCAATAAGGGTGCGTTTCCATAAACGTCCGCCTTTGAACCATTGCCACACACGAGAGCGAAATTTTCTGCAATCACTGTGTTGGATCATTTCATATAAATATAAATCTGGCTCATTATGGCGAGTCCAGTTCAACATAATTGTACGATTGAATGTATCAAGTGGTACTTCTGCAGCCCAACCGTCAATATGGGTGTAAAAGATTAATTTGCCGTCTTCGATTCGGGTAGGGAAATCTTTGATTTCAATTGTTCCATCTTTCCAAAAGTACTGATTGGTTTGGTGATAGGTATGTTCATCTAAAAAACGACAAAGCAATCTAGAGGTATGCTCATCAATTTTGTCGCCGTTAGCATCATAATGACGATACCAGCCTTCCCATACACCATTACTACTTGAAATAATTGGCATTGATTCTTTTAAGGACACGATTTGTAACTCCTATATTAAATATACTTTGGTGTTAATTGTTTCTAGCAAAGTACCTTCGGCAACAGCTACAAACACATAATGAGCTATTGTTATAACATTAGGATGTTGAGGTTACAAGTCCTTAAATTAAATAAGGTTATTGAGGCAATAAAAGGGCGGTAGAAATTCTACTCCGCCCCTAAAATCATTTTGTATGTGAAAAGCTTAGGATTGTATAAGCCAAATAAAATATCGACTAGCTTGCCATCTAAATCAAATGACTGCCTTTGCAGTGATAACAAAGCCGTATTAGCACTTACATTTAATTGGGCTGCAACAATTGGATCAGCATTTTCAGCTGCCAATGTTTGCTCAACCTTACCAATTTTAACGCCATTTTCTTTGAGGATAGAAAGACGGGTTTTCTTTTCAATGTTTGCTTTTGTGAAGCCTTTTCCTTGGGGCAAGGTCCAGCTTACATAAAATGCATAAGGCTGATCATTTTCATTACTTCTAACACGGGTTACTTTTACAGCCTTCTCTTCGGGCTCAATGTTTAACTGTTCTCTTACCGAAGCCGGTGGTCTTAATGTTTCTATAGATAACACTCGGATATGACTGTGTTTACTCATTTCCGCTAAGTTTTCTAACATACCCACCAACGGAGCTTTAACTGGCTCATGGACATACTGATAGGTGACGTGGGAGCCCTTACCTCTGCGTCTAGCAATGAGATTTTCCGCAGCCAAGTCATCCATGGCTCTTTTTACGGTTATACGGGATACATCAAATGCTTCAGATAGCTGCAGCTCGGTTGGCATTTGTCTGCCATATTCAGCGCTTCCGTTTGTAATGCTATTTTTTAGCAGTACATAAAGTTGATGATATAAAGGTTCCTTGGAAGATGAGTCTACTGCTGCTTCCCATTCAGACTTTAAAGATGTTAATAATGAATCCATTTTTATATTTTCCTCATAATTCTTAAACTTAGTGTAAGGAAGCATTGTTTTTAAAACAAGCTTTGCAATACTGCGGTATTCGTTCCAATTGGAGTTTTACGCTAAGTAGGTATTTGTAAAATGCTTAATGTATTTTACATTTTATGATTAAGACTTTACAACATATTGTTATGTTGATATATCTTTTATGTGTTGTTTTACTAGCTGAGCTAATCTACTGCTTAGCTTAGATATAAGATCATAATTAAATTACAGGCCTTAAAAACGTTATTGAGAGAAACATGCAAGCATCTGATAAAACCGCAAAACAAATTTACTTTGATTTAAAAAATAACCCAACCCGCAAGCGATTTGGGTTTGGTAGTAAAGCGGTATTAGTAAATATTGACCCCCAAAAAGCTTATACCCGCACAGATTTATTTAATACTGCTTACGAGACTGATCCTAACCAATTACAGTACATCAATAACCTTGCAGAACAGTTTCGTAAATTACAATGGCCGGTAGTCTGGACCCATGTAGCTTACATGGATTCGGCGGAAGATGCTGGGGTTTGGGGAACACGAACCGACACGCCAGATAGCCTACAAAATATTAAATTCAATTCTCAGCGTAATGAATTTGATGATCGACTCAATATAGACTTCAAGAAAGATGTTATTTATTTGAAAAAGATGCCATCGGCATTTTTTGAAACCCAATTACAATCTTTATTAGTGTGGCATAAGGTGGATACCGTGATTCTAACGGGAGGCTCAACCTCAGGTTGTATCCGTGCAACAGGAGTAGACTCATTATCCAGAGGTTATCGCACTATAGTGCCAGAGGAGTGTGTGGCCGATAAACACGAAAGTTATCACTATGCCAACCTAACGGATTTGTCATTAAAATACTGTGATGTGTTAGATACCGCTGAAGTCATGGGTTGGTTAGACCAAAAAATAGCAGAGCAGGGTTAAAACATGAAAGAAGATCCTGGTTTTTATGATTATTGGCCATATGATAATCGCCCCAAAATAACCTGGCCAAATGGTGCTAAGGTCGCATTTTGGGTTGCCCCTAACATTGAATTTTATGAGCTTAACCCACCAGCAAACCCATACCGAAAAGCCTGGCCGCAGGGTAATCCAGCTGTAGCGGGATATAGTATTCGTGATTATGGTAATCGCGTTGGCCATTCAAGGCAGATGGATTTATTGGATAAATACGGTATTCGAGGCTCTATTTCTTTATCGACTGCCTTATGTGACCACCACCCAGAAATCATTCAAGCCTGTAAGGAGCGTGACTGGGAATTCTTTAGCCACGGTATATATAACACCCGTTACACCTACGGTATGTCAGCAGAGCAAGAAAAGAGCATGATCAGAGATTCTATGCTCAGCATTTATAAACATACAGGACAAAAGTGTGCCGGTTACCTAGCACCAGCCTTATCTCATTCAGAACAAACCTTAGATTTGTTTGCAGAAGTAGGCACAGAATTATTTGGTGATGAAGCAGGATTTTATACCTGTGATTTATTCCATGATGACCAGCCGACCCCCATTAATTTACGTAGTAAAAAACGCTTTGTGTCTATTCCGTACTCACTAGAAATGAATGACACCATAGCCTTTGCTGTTAATAAAATAGAACCAAGACGCTATGGCGAGCAAATTAAACGTAATTTTGACCGTTTATATCAAGAAGGGGCAGAAAGCGGCACTATCATGTGTATCCCAACCCATAATTACCAAGTCAGTTGCCCCCATAGACTTAAGGCGTTTGAAGAAGCCCTTGAATACATAACCGGTCATAGCGATGTTTGGGTGACCACAGGAAAAGAGATTGCCAGTTATTTTATGGATAACTATTACGACACAGTTTTAAATGATATCACCGCAAAAAAAGGCAAAATTAATGAGCTCAAATAAACACACATTGCCAGATAATTATTTAGACTACCCAGAACGACATTATGGAATGGATCATGACCGTTACACTTGGTCAATGCTGCAGAGCCGTAAAGCTGTAACTTGGCCAAATAACGCCTCTTTAGCAGTATGGGTAAATGTAGCGGTGCAGTACTTTCCTTTGAATCAACAAGGTGTACCTTTTAAAGTCCCAGGCGGCATGACTATGCCTTACCCTGATTTACGCCACTATTCTTTAAGAGACTATGGCAACAGGGTGGGGATATTCCGTTTTCTTAAAGCCTTTGATAAATACGGGATCACTCCTACATTTGCGCTGAATACCCGTTTAGCTGAGCGTACCCCGTATCTACTTGATGCACTTAAAGAAAGGGGAAATGAAATACTGTGTCATGGTTACCATATGGATGCCCTGCATTACTCTGGTCAAGCATTTGAAGATGAAGATGTATTGATAGAAAAAGCATTAACAAAGCTTAATGAGTTATCAGGACAAAACATTAAAGGCTGGATAAGCCCAGCGCGAAATGAGTCAGAGAATACCGCCGACTTACTGGCTAAGCACGGTATAGAGTACTTTTGTGATTGGGTAAATGATGACATGCCCTATCGCTACAAGACCGCAAAAAAACCATTAATCGCTATGCCTTTATCAAACGAGCTCGAAGACCGTTTTGTCATTGTGAATAATCAACATTCAGAACAGTCATGGAGCGAACAAGTATGTGATGCCTGTGACTTCCTGTTAGAAGAAGCCAAAACCCAAGGGGGAAGAATATTAGCGTTAAATATTCACCCCTGGTTATTAGGTCAACCCCATCGTATTCAATTTCTTGAAGACACCCTAGCCTACATTATGAGTAAGCCTGGGGTTTGGTCGGCTTCGGCAACAGATATAGCCAACAGCTGGCAACAACAAAACCCAGATTAAAAGCCTTTATCTGGGCACATATAATTAACATAAAAATGGGCGCAGCCTGCGCACTTATAAACACAAATTGCACTTATCTATTTGAGTATAAGTAACAAAAAAGCGCCCATTTTTAATTACCCCAAAAGATAACCACCTTTGGGCTCACTATCACACCTCGGTTACCACCCCCTAAATACAAGTACTAGCCCACATAACGCCAGTTTAGTCATTACACTGTTTTAAATAACGCTAAGGGCATAACTCAACCTGCTTTAGCCTCGACTTCTAAGATTAATCTGTAGTAAGCTTTCAACTTAAATTATATTGTTATATCTTTATCTCTTTAATAGATTTATTGATAGCCACATTTAATTCGGCGGTCAATTAAGCAAACAGTTTCAGATTAATATTTCACAGTGCGGAGTAACATAATGGTCAATCGAAGAGAGCTACTAAAAGGTGCTCTTGTCGCTGGAAGTGCGGTAGCTTTAGGCGGCGGAGCAACAAAAGCAACAGCAAACTGGGGGATGGCAGAGCCTAAGCCAAATTTTGATGGCCGATTACTCGTCAATAAACCCCATGCTTACAAAGTACTTGAGCAGGCAGGTTTAGATGGCTTGATTGCAGTAAACCCTGTCAATGTGTTTTATTTTGGTAATCACCTTGGGTTCAATAGCAAAATGCAGCAGCGTAATGCCAGCTTTGCGGTATTTCCACGTGATAAGAATAAACCCAGTATTTTGGTGGTTGGCAGTGGTGATCTTTGGACTATCTCTCGGGCTAACCGTGAATACCCAAACATTATTCCTTATTCTGTTCCTGCTAACTGGCAAGATTTTGTTGGTCATGATGTTGCTGATGAAACACCTCAAGCTTACCCTGGTTTCTCAGAAATTTGGTCCCAAAATGCAGCAGGGTTCACATCCTTTGAAAAAAACCAAATAGCCTTTGAACAGCAATTCAAAAATGAATTCATGCCTACCCCAGAGCACGCACTAGTAAAAGCATTAAAAGAAGCGGGCCTAGAAAAAGGCAAAGTAGCAATTGACGATTTAAGTATTCGTTCGACACTCGCCAGAGCTGGCCACGACAGAACCACTCTAATAGAAAGTGACAATATTTTTAGAAAAATACGAGTAGTTAAGTCTGATGTAGAAATTGGCCACATGGGCGTTATTGCTAAAGCCAACCAAACTGCAGCCATGAATATGTTAGCCAGCTTAGATGTGGGTGCGAATGACTATGATATTGATCACCTATTTAGATTAGAAGCTGCAAAACAAGGCGCTATGTCTACTTGGCTAGTAGGAGGATCAGTTGGCGGTTTTCCAGATGGCGAACTACGTAAAAATGTTCCTTTCTTGATTGATGCTGTTAGTCAAATCAACTACTACCACGGAGATTTCGCACGTACCATTGTATTTGGTGAGCCCAGTAAAAAATTACTAGATAGAACAAAGTTACTAAACACTGCTTGGCATGCGGTATTAGATATTATGCGCCCTGGTGTGCGCTATAGTGAAATTGAAAAGGTGGCACGCAAAGCCATGGCGGGATCTGGAATTAGCGTGCCTCCCGTTGGTGTTATTCCTCACTCCGTAGGCTTACAGCATACAGATGAACCATACAGAGATAACCTTGCCTTTGTGGTAAAAGATGATTTAGTACTGCAAGAAAACATGACACTCACAGTTGATTTTCCTACCTTAGAAATAGGCTGGGGTAATTGCCACCTTGAAGATTTAGTGAGAATTACTAAAGATGGCGTTGAACCATTAGCCAAAATTGATAACCCACTTATTATTCTGTAATGGATCTTTAGAAGCAGCATAAATATTTTTTGTTATCTTTATGTTCAATCTATTTGCAGCAAATAAACTAATGATATACTATTATATCAAATATTATTGAAGACCTAATGGCCTTAATAATTATCTTAAGTTACGCATAGAATAAAATTTTCACCCTTGGAGAAATAATAATGCAAGACAAGTCAGACAAAACAGTTCCAAAAAGCAAGAACTCACGCCGTGACTTTATCCAAAAAGCAGGTTTGCTTATTGGTGGAGGAATGGCTGGAGCCAGTATTGGTCAAGCAATCGCTATGGGCAATAACACTGGTAAAGTTAATTGTGAAGATGTTGACTATTCAACACTCAAATATAATGACAACGAATGGAACCGTGATGCCTTTGCACGAATTATGGGTGACTTAGATTTTGGCAAACAAAAATTTGGTTGGTATAGAGGTACAGTAAAAGGCGTCATGCCTGGCCAGCCAATTAAAGACTTGTTTGGCTTTGAAGGGTTTTCTTATGCAAGACTAAAAGATAATGGCGATGGCACTTATCAAAAATTATTGCGGGAAGTGGGTTACTACACCGATTTAAAAACCGGCGAAGTGATGGACGAATACCATAATCCATACAACGATGAAAAAGTGAAAGTAGTGCATATTGCCAACGACCCTTTTAACCATGTTATTTCTGCGTTCTTCCCTCAGCCTCCTTCATACGGCGGCATCAATAAAGATAAAAAGCCACCCAAGATCCCATTTATTATGCCTTGGACAGAAGTAGGCAATAATAAAGTTATGCTTCAAAACAGCATTAACTTGTTCTACCCCAATGCGTTACAACCTGAAAAATGGCCTAGAGAGTCGTCAGGTAAAATGAATCAAGTATCAGAAATGTTTAACTATGTATTTGATAAAGAAGACTTGGCCAACCCAAATATCACAGGATTAGAGTTTTCTGGCTCTTGGAGCCGAATTACTCCTTGGCTACCTTGGATGTTAATGGGGCAAAGTGCTGGGCATATTACCTATGATTGTATTCAGGGTTGTTATAACAATACCGACATGATGTCTCCTAAAATACGCGCTTACGCTAAAAAGCATCATCCTGAATTCTTTAATGCTCCCACTGAGTGGGCAGAGCCTAGCTGGTCTAGTTTAGAGCACTATGCTCATGAACAAACACCTGCTCCGGTTAAAAAATAAAGATGGCTGCCGTTTCACAATTTGACTGCCATGGCCAAATTCGCTGCGGCACCATTTCAGTCTCGAGTTTAGAGAAGTCATTAACTCTGTATCGAGATTATTTAGACTTTCAGCCAATTGAACAAGGCAAACTTGATAAGCAATTAGCCTCATTATGGGGCTTACCTAAAATGACGGGGGCGGCCTATGTGGTGTTGCAAGCACCAAGTGGTGGTCCAAGTTTAATTAGGTTAATCGAAGTACCTGCAATAAAAGGCTTTGTGCCTGCTACAAGTTACGGCTGGAGTGCTTTTGAAATTACTGTTGCAGATGTTTTCAAGCTTGCAGAAAAGCTCGAGAACAGTGACTTTAAAATAGTAGGTCCACCTAAATTAGTAGATGGCTTTACTAGCTTTATCCCCATGCAGGTTTTTGGTCCAGACGGTGAAATACTATTTTTAAACCAAGTAAATCACTCTGATGAAGACGCTGATTTACCTCTGGCACAATGTAACGTCGATCAATTATTCATAGTGGTATTGGCTGCGTTAAACCGAGGCGCTGCAGTATTAGAATACGAGCACAGCTTAGCCTTAGACCAAGCAGCAACCCATCATCTTAGATATTCGCTAATTAATCGCGCATTCAACTTAGATATGGATACCAAACAGAGTATTACCATGATGCAAAAAGGGCGCTCGCCTTTTGCTCAGATAGACCAATACCCGCCTAATGCAGTTGTAAGACCATGTCATGATGGCTGGCTGCCACCGGGTAATTCAATGGTATCTGTATTGGTAGACAATATTGATGAGTTACCAATTGAAACTAAAATCATAGCAACCCCAGCTGCACCTCAAGGAACGATTTACCAAGGGCGTAAAACAGCGCTTATTCGTGGTGCGGTTTCTGAGTGTATCGAGTTGATACAAATAGCTTAAGTCTTATCTTTGGAGTGGATTTTGAAAACAAAAAAAACAGCATTTGATATACCGCCCCCTATTACAGCCGCTACAAATCACGGTGTGTATCCCGAATTAAATCATGACGAAAGAGCAAGAATGAATTTTTTGTCTGCCTGTTATCGTGTCGTGGCATCGACTATTGCGCCGGGCAATAAAAAAGCCTACGAGACCCAGGTGCTCCCCAAGTTCAAAGCAGAGCATAATCGTGAGCCAGAGTCTCGCCATGAAGTACGCAGCGCCATGAATCAAAATGCCTTTCACAATTGTTGGGGGGCAACACGACGAAACCTAATGGAAATACGCCAACAAACTGGCAGAGCCATTGTACTTAGGCAAGCAGAGGCCTTATCTAAACGAGCCGCCCTGCTAAACAAAGATTCTGACAATTTATCCTTAAATCCAAATCTGTCTATTCCACCCTATGTTGCCAATGTAGATCATCATTGCATGCCAGGCAGTTACTACACCGAGCTAGTAGAGGGCGATGTTATGCCAGCTGCCAATTATGATGCTGGTTTTTTTGTGACCACAGGTGGAACCATAGGTGGCTTGTGTGATGGTGCCGGTAAAGCAATAGCTAACTGGGTAAAGTCTGAAGCTAAAGGTTTTAGCCCTAAACGCATTCTAGATATTGGGGTAGCAGCAGGTCATAGCTTAGTGCCTATAGCCCAAGCTTTTCCTGATGCCGAAATCGTTGCCATAGATGTTTCCGCTCCTATGCTTAGATACGCCCACGCAAGGGCCAAATCTCTTGGCGTCAATAATATTAAATTTATCCAAATGTCAGGTGAGGATATGTCAAAGCTTTCTGACCAAAGCTTTGACTGGGTACAAACCAGTATTTTTCTCCATGAATTATCGGCCAGATCCTTGCCTAAAATTCTAAAAGAAGCCTACAGAGTACTTAAACCTGGGGGCTTAACCTTGCACCTTGAGCAGCCCCAATATGAAGAGTCTATGCCATTGTTTGAACAATTCATGCGAGATTGGGATGCATACAATAACAACGAACCATTCTGGACAGCCATGCACGCTATCGATATGAAGCAAGCCTTAGTTGACTCCGGGCTACAGGCCGAAAACCTGTTTCATGCCGCCATGCGCGGCGTTATAGACACTAAGTTATTTGCAGAGTCTCGCCTAGGTGAAGAAGAAGACTACGGACGCTCAGCTGCTTGGCATGCTTACGGAGCTTGGAAGGAATAATCATGAAAAAAGAAACTGAACAAGCTGCATTTGACCCTGCTAGCATCACGCAAATGGCCAATGCAAAAGCCCAAGGCAAACGCCCTGAGTATTTCGCAGACCCTATGGTGGAGCAAAACTTTTCTATCACCATGGCTTTAGTTGCCGAGCTAGCCGTAGCCAGAGAGCGAATAGACACATTAGAAAGAATTCTAGTGAGCAAAGGTTTGCTGGATGAAAATGATATAGACAATTACAAACCAGATGCCCAGACAGGCCAAGCCAGACAACAGGCTCAAGTGGAATATAGTGCAAGAGTGTTAAGACCTTTGCAGCAAGCCGTTGAAGCTATGTCATCAAATCAATTGAACATGAATGAAATGGCAGACCAACTTGGAGATCCCGATCTTGGATGAATTAAATAATCGGGTTCAACATCTAGAGCTAGTAGAACAACTGGTTGATTTTGTTGTAAACCAAGACTTTGACAGCTTACCCGCTGCAGCGGTAGAAGCCGCCGAGATTTTTTTAATGGACACTATAGCCGTTGGTATAGCTGGCACCACCTATGATGCCACCGACAAAGCCCTAAAAGCAGCACAAAGCTGGGGAGAAAACGGCAATGTACGTGTAGTTGGGCGACCTGAGATAAAACTGTCACGAACCTCAGCGGCCTTTGTAAATGGCATACAAACACACGCTTTAGAGTGGGATGGGTTACATGAGCCATCCGTGGTGATTGCTTTATGTGCTCCTGTTAGTGCCATGATGGCAGAAATTGATACCCAAAAAATTAGCGGTAAAGCGCTAATAACCGCACTCGTTATCGCGGTAGAAGTAGCAGTATTCTTTGGTGGAGACTCAACCGCCAGCCCACGTTTTTTTAGACCATCAGCGGCAGGGGTAATGGGTGCCACTATGGCTATGGCCCACTTACGTAAGTTCGATAAAAACCAAACCATGCACGCCCTTGGGCTTGCTTATAGCCAAACATCAGGAACCATGCAAGCGCACTGGGAAGGCTCGATGGCACTACCTATGCAAATTGGTGTGGCTGCCCGAACTGCCCATATGTCTGTAGATATGGTCGCGGCAGGAATGACAGGGCCGGTGGATATCATTGGTGGACGCTTTGGGTATTTTCAGTTATTTGAAACCGGTGGCGATGTGCAAAGCTTACTTAATGCACTAGGTAAACCTTATAAAATGACTGAAATGGCACATAAGCCCTATCCAGCTGGTCGCGCCACTCAAGCTACACTTACTATGATCCGCGATATCCAACAAGAGCATAGCTTTAGTGTCGCCGATATTAAGCAAATAGATATTTATATTCCGCCTTTAGTGTTGTTGCTAGTAGGGCGACCTCCAAATGCAGATATGACACCTTCATATGCACGGCTATGTTTACGTTTTGTGGCACCGTTACTGTTAATAGATGGAGACATAGACCCAAGACGTTACTCTGCCGAAGCCTTTACTGACGAAGCCATTGTAGAGCTTGGCAAGAAAATAAACCTGCTCCACGATGGCAATCCAGACAAAAACGCCCTTGGGCCGCAACGCATGGAACTGCTGTTAACCAATGGTACGGTTTTACATGCTAGTTGTACTGATCCATTAGGCTCTCCTGAAAACCCTCTGTCTAAAGTCCAGCGAGAAGACAAAGTTAAACGATGTTTTTCATTAGGGTTACCCAATATGGATGCCGACTCATATATTCAAACTTGTCAGCAACTAGCGAACCTAAACGACTGTAGCGTGTTACTCGACCATGTATCTGGTTTGTAACCACGCCTACAGCAATAAAATTAACGAGAAGTAAATGAAATTAGATAGAGAAAAACTTATTGCCATGTCAGTGGACTATTTCGAAGGCTGTAACGAACATAACCTAGAAAAGTCTTTGGGTGTGTTATCTGATGACTGCTTAATGTGGTTCCCCGCGGCACCTTTTAGATACACAGGTAAAGTCGCCTTAGACATCCACCTAAAAGATGTTTTTAAAACCTTTAAAACGATTTATTTTCGTGATTATAAACATGTAGTTGACGAAGTTTCTCAATCAATAGTGACCTACTTTAATGTGACGTTAACCCCTTATGAAGGTGACATCATTAACATGAAAAATTGCAATATTTTTCATGGGGATGAAGAAGGTAAATTCAAAGAAGTCATTATTTACAACAGCGGTGCATTAAGTGCCGGTTTTCATGAAGGCAGCGAATAAACGCCTGCCAATCGTCTCTTCCTTTATCCTTAAAAAAGGTAATTTCAATGATCAAACTTGTGGTGTTATTTAATTTAAAAAAAGGTGTTGAAGCAGATGTCTATCAACACTGGGCTAAGACAACAGACCTTCCTACCGTTAATTCACTCGAATCTGTAAACAGCTTTGAAGTTTTAAAATGCTCGAATCTATTAGGCAGTGACTTACCTTCACCCTATGAATACGTCGAGATAATTGAACTAGCAGATAAGGATTTGTTTTTTAAAGAAGTATCAACAAATACCATGAAAAACATTGCTGATGAATTTCAAACCTTTGCTGACAACCCAATGTTTATTGTTAGCGAAACACTTTAGGGGGCAGGTATGTCAGTTTACAAAGAATTAAACCGAAAAGTAGCAGTTATCACAGGCGCAGGTCGTCATAAAGGCTTAGGTGAAGCCATGGCGAAGCGTTTAGCTTCAGAAGGCGTCAAAGTAGTGATCACTGATATTGGTAAAGCAAGTGGTAGCCATATGCCTGAAAACGCTATTGGCAGCCAAAGCGAAATGCAACAAATAGTAGATGAAATACGAGAAGCAGGAGGCGAGGCAGCTTGTTTTGCTTGCAACATGCTTGAAGCGAGTGAAGTTGAAGCGGCAGCGCAATTCGCCGTAGACACCTTTGGTAGCTTAGATATTTGGGTCAACAATGCAGGTATAGGATACATAATGAATCCTATAGTAGATATGCCCGATGAAGATTGGGATGCGGTACTAGGGGTAAATTTACGAGGTGTATTTTTAGGCATTAAGTACGCAGCAAGGGTGATGCTGAAACATAATATTAAAGGCAAAATTATTAATATCGGAAGTCAGGCATCTAAGTCAGCCTTTGCCCATGCTAGTGCGTATACCACCTCTAAGCATGGTGTGGTGGGGTTAACCCGAGTCGCAGCCATGGAGCTAGGTGAGCACGGCATTAACGTAAATACCATTTGCCCTAACCATGTTACTACCGGACTAGGCGCTTGGCAGAATAGTCACTTTTCAGATGTAACTGGCAAAGGTTACGAAAAATACATGGCTGATATGCGTGCACGTATTCCAATGGGACGCCCAGGACTACAAGAAGACATAGCCAAAGCCTGTGCATTCTTATGCTCCAACGAAGCCAGTTATATTACAGGCGAGTGCATGAATGTGTCTGGCGGTGAAGAGTATCATTAAGCGTAAGCGCTAAAACTAATTAGCCACAAGAAGCCGTTAAATATGAATGATTTTGTCTTTCAAACTGTAGCAGATATTAGATTTGCAAATGGGGCTTTAACCTCAATACCCAACTTATTACAGGATAAGTTTGCCAGCAAATCAGTACTGATAGTGACAGACCAAGGGCTGTGTAAACTTGGTTTAATCGATAAGCTTATTAAGCTACTCGAAGAAGCCGATATTACAGTCAGCCTTTTTAATAGTGTCACAGCAGATCCACCAGAAGAGGTGATTTTAGCGGCGGCTCAAGCAGCGCAAGATATTGACCTGGTCATAGGGATTGGTGGTGGCAGTTCCATGGATGCTGCAAAGCTGGCAGCTGTTTTAGCCATGAATGAGCAGCCATTAAATGCCATGTTTGGGGTGGATATGGTTAAAAGTAGTCGTAAGCCTTTGGTACTTATCCCTACTACAGCGGGAACAGGATCTGAAGTAACACCAATTTCCATTGTTACCACAGGCCAATCAACCAAAGCAGGTGTGGTATCAGCCTGTTTATACCCAGATGTTGCAGTACTTGACCCTAGTCTACTGCTTGGTTTACCTGCGCATATCACCGCAGAAACAGGTATAGATGCCATGGTTCATGCCATTGAAGCCTATACCAGTAAAATTAAGAAAAACCCGCTGTCTGATAACTTAGCAACAAAAGCCTTAAGCTTACTTGCCAAGCATTTGCCAGGTGCCTACCGTGATGGTAAAGATATCCAGCACAGAGGGGGCACTATGTTAGGGGCTATGCTAGCAGGCCAAGCTTTTGCCAATGCGCCAGTGGGTGCAGTACATGCATTAGCTTATCCATTAGGGGGGATTTACCACCTTGCCCATGGCCTCACAAATGCACTGATGCTACCCCATGTATTACGCTTTAATTTAGACCACACCTATCAAGAATATGCTGAACTAGCAGACGTTTTACTACCCAAATGCAGTGGAACCGCTGAAGCAAAGGCGCAACGTTTTGTAGATTACATGTGTGAGTTTCAAGAGGGCTTAGGTTTACCTAAAGGTCTAAGAGAAGTGGGAATAGCCGAATCTGATTTAATGCACCTAGCAGAGCAAGCTATGCTACAAACCCGCCTTTTGCAAAACAACCCCAAGGTTTTAACGCTACAAGACGCGCACAATATTTATCAGCAGGCTTGGTGAAACACAATCTTCACTAGGCTTTGGTCACTCTAATATCTAGCCTAATTTGGTATCTATAGTTGTCCTATCTTAAATAGTTCTAATATTTAAGTTCAATGTCGCCCACATAAATTTAAGGTAAGCCCAATATTTATAAGACCTACCCTAATAGCGGCTTACTTAGACTCTTGATTTAACCCCATAACACCATAGGTTTTTCCACCAAGCCTAGCACCGTAAAACAATAGCCAATAGGCGACCATAGAAACCAAAAGCCCGAGTAAGGATGGGAATATCCAAGTTAACCCTGGAATTGCTAAGCCTTGACTTGCGGCATAACCGACACCAGCTCCAATTAAGTAAGCGATAGCTGCAATAGGGTTCCATTTAGCTAAACGGGGTAAATCATCTGCCTTGTATTGACGTTTGTTAATAAGGTAAAAATCAATAATAACTGGGCCAATAAGGGGCGGAACTAAACTAGCAAGTAAACCAATCCAGTCTAGAAAATACTGATACACACCTAAACCTAAGATTGTACCTAGCAAACCACATACTAAGGTCATTAGCTTTTGAGGTTTACGAAATACACTAGAAGTTTGCACCACAGGCAAATACAAATTGGTATCTCCCGTTGTCCACAAGGCTAAGCTCATGGCAATTAGGGCTATTCCCCCACTGATATAACCTTGTTGAAGCATGTAGGTTGTAAATTCGTAAGTGTCTGATGCGATCCCTCCCATAGAGCCTATGATTTGTAAAAACCACTGGGAAATAATCAACACCACAAATGGAATGGCCAAGGCTACCCAAGCTTTCTTCGCAAAGCGAGTGTACTCAGCCATAACAATAGCCCCAACTATCCATGAGCCCACAACAAGATTTATTGCTTCAGTCATAGTAATGGGCGCTAACGCCGCTTTTTGTGCTGACATAGCAATAAAGTTATCCCAGCCACCTACCTTGTCTACATTTAACCAAGTGGCATAAATACCAACAAGGATAAGTAATATAACCGAGGGCATACTCACTTTTTCTAACGCAGACACACCTAAATAAGTGGTAGCTGTATATAGTAAACCTGCAAAAATCGCAACGGCATAAAAAGTTGGACTATCAAAGGATTGAGCCCATGTAAAACCAAAGGCTCCCACCACTATGCCTTGCCAACCAATTGTCAGTAAAGCAATGCATAAGATGGGGATGTAAGCCCCTAGGTTGCCATAGGTAAATCGATACAAAAGACCGCTGTTACAAGCAGTCTTATATCCTATATATCCCACCAAGGCACCAATGACAAAGTTCATGAAATTACCGGCAAAAGAGGCAATTAATAAATCAGGGTAAAAGGACATGCCTTTACCTAATGCTCCTCCAGTTAATAAGCCAGTAACCAAAAAGCCCCAACCAAACGCTAACGATAGTAACGGCAGAGCATCACGGCGTTGCTCGTCACTAAGCGGGCTATGGGGATTATCGGCATTAGATGTGATCTCTTTTTCGTCGACTATCCACCAAGATGACTTTTTAAAATCCATGACTCTCTCCTCTGGTTTACCCTAAGTTCAGCCGTTAGCTAAACAATATGGCCTTCATGATTTTCTAGATACCAGTTTGCGATTTCTTCACGAGTGGCAAACCAAACGCCTTGTTGTGATTTTGCAAAGTTCAAAAATTCACGAATAGCAGGCATACGATAGGCGCGTCCGGCTACATGTGGATGTAAGCCTAAGTTCATCATGCGGCCACTTCCTGACTCCTCAGACTCACTCAATAATTCAGTTAGCTCACATTTTAAAATGTCTACAAACTCATCATTGGTATGAGAGCGTCTTGTCATCAGGGTAAAGTCGTTGATTTCATTTGAATAAGGTATAGAAACAATCGGCCCCTTGTTGGTATCAACCATATAGGGTTGGTCATCGTTCATTAGGTCGCAGTAAAATTTAAGGCCTTTTTCAGCGATGATTTCGCAGGTATTTAAGGTGCCTCGTAAAGAGGATGACAACCAACCTAGTGCGGGTTTACCCATGCAAAGTTCATATACGTCTAAGGTTGCCTTGATAACTTCGCGCTCTTTTTCAGGGTCGTGGGCATAATTTGTTAACAGCTCACCTTGTTCATAGTTATGGGCGAGTAACTCCCAGTTGTTCTTTTTCACCACATCTATTATTTCTGGCAACTCTAAGGCTGTCTTGGCATTCATGGTACAACTCAGTGGTACTCCCATTTTTTCGAAGCAATTAAACAAACGCCAAATGCCTACGCGCTGTCCGTATTCACGCCAAGTAAAGTTTGGAAAATCGGGTACATTACCTGGCATTGAGTCAGGTAAAATGGCTGGTCCACCAGCATAATATGGCTTTTCTGTATCTTTAATCAGATCCCAATATTCAAGGTTTGCAGTAATGATTAATGCCACTTTTGCATTGTTTGGCCACTTTAGTTGACCACGAGAAGGAAGTGAGGAAAAAGCGTAATTCATAAAGGTTCCAAGCTAGTTGTTTAGCTTTTTTATACATGATTTAGCAAGCCCAATCTTAAGGTATAGCAAGATTGCATAGCCTTGATTGATATTTGCATGAGCTTCCAATCCTTAGGCTCATTACACTGAAGTTGTCTTTAGTTAGAGGAATCAATCATGCAGCTCACACTCAACCCAGTAAAACCCAATGTAGAAGCAACCCGAAAATTTTTATCCAGTAAAGATAAAAAAATGTTGTTGAACAATGAATGGGTAGATGCCCAAAAAGGCGGTGTAATCGAAACCCATGACCCAGCTTCGGGTAGTTTATTGGCAATTATTCCTCAAGGAACCCAAGCAGATGTTGATGCAGCTGTAGCCTCAGCAAAAACAACGTTTGAGCAAGGCACATGGCGAAATATGTTGCCTGCAGAAAGAGCTAAAATACTATGGCGTATTGGTGAGCTTATTGATGCCAATATTGATGAACTGGCTGAACTTGAGACCTTAGACCAAGGTAAGCCCCTTGGAGTGGCTAGATGGGCTGAAATTCCTGGTGCTGCAGAACAGTTTCGCTATTTTGCAGGTATGTGCAGTAAGCTAGAAAGCAAGGTCATACCTTCTTCAATTGGCTATCAACCGCCCGGTAAACGTGTTCACTCTTATACATTATCTGAGCCTGTAGGGGTTGTGGCCGCTATCACCCCATGGAATAGCCCCTTAATATTAACGGCTATGAAGCTAGCTCCTGCTTTATGCGTAGGTTGTAGCGTGGTGTTAAAACCAGCAGAAGACACCTCACTAACGGCGTTACGTTTAGGTGAGTTATGTATCGAAGCTGGGTTACCTGCAGGCGCCTTAAACATAGTAACAGGCTACGGGCAGGTTGTAGGGCAAGCTTTGGCTGAACATAATGATGTCGCTAAAATTAGTTTTACAGGCTCCACGCAAACTGGTCGCAAGATTCTAGATGCAGCCAAAGGCAATCTAAAACGGGTGACCTTAGAGCTAGGCGGCAAATCTCCTATGATAGTGTTAGACGATGCTGACCTTGAACTCGCTATTCCTGGAGTGGCTAACGCTGCATTTTTCAATGGCGGCCAAGTATGTGTAGCGGGCACCCGTTTATATGTACAAGAAGGCATAGCTGATAAGTTATATGCCGGTATTGCTGAATACGCCAAAGGGTTAACTTTAGGCCATGGTTTAGATCCAGCAACCCAAATGGGCCCCCTAGTTAACCCCTTACAAGCGGCCAAAGTCTACGACTATATTCAAAGTGGTTTAGCAGATGGCGCAAAACTACTAACCGGTGGTGGCTTAGGTGGACCTCACTCCACTTTTGTAGAGCCCACCATACTCACCCAGTGCCATAACAACATGAAAGTGGTGCGAGAAGAAGTCTTTGGCCCAGTGCTTAGTAGTATGACCTTTAAAACAAGTGATGAAGCGCTAGCACTTGCCAACGATACTGATTATGGCCTAGCTGCAAGTGTATGGACCCAAAGTTTAAGTCATGCACATCGTTTTGCTAGCGATATTGAAGCCGGCACAGTGTGGATTAATTCCCATTTAATGTTTGACCCATCTTTACCTATTGGTGGTTATAAGCAATCGGGTTGGGGGAGAGAAAGTGGTATGGATGCGGTGTTAAATTATGTAGAAACTAAAACAGTCTGCGCAGTATTGTAGGCAGACTGTTTGCAACCTTACTAGTTGGCTACCGCTCGGTGGCCAACTCTTCAATGACTTTATCAAACCTGTCTTTAGTATCTCTGGCTGCTAACTCAGCAGACTCTTGTGTCATAACACTAAATAAGGTCGCCATAAAATTCTGACGTCTAGTTTCACGGCTTTCCAAAACATCTTGTGATGGCGTGTAGCCTTCAATATCTGCAGCCTGAATATTGTCTTTTTGCGCCAAAAGCTGCTCGACTGTGTCTAACCTGTCACGAGTTGCGCTTAGTTCTTGGGCGAGTACCATAACCATGTGCATTAGGTGATCCATGCCTTGAGTATCATAGATTTTAGGGCGCTTGCCTTTAATAATTTTGTTGTTCATAAAATGTTCCTACTGAATAAGTTAACTAATCACACTACTTCTGGCCTACTAATACTTCCCAACCACCACCTGGCGCATATTCACCAGCGGTGAATTCACGGTCGGCTAAGTCTTCGGCCATTTCTTCTGAATATGACTCTGCAGCGGCCGCTATTTCCATGATGGCCATAGGCGCGTTATCAAATTTGACCTTATCTTTTGCAAACCCTGCTTCTATGGCTAAAGCAATTTGGTCTGTATTGCGCATGGCAGTCCAAAACGGTTCGTTGTTGAACCAAGTTTCGTTATCCAAAATTAACTGTGTGTAGGCATCCATCTCATCAAAGGGAGGGAGGTCTGCATGGATCATTAAACCGCCGTCTTTTAACAAGCGATGACATTCTTGAAATATCTTGGGCATGGCACTTTTAGAGGTTTCATGAAGCAATATATGAGACACAATTAAATCAAAACTACCATCTTCATAATCCGTAGCCTCGGCATTGGCTTGTTTGAAATGAATAGGCACGCCCATTCCTTCAGCGCGATGGTGCCCGTAAGTAACACAAGCCTCAGAAACGTCTATTGCATGTACTTCTGCATCGGGGAAAAACTCTGCATAAGGTAAAGTTGAATGACCAACAGTACAGCCCATATCTAAAATACGCTTAGGCTTAAAGTCAGGGTTATTTCGAGTAATGTAATTACAAACAGAACGTCCCATATCATCATTGTTAGGCCCCATATAGCCCATGGCGTATAAGTAAACCCCGCGGTCATATAAGGCACCGGCATGCAATGGGCTAGCCCCTTTTGGGCCACAATAGCCACCGGGCATACAATGAATATCTAATTCAGATATATATTTAGGTACTGTAAATTGCTCTGGGATCTGCAAACTTCCACCAGCGGCAGGAAGTTTTTTTGCAGTTTGTTCTAAGGATTCAACTGTGTCATCTAAGGCATCGATAACACTAAACCACTGTAATTCTTGGCTAATACGATTAACACTCAGATAAGCTTTAAATATTGGGTCGTCTTGAAAGGCTTCCCTTGCTTGGCGGTAATCTTTAGGGGGGTGCTGATGTTTTTTGGTGTAGGCATTGACCGCCCTAGTGTTATAGGTACTTTGTACTGATGGCAGTAAACCTTGTTGAATATGCTGTTTGAGGCTTTTAACAAACTCTTGTCGAGCCCGCTGGTCGTGGTTGCTTTGCACCAACATTGGGTGCTCGCTTTGTTGAAAAGTATTTAACATATGCGCGCTCATCATGGTCCTCTTGCGGTTTATAGGAGCAGGTATGCTTCCTTTGTTAATAGGCTCAAAACCTACCTAACACCATAATGACATAATTATATATCATTAAGCAATTATCGTGTTATATTCTTCCTACATAAGGGGGGAAACATGAATATTCGACAGTTAAAGCAATTTATCTCAATTGCCGAAACCGGCAATATAAGTCGCTCGGCTAAACTACAAAATATTAGCCAACCAGCGCTAACCCGTAGTATTCAAAACCTTGAGAATGAGTTCGGTGTTGAACTTATCGATCGTAAGGCCGTTGGTGTGTGTTTAACCGCTTATGGTGAGCACCTGCTTGATTATGCTCGCAGCATGGTTAACGACGCCTGCAGAGTTAAACGGGAAATAACCGCTATGCACTCTGGTGAGCGTGGCACCCTTTCTATTGGTGTGGGGCCGGTATTTAGTGCTGGTTTTTTAGCGTCAACATTAGATAGGCTGTTAGCCAAAGGCCCCCGTGTAGAGGTAAGGCTAGTTGAAGGCTTTGTAGAGAATTTGTGTGAAGATCTACGTGGCGGCAAGCTTGATGCTGTGCTTAGCTTGTTTCCTACCAGCTTTGACACCAGTGACTTATCCTTCAGTGGCTTATGCGAGGTAGAGTCTGTATTAGCTGCAAGCTCTAAACATAACCTCGCCAGCACTAATAATGTATCTCGAAAACAACTTGCTTCATGTAATTGGGTAATCGCAGACCAAAAGTCAGTAGCTAATCTTTATCATGAGTTTTTAGATAGTGTAGACAACCCAGCTAAAGTTCATCACGTACGGGCAAATTCAATGCGCTTGATTAAAAACCTAGTACAGGAGTCTAATTACCTCACAATTTTACCCAGAATACTCATTGAGAATGAGTTAGCCCAAGGCAGTATGGTGGTAATTGACGGACCAATGAAACCTTGGGTATCTATTGGTGGCATTGCAAGTCGCGCCTCTGGCTTTCGCCCCACTGTGTTAAACGACTTTATTGGTATTATAAAAGAAGAGTTTAGCTTTACCCGAGACAGACTCGACCTGGCTAAATCGAGTATTACCATAAAGGTATAAGGCAATAAGCAGCGAGATCACAGGTCGACCTCGCTGTAGTTTTACTTATAAACTTTGAAGATATTGCAAAATAGCTTGTTCGTTTACCACATCTGCATATTTGGCATTCATATCGAATAAATTGGCTTTGTGGGGTTCTTCATGTCGATCACCACAGGCTTCTTCTACTACAATTGGAATAAAACCATGGGAGCAAGCATCTAAACAAGTTGCACGGACACAACCGCTGGTGGTGAGTCCAGTTATGATAGCTGTATCGATTCCAGCTGCAGTAAGTGTTGAAGCTAACGAAGTCCCAAAAAATGCACTAGGGTATTGCTTAGAAATCACTAACTCGTCTTCTGAGGGCTGCATCCCCTGAGCCCAAGCTCCCATAGGAGAGCCTTCAATAAAATAGCGCAAGGGTTTGGCTTTCTCATAAAACCTGCCGCCATTAATAGCTGATTTATGGTACACAACATTAGTATATACCACGAGAACACCTGCCTTTCGTGCCGCCTCTCTAACCCTTAATGCAGAGGCTAAAGCGTCTTCAACATCGGCATATAAATCACAGGATTTATCAAAATAAGCTTCTACAAAGTCCACTAAAATCAGCGCCGGTTTTTTACCAAAGCCTATTTTATTGTCGTAAACATTCGCGTAATTTTCTTCTGCTTGTACTGTCATGCATTGCTCCCCGTTTTCATTTTATTAGGCTAAGTCTTTCCATAACCAAGGTTGAGTTTGTTGTTGCTGTGTTTCAAACAGCCCTATATCCGCTACATCATTTTTAAGCTGTAAGCCTATTTCATCTAAGCCTTTAATCAGCATTTCTTGATGTTGTTCTGCTATGTCAAAGTTAATGAGTACTTGATCCATGACTTTGATTTGCTTGCTCTGTAAATCTATATCAAATGACTTTTGTGCCTTTGCCGCTGCAAATAAAGATGCATGTTCGCTAGCAGAAACTGTGATAGGTAAAATCTGATTATTAATACAGTTAGAGTAAAAGATCTCACCAAAGCTTTTGGCGATAACACAGCGTATTCCAAAGTCATCTAGTGCCCAAACCGCCTGCTCTCGGCTAGATCCACAACCAAAGTTTTCACCGGCTAGCAGAATTTCAGCCCCTTTAAACTCTGGCTGATCGAGAACATAAGTAGGGACATCATTACCAAAGCGTTTGTCATAAAATAAACAGTCACCGGCTCCTTTTTTATCAATTCTTAGTAAAAATCGCCCCGGATAAATCACGTCTGTATCGACATTATCTTCATCTAAAGGAAAGGCTTTGCTCGTTAATTGTAAAAAACTCATTGTAATGTCCTTACGTCTGTTATCTCTCCTGTAATGGCTGCAGCTGCTGCCATAGCTGGACTCATTAAATGGGTGCGACCACCTACGCCTTGTCTGCCTTCAAAATTGCGGTTTGAAGTAGAAGCGCAGCGCTCTTGAGGTAGTAAACGGTCGTTATTCATGGCAACACATAAAGAACAACCTGGGGTGCGCCATTCAAGTCCCGCTTGGGTAAAGATTGTATCTAGGCCTTCTTTTTCGGCTTGTAGTTGAACTTGCCCCGAACCAGGTACCACTATTGCCACTACATCTTTCGCTACTTTGCGACCCGTTACTAAAGAAGCGGCGATTCGTAAATCTTCAATTCTGCTATTGGTACATGAGCCAATAAATACCTTGTCGATTTTAGTACCTGCAATCGTGTCCCCTGACTGGACTTGCATATAAGCTTTTGCTTTCTCCCAACTGCTCTTTTTAGCTTGATTGTCTGGTGAATTAGGATCAGGAACACAGGCCGAGATTGGGATCACATGCTCAGGGCTGGTTCCCCATGTCACCATAGGTTCAAGCTGACTAATATCTATTTCAACCTCTCGGTCAAATTTAGCCCCTTGATCACTTGGAAGCTGACGCCAATACTCCACAGCCTTTTGCCAATCATCACCTTTAGGTGCATACGGAGTTTCTTTTAAATAATTAAATGTGGTGTCGTCTGGCGCGACAAGTCCTACTCTGGCCCCTGCTTCTATTGTCATATTGCACAAGGTCATTCGGCCTTCCATAGACAAGGCACTAATTTGCTCCCCGGCGTATTCAATGGCATACCCAGTACCACCAGAGGCTCCTATAGTCCCTAGCACAGCTAAAGCAAGGTCTTTAGCACTGCACAATGCTGGCATGCGCCCCACAAAATTAATACGCATAGTCTTTGCCTTGGTTTGTTTTAAACATTGGGTGGCAAATACTTTTTCACACTCACTGGCTCCAATACCAAATGCCAAGCTTCCAAAGGCACCATGGGTCGCGGTATGTGAATCACCACAAACAAGTGTTGTACCCGGTAGCGTGAAACCTAGCTCTGGGCCTGAAACATGCACTATTCCTTGCCTTATATCGTCTACAGGGAAATAAGTAATCCCCTCGTAAGCTGTGTTATCTACTAAGGCTTGAATTTGGATCTGCGCTTCGGGGTCAGCAATAAAGTGCTTATTCTTGGTGGGTAGCACGTGATCTACCATGGCTAAGGTTTTCTTTGGTTGGCGAACACCAATACCACGACTTTTTAATGAACTAAAAGCCACTGGGCTACTGACTTCTTGTACTAGGTGACGATCAATGTAAAGCAAGCAACGCCCTTGGTCATACTGCTTAACAATATGACTATTCCAGAGTTTTTCGTACAGCGTAATGGGTTTCACATCTACTCCTTATATTTAAAAAATTGTCATTTATTGGATTTAAATAACCGTCTTTTTTGCAGCAACTTAGCAGCGTGACAACAGATCCACAGGTCAGAAATCAAATACTAGTAGCACAGCAATAAACTTTATGTATAATGACATAACATTATACCTTTATATTGATTGAAGTATAGCCCTTAAAACCATTGAGTATTGCAAAGCAAAGTTTTAAGGGGACAGTCAGTTAACCAGTTGAGCAAGTGTTGATGAGTAAAAATATAACGATTAAAGAAAAAATTGAGTCAGGTGTATTTTTTAGTGTGCCAGGTATTCAAGATATGATTACTGCTGTTATCGCCAAATCCGTAGGGTTTGATGCTGTGTATGCATCAGGCTATTGGATGGGGGCTTCGGCCTATGGTGTGCCTGATGTTGGCATTACTACTTACACTCAAATGGTTGACCGCGTCTCAACACTGGTTAAAACCATGCAGGGTACAGCAGCGGTTATTGCCGATGCAGACACAGGTTATGGCGGCTTGCTTAATATGCGAGAAACCGTTCGAGGCTACGAAGCCGCCGGTGTTCAAGTTATCCAAATTGAAGACCAAGAATTTCCTAAAAAATGTGGTCATACCCGTAATAAAAGGGTGGTACCTATCGATGTTATGGTCAAAAAGATTCAAGTTGCTAAAGAAGCAGCCAGCAATCCCAATACCCTTATTGCCGCCCGTACTGATGCCCGCCAAGGGGAAGGATTTGAAGGCGCGTTAAAACGCATGCAGGCCTATGCCGATGCCGGCGCAGATATTCTTTTTCCTGAAGCCTTAGAAAGCGAAGCTGAAATGCGTCAAATGTGCAGTGCAATTGACACCCCCATGATGGTGAATATGGCCGATGGTGGTAACACTCCCATTCTTCCCGCTGCCTTACTTGAAGACATAGGTTTTGCCTTCGCTATTTTCCCTGCAGCCACTTCTTTAGTCGCTGCAGAAGCTGCAAGACAAATGTTAACTCAAATCAAACAAACAGGATCGAGTGCACAAACTGATGTGCCTATGTACGACTTTCAAGAGTTTTGTCGACTGATTGGTTTTGAGGAAGTGTGGGACTTTGAAAGCCGCTGGATAGAAGACTAAAGGTTTTGGATTGGAGTGACTCATGTCGAAGATTCAGTCTATCCACCACCTTAATTTTGTTGTTCGAGAGCTTGAGCCACAAATTGACTATTTTCGACGCTTGCTACAGACGGAGCCTGTCATTGAAGAGTTACCCCTTAGGCAAGTGAAAACCGCCCGATTCAACTTATCGGGAGTTTGGATTGTATTAGTACAACCTTTGTCCACTGAAGGAGAAGTGGCAGAAATTTTATCAACACATGGAGAGGGACTATTTCTGTTATCTCTCGGCGTTGAATCTTTAGAGCAATCAATGGAGATGCTGTCTCAAAAAGGTATCCACGCCAAGCCAAAAGGAAAAAGACCAGGGTTAGATAATTGGATAGTACAAGACTTAGATTGTCCTCAGGGTTTGGGGCCAGTTTTGCAGTTATGTCAGCTTAACTTTTAAATAAAAACTATAAATATGGGAGCTAAAATATGCCTAACATACGCAAAAAATCTATCGCATTAAGTGTCCTTTTTGCACTTAATGGTGGCGGCATAGCCACTATGGGACAAGCAATCGCGCAAGATGTAAGTAATGAAGATTATGAAATCATCAGTATTTCTCGAAAACGCCCAGAAAGCTTGCAAGAAGTGCCCATTGCCGTTACCGCCTTGTCAGAAAAAGTCATAGAAAGTGCTGGTATAGAAAGACCCGGAGATGCCATTGCACTGATACCAAATGTCACTATGGTTGATGCATCAAATGTGGGAGATACTCAAGTTACCATCAGAGGGATTGTATCGACACGTGATGCTGAATCTACCTTTGCCTATGTAGTTGATGGCGTACTCATTACCAACCCTAATGGCTTTAATGAAGAGTTATTAGATGTCTCTCAAATTGAAGTATTAAAAGGCCCTCAAGGTGCTTTATACGGCAGAAATGCTGTAGCTGGGGCGATTCTCGTAACCACAAAAATGCCCGATGACGAATTTGAAGGGCGGGTCAAAGTTGGCTTAGGTAACAATGACACGACTAAAATAAATGCAGTATTAAGTGGCGCATTTAGCGACACAGTTCGCGGAAGACTCACCGCTAGCGTTAACTCAACAGACGGGTTTTATCGAAACATTTACACCCAAACCGACGACTCTATTGATTACCTAGACGACAAAACAATAAAAGGCCGGCTGATATGGGATGCCAGTGACATCCTTACTCTAGATTTTCGCGCGGCCTTGAGCCAAGCAGAGAGTGGTGCAATTAACTACAACGCCGTATTTGCTTTGCCTTCTTTTGAAACTGCATTTAACCAGCCAGCTTATTTTGCTGATGTAAATGAACATGATTTCACCTTTGCATTCAACGTACCGGGTATAAACGAGCAAGACACAACAGAGTTTTCTCTTAAAGCCGATTTAGATCTAGATGGCGTTGATATGACAGCAGTATTTGCATACAACGACTTAGAAGAGACTCTTTTATCAGACGGTACCAGCGCTTCTTTTTACGGCTACGAATTAACACCTCAATGCCAAGCAGACAGAGCAAGTTTAAACAATACGCCTACAGCACTTGGTGGTGCTGATCGTACTGACTTATTTGGTGAGTTTTTTGCACCCTTTGGTGTGTTTCCACCAGGAGTAGAGTTTGCAGGTGTGTATGGCCCTTACACTCCTTTGTCTTGTGATGGATACCAGTATCAAGAGCGCAGCCAATCAGATTTTAGTGGGGAAGTGCGTTTTACATCTGATGATACCAGCGCTGATTTACAGTGGATAGCTGGCTTATACTTTGCCGAAATTGAGCGCGATGTCGTAGTTGCTTATGGCGCAGACACTGGTGAAGGTTTCTTACAACAAGCATATGTGCCCCCAACAGGCCCTAATCCAACAGACTTATTGTTTGATGATACCTTTGACACCTCAGTATTCTCGGTATTTGGGCAAGTTGAATATGACTTAAGTGAACAGTGGGAATTAGCAGTTGCTCTTCGTTATGACTATGAAGATAGAGATGTTAGTAATAATGTTCCTAATGTAACCGCATCAGGTCTAAACCTAAATACTATTGTCGATGGTGTGGTTGGGCCAATTAACCCTGCTTTTAACACTAACCCTGACGGTATTCCCGACAGAAATCGCTCATTTAGTCATTGGCAACCTAAAGTCACCTTGGGATACGCTGCCTCTGACAATCTAAATTGGTACGCCAGTTACGGGGTGGGCTTTAGAAGTGGTGGCTTTAACTCAATAGGCACCCAAGCCACCTTAGACTTCTGGTTTAATGCCACTGGTGATGGCTCTCCCGGTGACTCTGTCGATGCTCAGCTTTTAGTGGACGATGAATACGATAAAGAAGTCACCACTAGTATTGAGTTGGGGTTCAAATCCAACCTTGTTGATAACACAGTTAAGCTAAACGGCTCGATTTTCTCAACCAAAGTAGAAGATAACCAATTTTTCGAATTCTTCGCTGGCCCATTTGGCCTACTTAGGGCGGTCACCACAATTGATGAGCTACAAATTCAAGGTGCTGAACTAGATATCAGTGCTCAGGTGACAGATGATTTATTGTTGTTTGCTGGCATAGGCCTGATAGACAGCGAGATAAAAGAAAACAAAAATCGCCCCCTTAGCGTTGGCAATCAAGCCCCTCAAGCTGCAGACCAAACCTTTACTCTTGGCGCTAGCTGGGATTACTCCCTCACCCAAGACATCTTCATGACCACCCGTATTGATTGGCAATATGTGGGTGAAACCTATTTCCACACACTACAAGGCAAAGAAGACACTCCCACCATTTGGGATTACTTCGGGACTTTAGGTGGTGGCGTGCCCGCAGGACCCCATTCGGTTGATTTTTCACAAGCCAAACGGGATCCGTACAGCACACTCAACTTGAGAGTGAGCTTTGATGCTGAATCATGGAATTTAGCCCTTTGGACTAAAAATCTAACGGATGAACAGTATTTACAAGAGGTGATCCCCGCTCCTGAATTTGGAGGGTCATTTATTCATCCCTCTGCAGGTAAAGCTTACGGGGTTGATTTCACTTATCGGTTTTAACTTATAGGGGGACCCTTTCCCCTATTTTTATTGGAGTAGTTCACAGTGACGAACAAACCTTTAACAGGTATACGCATTCTTGATTTGACACATATGTTGTCAGGTCCTTACGCCGGAATGATTTTAGCCGACCTAGGTGCTGAGACCATTAAAGTTGAACCCTTAAAAGGGGAAGGAACGCGCAAGCTCTTAGCGAACGATCCTGAAAACTCAGTAAATGGCATGGGTGCATATTTCATTACACTTAACCGCAATAAACAAAGTGTGTGTATAGATCTTAAATCACCTGAAGGCCTTGAAGTTTTTTATGACTTAGTCAAAAAATCTGATGTTGTGCTTAACAACTTTGGTGCCGGTGTGCCTAGTCGTTTAAAGATTGACTATGAAAGCCTAAAACAGATTAATCCCAAAATCATTACTTGCTCGATTACAGGTTTTGGCAGCTCTGGGCCCGGATTTAAAAGACCAGCCTTTGACCAAGTCGCTCAAGCAATGGGCGGAGGTATGTCAATTACAGGCGTTAATGCCGAACAAAAAGTACGAGCGGGTATTCCTATTGGTGACTTAGGGGGCGGTATGTTTGCCGTAATGGGGGTCCAAGCAGCTTTACTCGAGCGTGAAAGAAGCGGTATGGGTCAAGACGTAGATATATCTATGTTGGACTGCCAAATTTCTATGTTGAATTACATGGCTACTATGCATTTTATTTCTGGCACAGATCCGTTTCCAATTGGTAATTCGCACTTTGTACACGTGCCCTATAACACTTTTACAACTTCTGATGGTGAGATTGTTATCGCCGTTATCACAGACAATTTCTGGCAAAACCTAAAGCAGGTTTTACAAGTTGAAAGTCTGGATAAACCAGAATACGACACTCAGCCTGGCCGTTGGAAAGACCAAGATTTCATTAACTCAACCTTAAATAAGGTTTTGTCTACCAATACTTCAAAGCACTGGCTAACCCAATTAGAACAGGCCCGCATTCCATGTGCTCCGGTAAACAGTCTTTCTCAAGCCTTAAGTGATAGCCAAGTACTTCACCGCAATATGGTGGTGGAACTGTCTGATCCTGAAGGCCACAAAACTAAAGGCCCAGGTAATCCAATTAAGCTATCAAGAAGCGATGATGAAACCTTTACTGCGGCCCCCTCTTTAGGGCAACAAACAAGCTCAGTTTTAGAAAGCTTACTTGGGATGGATGAAGAGCAGATTGCCAAGCTTAAGGACGCCGGGGTGATAAGTTGAATAATCAAATAATCATCAATGATGTGGGTCCGCGAGATGGACTGCAAAACCAGCCCAAAGTGTTAACGGTTGAGCAACGCTTAAGCTTAATTAACGCTCTTATGGAAGCCAAACTTCCAGAGATAGAGGTTGGGGCGTTTGTGTCACCTAAAGCCGTACCAGCTATGGCTGGTACCGCAGATTTGTTCGCAGCCTTACCCAATACATCAACTGTGCTATCAGCCCTCATTCCAAATATGAAAGGGTTTGAATTAGCCATGGCAGCTAATGTTCCAGTTTCATCTTTAGTTGTGGCTACATCTAACACTATGAATCTGAAAAACATTGGTATGTCTACTGAGGCTAGCGTCGACGTAAGCCGCCAAGTTCTAGCTGTTGCTAAACAAAACTCGGCAAATGTACAGGCATATGTTGCCACAGCATGGGGATGTCCCTTTGAGGGCGCAGTAGACCCAGAAAATGTATTTCGGGTAACCGAGCAGCTATTCGAAGCTGGCGCATCGAATATTGTTATTGCAGACACCATAGGTGCGGCAAACCCATTGGCAGTGCATCAACTAATGGTAGGGCTAGCAAGTCGTTTTGATAGCGAAAAACTATCTTGCCATTTTCATGACACCCGAGCTATGGGCTTAGCCAATGTTTACGCAGCTGTTGAGGCGGGAATAAGAAAATTTGATGCCTCCATTGCTGGTTTAGGAGGGTGCCCGTTTGCCCCTGGCGCCAGTGGCAATGTTGCAACCGAAGACGTGGTGATGATGGTAGAGCAAATGGGATTTTCTACCGGCATAGACATGCCACTGTTAATCAAAGCCGCTGATTTAGCTATTGCCTTAACAGGCACAGCAACAGGTGGCAAAGCCAAACCTTGGATTGAAAATCATTATATTAATTAACCGGTACCTAAATGTGACCGAATGTAGGAGTGAAATATGAGCTATCGATTAGGTGTAGATGTCGGAGGTACTTTTACCGACTTATTGCTTATTAATGAAATTACAGGTGAAACCTTCACGGCCAAAGTGCCCTCGACTCCCGAAGATTCATCAATTGGTGTACTAAACGGTATAGATAGAATTTGTCGAGAGTCTGGCGTTGACGTCAGTAAAATAGACCGTGTAATGCATGGAACCACAGTAGCCACTAATGCAGTATTAACTGGAAAAGGCGCAAAAGTAGGTCTTGTAACAACTAAAGGTTACAAGCACGTACTTCAAGTGGCCCGTTCTTTTTGCCCAGGCGGCTTAGGTGGTTGGGTAAGTTTTGTTAAAAAACCACTACTCGCACCACTAGAGTTAACGATAGAAGCTGACGAACGAGTGGGCGCTGACGGACAAATAGTCGATGTTTTAGACGAAGATAGTTTACGTACTGAACTAAAAGCGCTGTTAGCCACAGGTGAAGTAGAAGCTTTAACCATTTGTTTCATTAACGCTTATCTAAATAGCGAACATGAACAAAGAGCCAAGCAAATAGCCCAAGAGATCTTCACTGATATTCCAATCTCAATATCAAGTGATTTAGTACCTGAAATGCAAGAGTATGAACGTACTGAAACCACAGTAGTAAACAGTTATGTTCGCCCTGAAGTAGCACGTTATGTTGATAACCTTTCGCAGTCTTTGTTTAGCAAAATGGGAGATGATTTACATTTATCAATTTTGCGTTCTGACGGTGGCCTAGCATCGGCAAGGGCATCAGCAGAAAGCCCAGTTAACCTATTAATGTCTGGCCCTGCTGGTGGTGTATCAGGTGCGATGCATTTTTGTGGTAAAGCTGGTTTTAAAGATATTCTGACCTTTGATATGGGCGGTACATCAACTGACGTAGCACTTATCCAAAATTCAAAAGCTAGAGTTAGACGTGAAACTAGAGTGGCTGATGTAGTCGTTCGTGCCCCTTCTGTTGATGTTCGTACTGTAGGCGCGGGTGGCGGTTCGTTAGCATTTGTTCCTGAATTAACCAAAGCTTTGCGTGTTGGCCCAGAATCAGCTGGTGCTAAGCCAGGCCCTGCCGCCTACATGAAAGGCGGTACCGAGCCAACGGTATGTGACGCCAATGTGGTGTTAGGTTACTTACCTTCTGACGTACAGTTAGGTGGCGCCATGGCCATTGATAAAGCAGCAGCGGTTGCCGCTGTTAAAAAAGTTGCCGATGCAATGGAGTTAACGGTTGAAGAAGCAGCTGAAGGTATTATCAAAATTGCCAATGAAGCCATGTTTGGGGCACTTAGATTAGTGTCTGTTGAGCAAGGTTTTGACCCTAGAGACTTCGCCTTAGTTGGCTTTGGTGGTGCAGGTCCGCTACACGCAAATGCACTCGGTATTTTAACTCAAGCATGGCCAACCATTATTCCTCCAGGGCCTGGTGTATTGTGTGCCTATGGTGATGCAACTACTCAGGTACGTGATGAAGCCTCTAAAACCTTTGTTAAGTTACTAAAAGATGTATCAACAGAAGAGCTAGCCGAAGCCCTTAATGAGTTGAAAGAAAAAGCCTGTGCAACTCTGATTGCCGATGGAATTGATATCGCCAACCAAGATGTTACTTATCAAGCTGACGTGCGCTATACCGGCCAGGCCTTCCAGTTATCTATAGAGTTTTCTCAAGAGGAATTACTAGCTCAAGGGCTAGATGTACTTAAGTCTCAGTTTGATAAAGAGCATACACAACTCTTTACTTTTGCTTTAGAAGAAGGCCACGAAGTGGTGATGATCCGTGCAATTTCAGTTGCTAGTAGCGGAGAGTTACCGTCTATGCCTCAAGGTACAGCAGGGGCAACACTGGATGATTGTAAAATAGCAGATACGCAAATTTACTTTGAGGGTAAATACCACCCTGCCACTATTTTCGATCGCAATAAGATGCAACCAAAGCTCATCATTCCTGGACCAGCGATAGTCAGCGAAATGGATTCGACTACCGTCATTTTACCTGGGTATCAAGCCACCGTTGATACTGTTGGTAACCTACTTATTAATCCAGCGAAGTAATTGGAGACTGATATGAATAATAAAATTTTGCAAACCAATAACACACCTTTAAATAGAGTGGATGTGGATACCGTTACCGTCGATATTATCGAAAATGCCTTAAGTAATGCCCGTGAAGAAATGGACGCAGTATTATTTAGAACAGCCATGAGCCCTGGGATACGTGAACAGGGTGATTGTTTCCCTATGATAGCTAACAAGAATGGTAAAATGGTTGTCGGTCAGTTTGGTTCCTTCATCCATGGTTTTATGGAAGCTTATGAAGGTGAGCTTGAAGAAGGGGATGTGATTTTAACCAATGACCCTTATATGACCAAAGCTGCGGTTTCACATTTACCCGACTGGTTAATCTTAATCCCAATTTTTAAAGAAGGTCGTCATATAGCTTGGTCTGCCATGTTTGGTCATATGTCAGATAACGGCGGTATGGTACCGGGTTCAATTCCCATTAAAGCTGAAAGTATCTATCAAGAAGGTATTCGCATTCCTCCCACTAAGCTTTATAAAAAAGGGGTACTGCAAAACGACATTTTAGATTTAATTTTACACAATGTTAGAACACCTCAATGGAATAGGTTTGATCTTAATGCATTGGTTGCTGCCTGTAACACAGCAGCTAAACGTTGTAACGAAATCGCTGACCGTTTTGGTGACGATATTTTCTATTCGACTATGGAAATAATGTTAGAGCGTAACTTAGTTGCAATGGAAGCTATTATAAACATGCTAGTACCTGAAGAGCCTCGCACATTTGTTGATTACGTGTGTGATGACGGTGTGGGAATGGGACCATATAAAATTCAATGTAAAATGTGGCGAGAAGGTAATCGTGCAATATTTGATTTTGATGGAACCGATCCTCAAGCAAACAGCTCCATAAACTTCTATCTGAATGAAGATATGTTCAAGATGTTTTTTGGCTCATTCACCATTAACTTAGTTGATCCACAAATTGTATTCAATGACGGCTTTTATGAGCTTGTTGATGTTCGTATACCTGCTGGCAGCTTGCTTAAGCCAGACTTCCCTGCAGCTCTATCTGGGCGTACCCATGCACTAGGGCGTATCTTTGATGTAATGGGCGGCTTGTTAGGTCAAGGTGCGCCAGAAGCTATGAATGCGGCTGGCTTCTCTGATTCACCGCACCTGTTTTATTCGGGTTACGATGATAACGGCGAATGGTTCCAACTATTCCAAATCGGCTTTGGTGGTGTACCTGGACGACCTGTTGGAGACGGACCAGATGGGCATTCTTTATGGCCAGGCTTTACCAACGTACCTAACGAATTTGTCGAAGCTTATTTCCCATTAAGAGTCGAAAAATACGAAACCATAGTGGACTCTGGTGGTGCCGGACAACATAGGGGCGGTAATGGTTTGTCTGTTGCTTACCGATTCTTAAATGACGGTAGCATTGCTATTCACGATGATCGTTGGTTAACCTACCCTTGGGGCGTAAATGGCGGTACTCCTGGACAAAGATCTACAAAAATACTCCAAAGAGCTGATGGTACCGAAGAAGTTTTACCAGCCAAATGTGATGGAATTGAAGTTAAAAAAGGTGACTTGTTGTACTTCAATACTTGGGGAGGTGGCGGCTGGGGTGACCCATACCTACGTGACACCTCAGCTGTTTTAGACGACATTAACCGTGGCTTAGTATCGGTTGAAGGCGCGAAACGCTTTGGTGTAGTGGTTGTTGATAACGCCATAGACGAAGCTCAAACTAAAGCGTTACGAGCTAAATTAACTGCAGAGCGTGGCGATACGCAGCTATTTGATTTTGGTGGAACCATAGAAGAAATCAAAGCGCGATGCTTAGAGGAAACGGGCTTACCAGCACCAGAAACCCCTAAGTTTGTAAAAAGCCGAGCTTAAAAGCTACGAAATAGTCATAGCCTGTACTTAGGCAAAATTGTCTAAGTTGCTTGATTAGGCAGTGAGATACATAAAGCTGCAATACTGACCTTAGTTGCCGGTATTGCAGCTTTTTATGTTTAGCCTTAATAAACCTATTTTTAGAATCATCACTACCAAGGTACGGAATTCAGGCATTCTTTCCTGAGAATAGGGGTTGTGGTGCTCCTCTGTACTGCATAGAGGTTAAAGGCGCACTATCACTAAATGCCTGCTAAAAGCTCTGTCCTTTAAATACCTTACCGCCTTTCATTACAAAATTTACATCAAGTAAAGCTTCGATATTTTCTAATGGGGAAATATCGGTGGCAATGATATCGGCAAACTTGCCAACAGTAATTGAACCAATCGATGCAGACATACCCAGTAAATCAGCGGCATTAACCGTAGCCGATTTAAGTATGTCCATTTCACTCATACCAGTTTTTTTCATTAGTACCGCCTCTTGAGCATTAGTGCCATGTTGTGATACACCGCTATCAGTGCCGAACGCCACCTTAACACCCGCTTTATGAGCCTTCTCAAAATTGCCAGCCAAGTCAGCACCTACCTTTAAAGCTTTTTTAATTTGAGCGCTAGTAAGGTTGTCGGTGTGTTTGGCCATTTGCACCACTGTCTCACCTGCCAGCAAAGTGGGAACTAAATACGCGCCGGTTTTCTTAAATAGTTTAATTGCCTTTTTACCTGTGTAAGAACCGTGTTCGATACTATCAACTCCTGCCTCTAATGCTGCAATAATGCCGTCTTCTTGGTGTGCATGACTGGCAACTTTGCGGCCCATTCGTTTTGCTGCTAAAACCACCTCCTTTAGCTCATCCATTTCCATTTGTTGGCCGGTTCCGGTTTCTCTGTCAGTCAATACGCCACCTGTAGAGGTTATTTTGATCAAATCAGCACCATATTTAATCGCGTGTCGAGTGGCTCTGCGACAATCAAAAGGACCATCACACACTTGCCTATTTGATTGATCGGAGAACTCCATAAGTTCTGGACTTACTCCGCTCACATCTGCATGACCTCCCGTAATGCCCACTCCACCAGCAGCGATAATCCTTGGCCCATCGACCCATCCCATATTGATAGCGTCACGAAGTGCATACATTTCCTGAGCCATAGAGCCTACATCACGAACGGTAGTGAAGCCTGCCATGAGAGTTTTCATGGCATACATTTGTGAGCGCATCTGTATAAGTTGCGAGGACATTTTTAATGCATCTCTGTCATTATTTGGCCCCAACTCAAATTGCAGGTGGACATGCATATCCATCAAACCCGGCATCACAAATTGTTTTTTTAGGTCTACAAAGGTGGCGTCTTTATTAATAGCTGTGGGCTCAATATAGCCGGATAAAATGGATTCAATTATGCCGTCTTTAACCACAATGGTTTGTTCAGTAAGAGGGGGGTTCCCAGGCTCGGCCAATAAAGTGCCAACATGCATTACTTTAGTATCAGCAAATATTGAGTAGCTTATGAGAGATAAAATACTTAGCAGAATGAGTTTTTTCATCTTGGTTCCTTGCTCTAAGTTGTTGTGTCTTTAAGGGTGGCCTATTGGGGATAACCACAGAACATCCATATAGCCCAAGAGTCATGATATCTGACGATATTCATATCCAAGATAGAACCTTTATATGGGCAATGCAATAAGGGGATTGACCTAAACCTAGGTATGATAAAAATGGAACCATCAATAGCGAGCGCACTTACCTGTATTGGCTAGGCGTGATATTTAGAAAAACTTTAAAATCTCGAATCAAATGAGACTGGTCTGAATAATCTAGCTGTGCGGCAAGTTCTGTTAGAGTTGCTTGCTTTGCCTCTAACAAATCTAAAGCACGGCGCAATCGATATTTACGGATAAGCCACTTAGGTGAAAGACCAACATACTCTTCAAATAGTCTTTGAATACTGCGTACAGACATATTGCTTTGTTGGGCTAGTTGCTCAACCTTAGTGATGCTGTGGTGCTCTTTTATGGTGGTAATTAACCTTTGAACCCGGAGCAAAGTAGGGCTATTAGTAAAACTTTGCAGCACCAAAAAGTCACTCAACTTAGTTAACATGGCTTGGTCATCTAACTTGGTAAAAGCTGTATTACTTATCAGCTCAATATGATGCTGAAAAACCTCTTCTAAACTAAGTGTTTTATCTACAGCTTGGGACATTGGCCTAGATAATTGTTTCGCCAGTACACCGATATTAAACTTAACTCCCACTACCCGCGCTTTATTTGTCATCTTATAGCTATACTTTTTACTTACAGGGCCCATGACTCTGCAGCCCTCTGAATCAATAACTAGATGCATATTTGGGTCTGGCAGATTTTCTTGAGTGTGGGATGCACTATTTGTTAAATCCCAGTCCACCAGCCAGAACTGCTCAACCAAGTTACTGACACTAGGTGCGGGTAGGTAACGTCTTAACTGGTATTGTTTAGCGCTATGGGCCTGATGTAAGACACCGCTGATTTTTTGTTGATGGATTTTCACTTTGTAAAAAGAGTGTCGTGTTTTTTCAATACAAGTCATAGAGGATGCATTAGGCTAAGATTTTGAGCAATAGAGTAGGGGACAAAATGCCTAAATTAACTGGGGTGTTTCAAATAAATGATTGGCAAGAAACAACCAAACAGCAGATAGATGACAAACTAAAATGTAATCTTGCAAGTGTGAAATTAACCTACACAGGTGATATAAAGGGCACGAGTGAATTACAATATTTGTTGCAATACCAGCAAGACGGCAGTGCAAATTTTGTTGGGTTTGAAACCATTGATGCAGAACTTGATGATGGGTCAGGCCTAATAGTATTGCGACATCTAGGTCAATTTAAGCAAGGCGTGGCTAGCAGTGAATTTGAAGTGATTCAAAGTACACTTAGTGTTGATCTAGTAGGTCTAAAGGGAAAATTTGAGTCTGGTGAAAATGGTCAGGCTGAATATGTAATTCAATCCTAACTTTTAATAGATATAAAGAGACAAAAACATGTGCAACACTCTTTCAGGCAGCTGTCTTTGTGGAAAGGTGACATTTGAGGTAGAAAATAACTTTACGCGTTTTTACTTTTGCCATTGTCAGCAATGCCAAAAAATTACTGGCTCGGCTCATGCTGCAAATTTATTTACCACTGCTGATGCTATCAAATGGCACTCTGGCCAAAATTACACTAAGCGTTACGATGACCCTGAGCGAGACTTCACAGTAGTATTTTGCTCTGAATGTGGCTCTGGTTTACCTTTTGTGACTAAAACAAGTAAGGCCCTAATTGTACCTGCAGGCTCCTTAAATGGAGAACCGAACATACACCCTAATGACAATATCTTTTGGGCTGAGCGTGCTAGTTGGTATGATAGGGGAACACAGGCTAATCAGTGTGCTGGGTTTCCTGATTAATTAAAAACGTCAACCAAATAATAGAGGATAATAACAATGAAAAAACTCTCTTTAACCCATAGCCTAGATTGGCTTATGGCCTTATGTTCTCTGGCTGGTTTCTTAGCAGTTTTGCAGACCTTTATAATAGGTAAACATTACATTATCCCTACTATTCTATTAACTCTTACAGTGCTGATGGGGAATCTTGCATGGTATGGCTTAAAGCAAGTTAAATGGGCGAACTATGTGAATTTTTGGCTTGGATTTATCTTAACTAACCACCTATTTTTTGCTGTTTTTTGGGCCAAAACACCCAGAGAAATACTAGGTGCAGCCTTTGTTCCAGCGGCAATTTCATTAACATTAATCATGCTAATTTTTACGGTGTTTTATGGCCGAAAAAACCAGCTTTTTAGTCGTTAAGGCTTATCATTACTGATGTCTATATCTGCAGCAGATTGCTCTAACATTGCATAATAAAAGGTTATCGCATTTAAATAATCTTGCACGCTAATATGCTCGTTTAACCCATGAAATGAATTTAGAGTATTTTGGTTAAGTGAGATCATCATGAAGCGATAAATATTGTCTGACAAACCTTGAAAATGTCTTGAGTCTGTTGCCCCTACAACTAAATAAGGCGTGACTAAAATAGAATCATCTAAACGCCTTATTGTTGATTCAATTAGTTTGAACCCAATATGCTCTGTAGGGGAAACTATTGATGCTTCGTTGGCAAGGGCTGAAGTAATTTCAACCCTAGGATCATCAATGACTGCTTCAAGATGAGCTTGAATGCTCTGTACTGTATCACCCGGTAATATTCTAACGTTAACCGTTGCCGTCGCTCTAGTAGGCATTACGTTCGACTTAGTACTGCCTTGCAGCATAGTCACAGCTGTAGTTGTACGAGCACTAGCCGCAGAGGAAGGACTCTTTAATACAGAGCTTTTTACTAAAGGCTCTAGTAGCCATAAATTACTTAAAGGTAAGCGTTGTGACAGGGGCATAGAATACCCAATATTGTCGAACATCATCCCTAAAAACTCTAAATTAGCATCAAAAGGATTGTTTTCTACTTTTACGATTGCTGCAGCAAGTATACCAGCGGCAGTATGAGCGGGTGGCTGCGAAGAATGGCCACCTTTGTCTTTAACAATTAGATCAAAATTTACATAGCCTTTTTCAGCAACGCCAATAATGGCTATTGGGTCACTTGTACCAGGTATGATCCCTTCAGTAATTAAGCCTCCTTCATCTAATATGAATTCGAACTCTATATCTTGTTCAGCAAAATACTTGGCAATAGTTTGCGCGCCCTTACCTCCAGACTCTTCATCATGACCAAATGAAAAGTAGATATCTCGCTGGGGTATATTGCCTTTAGCTAAAAATATTTCTAATGACTCCATCAAAGCAAGTACTGTTACCTTGTCATCAATGGTTCCTCGCCCCCAAATAGAGCCATCTACAACATTGCCGCTAAAGGGCGGCTGTAACCATTCGTATTCAGTATTTGGGTCAACGGGTACTACATCCATGTGGCCCATAAATAAAACTGGCTTGAGCGCGCTGTTTTGGCCTTTTAAGTGATAAACCAAGCTGTAATCAGCAAGTTTTTTTACTGAGGTAAGCTGGTGGGCGAGAGGAAAAGAATCAGCTAGGTGTTGATGAAATGCTTGAAAGGCTTTGGGATCTAACTTTTCTGCCTCATCATAAGATATCGTTTTGATTTTAATGGCTTCTGAAAATCGTCTAAGTGCTGCAGGCTCATCTATCAAAATTGGCGATAGCGCTTCAGTTACCTCATATTGATTGTTTTCAAAAAACGTATTTGCTCGGTAAAACACAACAGCCACAAGAGTGATTATACTAATAGCCAAGAGCAGTAATATTTTTTTCACTTCAAAGATCCTTTCTTCAGATTATGTGGTTACACTACCAAGAGTGTGCATTTTCATCTAGAGATTTAAATTAATTGTCTAATCCGCTGCTCTTTTCTGTTGTTGTATTGATCTGGGGGTCAACTTGGCTAGCCATCACTTTTCAATTTGGTGAAGTTGACCCAAGTATATCAGTGGCAGTTCGTTTCTTTTTTGCCGCTTTAATTCTGCTAGCTTATTGCAAATATAAGGGCTTGTCATTGGCATTGCCTAGGCATATTCATGTCAAAATGGCGGGCGTAGGATTATGTCTATACACTCTGGACTACAGTCTGCTTTATCAAAGTCAGCAATATATTATCAGTGCCATAGTTGCGCTAATGAGCTCAGGCATGGTGTATATCAATGTTGTTTTACGCCGAGTTTTACTTAAAAAGCCCATTCGAACAGAGGTAATTGTAGGCGCGACCTTGGGGTTAATAGGTATAGGCTTAATCTTTTTACCTGAGTTTTCCAAAGTAAGTGCCAATGATTACATACTATTGGGTATTAGCTTTGCACTAGGCTCATTCTTTTTCGCATCATTAGGTAATGTAATTTCGGAGCGTATTCTTGATCATGGTACTCCTGTTATTCAGATGAATTTTTGGGCAATGGGATACGGCGTGGTCTTTTTAACAATCAATGCGTTAGTGACCGGTGCTGAAATAGTTATTCCCAATAACCCAAACTATTACTACTCACTGGTCTATTTAACAGTATTTGGTTCGGTATTAGCATTTGGTGCCTATATGCAGTTGGTGAAACAAATGGGCTCAGATAAAGCGGCTTATGTGGTGTTAGTTTACCCAATAGTCGCCTTAATTTTATCGACCATTTTTGAAGGGTATACTTGGCATACAGAAGCGTTTATTGGCGTGCTGGTGGTATTATTAGGCAATGCAATTGCAATGGGGAAACTTAAAATCAATGTTTTTACAAAGCAATCAGCGAGTAAATAACAATAATTCCTCCATGACTTTTTAGAACACAATTACTCTTGTATGTAATAATTTAATTTTTAAAGTGAAATGTACTAAAGCCAATTAATCCTACGAAAACAACATGACTGAATCCCAAAAGCTAAAGCTGAACTCCACAACTGCTGACCTAAGCCTGGCCGAATTTTTCAAAAAAAATGGCTTTGTAAAAGTGCCTAATGCCCTCAAGAAGAGTAGCGCACAAACTATTTATGAGCACATTAAAAACCAACAAGAATGGAATCTAGTGTTTGATTTAGATGGCAAACATCAAGATTATAATAGCCAAGATGTTGCTAACTGGAGTCCACAACAGAAACAGCAGCTTAAAGAAATAATTTATCAGCAGGCAGCTACTGGGTTTCAATACCACTATGAAACTATCCCTTTATACGACATCTATAAAAACAATATTTTGCCAGGTCATTTCTTTAATCAAATAATAGAGTTTTTGAATAATGAAGTAACACTCGACTATTTTAGAACTTTGTTAAGTGAACCCAATATTAAGTTTGCTGATGGGCAGATCACTAGATTCAAGCCTTCTCATTTTTTAAATACACACAATGATGCAGTGCAAAATAAAAACCGAATAGCAGCTTATGTCATAAACCTAACCCCAGTTTGGATGCCTAACTGGGGTGGCGCTTTACATATACTTGATGAGCAGGCTCAAATTAGGCAAAGCTATTTGCCATCGTTTAATGAAATAAACATATTTAAGATACCTGTAGACCACTATGTTGGAATGGTTAGCCCATTTGCTAGCGCCCCTAGGCTTTCAATTACCGGCTGGTTAAGGGGCTAACACTTATCCTTATCTTGTCGTTTTGATAATCACTAAATATCAAAGCTCGTTAAGTTTTTTATTTAACTCGTAAGCAGGTTCGGTGACTATTTTTTCAAGAATTTGAACTCGCTCCTTTAGTTCAAGAATCAGAGCGTCTTTTTCATCATTACTGGGGCCTGATTCTGTTTTATGTGACAAGTTAGCTTGGATAAATGGATTACTACAACGGCCATTCAACCAATCAGCAAGCTGCCAGCCTTTTTTGTAGTCTAACCAACAAATTGCTAGTGATGCTAAGGCGATACTTGAAAGTACAACAGTGATTTTTAACGGGTCCATAAGTTACTCCTAATTGGTTAATTTATACAATCTTTGATTAATAGTTTTCTGCATCCATTTAATATGAGTACTAAGCATTAACAGGTACATACTTCTTTCCATTTCTATTGCAATTACTTCCATAGTCTTGGGCAATGAATATTTATTACACAATTATTTAAAATAATTTATGTGTAATATTTTTAGATGCCTAAAGACTATGTAAGTGTGAGCATCGTAATAAACACCAAATCAGGATCTTAGGTAATTGAATACAGATTTCAAACAGATACTAAAAGAACATGCTCCCTTGTTGGGACGTGTTGCGGCAACTTATGAGGCAAACTTTCATATGCGCCAAGAGCTACTGCAAGAAATCACGCTAGCAGTTTGGCAAGCCTTAGCTAAGTTTAAAGGTGATAGTAGTGTCAAAACCTATATTCTGCGGGTGGCTCACAACAAGGCCATTACCCATGTTGCTTACCACGCCAAACAGCCTAGGAACGATTCATATTGTGAACTAGACACACCCAAGCCTAGTAATGCTAAAGCCACAGGTGAACAACTTGACCAAGAGAGACAAATTCAGCAGATGTTAGATCATATTCGAAAAATGCCTATCCAAACTCGGCAAGTCGTAACTATGTCAATGGAAGGTTTGAGTTATGGCGAGATTGCGGATGCATGCGGTATTAGCCCTTCAAATGCAGGTGTAGTGCTCAACAGAGCAAGAAAAACATTAATGGAGTGTATTCAAGATGCTCAATAATCAAGACCCTTTAAATCAATTATGGCAGCAACAAAAAACTGAAAAACCAGACTACGATGCTTTACAAAACTCATGGAATAAAATGCGTATAAAACAAAAGTGGTATGTGTTTATTGATGTGTGCAGTGTGATGCTTACCTTTACTATTATTTGGTTTAACCAAGACAGATTAGATAACTTCACGCTAAGTCTGATGTCTGTGGTTTTACTGCTCTCTGTTTTCGTAACTTTATATTTAACTTGGTTACGACGTTTTGCTTTAGGCTGGTCAAATCTAAATACTACCAAGCATATACAGCAACTTAAAAAGCAGGTCGAAAACAACATAAAAATTGCATCTTTAAGTCAACACTCGGTTTGGGTAATTTCAATACTCATGGTTCTTTTTTACGGAGGGCTTTATATTTACGAAGTTTTCCCACCTGATAAATTTTTAAACAAAGTACTGATCACCCTAGCAATTCACTCGATTATGTTACCGAGTGTTTGGATTTGGGCTAAGAAGCGTAAACAAAGATTTATGAAAGAACTAACTGACTTACAGGCTTTAGAGAACGAACAAGTTTATTAATTTATAAGTGGTTTTGGCCAACCAATTAATCAGCTTGGCGGTAGGCAAAAAAAAAGCAAATAGCTTAGCTATTTGCTTTTTTGAATAACTATCGAATTAAGTTATTTTGCAACTTTCTCAGAAATATAATTAATTACACTGTTTGCGCCACGCTCTTGGAAGAACTCAACTAAGCCCTTACCTGCACACTTTACGCCTTCAGCATCTAAAACTTTATCCATCACATCACTTCTAGATGCACCGATACTGCCTACTTGACGGCTAACAGCACGTTCAAATAACTCAGCGTTATCAGTTACAGCAGCTTCACAAAAACCTTTATATGCTGAATCACCTACAAACTTATACTTACTTGATGCTAACTGGCTATTAGATGTATTTTCGTTATTAACATAACCGGCTACGTCTGCTGCACCGTGAGCTTTAGCAAACTCAGAAATACTTTGTCCTGAACAGCTAAAGTTCTCAGCACTCGCTAATAAGTTAAGCATGTTTCTTTTTGATTTACCTAATGAAAAAGCAACTTCTCTAACATTGCTTTTAAATAAATCTAAGTCGTTTGTAGCAGCAGCTTCACATAATGCAGCGTACTCGGTATCACCTGTAAATCTAAACTTATTTGCACTGTTTAATGCAGCGTTAGCAGTAAAAGAAAAAGAAGTAGCGGCGATAACAACTGATAGTAATAATTTTTTCATCATAATTTCCTCAATAATAATATTCGTTAAATTCGGTTGGTTGAGCTCTATGTCTCAACTCGATGAAACTATTGTAATTAAATTACAGAATTATGTTGTTTTTTTTCTGTACAAGTTTAATTAACAGTTTGTAAATATTATTATCTATATAAACACAAAACAGTTAAGTTATTGATAAATATAAATTTACTATAAAACACATAGTCATTATAGTTTGATAGATAGATCTAAATGATATTAAAATTTCTGAAAATAAATTACATAAAGTGTATTTATTTCTCTTTTTTAGGTTGTAGTCTATGATTTTGGCAAAATTTTAAGCGATTTTTGTTAGTTAATTACAAAAAATAGTTACAAACAGGTGTTTTATATGACTCTATATAAAAAAGAGAAAAAAGTGGTAGTTAGCGGAAAGGGCATTAACCAAAAAAAAAGCCTGATAAAATTATCAGGCTTAAAAATGAGAACACACATAAAAACTATAAAGTCAGACGCTCTATTTAGTGAAAGGTTCACCCAGCAGTTAAAATATTTTTAAGCTAAGCTGCAACTAGGTTAGCTAGTAAGTTGTAATGAGACAGTGACTTAACCTTATTCAATAACATTACATATAAAGAAGCAGTGTGTTGTTTGGAGCAGACTCAGAAAAGGCTACTAACAGCTAATAGCAGATAAGAGGTTTATTCCTTTAATCAAACACAAAAAAGCCCAGCATATAGCTGGGCTTAACAAATAACGACTTAATTATTACTTACGTAGCTTTTGGATTAACCTTAGCTGTGCAATTGCTTCTGCTAGCTCAATAGCTGCTTCAGCATAATTAAAATCAGCACCTGGATTAGCAATGTGATCTTCAGCTCGCTTCTTAGCTTCAACAGCTGCTTGCTCGTCTAAGTCTTCAGCACGAATAGCAGTGTCCGCTAACACAGTCACGTTTCCTGGTTGTATTTCAAGTACGCCACCGTTGATGTAAATATTCTCTTCATCACCGTTTTGAACTAGACGCACCATTCCAGGTAACAATGTAGTCAACAAAGGAGCATGGCCAGGATGTATACCTAGTTCACCTTCACTACCAGTAACCTGAATAGCTTCTACCTGACCTGAAAAAATACTGGTCTCAGCGCTTACTACATCTAGTTGTACTGTTGTTGTTGCCATTATGAACCTCCAATAAAGTTCGAAAACATATGAGTTCGTTTAGTCCTGAAATGCTGAATTTGTGCAGAGATAAAGGAAGAAGCGTGGAGCGTATAATTATACGTTAGCACTTCTGACGCCTTTATCTGTGCAAATAACCATTTCAGGACAAACAAATTACATGTTTTTAGCTTTTTCGCTTGCTTCTTCGATTGAACCAACCATGTAGAAAGCTTGCTCTGGAAGGTCATCAAACTCACCTTCAAGAATGCCTTTAAATCCACTAATCGTGTCTTTTAAAGATACGTATTTACCAGGAGAACCTGTGAATACTTCAGCTACGAAGAAAGGTTGTGACAAGAAACGCTGAATTTTACGAGCACGAGAAACAGATAACTTATCTTCTTCAGAAAGTTCGTCCATACCCAAAATCGCGATAATGTCTTTTAGTTCTTTATAACGTTGCAACACTGACTGAACACCACGAGCAATATCATAATGCTCTTGACCAATTACAAGTGGGTCAAGTTGACGTGACGTAGAATCTAGAGGGTCAACCGCAGGGTAGATACCTAGAGATGCTATATCACGAGACAGTACTACTGTAGCGTCTAAGTGAGCAAACGTTGTTGCAGGCGATGGATCGGTCAAATCATCCGCTGGTACGTATACCGCTTGGATAGAAGTGATTGAACCTGTCTTAGTAGATGCGATACGCTCTTGCAGTACACCCATTTCTTCAGCTAGGGTAGGCTGATAACCTACTGCTGATGGCATACGACCTAGTAGAGCAGATACCTCAGTACCAGCCAATGTATAACGATAAATGTTATCTACGAAGAAAAGAACGTCACGACCTTCGTCACGGAACTTCTCAGCCATAGTCAAACCAGTCAGAGCAACACGTAAACGGTTTCCTGGAGGCTCATTCATTTGGCCGTAAACTAGTGATACTTTATCAAGTACGTTTGATTCGTTCATTTCGTGATAGAAGTCATTACCTTCACGAGTACGCTCACCAACACCAGCAAATACTGAGTAACCACTGTGTTCGATAGCGATGTTACGGATCAATTCCATCATGTTTACAGTTTTACCAACACCAGCACCACCGAACAATCCAACTTTACCACCCTTAGCAAATGGGCAGACTAAGTCGATTACCTTGATACCAGTCTCAAGTAGTTCTACTGAACTTGATTGATCTTCGTAAGTAGGTGCTTCACGGTGAATAGACATACGCTCTTCTTCACCAATAGGACCTGCTTCATCGATTGGATTACCCAATACATCCATAATACGACCTAGAGTAGCCGTACCAACTGGAACCTTAATAGCTTCACCAGTGTTTTCAACTGTTAAACCACGGCGCAAACCATCAGTAGTACCCAATGCGATTGTACGCACTACGCCACCACCAAGTTGCTGCTGCACTTCTAGGGTCAAACCTTGCAATTCACCTTCAGTGATTCGCAACGCGTCATATACTTTTGGAACCGAATCTTGTGGAAACTCGATGTCCACAACGGCGCCAATTATTTGGACGACCTTACCTTGACTCATGTTAATTCCTCTTAAATTCTAAAACCTTTGCCTACACCGCTGAAGCGCCGCTTACAATCTCACTAATTTCTTGTGTGATCGCAGCCTGACGTGCTTTGTTGTATACCAATTGCAGGTCGTCAATTAAGTCGCCAGCATTATCGGTAGCTGCCTTCATTGCTACCATACGAGCAGCTTGCTCAGATGCAGCGTTTTCAACTACACCTTGGTATACTTGAGACTCTATAAAACGAACCAATAGCATATCTAAGATAGGCTTTGGATCCGGTTCATAAATATAATCCCAACGATGTTGTAATGTTTGTTCTTCAGATTTTGGCAAAGGCAACAATTGATCGATCTGCGGCTCTTGCGCCATGGTATTTACAAATTTATTAAATACCAAATATAAACGGTCTATCTTGCCGTCATTGAATGCATCCAACATGATACGAACTAAGCCAATAATTTCTTTGACAGTAGGTGCATCACCAAGACCCGACTCAGCAGCAAGTACATTGCCACCAAAGCGGTTGAAGAATGCTACAGATTTTGCGCCTAAGGCAGCAAAGTCTGTTTCAACGCCTTGTTCTTGCCATTTTTGTGCTTCTTTAGCGACCAATTTGAATTCGTTAGTGTTTAAACCACCACATAATCCACGGTCCGTAGAAATCACAATATAGCCCACGCGTTTTACTTCGCGGTCTTCCAAATATGGATGACGATATTCAAGGTTAGCGTTTGCCAGGTGACCGATCACGTTACGAATATTCTCAGCGTATGGACGACTAGAAGCCATACGGTCTTGCGCCTTTTTCATTTTAGACGCTGCAACCATTTCCATAGCGCTGGTGATCTTCTGAGTATTTTTAATACTACCGATCTTACCTTTTATCTCTTTACCGCTAGCCATAAACTCTATCTCCGATTATTCAACATACTGGCTACTTCTATCTAACGAGTTAGATTTCAGTAGCCAAATTGATTACCACGTTTGTGTTTCTTTAAACTTAGTTAAAGCTTCATTTAGTGTGGCTTCAATTGTCTTATCGAAATTACCAGTTTTATTGATAGTGTCCATCAGCTCGCTATATTCACTGTTCATGAAAGAATGTAAAGATGCTTCAAAGTCTAGAATTTTATCTAGAGCAACATCCTTCAAATATCCTTTCTCAACAGAGAACAATGAAACACCCATGTCTGCTACTGAAAGCGGCGCATATTGGTTTTGTTTCATTAATTCAACAACACGCTCACCGTGCTCTAATTGCTCACGAGTAGCGTCATCAAGGTCAGATGCGAACTGCGAGAACGCAGCTAATTCACGATACTGAGCTAGCGCTAGACGAATACCACCACCTAGTTTCTTAACTATCTTAGTTTGAGCTGCACCACCAACACGAGATACCGATATACCTGCGTTTACAGCAGGACGGATACCAGCATTAAACAAATCTGTCTCAAGGAAGATTTGACCATCGGTAATCGAAATTACGTTAGTAGGTACGAATGCAGATACGTCACCAGCTTGGGTTTCGATAATAGGTAAGGCAGTTAAAGAACCTGTTTTACCTGTTACTTCGCCGTTTGTATAACGCTCAACATACTTATCATTAACACGTGCTGCACGCTCTAGAAGACGTGAGTGAAGATAGAAAACATCTCCTGGATACGCTTCACGACCTGGCGGACGACGTAACAACAATGAAATTTGACGATATGCAACAGCTTGCTTAGATAAGTCATCATATACAATCAAAGCATCTTCACCGCGGTCACGGAAATACTCACCCATAGTACAACCAGAGTAAGGTGCTAGATATTGAAGTGCAGCAGATTCTGATGCAGAAGCGGCAACAACTATGGTATTAGCCAATGCGCCATGCTCTTCTAGTTTACGTACTACGTTTGCAATGGTAGAAGCTTTTTGGCCTACCGCAACGTATACACATTTAACACCAGAGTCTTTTTGATTGATGATTGCATCAATCGCTAATGCAGTTTTACCGGTTTGACGGTCACCGATAACCAATTCACGTTGACCACGACCAACTGGGATCATGGCATCTACTGATTTATAACCAGTTTGAATAGGTTGATCAACTGACTGACGTTCAATTACGCCCGGTGCAATTTTTTCAACAGGTTCAAAACCATCTGCATCGATAGCACCTTTACCATCGATAGGTGCACCTAGTGTGTTTACTACACGACCAAGTAGGTTACGACCTACAGGTACTTCTAAGATACGGCCAGATGATTTAACTTTTACGCCTTCTTGAAGGTCAGCGTAAGGACCCATAACTACCGCACCTACAGAATCTCTTTCAAGGTTCAATGCGATAGCGTAACGACTACCAGGAAGCTCGATCATTTCACCTTGCATTACATCAGCAAGGCCATGGATACGGATAATACCGTCGGTTACACCAACAATAGTCCCTTCATTTCGAGCTTCACTTACTACTTCGAACTTCTCAATACGTTGTTTGATTAGTTCTGCAATTTCAGTGGAATTCAGTTGCATGCTCTTTTCCCCGTTATGCTTGTAACGCGTCTGATAGACGGTTTAATTTACTTCGAAGTGAACCGTCAATTACTGTATCACCGGCTTTTATTAGTACGCCGGCTACTAGTTCAGGATCCACGCTACAATTTAGCTTAACTTTTCGTGCAAGACGTTTTTCAAGAGAAGCACTAATCGCTGTTTTTTGTGAGTCATCAAGTTCAACGGCTGAAGTAATTTCAACGTCAATCTCTTTCTCAAAATCAGCCTTAAACTGATTAAATAAAACAGAAATATCTGGCAACGCTTGTAAACGTCTATTATCAGCCAAAACCTTTATTAAGTTTTGACCATGTAGGTCGAGTTGTTCGCCACACACGCCGATAAATATTTCTGAAAGCTTATCTGCCGCAACAGAACCAGTTAAAAGTTCTTTAACTGTTTTATCTTTAGAAACTTCAGCAGCAAAAAATAACATTTCTTGCCATTGTGTAATTACTTTATTCTCAACCGCGTAATCGAACGCAGCTTGCGCGTAAGGGCGAGCGATAGTTGTCAATTCAGACATAGCTCAGTTACCCCTTATAGCTCAGCGACAAGTTTTGCAACTATGTCACTTTGTGCCGCAGCATCAATTTCTCTATCAAGGATTTTTTCAGCACCAGATATCGCCAGAGCAGCTACTTGTTTACGTAACTCTTCTTTAGTGCGATTTCTTTCTGCTTCAACCTCTGAATATCCCTGTGCAATGATTTTCTCACGCTCAGAGTGGCCACGCTGTGTTTCCTCATCAACTATCTGAGTTCCACGCTTTTTAGCCTGTTCGATAATTTCAGCTGCTTGCGCTTTAGCTTCTTTTAGCTTTAAGTCTGCATCGGCTTGAGCAAGTTCGAGAGCTTTCTCTCCTTCCTCAGATGCTGCTAGACCATCAGCAATTTTCTTTTGGCGTTCTTCAATTGCACCAATGATTGGAGGCCATACATATTTCATGCAGAACACAACAAACACTATAAATGCTATTAATTCGCCTATTAGAGTGGCATTTGGTAACACGGCCGCTCCTCCTCGTAAATAGTTCGTTAAAAGATATGGTTAACTATTACTGAGCACCAAGTACGAACAACATATAAAGAGCGATTGCTACACCGATCATCGCGATTGCATCGATAAGACCTGCAACAATGAACATTTTAGTTTGTAATTGGTTTGAAAGCTCAGGCTGACGAGCAGCTGATTCCAAAAATTTACCACCTAAAATACCAAAGCCAATTGCTGGCCCTAGTGCGCATAGACCAATCAAAATACCAACTGCGATATATAGATTACCTAAGATTTCCATAGATTTTCACCTTGTGTTTTAAAGTTAAAGTTAAAATAAAAAAAACGTGTAAAACTTGTTTAGTAGGCTTCCTGCCTTTACCCCTAAGGGCCAGCTAATGCTGTCTAAATTCTTTCCAAAATATTAATGTTTCTCACTCGCCATACTCAGATAAACAATAGTTAACATCATGAATATAAAGGCTTGTAAAGGAATAACTAGTAAGTGGAATGCTGCCCATAAAAAATGAATTGGTAATTGCCATAGTCCGATAGTACCGGCAATAAGTATGAATATAAGTTCACCGGCATATAAGTTACCAAACAGACGTAGAGCTAGAGATAGAGGCTTAGCAATAAGCGCAACTACTTCTAAAATGAAGTTGAACCAATATAACCATGGAGTATTAAAAGGGTGTGCATAAAGCTCTTTCATGAATCCACCTACACCTTTGATTTTAATCGAATAAAAAATCATTAGTGCAAATACACCTAAAGATAGAGCAAAAGTCATACTTGTATCAGTAGTAGGTACTGACTTTATATAAACATCATGGGGATCAACACCCATCATTATGCCAATGTTTTGAGCGATATAAGGAATAAAGTCGACGGGTATTAAATCCATCAAATTCATCAATAAAACCCAAACAAAAATAGTTAAAGCTAATGGAGCAATAACAGGGCTTTTGCCTTGATATGTTCCTTTAACCGTATTGTCTACAAACTCTACAACCAGTTCAACACATGCTTGCCATTTACCTGGTACGCCTGTTGTTGCTTTTTTTGCTGCTGAGCGAAAACTAACTAAAAACACTAAACCCAAAACCACTGACCATGCCAAAGTGTCAATATGAAAAGTCCAAAACCCTTCACCGACAGAAGCATTAGTTAAGTGATGTTGAATATAAGCGCTGACGCTTTGTTCGTCACCTGATGCTGCCATTTTTCCATCCACATTTTAAAGTTAAAAATTGTTGCTGATTCTCGTTGTTGTATTTATCTAACAACGCGATTCAAAAATATTATTATTGGCCACTGAGCCACTAAAGTTACTACATATGTAACAATTAAGGGCAAAGGCTGTAAGCTTTGCCATCTATAAACTAGTACAAACAAAAAAATTGTAACTAAAAATTTTAGTTTATTTCCTTTGTTAAAACTCCGCACTACTAGCTTTATTTTGCTAGCACCGGTATATCTGAATGCTAAGAGAGCAAATACAGCACTAGGAATAATGCATATCAACCCACCATAAAGTGCTGATATTCCTTCATTTTTTCCTAAAAAAAATGCATATAAAAAGGTACATATGATGGCTATGATACTTTGCAATAAAAGTATGTTTTTAGCTAATTTTCGACCTTTTTGGACCAAATTAGTTACCACTTGATCCCTCTATGTATTTAAACCTAACGAAAAGCGCCAAAATTATACTTAACTCGCGCTGATTTACAACAATAAAGTCTAGTTTGGTGCATAAAAGCACTATTATGGAGAGGCTTATAAAGTATTAAATTTTATAAGAAATATTTAAATATTTCTTTGCGTGTACAGGTTATGACATTTTATTTGATACTAAATGGATTTATCAAAACAAAATGCCGTAATTTACATTTTTTACTTAATATGACTTAAAATTCCATCTAGCTGGTCTAAGCTAGAAAAATTGATGACTAGTTTACCTTTACCTTTTGCGTTATGAGCAATGTTTACGGGGGCTCCTAAGCTTTCTGATAGGCTAGTTTGTAGCTTCTCTACATCTGGATCTGGTTTTACTGGCTCTTTTGGTTTTACCGGTGTCAGTAGTTTTCGTACCAATGTTTCAGTATCTCTAACAGTTAAACCTTTTCCAGACACTGTTTGCGCAGCTTCATTTTGTAGCTCACCTTCTAGTGATAAAAGGGCTCTAGCATGGCCCATTTCTATATCACCATGCTCTAGTAATAATTTAACATCTTCATTCAAATTATTAAGACGCATTAAATTCGTAACTGTAGTACGGGATTTTCCAACGGCTGTGGCCACTTCTTGATGGGTTAACTCAAACTCAACCATCAGGCGGTCTAATGCTTGTGCTTCTTCCATTGCGTTTAAATCTTCACGCTGAATATTTTCAATTAACGCAATAGCGACAGCTGATTCATCAGGAACATTTTTAACTAAGCATGGTATTTCATCTAATTGAGCTATTTGGGATGCTCGCCAGCGCCTTTCACCAGCAATAATCTCAAACTTGTCCTCAGCAATTTCTCTAACCACTATAGGTTGAATAACCCCTTGAGAACGAATTGATGAAGCTAAATCTTCTAAAGCTTCAGAAGACATGTCTTTACGAGGCTGGTATTTACCTGGTTGTAAAAACTCTACAGGTATTTTGCGTAATTCACCGTTTTGTTCTGAAGCATCAGCTTCTGAACTAGTTTTACTTTGACTGGTAGCTAATAGGGCATCTAACCCTCTACCTAATCCTCGTTTTTTCGCCGACATGTTGTCCTCTAATTTCTTTATATTTTTTATGTGGTTTTCTTTTTACTACGACGTAATATCTCACCCGCTAATGCCAAATATGCTTTAGCCCCAGTGGAAGATTTATCATAATACATGGCAGGAGCACCAAAACTTGGTGCCTCTGCTAACCTAACATTTCTTGGTATAACAGTTCTATAAACTTGATCCCCAAAATGTCTTTTAAGCTGCTCAGATACATCGTTTGCTAATCTATTTCTAGGGTCGTACATAGTCCTTAGCACCCCCTCTATTCTTAAATCAGGGTTAACGACCGATGCTAATTTTTTGATGGTATCCATTAAGGCTGTTAATCCTTCAAGGGCATAATACTCACATTGCATGGGGACTAAAACCGAATCAGCTGCTGCCATTGCATTAACAGTTAATTGATTCAATGAAGGAGGGCAGTCTATAAAAATAAAATCATAATAATTTCTTACTGGCTGCAATGCGTTTCGAAGCCTTACTTCTCGGGCAAACACTTCCATCAATTTTATTTCGGCGGCTGTTATATCACTATTTCCAGCAATGAGATCGTATTTACCTGATGTCTCTTTAATCAAAACCTCGTGGATTGGTTTCTCTTCAATTAACAGCTCATAACTAGTGTTTTCGACATTATATTTATCAACACCACTTCCCATGGTAGCGTTTCCCTGAGGATCCAGGTCGATCAACAACACTTTACGCTTAGTAGCAGCCATAGAGGCCGCAACATTAACCGCAGTTGTTGTTTTTCCTACGCCACCTTTTTGGTTAGCGATCGCAATGATTTTACCCAAAATAGCCATCCATTTATGTTGGCAGATCAGATAGACATGATATTTATGTCTAATTGAATAGTATCTAATCTGATGGTTGTTTTATTATTTTGACTATATGACGTTCACCGTCAAGGCCCGGAACGTCTAACTTAATTGTTTCTTGTAAGGTAAAACCTGAAGGCAATTCTTCAAGCTCATCCAGAGGAAGTTGACCTTTTAAAGCAAGATAAACCCCGTGAGAATCTACCAGATGTTGGCACCAGTGCAACATATCTTTTAATGATGCAAAAGCTCTGCTCAATACTCCATCTATTTTATGGTTTGGAATATAGTCCTCAACTCTTGATTGCACAGGTTCTATATTTTTAATTCCCAATTCGTGTGCCACTTGTTTCATAAAACGTACACGCTTTCCTAAGCTATCTAGTAAAACAAAATGTTTGTCTGGGCACATAATTGCTAACGGGATCCCTGGTAAGCCAGGGCCAGTTCCAACATCAATATAGTGGGTTTTATCTAAATATGGTGCGACTACAATCGAATCTACAATATGCTTAATAACCATTTTCTCTGGCTCTCGAATAGAGGTCAAATTAAAAGCCTTATTCCATCTATTAACCATTAAAATGTAGTCAATTAATAATTCTTGTTGCTGTTCACTTACATTTAAAAGTGTATTTTTAATGCTTTTTCGTAAAAGGGTGAGTAGTTCCCCACGTAAAACTTGCTGTTCTTTCATCAGGCTATGACTTTCTTTTCGTTATTGCTAGATCCCACTAGTAATCCGTGTTTTTTCAAATAAACAAGGAGTAGTGAAACTGCAGCAGGAGTAATACCTGATATCCTACCTGCTTTACCAATTGTCTCTGGTCTTGCGTCACTGAGCTTAGCTACTACTTCATTACTTAACCCTGATATTTGACTAAAATCAAAATCTTTAGGAATAAGTGTATTTTCATTGCGTACGGTTTTTGCGATTTCATCTTTTTGACGTTCGATATAACCAGCGTATTTGATTTGTATTTCTACTTGCTCAGCCGCTTGCTCATTTTCTAAACCAGTACCAAAGGTGTTTAAACTCATTAGTGTTTTGTAGGTCATTTCTGGACGTCTAATCAGATCTTCTAACGAGTTTTCTTTGGTCACTGGGTTTTTAAGAATTTTATTTAATTCCGCTGTAGCTTCATGTTTTGGATGAACCCAGGTGGTTTTCAGGCGCTGTTTTTCAAGCTCAATTGCTTCTAGTTTCTCATTGAAAGCTTTCCAACGAACTTCATCAACTAACCCTATTTTGTGTCCCTTCGCTGTTAATCGAATATCTGCGTTGTCTTCTCTAAGCAATAGACGGTATTCAGCCCTACTGGTAAACATTCGATAAGGTTCTTTGGTGCCCATAGTCGCTAGATCATCGATCAATACTCCGATATAGGCTTCGTCTCGACGTAAGATAAACTCTTCTTTTTGTTGTACCTGACAAGCTGCGTTAGCACCCGCTATCAAGCCTTGTGCGCCAGCTTCTTCGTAGCCTGTTGTTCCATTTATTTGGCCTGCGAAAAACAAACCATCAATGAATTTAGTTTCTAGGGTTTGTTTTAGATCTCTTGGATCAAAAAAGTCATATTCGATCGCATAACCTGGGCGAACAATATGGGCATTTTCAAAACCTACAATAGAGCGCACTAAGTTCATTTGAACATCAAACGGCAAGCTCGTTGAAATACCATTTGGGTAAACTTCAATACTGTTTAAACCTTCTGGTTCAACAAATATTTGGTGTGAATTTTTATCTGCAAAACGGTGTATTTTATCTTCTATAGATGGGCAATAACGAGGACCAATACCTTCTATTACACCAGTGTACATAGGGGATCTATCTAATCCACCACGAATAATGTCATGGGTTTTTTCGTTAGTGTGAGTAATGTAACAAGGAACTTGTTTAGGGTGATCACTGGCTTTACCTAAAAACGAAACTACAGGAATGGGTGTGTCACCATGTTGTACCTGCATTGCATCAAAATTTAATGTACGAGCATCTAATCTAGCAGGTGTTCCAGTTTTTAAACGATCAACTCTAAAGGGTAAATCTCGTAAGCGATCTGCTAAAGCGATCGAAGGAGGATCGCCTGCACGGCCTCCTTTATAATTTTCCATGCCTATGTGTATTGTTCCACCTAAAAACGTTCCTACGGTGATTACAACAGCTTTAGCACGGAATTTAAGACCCATCTGTGTGACTACACCGACAACGCGATCCTGTTCAACTATAAGATCATCGCAAGACTGTTGAAATAAGGTCAAGTTTTCTTGGTTTTCAATGATGTTTCTAATTTCGTTTTTATAGAGGGTACGATCAGCTTGTGCTCTGGTTGCTCGTACAGCAGGACCTTTACTGGAGTTTAGGGTTCTAAATTGGATCCCAGCTTTATCGATCGCTTTAGCCATTACGCCACCTAGGGCATCGATTTCTTTTACTAAATGTCCTTTACCAATTCCACCAATAGCAGGGTTACATGACATCTGACCCAAAGTTTCGATGTTATGTGTGAGTAATAGGGTAGATGCTCCCATACGTGCAGAGGCTAACGCTGCTTCTGTACCTGCATGGCCACCACCTACTACGACTACATCAAAATTTTGCTGATAAAACATGGTATTCCTCTAACACTGTTGATCATTTTATCCCTTTAAAACGGGGCGCACATTCTATATAGATTTTTGCGTAAGTAAAATGCTTAAAATTCATTCAGATCTTTTATTTTGATCTCTTTAATCTTTATAAGATCTCTTAGATCTTAATTTATTATTACTATTATTAAGGATCTGCTTTTCTGTTAATAACTGTATATTTATCTTATTGATCAATTAGTTATTGTTAGATCAACTATGTTAATAAAGCTCTAATAAGCGGGTATAATATGGGTATAAATAGCCATTTTATCCACAGGGCTGTTTTTCATATTTTTTGTTAAGTGGATATAATTTATTTCTACATGGGTTATACATAAAATTACCCACAATACTTAATATGTTTTGATCTAACTGTGTATAAGTTGTGATCTAAAAAACAGCTCAATTTTGGTTAGATCTTGATCTTTAAAGATAAATAGCCTTTTTTCGATCCTTGGATCTACATTATAAGATCTCATGTATAGTTTGAGCTATTTATAATAGTAATAATTCAATTATCTGCTTAATTGATGTTTTCAACTACAAATAAGTTAGGTAGCTAGGTTAATCTTTAAATTTAAACCAAAAAAAAACGGCATTTTAAACGCCGTTTTTATTTTATAAGTGTAATTTTTATCTAACTTGATTAGGTTGATATCCAGATGTTGATTGTTGCCTTTGAGGTTCAGGCTGTGCTGGGACTATTTCTTTACGACGGCTTGGCCCAGAAAATTTCACTTTATAGGTGTCGTATTCTTTTATTGATTCAAAGCAATAGGAACCTAAGGCTGTTTCTAACTCAGCAAGATTATGGTTGGTGATTAATATACAGTTTTTGTTATTAGCTAAACGTTGTCTAAGTAGATTGCCTAACCAACTTTGAGCATTTTTCTTTAAATTGCTTTCGTTAACACATACTTCATCGAGTATAAGTAAGTCTACGTCCAATAGTTCTTGATTAATTTCTCTAAACTTTTGCCCTACATCATCTTTTGCATTGTAGTCATATGAGAAAAATCGTAATTCTAACAAGCTAGAAAGTTGGCGATATAAAACAGATATTTCGTATTTTTGTATGAGTTCGTGGGCAATTGCACCTGCTGTATGCGATTTTCCGCGACCGTAGTCACCGTAAAAAATCATCATATGAGAGCCACTTCTACGCCAGTTCTGATCTTCATGTGCAGCGATAAACGATTTTGCGATACTGACTGCTTCTATGACGTCACTACTGTCTTCTATTAAATTTTCAAAGGTCCACTTAGGATTAAGATCAGAACGTCCTTGAATAGCTTGTATGCGTTGTTTTTTACCTTGTTGCTGAATTAACCTAATGTCTCTATTAGCTAAAGCTTCATATTCACTTCTTAGACTTTTATAGTCAGTATAACTATCGGGAACATGCTGTCTCCCTAGAGCTTTACCTAGCTGTTTTATTTTGTCTTGAATACTGTCCACGAATTTTTAATCCTAGAAATAAAGTTAATTTTACAGGTTATTTTTACTATATTTTGCAACCAAGTTTTTAGCATTTTCATCAGCACTGATACCGGCTTTAGGTGTTACCAATTGCTGACCAATCTTTTGTACTCCTTTGAAGTTATTAGCTAATCGCATTTTCTTCAAATTAAATACAAATTTTTGTGACCATTGATATTCACTAAATTGTACTTCTGGCCTGCCTAACCAGTATGCAATAAAGTCACCTAATTCATTGTCTGTATATTGATATTCAATTAGGCCAATTAGTTTTGCTAAATCAGCAACTAGATTTTCATTTGGTTTCCAGTCTAAGTGCATACTACTCCATTTCATATGAAGCTTGGTATAATCATCAACTTTCATTGTGGTTAAAGGTAATGTTAGGGTTTTACCATTAAAGCTGTGATTGAGCTCTACTTCTTCATTAAAATTAACAAGCCCGATATTGAGTAGCTCTTTAATTAGACTATTGATTTGCCTGCCGAGTGTGAACTTTTGTTCTTTCCCGTTAAGCATTGAAAGAAAAGCTTTGTAATTTAGAGGTGCACTTACCCCTGTTTTTTTATCAACAGTGGGCTTTATACCCAAGATGTATAAAGTTCTGGCATCATTACTTAGAGATTGAAGAAGGGCAGTTTGTTCTGCCTGATTAAATTCCATTAGTTATGTTAATTACCCATTTAAATCTGGGTTGTTGAAGTAGGTATTTAAATAATCAACGGCGGCATTTTCAGGAATAGGGTGGTTCAAAACATCAATATGGATTGCGGGTAATAGTAATGTAGCACCAGCATTTTTCATTGAGGTTTCTAATTGTATAGCACCATAACAAAAGGTGTCATAACTACTATCACCTAATCCGATAATAATAAATTTTGTTTTTGGAAAATGTTTTGCTGTTAATTCATTTGCAAAAGGTTGGATATTATCTGGTAAATCACCGGCACCATGGGTTGATGAGCAAATAATCCAAGTTGCCTCTTCATCTAAATTAGCTAACTCAGGTGTCAGATGAATATTACTGCTGTGTTGTCTATCTGATAAGACTTCTTGTACTGCATCTGCAACATATTCTGTCGCGCCCAATACACTGCCTACTATTATTTCGAACTTTGCCATTTAAGGGTTACGTATGTTATTAGTCTGTTTGCATTGTACCTTGTGGGTAATAAATCAGCATAAATAAATTTTACTTAATATTGTTACGATTTAATAAGGAGGGTTATTTCCCAATACAAAAAGAAGAAAATATCTTAGTCAGTAGATCGTCTGAACTAAATTCTCCGGTTATTTCATTCAGATGCTGCTGTGTAAGTCTTAGTTCTTCTGCCAATAATTCGCCAGCTAAGTGTTCTTCCAGTTGTACTTTACCTAAATATAGGTGTTCAAATGCACGGTCTATCGCATCTAAATGACGTCGCCTAGCAATGAATTGACCTTCTGTACCCGAATTGAACCCAATACAATCTTTAAGATGATTGGTTAAATGGTGAATTCCTTGCTGCTTGCTAGCAGATAAAGAAATTACCGGATATTCGCCATTGTTATCAAAATTGTCAGTCTCATTAGATAGGTCAATTTTATTACGTACTATTGTTAAGCCTATGCTTTTAGGAAGCTTTTCATAGAACTCTGGCCAAATTTTAGCTGGATGGGTTTCTGGTGAATCAGTGCTATCAAGCATAAATAGAATACGATCGGCTTGATTAATTTCTTGCCAAGCTCTTTCTATGCCTATTTTCTCAACCTTGTCTGGACTATCTCTTAATCCCGCCGTGTCTATAATATGTAAAGGCATGCCATCTATATGAATGTGCTCTTTTAACACATCACGGGTGGTACCTGCTATATCTGTAACTATTGCTGCATTTTTACCGGCGAGGGCGTTTAATAGACTAGATTTTCCTGCATTGGGTTTCCCGGCTATAACTACGCGCATGCCTTCTCGCAATAGGGCGCCTTGCTTAGTTTGTTGCCTTAAAGTTTCGAAAGAAGAAATAATATTATCTAAATCGGTTTGTATTTTGCCATCACTTAAGAAGTCTATTTCTTCGTCAGGAAAATCAATAGCGGCTTCCACATACATTCTTAAATGAATTACTTGTTCTACTAGTGAATGGATTTGTTTTGAGAACTCTCCTTGGAGTGAACGTAAAGCGCCTTTGGCTGCTTGCTCTGAACTAGCGTCTATTAAATCTGCAATTGCTTCAGCTTGTGCTAAATCTAGTTTATCGTTTAAGAATGCTCTTTCACTAAATTCCCCGGGCTTGGCAATACGCACATTTGATGTTTTTAAAATGCTGTTGAGTAGCATATCTAAAACTACTTGTCCGCCATGCCCTTGCAGTTCAAGTACATCTTCACCCGTAAATGAGTTTGGCGCTTTAAAAAACAACGCGATACCTTGGTCGATTATGTTTTTGTCTACATCATAAAAGGGGAGGTATTCGGCTTTACGTATTTTCGGTATTTTACCCAGCATAGCAGTGGCTACTTCACCTGCTAATTTTCCGGAAACTCTCACTATTCCTACACCGCCTTTTCCTGGCGCTGTAGCTTGCGCAATAATAGTGTCGTTATCTTCCGTAAAGCCAATTGCATTCATACTGTAATTAGTCTCTAAAGTTTGTGAATTGAAGAGGTAAATCGAGTTCTGCTTCTTTTGCTATTCTCATAGCCTGTTGTAAATCATCACGCTTTTTACCTGTTACACGAATTTTATCTTCTTGAATTTGTGCTTGGACTTTTAGTTTTGACTCTTTCAGCAGTTTTATAATTTTCTTAGCATTAGGTTGTTCTATACCTTGAATAAACTTAACTACTTTTTTATGTGTCTTTCCTGTGACATCTGAATCTTGCGGGTCTAGAGCTGCGTTACTTACACCTCTTTTAGCACAAGCGCTGCGTAGCATATCCATCATTTGTTTAATCTGAAAATCCCCTTCAGCTTTTAAAGTTACGACTTCATTGGCATAGTCAAATGATGCATCTACGCCACGAAAATCAAAACGCGTACTGAGTTCTCTACTAGCGTTATCAACAGCATTTTTTACTTCAACTAAGTTGATTTCTGAAACAATATCTAATGAAGGCATCGGGTATCCTTTTATGTAAGTTATGTGGATATTATTGTAGAGACAAAAAAGCCCGTTTTATATGACCAAATAGGAATAAAACGGGCTAATCATCAAGATTGAATTATTTTGTTTTTAGACCACGTTTTTCCATTGATGCATAAATAATTTTAGCTTGGATTAACGTAATAATATTACTCACTAACCAATATAAAACTAAACCTGCAGGGAATATAAAGAAGAACAAACTCATTGCCACAGGCATAAATTGCATTATCTTCTGTTGCATAGGGTCAGTCATAGTCATTGGTTGTAGTTTTTGTAATAAGTACATGCTTGCACCAGTTAATATGGGTAGCACAAAGAATGGGTCTTTAGCGCTTAAGTCAGTTATCCAGAATATGAAATCTGCATGCCTTAATTCAACACTTTCAAGCAATACCCAATACAATGCTAAGAATATTGGCATTTGTAGTAACAGCGGAAAACATCCACCCATAGGGTTAACTTTATCTTTCTTGTATAACTCCATCATTCCTTTTTGAAGCTTTTGCTTATCATCACCACAACGTTCTTTTAAGGCATCCATTTTTGGCTTTAACTCACGCATCTTAGCCATTGATTCATACTGTTTCTTAGTAAGTGGATACATCATACCTTTAACAATTACAGTGATAATTATTATTGAGAATCCCCAGTTTCCAACAATACTTTGGATAAATTGAAGAAGAGCAAAAAGATATTTTGAAATAAACCAAAGGAAACCATAGTCAACAGTTAAATCTAAGCCTCTAGCTATTGTAATTAATGTGTCTTGGTCTTTTGGCCCAAGGTAAAGGGCACTGGTAATTTGTGCAGTTTCACCAGGTTGTACGGTTACAGATTCGCCTGTAAAACCAATAACAGCGTTAGTATTTTGTTTGATAGTACTGAATAGTTTATTTGTTTGTTCTTGAGGAGGAACCCAAGCCGAGACAAAATAGTGTTCTATCATTGCTGCCCATCCAGCTTTTGTTGTTTCTCTAAGGTTTGAGTCTGTCATATCGTCGAAAGAGTATTTTTCGTAACGATCTTCTTCAGTTGAGTAAGCTCCGCCTCGATATACAGGCATGAACATACTGCTTTCTTGTTCAAGCATACTTTGCTTTAACTGGCCGAATTGCTGCATTTGCTTAGGAACATTTGTGTTGTTCTCAATTATGTAGCTAACATCTATTTTGTGACTACCTTTTGTAAAAATGAAGTTTTTGGTTACCTTCATTCCATCTGATGTTACTAGGCTTAATGGTACAGTCAAAGTGTCTGACGTTAATGTGTACTCTTCTTGTGGAGTGATATAGGTTGGTCGACCTTTAGCATCAACACCGTCTTGACCAATTAATCCACTTTGAGCGATAAACAATTTATCTCCGCTTGGTCTAAGTAGGCTATATAATTCTGTGGAGCCTTGTTCTAGCGGATATTTAGCAAGGTTAGCTGAAACAACATCGCCACCTTGCGTATCTATATTCAGTACTAAGGTATCTGTTACAACGGATATAATTTTTCCTGATGCTTGATTGATAGCTTGAATGCTTTGTCCGTCTACTGAGGCTACTGGAATATCAGTTGAGCCATTATTGGTGGCAGAATAAGTTTCCTGAGTGTTATTTACAGGTTCAGGAGGCTGAGGGCCATAATCTACTTGCCATTGTTGCCATAATAGAAAGCCGACCATAGCTAGGCCAATAAACAAAAAACTACGTTGAGATTCCATAAAGTACTCTAATTAACTGCTAAATTATGTGGGCGATTTAATTGCTTCCATTGAAAATATTAAATCACGGCGATATTACTATTTTATTTATTACCTGCTCTTTATAAGGGCAGTTGTGTAAAATTCATTATTTATTTCTTTTTTTCTCAGGTACTGGGTCATAGCCACCATCATGCAAAGGATGGCATTTTAATATGCGTTTAATGCTTAACCAACTACCTTTGATAAATCCGTGTTCTTTTATTGCGTCAATCGCATAATAAGAACAACTAGGATGAAAACGGCATGTAGGCCCCAACATAGGTGAAATAAATTTTTGATAAAGTTTAATAAAACCTATTGGGATTTTTCGCAACGTAATGCTAATTTTTTCCATAGTTTTTCGAGTAGGGAAAACAGTTCTTTATTTGATAATTTATCTAAGCCACTTTTACCGACTACAACTATATCAATATTTGGTAACGAATGACGCTGTAAACGAAAACTCTCTCGAATTAATCGTTTAATTCGATTTCTATCATGGGCGTATTTAACTCTTTTTTTAGATAAAGTAATGCCTAGACGAGGATTATTTGATTCGTTATATCTAGCTAGTAGGGTAAGTTGGGGAGAAACCGCAGGAATTGCATTATTGAAAACATATTCAAAGTGGGTGGGAGTAAGTAGCCTTAACTCCCTAGAAAAATTATTTTCACCCACCTTGGATAATTAAGCTGATAAACGAGCACGGCCTTTAGCACGACGATTTGCTATGACCTTACGGCCATTTTTAGTCGCCATACGGGCACGAAAACCGTGTGAACGCTTACGCTTTAAGTTGCTTGGTTGAAAAGTTCTTTTCATGACCTAGTCCCGTTACATAAGGTTAAACAAAATGAACATAGAGATTACCTTATTTAGGTATGCCTGTGCTCAAAAATGACGCTGAATAATAGAGATCACTTAGACCTTTGTCAATTAATAAGTGACTCAGTGACGTAATTTAATTTTAAAGCACCTTTTCTCTATTTTATACCGCTATAGTATGGGGTTATTTTAATAAGTTTTCCCCTTTCTATGATTTATCCACAGTAGTCACTATTTTTTTGGCATAATCTGGTTTTCGAAAGCCTAAAAATCCCTTCTAATTAAAGTTATAGTTGAATTTTTAATGATGTTAGTAACAAAAAATATTGCTTTAAAGTAAATAAATATAAGGATTTAAGTGTTTAAACTAATTTTTTTTAAAATGCTTGTTGCCTTGTGGTGGTGTTTAGCGAGATAATTCACAGCTAGTTTGGTGAAACCTCTTATTTTCTTCACTAAAATTTTAATTTAATAATCAGTAGTTAATTCGTTTTTTACGTCTTTCTTGTTTAAAGCCTTTATAATTAAGGTCGGAGTAGTTTTTTTTAATGTCTATATGGAATCAGTGCCTAGATAGGTTACAGCAAGATTTACCTATTCAACAGTTCAGCATGTGGATAAGACCACTCCAAGCAGATTTGAATGATGAATACCTTACTTTATTTGCTCCGAATCGTTTTGTGCTCGATTGGGTGAGGGACAAATATTTTGTTCAAATTACACAGTTATTATCTGAGTTTTGTGGCAACAAGCCACCTCAACTGAGGTTTGAAGTGAAGCGTGTTGATATTGGTGGAAATTCAATATCAAAAAGTACTCCGAAAGCTCCAGCTGCTTCAAGCTCACCAGTTATTAAAAATGAAAAGTCAGCTGCTGTAGCTTCTTTAGCCAGTCATAACTCGGCGCCAGCTTCTACCGTAACCCCAGCCCATAAAAGTAATATTAATCTTACATATAAGTTTAATAATTTTGTTGAAGGTAAATCTAACCAGTTAGCTAGAGCTGCGTCGCAACAAGTTGCTGATAACCCTGGTGGTGCTTATAACCCCTTGTTTATATATGGTGGTACAGGTTTAGGTAAGACTCACTTATTGCATGCTGTTGGTAACGGAATTATTGATAATAAGAAAGATGCTACAGTGGTATATATGCAATCGGAACGTTTTGTTCAGGATATGGTAAAGGCGCTGCAGAATAATGCGATAGAAGAGTTCAAACGTTATTATAGATCTGTTGATGCTTTATTAATTGATGATATTCAATTTTTTGCAAATAAAGAGCGCTCTCAAGAAGAATTTTTTCATACCTTTAATGCCTTGTTAGAAGGCAATCAACAAATTATTTTAACCTCTGATCGTTATCCTAAAGAAATAACAGGTGTTGAAGACAGATTGAAGTCACGTTTTGGCTGGGGATTAACAATTGCAATTGAACCTCCAGAATTAGAAACTCGTGTTGCTATTTTGATGCGTAAAGCAGTAGAGAATAAAATATTTTTACCAGATGAGGTTGCGTTTTTCATAGCAAAGCGGCTTAGGTCGAATGTTAGGGAGTTAGAAGGAGCATTAAACCGTGTAATTGCGAATGCTAACTTTACTGGTAGACCAATCACCATAGATTTTGTTAGGGAAGCATTGAGAGATTTACTTGCCTTACAAGAAAAACTGGTCACTATTGATAATATTCAGAAGACGGTCGCTGAATATTATAAAATTAAAATGGCTGATATTTTGTCTAAGCGTCGTAGTCGCAGTGTAGCTAGGCCTAGGCAAATGGCCATGGCTTTAGCTAAAGAATTGACTAATCGTAGTTTACCAGAGATAGGGGATGCCTTCGGTGGCAGAGATCACACCACGGTACTACATGCATGTCGAAAAATAGTACAGCTAAGGGAAGAAAGTCATGATATAAAAGAAGACTATCAGAACTTAATTCGTACACTATCTTCTTAAAAAATTACGAGTAGAAAATGAAATTTAGTATTAGCAGGGAAAACTTTTTACAACCCCTTCAATTGGTTTCAGGCGCGGTAGAACGTCGCCATACATTACCTATTTTATCAAATGTGCTTATTAAGGTTAGTGATAACTCACTATGGTTGACTGGTACGGATCTAGAAGTTGAACTTATTTCAAATGTCACGCTTACAGATGATTTTGTTGAGGGTGAAATTACTGTACCCGCTAAAAAGCTTTTTGATATATGCCGTGGTTTGGCTGAAGGTAGTACTATCGATTTTAGTCTAGATGGTAATAAAGCGATATTACGGTCGGGTAGAAGCAAATATAGCTTATCTACTTTGTCTGCAGAAGATTATCCAAACCTAGAAGATTGGCAAGGTGAACTTGAGTTTGAAATTTCACAATCTGATTTAAAACACCTTATCGACAGCACTCACTTTTGTATGGCTCAACAAGATGTTCGTTATTACTTAAATGGCATGTCTTTAGAAACAGAAGATAATCTTATCCGTACAGTAGCTACAGATGGACATAGGTTAGCTCTGTGCCGCTTATCATACGAAAATGCAACCTTACCAAGTCGTCAAGTTATTATTCCTCGTAAAGGTGTTCTAGAGATTATTAGACTTATTGAAGATGACGAAAAACAAGTTAAGGTTCAAGTAGGCACTAACCATATTCGTATATTTTCAACCGACTTTATTTTCACTAGTAAATTAGTAGATGGAAGGTTTCCAGATTATCGTCGAGTTTTACCTAGAGATGGTGATAAAAAAATTGAATCTAGTAAGGATGTGTTAAAGCAGGCATTCTCTAGGGCATCAATATTATCTAATGAAAAATTTAAAGGTGTACGCTTAAATCTATCTAATGGCGAACTAAAGATTACAGCTAATAATCCAGAGCAAGAGGAAGCTGAAGAAATCGTTGATGTAGATTATCAGGGTGATAATTTAGAGATAGGTTTTAATGTGGCGTATTTAATAGATGTGATGAATGGTTTAAGTTGTGAAAATATTCGCATTACATTGGCAGACTCAAATAGTAGCGCCTTGTTAGAAAATGCAGAAGATGATTCGGCACTTTATGTCATTATGCCAATGAGACTTTAGGTTTAGATTTTATTTTATACTTTTTCCTTAAGACGTATCTAGGTCTATGAAACTAGATAGGGTCCAGATAAGTGACTTTAGAAATTTAGATAGTTTGTCTTTTCGCCCCAATAAAAATTTAAATGTTTTTATTGGGGAAAACGGAAGCGGCAAATCTTCAATTTTGGAAGCTCTTCATTATTTAGGTTTTGCCCGATCCTTTAGAACATCAAAACACAAAAACGTAATTCAGAATAATAAAGATAGCTTTACTGTTTATTGTTCAAGTGTAAATGAAGAAGAAGGTGGTACCGTTAACAAACTAGGTATTAGTCGAGCTAGAGATGATACCTGCGTAGTTAATATAAATGGCGTTAAGTCAAAGAAGGCATCTGATCTTGTTAGTTGTTTACCTATTCAAATTTTTACCCCACAAAGCTCTGATTTACTTTTGGGTGCTCCAAAGTTAAGAAGGCGTTACCTTGATTGGTTATTGTTTCACGTGGAACATAACTTCAATTTAGAAGCTTCTATTTTTTCAAAAAGCTTAAAGCAGCTTAACGCTATCTATAAGCAGAATCAAAATACTCAGCCAGATGATGGATATTGGATTGACTTGTTCTGTAAGCAAAGCAATACAATTACAGACCAGCGTCACAATATACTGACTGACGGCCTAATACCTATGATTTATTCGATATTAACTGACTTTTTACCTGAGTTTTGTTTCGAAATTTCGTATTATAGGGGATGGGAAAAAGAACTTACATTAGAACAATGTATAGCTAAAAACAGTGTTAAAGACAGACGAAATGGTTTTGTTAGTGTTGGCCCCCATAAGGCAGATTTGAGAGTTAAAATTGATGGAACAAGTGCCCATGAGGTTCTTTCCAGAGGGCAACTAAGAATGTTAGTTGCCAGTATGCAATTAGCTCAAACATTATTTTTACAAACTAAGACTAAAAGAGCGTCGATATTTCTGTTAGATGATATTGGCGCAGAGTTAGATGAAGCTAAGAGATCAATATTTGTATCAAAGTTAGTAAAGTCAAATACACAATTATTTGTTACGGCGATTGACACTAAACAGTTGGACTTCGTAAAAAATTATAATGATAAAACAGTGTTTCACGTGGAACATGGTCATGTGAGAGAGGAGATTTAAATTAATGGCAGAAGAAAATGTTTATGATTCGTCTAGTATCAAGGTCCTAAAAGGACTAGATGCAGTTAGAAAAAGACCTGGGATGTATATAGGTGATACCGATGATGGAACGGGTCTTCATCATATGGTTTTTGAAGTTGTTGATAACTCGATAGATGAAGCTCTAGCTGGTCATTGTTCCAGTATAAATGTGAAGATTCATATTGATGGTTCAGTTTCGGTAAAAGATGACGGCCGTGGAATTCCGACAGAAATTCATGAAGAGGAAGGAGTCTCAGCTGCTGAGGTTATCATGACTGTTTTACATGCCGGTGGTAAGTTTGATGATAATTCTTACAAGGTATCTGGTGGTTTACATGGTGTTGGTGTATCTGTTGTTAACGCCTTATCTAAGAAGCTTCAAATACAAATTAGACGTGGTGGTAAGCTTCATGAACAAGATTATCATCATGGTGAACCGCAAGCACCGTTAGCAATTATAGGTGATTCTACAACATCTGGTACAAGCATTCGTTTTTGGCCAAGTGAAGAAACTTTTACCAACGTTGAATTTCATTACGATATTCTAGCTAAGAAACTTCGTGAATTATCATTTTTAAACTCAGGTGTTTGCATCATTCTTGAAGATGAACGTGATGGTAAAGTTGATCGTTTTGAATACGAAGGTGGTATAACGGCATTTATAGAATACTTAAATCAAAACAAAACACCTATACATCAAAAAGTATTCTACTTTGAATCAAGCCGTGATGATGGGATCTCTGTAGAAGTTGCTATGCAATGGAACGATAGCTTCCAAGAGAACGTTTTTTGTTTTACCAATAATATCCCTCAAAAAGATGGAGGTAGCCATTTAGCAGGCTTTAGAGGCGCACTAACTCGTACTCTTAATAGCTTCATGGATAAAGAAGGTATGGCTAAGAAGTCAAAGACTAGCACGAGCGGTGATGATGCTAGAGAAGGGCTTACAGCTATTATTTCAGTAAAAGTACCAGACCCGAAATTTTCTTCACAAACAAAAGACAAGCTTGTATCTTCGGAAGTACGGCCTGCAGTGGAAACTGTAATGGGTGAGAAACTACAGGAGTTTCTATTAGAAAATCCTGCTGATAGTAAAATCATTGTAGGTAAGATTATTGATGCAGCTAGAGCTCGTGAGGCTGCTAGAAAAGCGAGAGAAATGACGCGAAGAAAAGGAGCGTTAGACTTAGCTGGGTTACCAGGTAAGCTTGCGGATTGCCAAGAAAAAGATCCCGGATTATCCGAACTATATATAGTGGAAGGGGACTCTGCTGGCGGTTCAGCTAAGCAGGGAAGAAATCGTAAAAACCAAGCAATCTTGCCTTTGAAAGGTAAAATCCTAAACGTTGAAAAAGCTCGTTTTGATAAAATGCTATCGTCTCAAGAGGTGGCAACCTTAATTACCGCTCTTGGTTGTGGTATTGGTAGAGATGAGTACGACCCAGAAAAGCTTCGTTATCATAGAATAATCATAATGACAGATGCTGATGTTGATGGATCGCATATCAGGACCTTGTTGTTAACTTTCTTTTATCGTCAAATGCCAGAGATTATAGAAAGAGGATATATTTATATAGCTCAACCTCCTTTGTATAAAACTAAGAAAGGTAAACAAGAGCAGTACTTAAAAGATGATGAGTCTTTAACTAAGTACCTAACTTCTATTGCGTTAGACAATGCCTCACTTCATGTAAATGAAGATGCACCGAGTATTACAGGTGTTGCTTTAGAGAACTTAGTAAAGTTATATCAAGATACAGTAGCTATGATCACTCGAATTAGTAGGTTAATGCCTGAAGTTATCTTAAATAAATTGATATATAGCAGCACATTAGAAGCAGCCGATGTAAATGATGAGCAAAAATTAATTGGGTTTGCTAAAGACTTTACTGAAGCTTTAACTAATGATGAAGTAGATGGCGCGAGCTATTCTTTTGAGGTACGTCATGATTCAGAAAGAAGTAATTGGTACGTTGCCATAATAATTAGATTACACGGTATAGATACCGAATATAAACTTGATAAAGAGTTTTTAGAGTCTAACGAATATAAGCGTATCAAAGAATTAAACTTAGCTATAAACGGTATTATAGAGCCTTCTGGTTATGTTAAACGTGGTGAGAAGACTAAGCCTGTTACTAGTTTTGTTGATGCTTTAGACTGGCTAATGGCTGAGTCAAAGCGTGGTCAATATATACAAAGATACAAAGGGTTAGGAGAGATGAACCCTGGGCAGTTATGGGAAACCACAATGGATCCAACGTCTCGTAGAATGTTGCAAGTTAAAATTGAAGATGCAATTGGAGCAGACCAACTATTTACTACATTAATGGGTGACCAAGTTGAACCTAGAAGAGCGTTTATTGATGAGAATGCATTAAAAGTTGCTAACTTAGACGTGTAGTTTCTAATTATCGTTTACATATAAAAAAAGCCGCTTTATAAGCGGCTTTTTTACTTAAAAATCAAAAAGTTAATCAACTTTTCTAACGCTTACCCTTGGCGAGCCAAAGCCGCTAAAATCTATTGAAAACTCAAACGTACCTGTTTCCGTTGGTGTAAATATAAAATTATTGTCAGTAGATTCGCAATTAGCTCTGTTACGAGATCCAACTTTAACTACAATATTAGAATTGCTGGCATAACCGCAGTTTAAACCAGGTGTCCAGTTTTCGTCTGCGAATTTAAAGTCATAAGGTTGACCGTCGGCAATTAAATCAATACGGGTTGCATATACTTGGTCGGCAATTTCTTGAAGCTTATATTGCTCATCTGCTTCCCACCAAGAAAAGACCCCTCTCAAATATAGCTGGTCGTAACCTTTGTCTTGTGCAAACTCTTCAATAACATTTGTCGCACATCCACTAATTAGTAGACTCAGAACAATGCTTGAAATGCCTACTCTAATATTATTCATATTTACCATCACTTTACGCTTAGTTTGGCTTTAATTTAATACAGAAATATCTGCACAACTTAAAAATAAACCTCTTAGTCTAGCTAACAATGCCAATCGATTTGTTCTTACTGACTCATCTTCTGCCATAACCATTACATTATCAAAGAAAGAGTCTATAGGCTCTCTGAGCTCTGCTAAATGAGTAAGGGTTGCCTTATAATTAGACTCTGCTAATAGGGGCTGTATCTTCGCTTCTATTGCTTCTAAACTATCGACTAAAGTAATCTCTGAAGGTTCAGTTAATAACTCCTTACTTAGAGGCTTGTTAGAGTCAACAGGGTTCTTTGTAAGTATGTTTGCTACACGTTTATTTGCTGCTGCTAGTGCTTCTGCAGATTCTAAGGTATTAAAGGCTTTAACTGCTTCGACTCGTGCTGCAAAATCTGCTGGTCGAGTAGGGCGGTTAACTGCAACAGCTTGAACTACCTCAGAAGCAATTCCTTGCTCAGCATACCAAGCTTTAAATCTTGCGAGAATAAAATCGACTACAGATTCACATAGATTTGAAGTCTCAATTTTGTCGCCAAAGGTCAAAATAGAAGCTTCTATCAAGGTAACTAAATCTAGTGGTAGATCATTTTCTACTATAATTCTTAGTACACCAATAGATGCACGACGAAGTGCAAAGGGGTCTTTATCGCCTTTAGGTGTTTGCCCAATTCCAAAAATACCTACCAAAGTATCTATTTTATCTGCCAGTGCAACACACATACTTATCTTAGAAGTAGGTAAGTTATCTCCGGCAAATCTAGGCATATATTGTTCATTTAGAGCAAGTGCGACTAGTTCTTGCTCTCCATCTTGTCTAGCGTAATGCATACCCATTACACCTTGGACGTCTGGAAATTCCATAACCATATTTGTCATTAGGTCGGTTTTACTTAATAAACCTGCTCTAAATGCTAATTTGGGGTCTTCCAAATTAAGCGTTGTAGCGATAGTTTCTGCTAACTGAGCTATACGCTGACTCTTCTCGTAAACCGTACCAAGTTGCTTCTGAAAAATAATGGTTTTTAAACTTTCGAGACGAGACTCTAATGAATTCTTTTTATCTGTATTGAAGAAAAACTCAGCATCAGCAAGCCTAGGGCGTATCACTTTTTCGTTACCGCTAATTATTACTTGAGGGTCTTTGCTTTCGATATTAGTAACAAATACAAATGTAGATTTTAGTTTTCCATCAGTGTCTAACAATGGAAAATATTTTTGGTCATCTTTCATTGTATATATTAATGCTTCTTTAGGGACGTCCAGAAAAGAATCTTCAAAATTTGCTGATAAGGCAACAGGCCACTCTACCAATGAAGTAACTTCATCTAATAGTTCTTCATTAATATCTGCTACACCATTTTCTTTTGCTGCTACTTCTTCAACTGATTCTAATACGCGTTCTTTACGAGCTTGAAAGTCAGCCATAACATAGTTTTCTTCTAATAACTTAATGTAGTTATCAGCTGAATCTAGTGTAATTTTACCTGTGGAGTGAAACCTATGCCCTTGAATATTTCTGGAGGATTTAATTCCTAATACAGAGCCCTCTATTAACTCACTGCCATATAACATTGTAAAAGTATGAATTGGACGAATGAACTGAGTATTTGTTGAACCCCAGCGCATCGCTTTTGGTATAGGTAGTGCTTTAAGAGCTTTTTCTACTAAATCAGTTATTAGGGTGTGAATTGCTTGCCCTTTAACGTCTGCTTTAAATAGTAACCACTCACCTTTATCAGTCTTAAGTGTTTCTGCATCTTTTACTTCAATTCCATTAGACCTAGCCCAACCCTGTGCAGCTTTTGTTGGGTTACCTTCTGCATCAAATGCTGCTTTTATTGCAGGTCCGCGTTTTTCAATCATTTTATCAGCTTGATATTCATTAACGTCTGTGACTTTTACGGCAAGTCGCCTTGGAGATGCATACCAAATAATTTGTTCAAACTTAATATCGTTTTCAATTAATAAACCTTCAAGGTTGTTTTTAAAGGCTGTTGCTAATTTAGATAAGGATTTGGGAGGTAACTCTTCAGTTCCAATTTCTACTAATAAATTATCTATGCGCATGGCTACTTCTCCTTCTTACACATTGGAAAGCCAAGACTCTCTCTAGCTTGGTAATAAGCTTCAGCGCAGGCTTTTGATAGCGAGCGTACTCTTAATATATAGCGCTGGCGTTCGGTAACTGATATTGCATGTCTTGCATCTAGCAGGTTAAATGCATGTGAAGCTTTCATTACTTGCTCATAGGCAGGCAAAGGTAGATTTGCTTCAATTAGTTTTTGGCTGTCTTTTTCACATTGATCAAAAGTAGTAAACAAAGCGTCTACATCTGCAAATTCAAAGTTATAGGTAGATTGTTCAACTTCATTTTGATGAAACACATCTCCATAGGTTACTTTACCCATGGGCCCATCAGTCCACACAAGATCATAGATACTATCAACACCTTGGATATACATGGCTAGGCGCTCTAAACCATATGTGATTTCTCCTGTAACAGGAGAGCACTCAAGGCCACCAACTTGTTGAAAGTAAGTAAACTGTGTTACTTCCATTCCGTTTAGCCATACTTCCCATCCAAGTCCCCATGCTCCTAGTGTTGGTGACTCCCAATTATCTTCAACAAACCTAATATCATGTACTAATGGATCAAACCCAAGCTCCTTAAGTGAACCCAAGTAGAGTTCTTGAATATTGTCTGGAGATGGCTTCAACATAACTTGAAATTGGTAATAGTGTTGAAGTCTATTAGGGTTTTCGCCATAACGTCCATCTGTAGGGCGTCGACATGGTTGTACATAAGCACTACTAATTGGCTCTGGGCCTATTGAACGTAAAAAAGTCATTGGATGGAATGTACCAGCTCCAACTTCCATATCTAAAGGCTGAATTATTACACAGCCTTGTCGAGCCCAATAATCTTGAAGTGCTAAAATTAGCCCTTGGAATGTTTTACAATCAAACTTCTGCATTTGCCTCTGCCGTACCATCAATAAATTAAAAAAACATCTGTAAGTATACCTTTAGTAGAACATTCAATGTACCACTAAAGGCGATTAATAATGCTTTAGGCTTGTTTATAGAGGGGGATCAACAAAGTTTAAGGATGAAAATGGGCCGGTGATCAGCTTTTTAAGGTGAACTTGCTTAAGCTCGATACTTCGGCCATTATTTTTGAGGATAACTTAGCTTCAATTTCTTCTCTAAATAAATCCTGTTTCCAGGTTTCCTGTTTAGACTGGGCTTTTCTTTTTTCGTGGGTTGGTAGATGTTCAACAGCAGCATAAAGTTCATAGAGACCAGGGTACTGTGCCTTAAAGTCAGGCTTATCTGCAATTGGTAGGCATTCTAATAAGTGGGTTAATCTTATACATCCTTCAGAAAGGTTACATTGTTGCTGTTCGATAGCTAGAGCAATGGTTTGTATACTTTCTACTATATTTTCAACCCTCTTTTGGGTGGTTTTTTCTTTTTGTAGTGTTTGGGCTTTTAGCTTAAACAAAAGTGAGCCTGCATAAAATGCAAGCCCAGCAATAATTACTAAAGCACTAATCAATAATAGATAAATCATAGGTTTGGTTTTGTAATCTTAATCTTTAAAGTCATCAATGTTAAAAGCATCTAAATCATTATATAAGTTCGATGAATTTTCATTGTTGGTCTTTTCATTTTCATCATCGGTTAAGCCTAGCAATTCGCACAATACTTTGTGCCTCGCTAGCTTTTCGTTCATGTATTGTTGCTCTTCTCGAGTAATCTTTGTGCCTGTTTCTTCCTTTTCCAATAGTATGGAAAGCTTAACATCTTGCTCAAGCTCTGCGAGTTCTTGTGCAGGAGAGAAGCTTCTTATTTTAGCTTTTGGAGCTGCTTTTGGTGCACTTTTAACTTCAACTAATTGAATTGGCTTTTTACTACCGTGCCTGGGATCTTTAGAAACATGGAGCTTTCCACTATCTTTTGAAATAATAACCTCACTATTACGAGTTCCAGCGGGTTTCCCTTTTGGCTTTTTAATTCGCTTTTCTGTTGGTTTTCTTACGTTAGTTGTGGTTTTAGGGGTTCCAATCTGGCCCACTTTTCGAGATTTCTTTTGCCTTGGCATAACACACCCATTTAACTCTTAATAATTGGCGTGATTCTACCTTAGTTTTGGCTAGACGGGGTGACAAGAGTGAAATTATGATAGAAAAAAAGCGATAGGGTCGCTATCGCTTTTAGAATATGAGTGTCATTCGACACTTCTCCCATTATTGTTCTTCCTAAACATGGTAAATCCTAATTGCCTTCGTTTATAACTTTTATTATCGAAGTCACTAATTATTGACCGTCCTTGATGCTTTATTTTTGCTAAAGCATACAGAAAGAATAAAAGTTTACAAATAATTTACATTTAGGTTTAAGTGTTCAACTAACTAATAGGATAATAAAACGTAATATAATCTCTTAATGCAAGCCAGATACGTAGCTTGAAATAATCTCAATCTCTTCATCAGTCATTTTTTTAGCAATATCTGCCATCATTCCATTTAAAGAGTTTGCTCGCTCTCCAGAACGAAATGCTTTAAGTTGAGTTGCAATATATTCAGCATGTTGTCCGCTAATATCTGGGAAGCCAGACAAACTAGTACCGTTACCTCTCGGGCCATGACAAGCGATACAAGCTGTAATTCCGCGATCTAAGTCACCACTAATATAGATTTTTCTTCCTGCATCTATTATGTCTTCTGCAGCTTCACCAGGTGTTGACTCTTGGCTAGAGAAATAAGCAGCTAAATCTTCAATGTCTTGTTCGGATAAGCCAACTGCCATACCGTTCATGACTGCATTGTTACGTCCTTCAGCACCACCGCTTTGTGCGGCTAGCTTAAATTCTTTCAATTGTTTAACTAAATACTTAGTGTGTTGTCCTGCTAATTTAGGATTCATAGCTATAGCGCTATTACCATCCATACCGTGACAAGCAGCACATACAGCAGATTTATTTTTACCTTGTTCAGCATCACCCTGTGCTAAAGCACTGGTACTAAAACCAACAAATAAACATAATAGAAGACCAAGATTTTTCATTATTTTCTCTTTAAACATTTGATTAGTGGGTTCTTATTAAACCTTAGCTGGGTATTTTACACATTTACAGCGTTAGTAAAATAAATTCATTCACCTTTTCCCTGATATAATTGTGGAAATTAACAAAAACTGCCGGTCGCAAGACAAATTTGGAGTCAAAGTGAGTCATTATAATCAAGCAACGTTTAGTATTAGCGCCCCAGACATTACCCACTTGGGGCCTGATGAAGGAATAGAAATAGCCTTTGCCGGACGATCTAATGCTGGGAAGTCGAGTGCGTTGAATAAATTAACGAGACAAAAAAACTTAGCTAGAACAAGTAAGACTCCAGGTCGAACTCAGCTTATCAACGTGTTTTCATTAGATGAAGGTAGAAGATTAGTTGATTTGCCTGGATATGGTTATGCTCAAGTGCCATTAGAAATCAAAAAGAAGTGGCAAAAGTCTTTAGGTGAATATTTACAGAAGAGAAATAGTATAAAGGGCTTAGTGGTACTTATGGATATTCGCCACCCATTTAAAGATCTTGACCAAGAGTTAATTTATTGGGCTGTAGCAGCGGACTTACCTGTTTTAGCTTTGCTCACCAAAGCTGACAAGCTTAAATCTGGAAAGCGAAAAAGTCAGTTGTTGATGGCGAGAGAGGCTGCAATGGCATTTTGTGGTGATGTAAGCGTTGAAGTTTTTTCTTCGATGAATGGTATTGGCTTAGATAAGCTTCAGCAAAAACTTGATGCTTGGTACGGTTATGAAGATAAAAGATCTCAAGAGAGTCATTTGAATCAAGAGCTATAGGCTTGAGCCTAAAAAGATTGGTACAAATGAAAAATGACTTTATCTAAAAGTAGTGTTTCTAGTTTGCAGAGTTAGTAAAGTAACAATCGCTTGTTGTAAATAAAAAAAACCTCGGCATAAGCCGAGGTTCAAACAAAGGTAAGACTTATCAGACCTCTGTACCCTACGGGCGAATATTATAAAAAATAATCTGATAAACCAAGTACATTATTAGTTTAATCGACAAATTGAACCTTCTGTACGATTAATGGGCTTCGTCCCAGTTATCGCCTATACCCGCTTCAACAACAAGTGGAACATTTAGTGATACTGCCTGTTCCATTAAAGTGATAATTTTAGGTTGATACTCTGCAATTTTATGCTCTGCAATTTCAAATACGAGCTCGTCGTGGACTTGCATTATCATTCTAATATCATCGTTTGGAAGGGCTTGAATCCAGTTATCAACGACTATCATTGCCTTTTTAATGATATCCGCTGCTGTGCCTTGCATAGGAGCATTAATTGCTGCTCTTTCAGCTCCTTTGCGTCGCATACCGTTACTGGCATTTATTTCTGGCAAATAAAGACGCCTTCCAAATACAGTGGATACATACCCTTTTTCTTTAACTAATACTCGAGTGTCTTCCATGTAAGTTAATACCCCAGGGTATCTTTCAAAGTACAAATCCATGTATCTTTGGGCATCTTGTCGTGAAATATTTAGTTGTCGTGAAAGCCCAAAGGCTGACATACCGTAAATTAGTCCAAAATTAATAGCTTTGGCGTTACGACGCTGTTCTACCGTAACTTCTTCTAATGGGGTGCTAAATACTTCAGATGCTGTTGCAGTATGGATATCTTTTCCTGATGCAAAAGCGTTGAGTAAGCCCTTATCACCAGATAGATGTGCCATGATACGTAATTCAATTTGTGAATAATCTGCAGCTACAATCTTGTATGTATCTCTTGCTATAAACGCTTGTCTTACACGTCTTCCTTCAGGTGTACGGATTGGAATATTCTGTAAGTTAGGATCTGTCGAAGATAGCCTTCCTGTTGCTGTTATTGCTTGATGATAAGAGGTGTGCACACGACCCGTTCGTGGGTTTATCATCTTAGGCAACTTGTCTGTGTAGGTGTTTTTCAGCTTACTTAAGCCTCTATACTCCATTAGTAATTTAGGAAGAGGGTAACTATTCGCTAATTCTTGTAGTACTTCTTCCGCAGTTGAGGGGGCGCCTTTTGGTGTTTTTTTAAGGACAGGTAATTTCAACTTATTGAATAAAATTTCTTGAAGTTGCTTTGTGGAACCTAAATTAAACTCTTCTCCAGCTAGGTCATATACATCTTTTTCTATCTCAAGAACTCGCATCGCGATATCTTGGCTTTGTTGAGCTAAGTTTTGACTATTAATAAGTACACCAAATTGTTCCATTCTTGCTAATACTGGAATCAATGGTAATTCGATACTTTCAAATACTTCTTTAAGCTCTTGTTCGGTAGATAGCTGTCCCCAAATTTTATTGTGTAACCTAAAGGTTATATCGGCATCTTCTGCTGCATAAGGGGCGGCTTTGTCTATCGAAATTTGATTAAACGTTAACTGTTTACTGCCTTTACCTGCAATATCTTCAAAGTGAATGGTTGTTTTATCAAGGTAGGTCTCGGCTAAGCTGTCCATATTATGCTTAGAGCCAACACTATTTAAAACATAGGATTCAAGCATAGTGTCAAACGCAATGCCTTGTAGGTCTATGTCATAGTTAGCCAGTACGTTTTTATCAAACTTTAAATGCTGTCCTACTTTCTTAATGGACTTGTCTTCTAAAATGGGCTTCAGCGCACTTAATACAGACTCTCTATTTAATTGGTCTGGGGCGTCAGGGTAGTCATGGGCAAAGGGAATATAGGCTGCTTCACCTTCTGCAATACACATGGATACGCCAACTAATTCTGCATCCATATAGTTTAAGCTTGTGGTTTCAGTATCAAAGGCGAAAAGGGGAGAAGAGCTAATTTTCTTTAGCCAAGTATCCAGTGCTTCTTGTGTGAATACTGTTTGATAATTCTCGTTATGGATGCTTGTTTCATCATCGTTATCGGAGATTGCTTTAGGTGGTGGAGTTTTTTGGGTTATCTCAGAAAGTAAACGTTTTAGTTCATACTTGTTGGCTAGCTCAATTAAGTCGTTATCTTTTTGTGGCAAAGGTTTTAAATCATTGAGACTCTGCGTAAGTTTAACATCAAGCTTAATTGTCGCTAACTTGTAGGATAGAGGCAAAAACTCGATTGCCTCTCTTAAATACTCTCCAATTTTGCCTTTAACTTTATCTGCATTGGCTATCACTTCTTCTAAAGATGAATGCTCATTTAGCCACTTAGCTGCTGTTTTGGGACCGCATTTATTCACACCAGGTATGTTATCTACTTTATCTCCCATCAAGGCTAAGTAATCTATGATTTGATTTGGACGAACCCCAAATTTTTCTATTACACCTGCTTCGTCCATCTCAACGTTGGTCATAGTATTGATTAGACGAACGTGGGGTGTGACAAGTTGAGCCATGTCTTTATCACCGGTAGATATAATGGTTTCTATTTTTAATTCAGAAGCTTGGTGGGCAAGGGTACCGATTACATCATCTGCTTCGACACCATCTATCACTAATAGTGGAAGACCCATTGCTTCTATTATTCTATGTAAAGGCTCTATTTGCGTTCTGAGATCGTCAGGCATAGGTGGTCTATTGGCCTTGTAATCTGGATACATGTCATTTCTAAATGTTTTACCCTTAGCATCGAATATCACCACTATATTTCCAGTAGGATAACTTTTTTGAAGGCTTTTTATCATATTTAAGACCCCAGTAATGGCGCCTGTAGGTTGTCCGTATGACGTGCTCAATGCCTGTAAATAAGGTACATGATATGCCCTAAATAGATAAGATGAACCATCAACCAAGATAAGAGGTTCTGATAAGTTTTGGATTGAGTTTGTCATGTATAAAGCCTGTTAGAGTTTGTTTACTTGATAGATAAAGGGTGTCATATGTAAAGAAGTTCATCTAGATATATTATATTGCACGTGACTGTGGATAACTATGTAGATAATGAGTGCTGTGTAAATGTTTCTATATGTGATGATGAAGAAGTAATTCTTTATTATACAATATGTTAAGAGTTATGTTTACTCTAATAAAATATAGTAATCTAATGTGGATAAGTAAATTAAATTTATTTAACGACGCTAAATAAAAAGGTTAGTAAAGATACACATTTATTGATGATTTTAACAGATGTTTTCTAACATATTTTTTAGGAACTATGATTGCATATGTATCAAAAAGTTATAAGGATTTACCTTGTGGTTTATTGTCGATGAGAAACCTAAATTAAACTAATAACTTAGGTCTAGAATTTATGTTATTGAGTTTTAGCTAAGTCAGCAATTTAAGGTTAAATAATGGTGACCAATGGCAGCTTTCTGTTATCTTACCTATTAGATAGTAAACCTTTTTATCATAAACGCAGTTTGGTGCATAAGCTCCTTAATTATGACACCACATTACCGGTATAAAGTACTTATAAATGAAAAATTACAATTCTACAGCGTTTTACTTCGTCTGCAGACACACAGTGAGTCAAAGTTAAAATATGCAGTATCGTACTATCATTCGTATTCTAGGTTTATTGATTGCTCTATTTAGTGTGACTATGATCCCGCCCGCTATAGTTTCTGTGATTTATGAGGATGGCAGTGGATTACCTTTCTTAATGGCGTTTCTTTTATGCTTAGTAACTGGTTTAGCTATTTGGTATCCAAATAGAAAGTTTCGTTTCGACTTAAGAGCGAAAGAAGGGTTTTTAATTGTTGTTCTATTTTGGACGGTTTTGGCAAGTTTTGCTGCTTTGCCGTTTCTGTTGCTTGAACAGCCTTATATGTCGACGTCTGATGCTTTTTTCGAGTCATTCTCAGGCTTAACAACAACCGGTGCTACTGTAATTGAAGGTATTGACTATTTACCAAAAGCTATCCAGTTTTATAGGCAGCAGCTGCAATGGTTAGGTGGTATGGGGATCATTGTTTTAGCCGTAGCAATTTTACCCATTTTAGGGGTAGGGGGCATGCAGCTCTATAGAGCTGAAACTCCTGGACCGGTTAAAGATTCTAAGATGACTCCTCGTATCGCAGATACAGCAAAACATCTCTGGTATATCTATTTGTCTTTAACTACAGCCTGCACCATTGCTTTTTGGTCAGTTGGGATGAATTGGTTTGATGCAATTTGTCATGCATTTTCGACTATAGCCATAGGAGGCTTTAGTACTTATGATGCGAGCTTAGGGCATTTCGATAGTGTTGGCGTAAATATAGTGTGTGTAATCTTTTTGTGGATTGCAGCATTAAATTTTTCTCTACATTATGGCGCGGCAAGTGGCAGAACCTTGAAAGGGTACATTTACGATCCAGAACTTAAAGCCTTTTTTATTATCCAATTTTCTCTTGCTTTGGTGTGTTTTATTGTATTGGTGCATTTTAGTTGGTTTGAAAATTCAGGTACGGCTTTAGACCAAGCACTTATTCAGTCTGTATCTATTAGTACAACTGCTGGGTTTGCGACTACTAACTTCTCTCAATGGCCAGCATTCCTGCCCATAATGTTAATCTTCTCAAGCTTCATTGGTGGCTGCGCAGGATCAACAGGTGGTGGTATGAAAGTTATTAGAGTATTACTTCTTTATTTACAGGGAAAGCGAGAAGTAAACCGTCTCATACACCCTAAAGCGGTTTATTCTGTAAAGCTGGGAGATAGAGCTTTACCAGATAGGGTTGTGGAAGCTGTTTGGGGATTCTTTTCAGCTTATGCCATGATTTTTGTAATTATTATGGTGTGTTTGATTGCAACGGGTATGAACGATGTAACTGCGTTTACAGCTACAGCCGCCACCCTAAATAACCTTGGCCCTGGTTTGGGTGACGTTGCTGGTACCTATGCTGATGTATCAGATGCTGGTAAATGGTTGTTAATCATAGCGATGTTGTTTGGTCGCTTAGAGATATTTTCTTTATTAGTCTTATTCTCACCAACATTTTGGAGAAGTTAGTTAAGGTTTTCCAATTCAAGCTTCGAACAAGCTCTCTTCTGTAATAAGTTCGATATCACTAATCATATCTTTGTAATCAGCATCAATAGCATCATTTTTTATGATTCTGGCTCGATGTTTATCGAACAGTTTGCTGTATCTGATTATTTTTTTACCTAAAATTTTCCATCCTTGTTGCTTAGCCTCTAAAGGCCAATCTTCAAGTTCTATTTTTGATGTTTCTATCTTGCCAGTAAACATCCCATAAATCATATTTAGGTGGTCTAAATTTGTTTGGCCCGCCGTATCTTGTGTTAATCCAGCAAGCATTGACATCCAAGAAATAGAGTCTTTCAGTGCATTATAATAGTCTTCTAGAGCATCTTCATCATAGGCGTCTATCTCTATGTCATGAGAGCGAGTTGTGACGTTACTAGAGCCTTTATTAGAAAACACGCTTGTAGCAAAAGAAGTAATGCTAGATTTTTCTTTTACCTTAGGTTCAGGAGGCGTTTCTTTTTTAGCTACATAGGCAGGTTCTTGTTGTACTGGAGCTGGTTTAGGTTTTGATACTTTTGCTACATTTTTAGGTCCAGCAACTACATCTCCAACTTCTACCCCTTTGTTTTCCACTAAAATACCGTCCGAGTAACTATCCTCTACTGCGGTAATTTTTACTTTTCCTAATGTTTTATACTTTACTTTAATCACTCTACCTGTTTTAGGATCTTTGATGCTTCCTGTAGGTCGTCTCACTTTATAAGTTTTACCTACTTCTAAATTGGAGCTGAACCCTTTATTAAGTGTAACTTCGTCATCATCTATATAAGCAATTAGTGTGTCTTTTGAGCTTGTTGCTGGCACAGGGTTTGTAGTAGTTGAGCTTAGTTTGTTTTCTAGTTTTGCATCACCTATTTTTCTTGCTAAATCTTTCATTGCCCTACGAAGAGAGGCGGTTTCATTTTTGGTGTTATTCTTTTCTCCGCCACCAAACCCGAAGACCTTTACATTAGTTGACGTTTTTGTTCCTGAGCCCGTATCTGCAAATACAATTTGACCTGTATTAACGTCAATAATCCGTACGTCAACGCTAGCCATAAAGTTCTTCTTACCAATATTAATACCACCACCACCACCGCCAGAGTTACTGATTCCAAACTCGGTGATAGCACCTGTCACGATAAAATCTACGCCTATTAGCCTCCCTATTTCAGCAGCAGTAGATGGATCTATGCGTCCGGATTGACCGAAGTCTTGTTCTTTTAATATGCTACTCATTCGCTCTCTTTCAAACACATCAAGTTTAGTTGCTTTGACAAGTTCTGTGGTTAGCATATCGGCAGCCCCAGAATTCAAGCGCCAAGTCGTTCGGTAATGTGTTCGGTTCTCAAAGTCGACTATTGCGACTCTTGGGGCTGCAAAAGCTTGAATACTAAGCGTACTCAATAAGAAAAGGGTAAGTAGAGAACGAATAAGAAACATCATTTTTAACTCCGTTTTTTTGTTGTATTTTCTAATTATTGGATTCAATTCTAAAATCAGCTGATTTACGTAATTTTGCTTTAATTGATAGGTTTTCTTTTATCAGAACCTTTTTCTCCCATGCATCAAATCCAGGTAAACTGATTTTTACCGTGTGCATTCCTGTGGGAAGCGATAAAGAATCCCCTGCGTTGCCATAAAATACACCATCTACCTCTACATCGGCCTCTTCTGGAGTCGATTGGACTTCTACAGAAACAGTGCTTGGAGTGGTATTTTGTTGCACTTTAAACCGATTACTTTGATTTATTTTACTGACAAAACTATTGCTAAGTTGCTCTGCAAGTTGGATAAAGGTTCGGTTTCTATTTGATCGGTTTTGCGTATCTTGAAGGGTGTGTTCTGCTTGCTGGCTATCTGAAAAAACTATGGTGCCAGTTTGGGTGTCTAAAATACGAATACTAATACCTAAATAGTAGGTTTCTTTGGTTGTTCTAACTCCGTATCCAGAAAATGTCTTTTTATCTATATCTGCATTTAATATTTGTCCGGTAAGTAAAAATTCTGCACCAGTAAGCTTACCTATTTGAATAACTTGATTAGTTGCTACTAAACCACTTGAGCTTAAATTAATTTCTCCCATGACACTTTTCAGTCTCTCTCTTTCAACTACTATAAATTGAGAATAGTTAACAAGCTGGTCAGAGATTAGATTTGATATTTCTTGACTTAAATATGGGTATCTAATACTAGAACGATCAAAGTCAATAACTGCTATGCTTGGATTCGCATAAGTGCTTTGGCTTATAGTTAAAGTAGATATTAAAGCCGCGAAAAATAAAGAATGGCTAAGCTCGAAACGAAGTAAGTTTTTAAAATAATCCATCATTCTAAATACACTTTTATTGGTTGTTTTTTGATCTCCTGTTCAAAAAATAACATACCTAATGTAAATAGGAAATGTTTTTAAAGGCGGGTTAATAAACTTTCATAATTATTTAATGGGCGGGTTATTTGGCTCGATATTTATCCAAAAAAGAAAGCACTGGGTTGGAATAGCTTTTCAACATGGCTTATGAACTTTTTATCAACTAAAAACAATATTACATGGTCATTAGCTTCGATAACTGTATTGCTATGAGCAATAATCACCTCATCACTACGAACAATTGCACCTATGGTTGTTCCAGGAGGTAGCTTAATATCTCTTATTTCCCTTCCCACAACCTTAGAGGTATGTTGATCGCCATGGGCAATCGCTTCAATTGCTTCTGCAGCCCCTCTTCTTAGGGAATATACGTTTACAATGTCACCTCGACGAATGTGCGTTAACAGAGCAGATATCGTTGCTTGTTGAGGTGAAAAGGCAATATCAATTTCGCCACCTTGTACTAAATCAACATAGGCCCCCCGTTGAATTAATACCATGGCTTTTTGTGCACCAAGTCGTTTAGCTAACATAGCCGACATAATGTTCGCTTCATCGTCATTCGTAACGGCAATGAAGGCATCTACTTGCTCTACATTTTCTTCAGTTAACAGTTCATGATCTGAAGCATCGCCAGAGAAGACAATGGTCTTATCCAAGTGAGCTGACAAATATTTAGCTCGCTCTGGACTATATTCAATGAGTTTGACGTTATGATTATGCTCTAGCAATTTGGCAAGCCCTGCGCCAATTAAGCCGCCACCAGCAATCATAATCCTCTTATAACTAGATTCGAGCTTTTGCAGTTCACTCATTACCGCACGGATATGTTTGGTTGCCGCAATGAAAAATACTTCATCATCAGCTTCAATAATGGTTGTACCAAGGGGACGGATTGGTTTACCTCGTCTATAAATAGCTGCTACCCGTGTATCTACATTTGGAATATGCTCTTTTAACGTAGAAAGTGCATGACCTACCAGTAGGCCACCATAATATGCTTTAACGGCAACCAAACTGGCTTTGCCATCTGCAAACTCAACAACTTGTAGCGCACCTGGATAGTCGATAAGCCTTTTAATTGCGCGGGTAACTAATTGCTCGGGGGCAATTAGGTGATCAACGGGTACATCTTGATGTTTGAATAATTGTTCTTGGTAAATTATATATTGCTCTGAACGTACCCGAGCAATCTTGGTTGGGGTTTTGAATAAGCTATATGCGACTTGGCAAGCCATCATATTACTTTCATCGCTGTTGGTAACAGCTATCAACATGTCTGCATCTTCGGCGCCAGCTTTTTTGAGTACATCAGGGTGAGAACCCATGCCAGCTACGACTTGTAAGTCTAATCTATCTTGGAGTTGTCTGATGGTTTCGACATCAGAATCAATGACGGTTATTTCGTTTTTTTCACCGACTAAGTTTTCAGCTAACGTGGCGCCTACTTGGCCTGCGCCTAAGATAATTATTTTCATGATTATTCTTGGTATTTAAACCTTGTTATTAATTTTTATCTAAGCAAGCTTAAAGGTTAGATTAAGCCGACAACTTACCGTCATTTAGCTGCAGACTTTAACAGTCTGGCATAATAGAAACCATCCATTTGTTGCTCCCCTGGTAAAATTTGCCGCCCAGGTTTGTTGACAGACCCATGATGAAAGCTTTCATCTAATTGCGCGTCATGAGTGCTAGACAAAAAATGACTGATTTGTTGGTGATTTTCCTCTGGAAGAATAGAGCAAGTCGCATAGAGTAACGTACCTCCGGGCTTTAATGTCAGCCAAATAGCATCTAAAATTTGTTTCTGTAACTCAACAAGTACGTTTATATCTGCAGCTTTACGTAACCACTTCACATCTGGATGGCGTCGTATAATTCCGGTGGCAGAGCAGGGGGCATCTAATAGTATTCGATCAAACTGTTGGTTATCCCACCAGCTACTTGTATCACTTGCATCACCAATAATAATTTTAGCTTTATGTTGTAACCTAACTAAATTTTCCTCGATTCGTTTTGCTCTAATTTTGTCAACTTCTAATGCATAGAGGGAGTTTAGTTGTGGTTGTAGCTCTAAAATATGACAGGTTTTACCTCCTGGTGCAGCGCAACAATCTAGAATGTGTTCCCCTGCTTGTGGTTGTAAGTAGGTAGCAGCTAATTGAGCTGCTCCATCTTGAACCGAAAACCATCCCTCTTGAAAACCAGGTAAGCTTGTCACGTCACAGCCCTTGGTTAACAATATTCCACTGGAGTGCTGGTCTGATGTTTGGAGTTCAATATTTTCTGCTTGTAATGCTTTTTGGTATTTTTCAACAGATATTTGCAGTGTATTTACTCTTAGCCAAATAGGGGCTTTGAGTTGCATGTTTTGAACAATATCAGGGAGAGCTGTTTGGTACTCTGATTGTAATTTTTTAAATAGCCATTTAGGTAAACCAGAAGCTATTTGTTCATTCGGTGGACTTTGATTGGCAATATCTTCCCGTAAGAAAGTACGTAAAATTGCGTTCACTAATCCTTTCATTGCCATTGTATTTAAAGACTGACACGCAGCAACGGTTTCAGATACTGCTGCATGTTGACTAACCCTGCTAAAAGCTAGCTGATAAAAGCCTAGCATGATCACGTGCTCGACAATTTTAAAGCGATTTTTTAGTGGTTTATCTAGTAATTGCCTTAACCAAAACTGCAATATCGGTAAGTTTCGCAATACACCGTAAACCATCTCTTGTAACCAAGCTTTATCTTGATCCTTTAGATTCTCTTGTGCTGCTGGTAAGCATTCTCGGGCCGACTTTCCTTCTTCTAATATTTGAAATAAGACTTTTGCGGCTTCTGCTCTAAGATTGAATAGGTGCTGTTTTTTCCGTGATTTACTATTTTTATGATTCATAAAGAGTCGTACTGGGTAGCCTTGTTTATTGAAGGATAGTGCCTTCTGTGAACCATTCTGCTTTACCATTCAATAAATCAGCCGCAGACATAGGCTTTTTGCCCGGAGGCTGCAGTTGAGTTAATAACAATGCCTTCTCTGGTGTAGCTATCAAAATACCGTCTTTTCCAGAATGTAATATTTTTCCGGGAGGGCTATTTAGTTTATCAGTGGGGGTATTAACCACTTCTGCTTTATGAATTTTGATATTAGTGTCTTGGACAGTAAAAAAAGCCATTGGCCATGGATTAAAGGCGCGAACGTTACGCTCAAGTTGTTGAGCATTGATGTGCCAATCTACTTTTGCTTCTGCTTTAGAAAGTTTCTTCGCATGGGTCGCTAGTGAGTCATCTTGAGCCTGCGCAGGGAGGTTTTCCAATTGCGATAATACTTCTAATAGTGATTTGGGGCCTACAATTGAAAGCTTTTGGTATAGGGTTGCACTGGTATCAGTTGCTTCTATCGTCAAGGCTTCTTTGAGTAGCATAGGCCCAGTGTCTAAGCCTTCGTCCATTTTCATGATAGTGACACCTGTTTCGGTGTCCCCAGCCCACAATGAACGTTGAATGGGGGCAGCGCCTCGCCATTTAGGAAGCAGCGAGCCATGAACATTTAAGCAGCCAAGCTTTGGTGTCTCAAGCACCACCTTTGGTAAAATTAAACCATAGGCAACAACTACCATTACATCAGCATTAAGCTTAGCTAGTTGTATTTGGGCATCTTCATCTTTAAGTGAGTGTGGTTGGTATATATCTATGTTGTGCTTTAATGCTAACTGTTTTACCGCGCTTGCTTGAAGTTTTTTGCCTCTTCCTGCTGGGCGGTCAGGTTGGCTATATACGGCAACTACATTGTGTTGTGAATCAATTAGAGCTTGAAGGTGAAGTGCTGCAAACTCAGGCGTACCAGCAAAAATAATATTCAATGGAGTCTTCAATGTTTAATTAGCCTTTTGCTGCGAGCCTAGCTTCTTTTTCGAGCTTGGTTTTGATTCTTTGTCTCTTAAGAGGGGATAAATAATCTACGAATAGTTTGCCCATAAGATGGTCTAATTCATGTTGTATGCATATGGCTAACAGCCCATCTGCATCTAGCGTGAATTGCTTACCAGACTTATCTAGTGCAGTTACCGTTATTTTTTCTGCTCGCTCTACCTTTGCGAAGTTATTAGGAACAGATAGGCATCCTTCTTCACTAATTGTTTTGCCTTCTTTGTGGGTGATCTCTGGATTAATGAACACTAATGGCTCATTTTGTTTCTCTGACACATCCATGACTACCACTCGTTTATGCACATTGACCTGCGATGCAGCTAGTCCTATGCCATTTTCATCACGCATAGTTTCGAACATATCTTCAACTAGCGTAGTGATTTCTTTATCAATAGTGTCTACTTCTTTAGCTACAGTCCGTAGCCTTTCATCTGGAAAACGTAATACTTCTAAAATTGCCATTATATTTTTCAACTATAGTAAGTCTGTGTATAAGACTCAGGAACTAATTTAACCAATTGAAACTTTACGCTAGAGTGTCTAAGTTCATATTGGTGAGTGTATTGTTTACTATACGATTAAATAGAATCTACTATTTAATCGTATTCATCCTAGGCTATTCTAGCTTAAATGGATCCAAAACATAATAGTGACTGCTTTAGGGTGTGTATAAGAATGATAAGTAAAAAGATATTTAAGTTTTTGGCTGTTCTAGCTTTGATCCCAGCTTTGTGCTTTGCAGATACCATTGAGGTTAAAGAAAGCGCGCCAGAAATATATGTAGTTAAGAAAGGAGATACCCTATGGGATATCTCAAATATGTATCTACACAAACCTTGGTTATGGCCTCAGTTATGGCGAACAAATGTTCATATTACGAATCCACATCTAATTTATCCAGGCGACGAATTACGATTAGTTAAAAATGCAAATGGTGAGCTTGTACTAGAGGTCATTAGAGAGCAGCCAAAGCTAGAGATAAAACTATCTCCAGAAGGTAAAAAAACAAGTAAGTATGTTGAAGCTATCCCAACGTTACCATGGTCTGTAATTAGACCTTATATTGAAAATGAAATGGTAATGTCTAAGGATGATTATGATAGTCACCCTTATGTATTAGGTAACACTGAAGGTGCTGTTAGGTTTGCAACTGATAACGTCGTGTTAGGTAAGGCTTCAAGGCGTAAAAATGAAGACTTACAAATCGTGCGAAAGCAGAGCGAACTGTTTGACATGGAGGGCAACTTTCTAGGTCTGCTGGTTAGGCATATCGCTAGGGCTGAGTTAATCGACTCTGATTTGGATAAGCAAAGCCTTATAAAAATAGTTGAAGCTAAATTAGAAGTTAAGCGAGCTGATAAAATTATTCCTGCTGAGAAGCATTCACCTAAGGATATTTTACTTAGTGCAGCAGCAGAGCAAACAGGCTTTATTATTGACGACTTAGAGCAGCATAATTTATTAGGTAAATATAATGTTGTGATTTTAGATTTAGGCAATGAAGAAGTAACTCCTGGCACAATAATGGGTATATACAGCCAAGGGCCAAATATTATAGATGGTCCTCAACCAAAATATGAAGGTGAAACAGATGTGCTTAAAAGCGCGTTTAACATAGGTGATGAAATCAACCAACCTGCATTTAAGGTTGGTGAAGTTATAGTCTTCAAAACTTTTGATATGGCAAGTTATGCACTTATTACAAAGTCAACTAAAGTCATTAGAAAAGGAATGATAGTCGCTAAACCTTAATGGGAGTATTTTATGCAACAGGATGTTGCTCAACATTTGGTAGTATCCAATGACAGTGAACAAGCTTTAATTCATTGGCTAACACTAAATCAAGTTCCTAGGTTTGGTGTTAGTCGTTGGTTAAAATTTCACGATAAATATAATATGAGCTTGGCTGCTCTTTTATCTTCTTCAGCCAAAGACCTTGAAGGCTTTGGGTTCAATCAGCAACAAGTCACAGCAATTAAAAAACCAGATAACGAATATGTTGATTCTAGCTTACGATGGCTAAATGATAATGAACAACGCTTTTTAATTCATTTTACGCACTCTAAGTACCCATACTTGCTCAAACAAATCTCCAGTCCCCCTCCTTTAATTTTTGGATATGGTCGTAAAGATTTACTATCAAATCCTCAAATTGCTATGGTGGGGAGCCGTAATCCTACTCCACAAGGTAAAGAGAATGCCAAGCGTTTTGCACATACATTGAGTGAACATGGCTTTCTTGTGACAAGTGGCCTTGCGATGGGCGTTGACGGATTTTCGCACCAAGGAGCATTGATTGGAGGGCGCTCAACCATAGCTGTTTTAGGAACGGCAATTGACAAGATGTATCCCCGTAGGCATATAAAGCTTGCCGAGGACATACTCGTTAATGATGGAGTTATTATATCTGAGTTTTCACCAAACACGCCGAGTCGGCCTGAGAATTTTCCCCGAAGAAATCGTATAATTAGTGGCTTATCTTTGGGAGTTTTAGTGGTAGAAGCTGCAATCAAAAGTGGCTCACTAATAACCGCGCGGTATGCACTAGAGCAGAATAGAGAGGTGCTGGCAATACCTGGTAATATTCAAAATAAGCTGGCAGCAGGTTGTAATCTTCTTATACAGCAAGGGGCTAAATTAGTAACTTGTTTAGAAGATGTTTTAGAAGAATTCCCAACTATCTGCCAGGTTGTAGAATCATCTTTTAAAGATAAATTACAAAAAAATTCATCACAAAGCTTGGCATCTGACAAATTGTTAGATAGTGTAGATTTTGAAGTGACACCACTAGATATAGTGGCTCAGCGCTCAGGCATTGAAGTAACTGATGTTATGTCAAAATTATTAGAATATGAGTTACGCGGTTTAGTAACTTCCGTTCCTGGAGGTTACATTAAGTTGGGGGAAAAATAATATGTTCGATATCCTCATGTATCTGTTTGAAAACTTTATTCACAATGAGACAGAGATCCGTGTTGATCAAGATGAATTGACTGATGAATTAATCAGGGCAGGGTTTCATCATGATGAGATATATAAGGCTCTTTCTTGGCTAGAAAAACTAGCCGCACTTCAAGAAACCGACATTAATCCTTATTTGGTTAAAGGCCCTACGTCTTTTGTTACTAGGGTTTATACACAAGAAGAGGAAATGCGCTTAGATATTGAGTGTAGGGGCTTTTTACTCTTTCTAGAGCAGATTAATGTCGTCGACTCCACAACCAGAGAAATGGTCATCGATAGAGTGATGGAAATTGAATCTAAAGAGTTTTGTTTAGAGGATATGAAATGGGTCGTGCTCATGGTTTTATTCAATGTTCCTGGTAAAGAAAATGCCTATGCTCAGATGGAAGACTTGTTGTTTGATGAACCAGAAGGGCCGCTTCACTAAATAAAACGAGTGATTAAAATTATATGTCTAAGATTGATCACTCTTTGTTTTCTGCACACGAAGCGTCGGAGCAAGCCTTTGGGCCTTGCCCTAAATGTTCTGAAAAATTAACTATTAGGCGAGGTAAGTCTGGCGCTTTTATAGGTTGTACTAAATACCCTGATTGTGATTTTTCAAAACCTTTGCATGAATATGAAACTGCTGAGATAAAAGTCATTAAAGGCTCATCGTGCCCCTTATGTAGTCATGAATTAGTGATTAAAAAGGGTCGCTATGGACTATTTATTGGCTGCAGTGACTTTCCTAATTGTCACTATTTAGAATCAAGCAAACACTCCCAAGAAACTAATGTCACATGTCCTCTTTGCTCAAAAGGCCACTTAACTAAGCGAACGAACAAATTTGGTAAGTCTTTTTATGCATGTGACAATTACCCCAAGTGTAAATATGCTTTAAACTTGCCTCCAGTTGAGCATCAATGTCCTGAATGTGCTTGGCCGATAATGCAGCAAAAAAAAGTTGGGATTGGTGCTGAGTGGGTTTGTCCTCAAAAACATTGCCAATGTAAAATACCCAAGCCTTAATTTATTTTTTCTAAGCTTTCGTCTGTGGTATCCAAATTATCAGGATAATATTGAGCTAATGATTATGTAATAGCAGCTTTTGTTCTCTGTGAATCTGTTGTTTTGGCTACCCTACCCGGAGCTAGGTATTTACTTAAGGTAAGGTTTGAGCTTTTAGTTTTTTGCTCTGGCCGAAGTGGTGTTTATAGACGAAAATCAACAATATTTTGCAGAGGAGTATTGTTAATGAAATATAAACTGGCTCTTCTTTCTTCAGATTATGCACAAGTAATAATTGAATTTAAAAAATAAATTAAGGCAGTAACTAATGAACAGATTAAGTGATTTCCATGATACTTAAAGACTCAGAGCTTATTTTAGATACTTTGTTGCAAGGCGGTATTATCGCCTATCCAACTGAAGGGGTTTTAGGTTTGGGGTGTGACCCTGACAATGAAGAAGCGGTTAAAAAGTTATTAAGTTTAAAAAATAGACCTATGCATAAAGGTTTGATCTTGGTGGCTAAAAGCTATTCTCAACTTTTGCCATATGTTGATGATTCACGTATTCCTATGGATATGCGCACTGAAATTTTTTCGAGTTGGCCTGCTGCAATTACTTGGTTGTTACCGGCTGCAAACAACGCCCCTAAATGGATTACCGGTGATAGTGACTTTATTGCCGTTAGAGTATCTAAACATATTGTTGTAGGTCAATTATGCGAGTTGTTTAACAAGCCTCTCGTTTCTACCAGTGCTAATGTTGCTGGCGCTCAGCCCGCCCTTAATGCAGATCAACTGAAGCTACAATTTAGTGAGCCTCCTATCTTGGTTGAAGGGGAGTTGGGTGGCAATAAAACCCCCAGTCAAATACGTCACGGGATGACCGGAAAGATTATAAGAGATAAATAGATGACAACTGAATATAATTCGAATATTGAAAAAGTTAAACAATACCTATTAAAGTTACAAGATAATATCTGTCAAACCCTAGAGTTAGCAGACGGAAAAGGTAGTTTTGCCGAAGATAATTGGCAGCGAGAGTTGGGAGGCGGAGGGCGTACCCGAGTATTAACTAATGGTAATGTAATAGAACAAGGTGGAGTAAATTTTTCGCACGTTTTTGGGGGGACCTTGCCCGCATCTGCCACAGCAGCTAGACCTGAACTAGAGGGACGCAGCTTTCAAGCAATGGGGGTGTCTTTGGTTATACATCCTCATAACCCTTATGTGCCAACTACTCATGCCAATGTCAGATTCTTTATCGCTGAAAAAGAAGGCGAAGATCCAGTATGGTGGTTTGGAGGTGGTTTTGATTTAACTCCTTTTTATCCTTATTTGGAAGATGTGCAGCACTGGCACCAAGTGGCCAATAAGCTTTGTATGCCTTTTGGCGAAGAAGTGTATCCAAAATATAAAAAATGGTGTGATGACTATTTTTATTTGAAGCATCGCAATGAAACTCGAGGTGTAGGTGGGCTGTTTTTTGATGACTTAAATGCTCTAGGCTTTGATAAGAGTTTTAAATTTATGCAAGCGGTTGGTAACGGTTTTCTAGATGCTTATGTACCTATTGTTGAAAAAAGGAAGGATGAAGTTTTCACCCAAGAAGAAAGAGCTTTCCAATTGTATCGTCGCGGTCGTTATGTAGAGTTTAACTTAGTTTACGACAGAGGCACGTTATTTGGACTGCAAACAGGAGGAAGGACAGAGTCCATTTTAATGTCAATGCCTCCGCTAGCCAGGTGGGAATATGACTTTAAACCTCAAGAAGGCTCTAAAGAAGCTGACTTGTACGAGAATTACTTAAAACCAAGGGAGTGGCTGTTGTGATAGACAGGTACACAGTCTTTGGTAATCCAATAGCTCAAAGTAAGTCGCCAACTATTCATGCTATGTTTGCAAAGCAAATCGGTGTAGATATTGTCTATGATAAGACCTTTGCAACACCAGATGATTTTGTAGAACGATTAGAGTCTTTTTTTAAAGACCCACAAGCTAAAGGCTGTAATGTTACATCTCCATTTAAAGAACAAGTGTCCCAGTGGGTAATGAGCTTATCACCTGCCGCGAAATTAGCAGGTGCCGTAAATACCGTTATTCGTAAAAAAGATGGTAGCTTTTTAGGTGATACCACTGATGGGCCGGGGTTAGTACAAGACTTACTCCGGTTAGGGGTTAATTTAAAAGGCGCTCGAGTTTTATTGTTAGGAGCTGGTGGCGCTGCTAGGGGAGTATTGCAGTCTATATTAGATTTACAGCCTTCAACTTTCGTCATTGCAAACAGAACAGAGTCGAAATCTGCGTTACTTGCATCCTTGATCCCACAAGAAAATTTCATAGGAGTTGGATTGAACGCTTTGAGTAACATAGAGAAACCATTCGATTTAATCATAAACTCGACGACTACTAGTTTATCTGGTGAGTTACCTCAAATAGCTAATAGTATTATTGCTAGTAGCTCTACAGTGTACGATATGAGCTATAGTGATAAACCGACTATTCTAATGGAACATGCTAAAAGTTTAGGGGTCAGCAATACCTATGACGGGCTAGGTATGTTAGTTAGTCAGGCTGCTGAAAGTTTTTATTTATGGAAGGGCGTTCGCCCTGACGTAAAACCTGTAATAGAAGCACTAAGAGACTCTATGTGATTTTTGTTTTAAGTGAGTTAGTGATTAACTAACTCACTTAATAAAGTGTTATAGCTTTAAATCAGCCAGATATTCATTTTTAAGTTCCACATAGTTAATAGCAGATTGCTTTAAAAATAGTATTTCTGACTCTTTTAAAGGTCTAGCCTGTTTCATTGGGTTGCCTTTATAAAGAAAGCCACTTTTTAACGTCTTATTTGGTGGTACTAAAGTACCAGCACCAATAAACACATCGTCTTCTATTATCACACCATCCATTATAACTGTTCCCATGCCTACTAAGATGCGATCTCCAAGGGTGCAACCGTGTAGCATGCATTTATGCCCAACTGTAACATCTGCCCCAATCACCAGTGGAAAACCAAGAGGGTTAGCATTACTTATACGGCTAACGTGTAAAACAGTTCCATCTTGTATATTAGTTCTAGCGCCGATTTTTATGTAATTTACATCACCCCTAGCTGCAACTAGAGGCCATATACTTACATCTTTCCCCAGCTCGACATCGCCAACTAGTATTGAAGATTCATCTATATAGGAATTTTCACCAACTAATGGGGCTTTGTCTTTATAAGTACGTAATGGCATGTGTATTCCTTAATTCATTAACTTCCCCATATCATATCAAAGATTATCCTCTTATTTTTTAACCATAATGTCCCTTAAATGCGCACTTTGTTTGCTTTTTATGCGTTCAGTAAAATAAATGAAATAAAGTGTTGCATAGGGATGTGTTATCTCTATAATGCGCCCTCGCTTCAAGGGAGACCGGTTACAACAACTTAGGTCACCGGCAACAGGGTCAATTTGATTGGTTAGTTGCATAT
>NZ_JBLIXM010000008.1:0-77679 GCF_047525415.1 Paraglaciecola sp. 2405UD69-4
AATGAATTGAGGCCGCACTTGAGTTTAGGAATGAAAACACCAAACCAAGTGCATAAAAAAGACCAGGAGCAAAAGCTACTGGCCTTCAATTAAAACCGTCAACGTATTTTAGGACGGGACATACTATTCACTAAATTGTCGCTTACTAGACATTTGCTATCCCCCTTACATGTTAAATTAATGTTATTGTTTTTTAAGGTAATGCATTATGGCTTCAACTAGAGCACAAACATTCACTAGCTTTTCAGAGTTTTATCCTTATTACTTGTCTGAACATAAAAACCCTATTTGCCGCAGACTACACTTTGTCGGTTCAGCATTAATTTTAATCTTGATTGCTTACACGCTGTTAGCTTCTCAGTTGGCTCTATTATGGTTACTACCCATTTTAGGTTATGGCTTTGCTTGGGTAGGACATTTCTTTTTTGAACATAATAAACCCGCCACATTTAAACATCCTTTTTATAGTTTGTTAGGGGACTGGGTCATGTTCAAAGATATATTACTCGGAAAAATTCCCTTCTAACATTTTTGACGTTTAACTGTTTCTGTGGTCAAACCACCTACAAAACTAAAGAATCCTTCAAAAAACCTATGTTTTTTTAAAGTCAATATGGTTTGACTAAAAAAAGTACAAATATCTTTGTTTCCGAGTCTTTTCAAGCTCACAAAAAAACCGTAAACTTGCGCCCCTTTTTGATATGACGAACATTTTTTGCACGATTTAAATAAAGGCAAACAACTCCTTATATGATGCAGATTGGTCCGCATAAGTTAGAAAACAATTTAATGCTCGCGCCTATGGCGGGAGTAACTGATCGCCCATTTAGACAATTATGTAAACGTCTAGGTGCTGGCTTAGTGGTATCAGAAATGCTTTCTTCTAATCCTAGAGTTTGGAACACAGATAAATCCAAACAGCGAATGGATCATGAAGGAGAGGAAGGCATACGCTCAGTGCAAATTGCAGGCTCAGATCCTGAACTAATGGCACAAGCAGCACAATTTAATGTAAAAAACGGGGCGCAAATTGTTGATATCAACATGGGATGCCCCGCAAAAAAAGTAAATAAAAAGTTAGCAGGTTCTGCTTTATTACAAGACCCAGCTTTGGTTGAGAAAATCATTCAAGCTGTTGTTGCGTCAGTAAAGGTTCCCGTTACTTTAAAAATACGCACAGGTTGGAATGTCGAAAATCGCAATGGCTTACTAATAGCCAAAATTGCAGAAGATAACGGCATTCAATCATTGGCAGTGCATGGTCGCACCCGAGCCTGTATGTACAAAGGTGATGCAGAGTACGACACCATTAAGGCTATTAAAAAAGCTGTGTCGATCCCTGTTGTTGCCAACGGTGATATTACAGACGCCCTTAAAGCAAAGTACGTTTTGGAATACACCGAAGCAGATGCTGTAATGATTGGTCGAGGAGCCCAAGGTCACCCTTGGATTTTTCGAGAAATCTTACATTATTTGCAAACAGGTCAAATATTAGCTGCACCCAGCATTGAAGAAGTGAGTAGCGTTTTGCTAGAGCACGTCTCCAATGTTCACCGCTTTTATGGCGAGTTTATGGGTTGCAGAATTGCCCGCAAACATGTGGGCTGGTATTTGGCAGAAAAAGATCAGCAACGGCTGTTCCGTGCAAAGTTTAATGCTATCGAGGATGCAGGACAGCAACTCGATGAATTAACCGCGTACTTTGATAAATTGGCAGATGAACAAACCGGTATGTCTACTGACACACCGAACTCAACTGCTGTACGACAATGACTAACTTAAAGAGCAAGATTTCTATATGTTCGAACAAAATGTAACTTCTCCTTTTACCACTACGGTAACGACTCCTTCACAAACTCAGGCTCAAAAGCCACTGCGTGATTCTGTAAAACAAGCTGTAAACAAGTACCTAAAACAGCTTGATAACACTAACATCGAAAACTTATATGAGTTAGTTATGGCCGAAGTTGAAGCGCCAATGCTAGAAGAAATCATGACCTTCACACGTGGTAACCAAACCCGCGCGTCTATCATGTTAGGTATCAACCGCGGTACACTACGTAAAAAATTAAAACAGTACGGCATGAACTAAGCCAGTCTGTCTATAAAAGAGCACCTCATGGTGCTCTTTTTGTTTGTAAAGACTATGACCAAGTAGTCAAGTAAACCCTATCTTCGTATTTTGGCTTTAATTAATAGTGGAACCAGCATGCAAAATGATTCACCAGTAACACCCATCCGTAGAGCACTTCTTAGCGTATCTGATAAAACAGGTTTGCTTGAATTTGCACAATTTTTAGCTAGCCAAGGCGTAGAGTTATTATCTACGGGCGGTACAGCTAAGTTACTTAGCGACAACGGATTAACGGTTATTGAAGCCTCTGATTATACAGGTCACCCTGAAATCATGGATGGCCGAGTGAAAACACTACACCCAAAAATACACGGTGGTATCTTGGCTCGCCGTGGCCAAGATGAACAAGTTATGGCGGATAACAAAATTCAGCCAATCGATCTGGTAGTCGTGAATTTATATCCATTCGCAGCAACCGTTGCCAATGACGACTGCAGCTTAGAAGATGCCATTGAAAACATCGATATCGGCGGACCTACTATGGTGCGCGCCGCAGCTAAAAATAATAAAGATGTCACTATAGTTGTAAACGCAAAAGACTACGCACGCGTAACCAAAGAAATGCAAGCGAACAGTAATGCAGTATCACAAGCCACTCGGTTTGATTTAGCCATTGCTGCTTTTGAACATACGGCTGAATACGACGGCATGATAGCCAATTATTTTGGCACTATGGTACAAAGCAATGAGTGCGAAACAGGATGTTGTGAGCCAGAATACAGCGACTTTCCGCGCACCTACAATATGCAATTCACTAAAAAGCAAGATTTGCGTTACGGTGAAAACAGTCATCAAAACGCTGCTTTTTATGTTGAAAACGACATTCAAGAAGCATCGGTTGCTACCGCCACACAATTGCAAGGTAAAGAGTTATCCTTCAATAACATTGCTGATACTGATGCAGCCTTAGAATGTGTTAAAGAGTTTGATGTACCCGCTTGCGTAATTGTTAAGCATGCTAACCCTTGTGGCGTAGCATTAGGTGACGACATTTTATCTGCTTACGACCGCGCTTTTAAAACAGACCCAACCTCAGCATTTGGTGGCATTATCGCTTTCAACCGCGAATTAGACGCAGCAACGGCACAAGCTATTATTGATCGTCAGTTTGTTGAAGTCATTATCGCGCCTTCTATTAGCGAAGAAGCTGTAAGCATAGTAGCCACAAAGAAAAACGTTCGTCTACTTGCCTGTGGCGATTGGCAAGGTCAGCTTACTGAAGGCCATGACTTCAAACGTGTTAATGGCGGTTTATTAGTTCAAGACCGTGACTTTGGTATGGTTGAACAAGATGAACTTCAAGTTGTCACTAAAGTTAAGCCTACTGAGCAGCAGCTTAAAGATCTAATGTTCACTTGGAAAGTAGCCAAATACGTTAAGTCTAACGCCATTGTTTACTGCAATGACAGCATGACAATTGGTGTAGGTGCAGGCCAAATGAGCCGAGTTTACTCTGCCAAAATAGCGGGTATAAAAGCAGCGGATGAAGGCTTACAAGTTGAAGGTTCGGTTATGGCATCTGATGCATTCTTTCCGTTCCGTGACGGCATAGACGCCGCCGCAGCAGCAGGTATTAGTGCTATCATTCAACCAGGCGGTTCAATGCGAGATCAAGAAGTGATTGACGCTGCTGATGAACATGGCATAGCTATGGTATTCACAGGTATGCGCCACTTTAAGCACTAAAGAATAGACACAAAAGGCTAAGTTAATGAAAGTATTAATTATTGGCGGCGGTGGTCGCGAGCATGCTCTAGCTTGGAAAGCAGCACAATCAAGTAAAGTGACTCAGGTATTTTTAGCACCAGGTAATGCTGGAACAGCACTTGAAGATAAATTAGTAAATGTTGATGTAGGTGCTGAAGATGTACCTGCATTATTAGCATTTGCTAAAGAAAGCCAAATAGACTTAACCATAGTTGGGCCAGAAGTGCCCCTTGTACTTGGTGTAGTAGATGCGTTTCAAGCTGAAGGGTTAAGTATTTTTGGCCCTACCCAAGACGCAGCGCAGCTTGAAGGCTCTAAAGCATTTACTAAAGACTTTTTAGAGCGTCATAACATTCCTACTGCTGACTACCAAAACTTTACTGAAATAGAGCCTGCTATTGCTTATGTGCAGCAAAAAGGTGCGCCTATTGTCATCAAAGCTGACGGTTTAGCCGCAGGTAAAGGCGTAATTGTGGCTATGACTGTAGCAGAAGCCGAAGACGCAATTCGCGATATGCTCGCAGGTAACGTGTTTGGTGAAGCCGGCAGCCGTGTTGTGATTGAAGAGTTTCTTGATGGTGAAGAAGCGAGCTTTATTGTTATGGTTGACGGTAAAAACGTCCTACCTTTTGCCACTAGCCAAGATCATAAACGTGTAGGCAATGGTGATTCTGGACCCAACACAGGTGGCATGGGAGCCTACTCACCGGCACCTGTTGTGACTCCAGACATTCATAAACGTGTAATGGAAGAAGTCATTTACCCAACCGTAAATGGTATGGCAGCAGAGGGGAATACCTATGTTGGCTTCTTATACGCAGGCCTTATGATAATGGCAGACGGCACACCTAAAGTCATAGAATACAATTGCCGCTTTGGTGATCCTGAAACCCAGCCCATCATGTTACGTTTACAATCTGACCTAGTTGAATTAGTTGAAGCTGCCCTTGCCGGTAAGCTAGATCAAATTCGAGCGGCCTTTGATCCTAGAGCATCAGTAGGTGTAGTACTTGCTGCTGGAGGTTACCCAGGTAGTTACAACAAAGGCGATGTGATATCTGGTTTAGAGCTAGGTAGTAACGAAGCTAAGGTGTTTCATGCGGGCACTAAAAACATTGACGGCAAGGTGACAACTAATGGCGGCCGTGTACTTTGTGCTACCGCTCTAGGGAATACAGTGACCCAAGCCCAACAAAACGCTTATGAACTAGTAAAAACCATTAGCTGGGACGGCATGTTTTATCGTGATGATATTGCGTACCGTGCTATTGCCCGAGAGCAAAATTAAGTACAAGTTAGTGAATATATTAATATAGATAAAAAGCGCTTCGGCGCTTTTTGTTTATCTAGCCAATTAGTAAAATATTTATTCTTAGCTTAATTAGGATTTGTGGAATATGTATCAAGGGAATTTAGATATGATGTAAATTCGGCTTCGTTATAATCTGGAAGTAATTGCTTTAGATATACCTCATTAGCAAGTTGCTTTCTTGTACTATCTGTAAAGTTGGCATCATCGTCACTAGCTGGTGGAGTATCACTTGTGTTTACATTAGCAATACTGAATTGTTCCACTAATAAGGCGCCATCCCAATTAGCCTCATTAAGTGTCGTTTTTATTTCTGCGCTCTTATCTGTTGTAACTAGCTTCCCATCGATAATTTGATATTTCGCATTAACTAATGTGGGGTAAAAAGACATCCATATACTATTAATTAACAGAAAAATACTTAACGAATAGCTGGTTTTTCGTTGTATGGATAGGCGCATTGAGTTTCACTAACTATTTAACATAGTTATAACTTTTTAACGCTTAATTATTTTTCATGTTGCTTTGCAACATAAAAGAGATGGTTTTAATTTTTACCTAGTTGCACGAGCTTGAAGATGCATTATTATAGACCTAACATTGATTGTTTTATAAACACAAAGGGATGAATTTCATGTACAAACTAACCGTCATACTTGTAACCATGTTACTAACGGGATGCATGTCAACAGGTAGTCATATTTCGGATGAGCGACGTGCAAAATATAGAAATATAGATACTCGTGAATTAGCAACGCTTACTGATTTGGAAAAACTTCAGTTAACCTATATTTTTCGTCATGGATTAATAGCTGAAGACCAGCAAGAGTTTTATAAAGACATACAATCTGATGAAACTGTAGACACTTTGACAACGTATTACAGTGATACATATTTGGATACCACGGTTGATACCGCCAGAGAATTGGTAACTTATACCAATGTTTGGGATTTAACTAATTTAAAGACAGGTGTATTAGCTAGTATCGCTGGTGGACTGTTAAAAGGTGTTGTAACTGATATATCGCATCGATACAAAGTATTTGGTGGGTTATACGTTGTAGATGAGTATTACAACAGTTTAGATGTATCTACAGCAACTAACGAGTTGAGATTAAAAACGTTAAATGCCATAGAAGATACTTTAGAAAAAATGGATTACAGAATACATGCATGTATTCAATATTGTTCAGATAATGACATGATGACAAAAGGATATAGAACTTACGAAGCCCGGCTCAACCATGATATTAACAATACGTTTGATTACACCCCTAATTCTTTATTTATAATGATCAGTTTACCTGAGTTAAAAGAGTTAGATAATAAAGATGAGGGGTTATTAATAGGCAAACCTGTAAAGTATCATGTTAAAGCAAACGAACAGTGGCTTGTTAGTTTATATGAAATAGATAAGTCATCTTATAAAGATAATGAATTGCGAGTAAGCGCCGATAAATGGGGAATACTTGTACCGAAGAAACGTATCAGTTCGATGGGTAATGCGTATAACGAATATTTTCATACATCCATATCCAAAGAGATTCCAGGTTACTACTACTATTCATTTAGTTTGTTAGATAAAACAGCTGTTTGGATGGGTGAGACTTATGAGGCAACTGGTTACTATATTGATAAAACTATTATCAAAGGTAAGGTTATCAAATCGGATTCTTACTCTAAACATAAATCGGACATGATAGTAATGAAGTAAGTAACGCAAAGTCAATTAAATGCAATCACTTGTGTTTAATTGACTTTTTATCCCTAATCAAGACTAGTCCAATAGATCCCCCCCATAGACTAAAGCTTGTTTGCCACAACAGATAATAACCAGCACTTTCCAATCCCCTTGAGTTAACCCAACAATCTACAATAAGAAATGCAGTATTAATAATAGTCATACCAAATAAAGCTTTAAAATTGAGTAATATTCTTATAAGTTACCTAAAATCAAAAAAAATCCCTCCCAATATGACCCTTTACCTACTGTATTTGTAGAGTTTTTAATTAAAGAACGTATATTTCCTGATTAACAAATAGGTAAACTTGTAAAACTGTTTTTAGCACTTCAAAATCACTATAAAGAATTTTTATTTTCTAACCACTAGGCAGATCATGCTCCAAAAAACACGTCAGACGTTAATGCTAATTTGCATAGCATTAGGCGTATCAAGTACATCTTTCGCTGCAATACCTATTGGTTATTATGATTCGGTCAACACGCAATCTGCACAAACCTTAAGAGACTCTTTGCATCAAATAATTAATGATCACCAAAGGTTTCCCTATACATCTAGCGCCACTGATACTTGGGACATACTTGAACAAGCAGATGAAAATCCTGATGACCCGACGCAAATTATTAGTATTTATACTAACAGAACCTACCCTAAAGCCGGTGGAGGCAATAGCCATTACAACCGCGAGCATGCTTGGCCTAAGTCCTATGGATTCCCAGATAATGGTTCTGACAACTACCCATACACAGACGCTCACCACCTTTTTTTAGCAGACAGCGGCTACAACTCTAGCCGTAATAACAAACCCTATGCCGAATGCGACTATGAATGTACCGAAAAAGTCACCACAGCAAACCATAACCGAGGTGGCGATGACAACGAATCAAACTGGACTAAAGGCTCTGGAGCGACAGGTAGCTGGGAAACATGGAGCGAAAGAAAAGGAGATGCAGCGCGAGCCCTAATGTATCTTGCAGTGAGATATGAAGGTGGTGTGCATTCAGTTACGGGTAAGCCAGAGCCCGATCTTATTTTAACGGACAACCGAACCTTAATAGAGCGCTCAAACACAGGCGAGAACTTAGCCATAGCCTACATGGGCTTAAAAAGTACCTTAATACAATGGCACAAAGATGATCCAGTCGATGCCTTTGAACGCCGCCACAATGATACTGTATTCACCTTTCAAGGGAACCGAAACCCCTTTATCGACCACCCAGAATATGTCAGCTGCGTGTTTGAAAATCACTGCGCTGGAACAACGAATATTGTAGATATAGAGAAAGTCCAACAGGCAAATGTTTGGATCAATGAAATTCATTACGATAATGTAGGTACTGACCAAAACGAATTTATTGAAATTGCCGGGCCTGCCAATACCAATCTCACTGGGTGGACTTTAGTCGCCTATAACGGAACCAATGGTAACCCATATAAGGTTACGACTTTGTCTGGCATCATTGCTAACCAAGAAAGCGGCTTCGGAACTTTATCTTTTAGCATCAGCGGCTTACAAAATGGTGCAGCTGACGGATTAGCATTAGTAGATGATAACGCTAAGGTGATTCAATTCTTAAGTTACGAAGGTACCTTAACCGCCACCAGTGGCGATGCCAGAGGATTAACTTCAATAGATATTAATGTCAGTGAAACCAACGCAACCAGTATTGGATATTCGTTACAGCTATCTGGGAATGGGCGTTCTTATGAAGATTTTAATTGGCAAATGGCAGCACCTAATACAAGTGGGACAAAAAATAATACCCAATTGTTTTTATCACCGCCTTAACATGCCTTAGTGAATCATGGTGCAAGCTGACGATAAGCTAAACCATTAAGTAAGCGTTCGACCTTTTTTGGTGTAAAACATAAAGTGCGCTTGATTTCGTCACTACCAGTATCTTTTTTAGTGGTTAATAAGTCGCTGCTATAGTTTGTATCTTGGTGCCAGATTATTTGGCTCGACACAGTAAGATGTAAAGCATGGCCATTTTGCCAATCACAAAACAATAAGCTTGCGGTTGGATTTTCTAGCAAGTTGCCAAGGGTATTAAAAAATCCATTACCAGGGTAATCATCTATCAAGAGTTGTCCTTTGGAGTTGATAGATACAAAACCAGCACTGCCACCACGATGAGAAATATCCGCGCCGCTTTTATTATCTTGACTCCCATCATCAAAATAACTCGCTATAAAAAAGGCATCGGCACTAGATATAAAGTCTTTGTCGGCCTGGTTTAAACACTGGTCTGTGGCAAGAGGAAACTCACCATAACTGTGATTACGAACAAAGCTTTTAGGCTGTATATATTTAGGACAATTGCCGTAGCTTTGTAAGATGCTTAAGCGAATACTCTTTTGGTTTACATCTGTCACTATTGCATTAGCGCGGTTACGCCTTTTGGTGTCAAACTCAATTCCTAAAAGCCCCACTCGGTCACCTAGCTTAATGTCATCGGTAATCAAATCGCCTAAGGTGTGCTGAGTATTTATGATTAATTCAGTATTTGTGGGTGACTGAATAAAATTTGCTGCACCAAATAATATACTGGCACGTATCTGGCCACTATGGTCTACATAGCCAATATATATCATGGTTAATGCACTAAAAAAGTCACGATCTTGCTCAGGCATAAATTCGCGGATAAACTTAGGTCCAATTTCGGCCATACGCTCATAGGTGCCAGCCTGTTTTTGTATGCTCACCTCACCCTTATGCCACACAGACAAAACGTTATCATTCATAACAAGTTTAAGCCGTTATAAGTTCAAGGCGAATACCACCAGGAATAAAACACATCATATGTTGAATCGGTAAATCACCTAAAGGCTCTGGCGCGAATTCAATCTCAACATTCTCGAGTGACTTGAGTTGTTGATACAAACTATCTAAGGCCTCGACATCTGCCACTTTCAGCGCGAAATGATGTAACCCAATATTTTGTTTGCGATTAAAGCTCACCATATTATCCCTATCAGCAACCTTGCAAAGGGTTAACATGACTGTGCCATCAGATACAAAAATTGCGGGATATTCTGGCTTTTCACCCACTTTTTTAAAATGTAACTGCTCTATAAAAAACGCAGCGGTTTGTTCAATGTCTGGCACATTAAGACCTAAGTGATGGATCCCTTGTGTATTAATTGGGGTGGTTTCGGCAACAAATTGGGTGGATGTATTACACAGAATAAATGACCTTACTGTTAATTTCACCTTCAGGCGAACAAGTCTGTCTACCCACTATAGGTGAACCGACTTGTTTACGTCAACAAAAAAGTGTTTATAATTTAAAAACAGCAAGTCACTGATGCCACATAAAATGCAGCCACGGAAACAACATTTAGTCGATACAGCTCTAGCCTTATTCAATCAAAATGGTTATCACGCCACTGGTATTGATTTGATTTTGGCTCAATCTAAAGTCTCAAAAGCTACCCTTTACAAGCATTTCAGAAGTAAAGACGAATTAATTTTAGCGGTACTTGAACAGCGCCATAACCAAGTGTTAGCCAATATTCACCAAAAAATTGAACAAGCTACTTCACCCAAGATGCATCCAGTATTGGCCATATTTGACGCGCTAGACGAATGGTTTAACAGCGATAACTTTTACGGCTGTAGCTTTATCAATGCCAGTGCAGAGTACGCTGCAGCACTTGACCCTATTCATGTTTTTGCAGCCCAGCATAAACAGGCGATTGTGGACCTTATCAACACACAGTTAACGCCTTCGGATGCAAAGCTAGCAGAGCAAATTAGCTTGCTAGTAGAAGGGGCAATTGTCATGGCGCACACTAGAGGGATCAAAAATTCCGCTATAACAGCAAAAGAAATGGCATTAAATTTATTAGCTACAAGCCAGAAGTAAGTGCTTACTTAAAAGAATAATAAGTAACTCAAATAGAACAATTAATATAGCAATCTATGTGCTCAATATGCTTAATAGCAGCAATGCGGGTAATTGCTATAGAATAATGTGCTGACTACCTCTCTAGGCATCCAAATATTATGAATATCACCGCTTCTAACCGCTTAAGTTATAAACTAATGACCAAGGAAGATAGCAACTTATTGTTTCAGCTTGACCAAAACCCACAAGTCATGCGCTTTATTAATGGGGGTAAGCCCTCATCAATGAAAACAATAACAGAAGTATTTATCCCCAGAATGGAAAGCTATCGAGACGAGCAAAAAGGCTGGGGCTTATGGCAAGTCAATATCAGCGCTACCAATGAGTTTATTGGTTGGATATTAGTACGGCCAATGAACTTTTTTTCAGATACCCCCGAATTTAAAAACTTAGAGTTAGGTTGGCGATTCTTACAATCTTCTTGGGGAAAAGGCTACGCCACAGAAGCCGCACTACATATTAAACATGCCCTTTCAAAAAATAGCGAGATTGAGTGTTTTTCAGCTATAGCAGATGAAGATAACGTAGGCTCTATTAGCGTAATGAAAAAGATAGGTATGTCTTACATCAAAACCTACCTTCACAAAGACCCACTTTTTGAGTGCCACGTAGCTTATTATCAAGTTAAGAACGAACTTAGTTAATAAAAACCTCCAAGCGTTAAGGTTTTACGCAATGGCACAGACCAACCTTTAGCCCTTTAATCATCGTTAGGTGTCAGGTCTATTGAATAAAGTCCAATATGAAAAGGCGACCCATACAGAGCAATAACCGTAAAGTAAACTTAAACCAGCGTCATTAATGTTTGTGAAGAATATAATTAACGATGGGACTAAACTACAAGGCAATAAAAATATAAGTCGAAACTTACCTAATTTTTGAAGTACTAGAGCTACCGGCAATCCATAAAATAGCGTTGCAAATACTGCAATCAACCAACCATAAAAAACCAAAAGATAAGCAACGCTCAAGCCCGTTGTAGCAACTTTCTCTCCCAAAGTTAAACTGTATAAATACAAACCTAAAAGCAGAGTGCCCACCGCAGGAAAAACTGAGAATGGCGCGATAACACAAGCCTGAATATTTCTGCGAGTTTTTAATGTAAAAATTTTCATTGTAAAACCTGTCCCAATGAGCGAAATAATTGCCTGTAATGTTTTTTATATCCCGCTACGGCAAATCATCTCTTTTTGAATAACAGCAGTCCCCATCTAAAAGCCTAAAAACATCATCTTCAAGTTCTACATAAAGCTTTTCTGATAATTTAGTCTTATCAATAGGGGTAGGGGTTGCTTTATTTTCAGGTAAGTAAACTGATCTAGCTGAATTTATAGAGTTAACCTGCCTAGACTGCATATGCTGAAGAGTTTGAGCATTAAGAAGATGAAGTTGTACGTTGGAGTTAAGTGCATAATCTAAATCAGAGTAGCCAACTTCTACACTCACCATACATCGGTCCAAACTATACAACCAAGGTAAAAGGATATAATCAACTTGGTGTGTTTTAAGCTGTGCTTCAATATATGAACGACCTTCTTGAGTAAGAGTAATTGAATGGTCCCACTCTTTGCGTTCAAAATAATGTGATATTTTATTAGCAGGCAATTTTCCTAGATGTATAGGTACATTGCCTGACTTTGTAATGCCTTTATTTACATATTCGCTATAACTTTCAGAAAAGTTAGGAACCAGGTTTTCACTTTCAAACTCATTATTAAAGACAGTCACGCCTTTGTAGAGATAACAAAATTGGTTGTTGTGCGCTTCAGGTGTTAATACCCCAACTCTTTTCGAGGTTAGTTTTTCATTTTGTGTACTTGCACACCCAGATAGAATAATAAAAAGTGTAACTGTTATGATGCGTACCATCCGAACTCCTTTAGCGGCATAATACTTAATACCGCGATGTAAAAACTAATAAATACCCCATCATCTCCCCCAAATACTCAGGAAAGCGACCTTATCAAAACGTTATTCACATCTATTTTAAGAGTGGGGGTCTCTGTTATGGTTCTGTTGTCACTGGGCTTTCTTAAAGACAGTCCACTTACCATTATTGAATGAATATAAAGCACTTGATACGCCATGACGACCTGAATCCTCAAACAAAACTTGGACGTTTTCCTTCAGAAATTCCACGGCTTTTTTATCACTGATAGGAGCAAACAATAAAATACTTCTAGCAGGGACTGACACAATTATCTTTTCTTGAAAGTGACTCGCGACACTTTCCCAAAGCAGTTGGTCCAAAAAGTAGCTGCTATCAAAATCAGGTGAATCTCCTTGTACCTGGAATACGCCGCCTTCAAGCTTGTAAATATTGGGCTGTCCATAGTCCCTATAGATATTAGCGATTGCTAATTCGACAGCTTTTTCAGGCGTCAACCCTAACTCCTGAAACTCACCAGCAGTCGTATTGGTCATCGTTGCCGTCGAATCGAAGACAAATCTAATGTGTGTATCACCTAAGTATTCATAATGGGCCAACTCGAATGTGTGAGTTTTTCCACTGGAATCAATGAAGGATCCCTCTCCTGATGGTTTAAGATTCGCGTCACTCTTATTCTCACCATATGAAGTTCTCACAACAAGCATAAGATTGGATTTATCTTTAACTACCTCAGTTCCGTCCGCAAATGTATTAAATGAGACAAAGCTAAAAAGGGACACCATCAAAAAAGATATTAATTTCACCTGTGAATCTCCATAGAAAATCTAACGCGTCCCTATCAGCGAAGCGAATGAGCATGATGAGTTATGCATATAAGGCTGACTATATTTTTAAAAACCTTACTGCTTGCGTTATGGCAACTTAAGGTTCCCTAGCAAATTTCTAATCATGACACCCAATCTAAAAATTAGCAAAACACCTAGCCTTAAGAAGTTAATACAACCTAGGATGATCTGTCATGCCTCAGTCTCGTAAGTCTCAAACCAGTACTTTAAGAATGGTTGTCTTTAGAAACTTTTGACTTATCGGGCTACCCCAAAAGGACAGCCGTTTTTTGGGTTAAGTTTCAGCCGCAGGTAAATCAAAAGCGGAAGCAGTGCACACAAAGCAATGAATACAACAAATCGGTAGGTTGGGCTTGAGCCCATTAACTTATCTAGAGGGAACCACTACAAATAAGAGGAAAAGCAGGCAAAAAAAGCCTGATAAAGATATCAGGCTTAAAAATGAGAACACACACATAAAAACTATATAAATAGACTGGGAATATTGGGATAAGTTCAACACGTTTTGGTTTTTTTAACGTTTCAAATTCTGACCTTGAGGTTTCCCTTACTTTTTAACGCTTCAACTGTGAGGCTAAATCACACCAGCAGCTTTATAAAGCTGAAGATGAACCTCAACCAAATCGTCGATATTACGCTGGTATCCTCCTCCAATCACAGCAGCAACAGGGACTCCGCGGCGTTTACATTCATCAAAAACCAACTTGTCACGCTCATACACGCCTTGGGTGCTTATTTTCAAGTTCCCCAAATCGTCGGCTTCATGAATATCAACTCCTGCATCGTAAATCACGGCGTCAGGTACCGAAGTATTAAAGGCAACAGCCAGAGCGCACTCTACTGTATGTAAATATTCATCATCAGACATACCTCGCTCTAACGGAAAGTCTAGATCTGATTGTTGTTTTCTAGTGGGGAAGTTCTTCTCGCAATGCAGAGAGACTGTGTATATGGAATCATCTCCAGCGGCCAATAATGCCGTTCCATCACCTTGATGAACATCGCAATCAAAGGTTAACACTCTATCTACCGAATCGTGCTTTAGCATATTTTTAGCACTCATTATGATGTCATTAAAAACGCAGAAGCCCGATCCGAACTCATAAAATGCATGGTGATAGCCACCAGTTAAGTTTAAAGCTACGCCATGCTGCATTGACAATTCACTGGTTAAAACGGTTCCACCGACTGCATGTAAAGTCCGCTCTACAAACTGATCTGACCAAGGCATGCCAATACGCTTTATTGCTTTTTGAGAAATAGTACCGTCTACAAAACTTTTAACGTAATTGGAATCATGAGCCAATAGCAGGTCGTCAATATCGACTTTAGATGGTTTAAAAAACCAATCATCTGCAACACCTTCAGCCGCAAGCCTTTGGCGGATCCCATTATATTTTTCAATAGGAAACCTATGTTTTGCAGGCAGTACTAATTGGCTATAAATTGGATGAAAAACCAGTGGGATCATTTATATCTTCTTCATGGGGTTTATCTTCTTGCTAAGCAATTTATGTAGAAATCGAATTAACTTACTTTTAAGTATGACTCTTCCGATATAAAAAAGTAAGCGAGTGGCAACAGTTAAGCAGTTTAGAGCGATTTTAATGGGTTTGTTATATGCTACACCGACATTAGATTAAAGAAGACAGTTACAGACCGCCAACAAACAATAATGCTAGTCACCAATCACTTACCTTTTCACCTCTGGTTTCTACGGCATGCCCAATAAACGCTGAACTTAAGCCGAAAAGTGAATACATCAGTAACCATTTAAGAAAATTCTTCATTGTATCTAGAGTTCATAGCTTTTGAATAAGGGGCGAAAATTAGAAACGATGTGACGCAGTCCATGTGTAAGCGTCTTAGCGAGCAGCGCCAGTGCCTTGAGTGGTTTGTTATGCACTTACACTATTATCTCTATGAAAAATAGCGATTTTATTATTATCTAAATCCCTAAAGTAAGAGGCAAAATAAGCATTTTCATTTCGAGGGCCAGGCTTTCCTTCGCTAGTCGAGCCTAAGCTAATTGCTAGCTGATAGATCTCTTCAACAAGTTCATTACTACTAACTTTGAGAGCCAACATGGTTCCATTACCGAATGTCGCAGGTTTTTCATTATGTGGTTTAGTAATGGATAACTTTGTATCAGAGCCTGGAAATGCATAAAACACAACGTCTTCGGTCTTTACCACTTGTTTTGAACCGATTAGACTGAGAATTTGGTCGTAAAACCCAATAGCTTTATTAAGATCGTTAGTTCCTAACGTAATATGTGAAATCACTATCGATGCCTCCTAGGAGTCAATTTATGTTGGGTGGCCTTTTTAAAGACTTGTTAATATATAAGCGTCTTTCTGCACTGAACTGAGGCTTTCTTTTTCAATCTCAGCTTGGAGTTAGCTGCCATCGCTAACAGTGCATTCTTGTGTTAACCGTTGATTGTAAGTGCGGTTGATGTCTTTTAATGCTTTAAGGTTTTCGCTACTCATGCGGCTTGCTGATTGAACGCCATAGGGATTGATTTTGCTTATCTCTATATTCTTTTCAACTTCGAGCTGTTCATAACATCCGCAATCATACCCCTGCATAGCGGGGATTTTCTCGCAGATATTTGTACGCATTTTAGCCGCGTCAGCTTTAATCTTTGCGATGATTTCATCATCTGACTTTTTAATCCTGCAAGCATTATCAATCGCAGCGATATCCATATTTTGTATACTGGCTGCGATGCCAAGCGCATTCCATTTGGCTTCAAATTTTTCATGGGCACATGCACAATCAATCATTTTTTTGTTACAGCTATAAGTAGAATAAAAATCTTGGAGAGTCTGCTTGCCTTTGGCCTTTATAGCCGCTAAATCAATAGATGCGTTTGCGCCTTGCGCATTCAAAGCTTCTTTTAGGGATAGGGCGCAAGCCGTGTCGATATCGCTGATATATTTATCATCAGATGGGTTTGTGCCTTTTTGAAAAAATATGAGGTTCGTTTGAATAGGCTGCTTGGTGCTATTTTGCGGGGCAGGGGTAAAACGGTATTTACTCCATACTCTTGGTGTTTCTAATTGTTTCACCAGCGCACCATATTTTAGTTTCTTATAGTCTTCGGGGAAAAATTTGAGAATCTTAACGAATTTTACAGCGCCAACATTATCAATGATAAAGCTTGCATTGAAGCAATAGCCTGTATCACTTCTATCCATAGGACGGTATCTAGGGCCGCCAACCATTTTCCAATTGAAGTCGAACGGCTTTTTCTCAATCCAATATTGTTCCCGATCACTTTGGTCAATAATTGGTAAGTCTTGGGCTGCACTTAGTGATGTCATAAGCGCAAGCGTTATGGCTCCAAGTATTTGGGAGATTAAGCGGTGCATAAATTTTACCCTTCAAAAACTTAATTATAACTTCACGGCACAGTTAGTTTGTGAAACAACTTGATTGTAAATTTCTAGTACAACAATAGCTCTACTAGCACGTCCTGCCATGAGCGTTGCATTCAAGAACATGCCTTGAAAATTTATGTTGGGCGTCATTAAAAATCATGCCTAATCACTTATCATTTCACCTCTGGTTTCTACGGTTTGCCCAATAAACGCTGAACTTAAGCCGAAAAGTGAGTACACCAGTAACCATTTAATAAAATTTTTCATCGTATCTAGAGTTCATAACGCTCTAACATATAGTAAGCACTCTCTTGCTGTTCGTTACTTAACAGTTCTGTTTTTGAAATAGAGCTTACCAAACGATACTCTTGCTCTTTTTTAATACTACCTCGATTTAGAACTTTCAAGAATTCTCTGAAACTCTTGTCTTGTAATGAACTCAATGATGGTAAACCAATAGACAATAGTTTTGAATCAAGCTCGGCTTGATCTGTTTTGCGCATTTGAGATGAAATTTCTATTGCATCATTTGCCACTATGCGAACTGAAGTTAAAGAGCCCTTCATTAAATTCTCTTTAGATAGACAATCGAAAGCATCATTGGCCCTAAAAACTAGCGCGACAAATTCAGCGAGAATTTCCTTTTCAGTTTTCATGGAGTACCTAACTTTTCAATAGCGGGCGCGTGTTTTTGCGCGCCCAGTGAAAGCCGTTTTGGCCGTAACGAAATTTAATAAATTTACTAGTAATAATAACTAATAATAAGACACGCATGGCAATAAAATACCCAATCGCAGTTCTATCAACAAGTCATAAATTTCAGGTGTTTCTTATTTTTGAAGTTTAGTTTGATGAAATCAGACGTTGTGTGGATTGTTACTGCAGGTAATACATTTAAATTCTTACTCAATCCTGAATTTCAAACAGCAAGAAGCTCCAATGGTTGTTGGATGCTTTAATAAAAAATGGAGTGTTAGATGTTTAGGCCGATTGGAGTAAGGCTCTTACCTTCGCCATCCCTCGTATTCGCTGATGGCCTGTGTGCTGTTTGAATTGTTGTAACATATGCTCACTGCCAACTGCGGTATGAAAGTGCCGTTCAAACTCTGTGGTGAGAGTTAACCACTGCTCTGAATTAATGCCTATTCGTTCTAGAATGGGGCTGTGATGGCTTGCGATATACCCTGCTTTATCTTCTCGAATACACCTGCCTGTGCAATCTACCAGTTCACAGGGAAGCATGGAAGCATGGAAATAGTAAAATAGGGGGCTGCGTAATTTTTATTTCGGTTGACTAATAACTCTTATCAATTTGTCTATTATTTAACTTTTTGTTAAAGCAAATTTAATCAAACTAGAGCTTTAATAACGCATACTGGAAGCAATATGTGTAGATAATATTTTTGAGTGCAAGTCGATAATTCTGTCAGCTTACTTTACACTAATTAATTTTCGCCATCAGGGTATTTTTATTACCCTTTGATTGTATTGACATTTCCTATTTTGGCTTAATTAGTGCTTGCTTACAAAATGAAGTCATTTTCTCTATGGTTTCAATTACTCGCAGTGATTGAATAAATATCAAACGAACTAAAAGGATTTACATATGTACAATAAAATAGTCTTGTGCGTTTTCTTCGCACTACTCTCAATTAACGTGAAGGCTTCTCTTTTATATTCAAGTACGTTTAGTGATAATGGTAATAAAGTCACTGAAGTCCGTTATTTTGATAATGGCTCCAGTCAAACTTGGGAATGGCTAGATTTAACCATTTCAAACGGTATTACATATGAAGGTGTAATTGCGGATTTGTCTGATGGGTTATTAGATGGTTCTGCTTTAACGGCGTCAAATGCAACTTTGGAGGCAATGATTGACGTAGAAGTTCTAGCTGAAAGTGATCAAAGTGGATGGCAAACGGTGTCAGTGCAAGGTATTGCTGACTTGTTTTACACGTATTTCGGTATAGATTTTGATTTCGATTTAAATGTAGATACGGAATTAATCCATGACTTTGGGGTTGAGGAGCCACTAGTGGAGTCATTTTTACAAAGTTTTGGGGATACTTGGCTTGAATACATAACAGAAGAACTCGACGTTGTATATCTTTATGATGATGCCTTTTCAATAGGTTATACATCCGATTCGCTTTTTGAGGGACAGCGGTTTGTAGCTAGAATAGATGATTTCGATGTTTTATCAGATGACCGGTTGTCTTTTAATCGTAATTTAGGAGTTGTAGATCCCTCGCCAAGCATCGGCACATGGTTAGTGCGCCAAGTAAGTGATGAGGCTAGTGAGGTTAATGAGCCTTCAAGTTTTGTGCTGCTTGTTACTGCATTAGTTGGGTTGATATTAAGTCGCCGTCGCGCAATGTAACCATAGCGTAAATTTTGTAGGAGCTGTCCCTAGCTGCCAACAAAACTGGGCTTTTACCAGTTTATGTTTTCTTACTTCTGACTCTTTGACGTAACTTATTCTTTAGTAAGTTGCTGATAAGTTTCAAATGACGTATTTACGTAGTTTAACGGCCATAGTTAGGCCGTTTTTTATATCCGTTAGAAACTACTATAATTAGCACTCAGCAGAGCGCTTGCTTAATATCGCTCAATAGAATTACTTTTGTTGGCTTTTCTTTTTAGCCTTAAACCACATCACACCTTTATAAGCCACTAAAGCAAATAAGCTCCAAAAAACAATGTGGTAAGCGATATGAAAAGTATCGTTTAGGGCGTGGTCTTCATGTGCCATCGCGCTGGTTGCAAAAAGGCATAGTAAGGTGAATAAATATTTCATAATTGGTTCCTATAAAGTGTTAATTCTGTATATGGGTATATTGACATATATTGGGTGGCTGGGCATAGCCTGTTTAAGCTTAACCTTCACTCTCAATTTGTAGCATGCCTTCTTTTTCAATAAATTGAATGATCTCGTCTAAGCCTTGTTTGGTTTTCATGTTACTAAAAACAAAAGGGCGGTCGCCACGCATTTTTTTGGCGTCTCTGTCCATGACTTCTAGTGATGCGCCCACTAGTTCTGCTACGTCTATTTTATTGATTATTAGTAAGTCAGACTTGGTGATACCTGGGCCACCTTTACGAGGGATTTTATCGCCCGCTGATACATCTATCACGTATAAGGTTAGGTCAGAAAGTTCTGGGCTAAAGGTGGCACTTAGGTTGTCGCCGCCGCTTTCTACTAGCACAAAATCCAAGTCTGGGTGGCGTTCTTGTAAGTCGTCTATAGCCGCTAGGTTCATTGATGCGTCTTCGCGGATGGCTGTATGGGGGCAACCGCCTGTTTCTACCCCTAAAATGCGGTCAGCGGCTAGGGCATCGTTGCGAGTTAAAAACTCGGCATCTTCACGGGTATAGATATCGTTTGTCACTACGGCCATGTCGTATTTATCACGTAGTTCAAGGCATAGCATACGGAGTAATGCTGTTTTACCTGAGCCAACTGGGCCGCCAACGCCGATGCGTAAAACTTGTTTATTTTTTTTCATAGTTCACTTCTTTTCTATTTATCTTATTGGTCTGCTCGTTTTATTAAGAACGAAACAAACGTGTGTATTGGGTTTCGTGCCAAGCACTGGCCATGGCTAATCTGGGTAAGCTTGCGCCTATATCTTGGTCATCAAGTTGGTTAGCCTGCTCTATTGCTTGCTCTACTTGTTCGGTTATTGCAAATAATAGGTTTTGAGCTTGAGTTTGCCCAAGGGGCACAAGCTTAGTGGCTGCGGCAACTTGGTTATCTATATATGCCCAGCAAAAGCCACTTTGTGCCGACCTCATATCAAGGTCAAACAAATAAGCCCCTAAGGCAAAGGCACTCACAAAGCTAATCTCTTTTTGAGTAATTAAATCTATGTAGGGTGCGCTGTCTATGGCCTGTAAATCTTTTAACAGGCGCATTAAGGCTTTGCCCATGGCGACATCGGCCAATAGCAGTTCGTTACTTTCGCGACAAGCTAACAAATGTTGGTCCCAATGCATAAATGCCTGTAAATCATGGTCGTCTAAACTTTTGTATAAGCGGTTTAACAAAACCAAATCAGTATTGGCTATAGACTGAGCTAAATTAAAGCTTACCCAGTCTTTAGTTGCTTCTGCTGATGTTACCCACCCCATTTCTACTGCGTATTCTAACCCTTGAGAAAACGAAAACCCGCCTACAGGTAGGTTAGCGCTGCACAATTGCAACAAGCGATTAAGTTGCAAAGGGTTTTGATTTTGCGATTTCATGGCTGTGGCTTTAATCATGAGAATGGTCGTGGGAGTGACCATGCCCGTGAGAATGACCATGGGCGCTTTTCCCATAGGCGCCATTCTCTGGCTCAAATATGGCTGGGGTTTTGTCTATGGTAAGGCCATAGTTTTCGGCTAGTTCCTCTAGCACGTAATCGGGCTTAAAGCGCACCCACTTTTCACCTATCTGCAACGAAGTATGGCGGTTACCTAAGTGATAACATACGCGGCTAAAGCTCATCCAGTCACTGGCAATGGCGGTTGATACCTCTTCTTCTTGGCCTTTTACTTCTATTAATTGCCCGCATTCGGTTTTTACCACTTCACCTATCAGCAAAGGGTGGCCGCGCTCCATGAATATTCCCAAAGCTTGACCTTTGTCTGTGGTGGTTTTGATACGCGCCTTTTTGCGGGTGTCTTGATCCAAGGTAATAGAATCATCTATCGGGTCATGGGTGTGCGAAAGGCGCTCAAATGCTTGTAACATGTTTTAGTTAATTCCTAGTATATCTAATCTGTTTCTTATCTTTAAAAAACAAAATCTAATGTGCCGCACAATTAAAACAGTGTGTATCGCTGTGCTAACGGTAATTCGGTGGCAGGTTCACAGGTAAGTAGCTCACCATTGGCCCGCACTTCATAGGTTTGTGCATCTACTTCGATTTTTGGCTGCCAGTTATTGTGGATCATGTCGTCTTTGCCCACATTACGGGTGTTTTTACATTCTCCGACTAAACGAGTCATACCTATTTTGTCTGGCACGCCCAGCTCGATAGACGCTTTAGACATAAAGGTCATTGAGGTCTTAGCTGAGGCCGAACCATAGGAGCCAAACATAGGGCGGTAATACACGGGTTGCGGTGTTGGGATAGATGCATTGGCATCACCCATAGGCGCTGCGGCAATAAATCCGCCTTTGATGATCATCGCAGGTTTAATACCAAAAAATGCGGGTTTCCATAACACTAGGTCCGCTAGTTTACCCACTTCAACCGAGCCTACTTCGTGGCTAATACCATGGCTAATGGCTGGGTTAATGGTGTATTTAGCAATGTAACGCTTAATTCTAAAGTTGTCGTTGCGCTCGGTGTCTGGTGCAAGTGGCCCCCGCTGTTGCTTCATTTTATGGGCGGTTTGCCAAGTACGGGTGATCATTTCGCCCACACGGCCCATGGCTTGTGAGTCTGAGGCAATCATACTAATCGCCCCTAAGTCATGCATTATGTCTTCGGCGGCAATACTTTCTTTACGAATACGAGAGTCAGCAAAGGCGATGTCTTCAGGGATAGACGGGTCTAAGTGATGACACACCATCAACATGTCTAAATGCTCGTCTATGGTGTTAATCGTATAAGGGCGTGTCGGGTTAGTTGATGATGGCAATACATTAGGCTCACCACAGGCACGAATAATATCTGGCGAGTGACCGCCACCAGCGCCTTCTGTGTGATAAGTATGAATAGTACGGCCTTTAAAGGCGCCTATTGTATCTTCAACAAAGCCAGACTCGTTTAGGGTGTCGGTATGAATCGCTATTTGGACATCGTATCGCTCGGCTACCGATAGGCAGTTATCTATGGCAGCTGGCGTAGTACCCCAGTCTTCGTGGAGTTTTAAGCCGCACACACCGGCTTCAATTTGCTCTTCTATTGCAAGTGGCAAACTGGCGTTACCTTTACCTAAAAAGCCAAAGTTCATGGGGAAATCATTAGTGGCCTGCAGCATTTTGTGGATATTCCACGGCCCCGGCGTACAGGTTGTGGCATTGGTGCCAGTTGCTGGCCCCGTGCCGCCACCTATCATGGTAGTTACGCCCGACATTAGCGCTTCGTCTATTTGCTGGGGGCAAATAAAGTGAATGTGCGCGTCTATACCACCAGCCGTAAGAATTTGCCCTTCACCGGCTATGACTTCGGTACCTGGACCTACTTCAATATCAATGCCGTCTTGAATGTCTGGGTTACCGGCTTTACCGATTTGCGCAATGCGGCCATCTTTTATGCCTATGTCTGCTTTGACTATGCCCCAGTGGTCTAAAATTAAAGCATTGGTGATCACCACATCTGGGGTATCGTGGCATGACGCCTGACTTTGCCCCATGCCATCGCGAATAACTTTACCGCCACCAAATTTGACCTCTTCACCGTATACGGTGGCGTCTTCTTCTACTTCAAGCCATAGATCTGTGTCTGCTAAACGTACTCGGTCACCTACTGTGGGCCCAAACATATGAGCGTAAGCGTGTTTATCAATACTGGCCATAATTATAATTCTCCTTGGACTAAGGCTCTAAAGCCATAAACCCGGCGTTTACCTGCAAAAGGTACAAGGGTCACTTCGCGCTCTTGGCCTGGCTCAAAACGTACTGCTGTGCCCGAGGTAATATCTAGGCGATAGCCTTTGCACTTTTCGCGGTCAAAGGTAAGGGCAGCATTGGTTTCATAAAAGTGATAGTGAGAGCCTACTTGAATAGGGCGGTCGCCAGAGTTGGCTACGGTCACGGTAATTTGCTCGCGGCCTACATTCAGTAAACGCTCGCCTGCATCGGTTTTAATTTCGCCTGGGATCATCTTAGTGGCCTCTGTTAAACAATAGGGTTATGTACTGTGACTAACTTAGTACCATCGGGGAAAGTAGCTTCAACTTGCACTTCTGCTAGCATCTCAGGAATGCCTTGCATGACTTGGTCGCGGGTTAACAAAGTGCGGCCATAGTCCATCATTTCGGCTACGGTTTTGCCGTCTCGCGCCCCTTCCATAATTTCCATAGAAATATACGCCATGGCTTCAGGGTAATTAAGCTTAACACCGCGTTTTAGGCGACGCTCCGCCAGTAAAGCCGCGGTAAACAATAGTAGTTTGTCTTTTTCTCTTGGTAATAAATCCATGGTGATCTCTACAGTTATGACTTGGAGGCAATAAAAACTTACCTTTTATGTAAACCAAATTCTAGGCTGAATAGCTTGTTTTTCGATATAAATGGGCCGAATAAGTGCCCACAGTTCAATAAATAAATCTTTGCATTGATGGGCTTGTTGTCCCAGATAACGTATCACCAATAATTGGCGAATGTCAGTAATACTAATCAGTTCGCTGGCATTGTGGGTGTCTACTAAGTCTCTTAGCTGCCCAATTAACTCAGTGCGCTTAGCGTGAGGGACTTGCTCATCACTGGCATAGGCTAAAAATGTGCCAAATACCGTATTGTTAGCTAAGCCTGCATCGTGTTGCTGTATCTTACTACTGGGTTCTATTTTCACTCTGTCGTGGTACAGCAAAATATCATCACAATACAAGGTGTTTAACTGAGTAAAGCTGCCGCCTGTAAAAGCTTCTGACGAGCTAGGCAAACCTAAGCAGGTCATGTCCCAGCCACAGTACATACTATTTTTTTGCAGTTTGACTTCAACATTATTAATGCCGTCAGCTTGGTTATAAACAATGGTTTCTAGGGGGAAATGCTCGCATTTAGCCCTATCGCCAAGGGTAATGTTAGTCACTTGAGTTTGCTTAGGATCACCAATTGATAAGTCAGTACGAGCTCTGTAAAAACGGTTGGCCCCAGGGGTGGTAACAAGCCCGTGGGCTTGGTCTTGTACATCTATCCCAACAGTTAGTTTATCACCGGACACAATACCTGCAGGAGGATGCAGCAAATACAAATGGGCACAGTCTCTGCCTTCTGGATAAAACGCCTTTTGGATAGTTAAGGGGCCAGAGCGCTTAGTTCGTGTCAATTGAGTCCCATGACTGGAATACCCCAATTGCAGATCCAAGCTTGCTAACCATTGATTTTTCATACCGGCTAATGGAGCTGCGGTCATGGTTTACCTAATTACGAACCTATTGATAATGCATCTTATACTAAATGGATTTTATTAAACTGCCAAATATTTACTGACCAGTTGGTCAGTTAAGTCGACCATAGGGCCAGATGAAATCACTTGGCCTTTTTCCATCAGTACAAATTCTTCGCCCACCGCCCGTGCAAAAGGCAACTTTTGTTCAACCAAAATAATGGTCATTCCTTGCTCTTTATTTAGTTTTAATAATACGTCACGAATTAACTGCACTATGTTGGGCTGAATACCTTCATTGGGCTCATCTAAAATAAGTACCTCAGGGTTTAATACTAAGGCTCGGCCAATAGCTAGTTGCTGCTGTTGACCGCCAGATAAATCACCGCCGCGCCTGTGCAGCATTTCTTTTAATACCGGAAACAATTTAAAAATATGCTCGGGAATCGTTTTGCTAGTTTGACGTTTACAGTTAAGGCTAACAGTTAGGTTTTCTGCAACGGTTAACTGGGGGAATATATGCCTACCTTGAGGCACATAGCCTATGCCAATTTCAGGGCGAAGCTCCACAGAGCTTTTACTAATGTCTTGGCTGCCATAGCTCAGTTTGCCAGAGCTTATGGGTAAAAGCCCCATTATGGTTTTAAGTAAAGTCGTTTTACCTACACCATTACGGCCCATAATACAGGTGCGTGAGCCGGGTTTGATGGCGAGGTCTAAGTCCCACAAAATTTGGGTGCCGCCGTATTTTTGGTTCACTGACTCTAGGGTGATCATTAGCCTTGCTCCTCACCAAGATAAACCTTAATAACATCTGGGTTAGATTGAATTTCAGACATTGTTCCCTCTGCTAGTACTGTACCTTGGTGTAATACCGAGACTTTTCTGGCAATAGAGCGCACAAAAGCCATATCGTGCTCAACCACTATTACTGAGTGCTTACCTGCTAACGAAGTGAGTAATTCTGCAGTGCGCTCGGTTTCTTGCCCTGTCATACCTGCTACAGGCTCATCTACTAGTAATACTCTTGGCTCTGCCGCTAATAACATACCTATTTCTAACCACTGCTTTTGACCATGAGACAATCTACCCGCTGGGTAATGGCACTCTGCAACTAAGCCAATGGTATGCAGTATTTCTGCAATTCGGTCTTTTTGTTCGCCGCTTAATTTATGAAACAAGGCTCGCCAAATGCCTTTATCGCCTTTTAGACTTAATTCGATGTTTTCAAATACGGTTAATTCTTCAAACACAGTGGGCTTTTGAAACTTACGGCCAATACCGGCTCTGGCAATTTCAGACTCGTCTAGTTGTAATAAGTCAACTTGCTGTCCAAAGCTCACCTTACCTGAATCTGGGCGTGTTTTGCCGGTTATCACATCCATCAATGTGGTTTTACCTGCGCCATTGGCGCCAATAAGGCAGCGCAACTCACCATCATTTATATATAAGTTCAGGTTGTTTAGGGCTTTAAAACCATCAAAGCTTAGGTTGACATCTTCAACATACAAGATCACCCCGTGGCGAGTATCAGGTACGATATTTTCGCTTGCTGTAAGTGGCGTACCGGCTTTATCTGTATTCATAGCTTTGCTCCTTTTTGCTGAGCATCAGGAGCATCTTTTTTTGTAATCAGTCTTCGCTTAATACTAGGTAATAAACCCGCAATTCCTTTAGGTAAAAGTAAGGTAACCAAAACAAATAAGCCGCCTAGGGCGAACAGCCATGCCTCTGGCATAATGGCGGTAAATCTGGTCTTTGCATAGCTCACCAACACTGCGCCAATAATAGCCCCATATAGTGAATTTCTGCCACCAACTGCCACCCAGATAACCATTTCGATAGAGTTAAGAGGTGAAAACTCCCCCGGGTTAATAATGCCTACTTGGGGCACATATAAAGCGCCAGCTAATCCAGCTAACATGGCAGATACTACAAAAATCCACACTTTGTAGTGCTCGGGTTTGTAACCAACAAAACGTACGCGGCTTTCGGTATCACGTATGGCGGTAACCACTCGGCCCATTTTTGAGTTAACTATAAAATGGCAAATAGCGTAGGCGATACATAGGATAATTGCGGTGGCAATAAACAAACCTAACTTGGTACTGGGTGATTGCAATGAAAAGCCAAAAATCTCTTTAAAGTCCGTTAACCCATTGTTGCCACCAAAGCCCATTTCGTTGCGGAAAAACGCCAGCATTAAGGCGTAAGTCATGGCTTGGGTCATGATTGACAAATACACCCCACTAACTCGGGAGCGAAATGCCAAGCTACCAAATATGAAAGCTAATAACCCCGGCCCTAAAAACACCATGCAGACCATCCACAATATGCTATCTGAGCCTGCCCAAAACCAAGGCAGCTCAGTCCAATTCAAAAACACCATAAAATCCGGTAAGTCTGGATTGCCGTATACGCCACGGTCACCAATTTGGCGCATTAGGTACATGCCCATTGCATAGCCACCTAAAGTAAAAAATGCGCCGTGCCCTAAGCTCAAAATACCGCAGTAACCCCACACTAAGTCAACAGCTAGAGCTAACAGGGCGTAGCATAGATATTTACCTAACAAGCTTACCGTATAGTCACTCACATGAAATGCAGAACCTTCAGGGAAGAGCAAGTTACCTAAGGTCACTAACACTGTGGTTATGAGCAATATACCTATGGTTAGGTGCAGTGGGTTCTTGCTACTAAACAAAGAATTAATTTTATTTGATTCTGATACCTGAGTCGTCATTAGTCTGCCGCCCGCCCTTTCTGTGGAAATAGCCCTTTAGGTCTTTTTTGAATAAACAACACTAAGCCAACTAAAACAATAATATTAGCGAGTACTGAACCGGTAAGAGGCTCTAAAAACTTGTTAGTTAACCCAAGTGACATGGCGGCCACTAATGTTCCCCATAAATTGCCTACCCCGCCAAATACCACCACTAGGAACGAATCGATAATATAGGCCTGACCAAGATTAGGCCCAACGTTAGTAAGCTGACTGAGCACCACACCAGCGATGCCCGCAATACCAGAGCCAAGACCAAAGGTTATGGCGTCTACCCAGTCACTTTTAATACTCAATGCCCGTGCCATATCTCGGTTTTGTGATACAGCTCTTACGTGTAATCCTAAAGATGACTTTTTCAAGATAAGCAGCAGTGAAACAAACACCATAATCGAGAACAAAATTATGTATAAGCGATTATAGGTGAGTGAGAATATAGGGTTAATTTGCCATGAGCCACTCATCCATTCAGGGCTAATTACCTGGCGATTTAAAGGTGAAAACACAGTGCGCACTAATTGCTGTAGAATCAAACTGATGCCAAAGGTAGCAAGCAGGGTTTCCAGTGGCCTGCCTTTTAGAAAACGTATCACACCACGCTCTATTAAAATTCCCACTAAACCAGAAACCAAAAAGGCTGCGGGCACCGCAATCAACAATGAATATTCAATAATGGATGGAAACGCTATTTGAATTACATAAGTGGTGTAAGCCCCCAGCATGATCATTTCGCCGTGGGCCATGTTAATTACCCCCATGACACCAAAGGTAATGGCCAGCCCAATTGCTGCCAGCAATAACACTGAACCAAGACTCAAACCAAAAAATATATTTTCAATAAAGCCATAAAAACTAGCTTGGCTTTCTATGCTATCTAGGGTTTGCTGCAAGGCTAATTTTAATGATGCTTGCTGTTCTGTTAAATCATCTTCTTGTAGGTTACTTAGTAGGTTGACTACAGTATTTTTAACTGCCGGTTGCAGCGAGCCACTCAAAGTATTCAGAGCTGTTATTTGCTCTGATATTTCACCATCTCTGAGTTGCTGCAACGCCATAGTTGCTTGCATAAGCTCTTGCACTTCTTGGTCAGGTTCTTTGTCTATTAATTCACTTATGGTGGCAGTAGAGGCTTTGGTGGGGGAGTCTAGTAACTGTTTAACCGCTTGCAGTCTTACCTCTTTATCGTCATCTGTTAGGTCTATTTTAGCAATCAAACTACGTAAGCTGCTGCGTAATCTATTATTGGTTTTTACTTTAGATATTTTAGATTTTTTTACTACAGAAACAGGCTCAGTCGTTAAAGCATCCGTTAATTGGTATTGCCTGTTTTCAGTTTTCACAGCTTGTACTAACTGCTTGTTGGCCTTGATGTAGTAAAGCTCACCATCCAACATTAATTGCAATATGTGACGGGTTTTCACATCTTTTACTTGGGCTATTTTTTCGATAAGTGGACCCATAGCCCGCAATTTAGTGCTAGGTAACTGCTCTAACAGGGGGGGGAGAGCCGTGCTTGAACTGCTATCTGTTTGCAAGGCATGACCTTGACTAGATAGGATCAACAAAAAAAATAATGAAAATATTCTGCCCATAATTTTTCCTTTCCCCAAATAAAAGTGTCCAGCTCAAACTTAAAAGTTACAAGAGCTGAACGACCAGGGACTTTGAGTTAATGCTGCCCATGACACAGTCATAATATTCATAAAACGTAATGGGCCACTTAACATAAACAAAAATGGGAGGTGCAAATTATAGGGCCTTACTTTGGCGCACCAATACCCTCCCAATAACGACACTAATTTAGAAGTTTTGACCTGAACATTTAGCGGTTTTCACGTCAAAGTTGCCGCAGCTTACTGGCGCTGTCCAGTCAGAAATTAGGTTTTTAGAGCTAGGTAGGTAATCAGACCAAGCATCACCAATTACAGTGTCTGGCGTTTCCCATACCACTTCAAATTGACCGTCTTCTTGAATCTCTCCAATCAATACAGGTTTAGACAAGTGGTGGTTTGCATTCATCACAGCCGTACCGCCTGTTAAGTTAGGCACAGCAACGCCTATCATGGCTTGTTCAACTTCATCAACGTCAGTGGTGCCTACTTTTTCAACGGCTTTAGCCCACATTTGGAAACCAATATAGGTGGCTTCCATTGGGTCGTTAGTCACGCGATCTTCGTCACCAATGTATTCTTGCCAGCTTTCGATGAACTCGTCGTTTTCGTCTGACTCAACACTTTGGAAGTAATTCCAAGCGGCTAAGTGACCAACGAGCGGGGTGGTATCGAAACCAGATAATTCCTCTTCACCTACAGAGAAAGCAACAACTGGAATATCTTCAGCCGAAATACCTTGGTTTCCCAATTCTTTATAAAAAGGAATATTTGCATCACCGTTGATCGTTGATACCACAGCTGTTTTCTTACCAGCTGAGCCAAACTTTTTAATGTCGGACACGATACCTTGCCAATCAGAGTGACCAAATGGCGTGTAATTAATCATTATGTCTTCTTTTTTAACGCCTTTAGCCAATAGGTAAGCTTCTAGAATTTTATTTGTGGTCCGCGGATAAACATAATCTGTGCCTGCCAACACCCAGCGCGTAGCACCAATATCATTCATTAAGTAATCAACTGCAGGTATAGCTTGCTGGTTTGGCGCGGCGCCTGTGTAAAATACATTTTTAGACGATTCTTCGCCTTCATATTGAACGGGGTAAAACATTAAGCCGTTTAACTCTTCAAGCACAGGTAAAGCGGATTTACGAGACACTGATGTCCAGCACCCAAAAATAACGTCAACCTTGTCTTTAGCCAATAACTCTCGGGTTTTTTCAGCAAACAAAGGCCAGTTAGAAGCTGGGTCAACCACTACAGGTTCAAGCTTTTTGCCCAATAAGCCGCCTTTTTTGTTTTGCTCGGCAATCATCATCAACACAGTATCTTTTAAGGTGGTTTCACTGATGGCCATAGTGCCAGATAATGAATGTAAAACGCCTACCTTGATGGTGTCTTCTTCACCTTGGGCGACGCCATAAAACAATGAGCTTAAAATGATACTGCTTGTGGTAATAAACTTTCTTAATTTCATATGAATTCCTCACTGGAAGGTAGAAGCTAGTCTACTCAAATGGGTTATTGCTTTGATAATGGTTAGATTATTGCGGTATAACAAACTAAAAGACATGAGTTAAATTACGTAGGCGTAGCGCTCTTTATCCCTATGGCGGGTGATTGCAGGAAAATTTAAACTTACCAACACGTATCGTTATGGAGTTTAACCTGCAACCCGTTTATGGTGGAGCCTGCTATTAATAGAAGTAACCCTAAGATGAAGCCCAAAGCGCAACCAAGCAATCACGCAGGAACAAGCAGACGTATTTACACAAAACTCGTTGCGAACGAAATGATTGAAGATTTCGCACTCCGTTACACCTCAAGACGGGCCCGTAAATGGTCATATTCAAAACTTGCCATCACAGCATTGGGCATAGTGTCTTTTATGGTGTTAGAAGCCATAGGCGGAGCAATTACCCTTAATTATGGGTTTACTAATGCAGCTTGGGCAATTTTAGCCTTAGTGGTAGTGGTATTTATAAGTGGTTTGCCCATTAGCTATTATGCTGCCCGGTATGGAGTAGATGCTGACCTACTCACCAGAGGAGCCGGATTTGGGTATTTAGGCTCCACCATTACCTCTTTAATTTATGCTTCTTTTACGTTTATTTTCTTTGCATTAGAAGCCGCCATCATGGCCATGGCCTTATTTTTATGGCTAGATATTCCCCTATCGTTGGGGTACGCCATAAGCGCTTTAGTGGTGATCCCTTTAGCTTCCCACGGCATTACCAATATCAGTCGCTTCCAAATTTGGACACAAACCATATGGATAGTATTACAACTTATCCCACTGCTTTATGTCTTTAATCACCCAGAAAGTAGCTTTAAAGAGTGGATAACATTTGAAGGCGACGCGGGTGCGCCAGGTAGCGAGTTTAATATTCTACTGTTTGGTGCTGCATCTGCTGTTTTGTTGTCATTAGTGGCACAAATAGGCGAGCAAGTTGATTTTCTACGATTTTTGCCCTCAAGAGCCGATGGCGCTAAACCAGTAAAATGGTGGGCTGCCGTTGTTTTAGCAGGGCCAGGCTGGGTTATTTTTGGTGCAGCTAAATTATTCTTAGGGTCGTTTTTAGCATACTTTGCACTACAACAAGGGGTTGCTAGAGACTTAGCCAACGATCCCGCCCATATGTATCAAATTGCCTTTGGTTATATATTTAATGACCAGTCTTTAAGTATCGCTGTGGCGGCAATATTTGTCATTTTATCGCAGCTTAAGATTAATGTTGCTAATGCCTACGCCGGATCTCTTGCTTGGTCTAATTTTTTTAGTCGCTTGACTCATCATCACCCAGGCCGGGTGGTGTGGATGGTTTTCAATATCTTGATTGCGTTACTTTTAATGGAGCTGGGCGTATATCAAACCATTGAGAGTATGCTGCAAATTTATTCGGTATTGGTTTTAGCTTGGTTAAGCTCAGTTGCCGCCGACTTAATTATAAATAAGCCTTTAGGTCTAAGCCCTAAGCACATTGAATTTAGGCGCTCTAAGCTCTACGACATCAATCCTGTGGGCATTGTTTCTATGGTGATTGCATCTGCTGCTGGCTTTTGTGCCCATTCAGGTATGTTTGGAGAGCTCACCCAAGCACTTGGCTCGTATGTAGCCTTTGTGATCCCTTTTATCACTGTCCCTGTTATTGGCTATATTACCGGCGGAAAATATTACCTAGTTAGCGAAGAAAATGAGCCTAATATCGAGATCGTCTCACAGGATACCCCAGCGCAAAAAACCTGCTTTAGCTGTGAAAATGAGTTTGATCTAGAAGACATGGCCTTTTGCCCTGCCTATGGGAAGTCTATCTGTTCGTTATGTTGCTCGTTAGATGTTAGGTGTGGGGATAAATGCCGTGAAACAGCAACCTTTACTGCACAAGTAAGGGCGGTATGCCGTAACTTCTTCAGCGAAAAAACCACACAAATTTTATCAAACTCCGTGGCCCAATGGGCCTTTTTAACAGTTTTATTGGGTAGCATAATTGCTGCTGTGCTGTTATTAATTTACAAGCAAATGCCTGATGCTGATCCAGAGTTAGATGCGGTATTTACCTCTTTGCTGATGAAAACCTTTTTCTTTATTTTAATTATTGTTGGGGTGATAAGTTGGTTGTTTACCCTTGCTCGCACCAGTACTCGAGCGGCATTAAAAGAATTAAGAGAACAAACATCGGCACTGGCGGCAGAGGTAAGCGCCCACGAAAAAACCACAAAAGCTTACCAACTAGCTATGACCACTGCAGAGTCTTCAAGCCAAGCGAAAAGCCGGTACCTTGCTGGGCTAAGCCATGAACTTCGCACCCCTTTAAATGTGTTACTTGGATACGCTCAGCTATTAACAAAAGATGCTTCTTTAGCTGATGATACCGCCATGGCAATCAAAACCATAAGGCGCAATGGTGAGCACTTAGCAGACCTAATCGAAGGTGTTTTAGAGGTATCTAAAATTGAAGCAGGACGGCTTTATGTACACAGGGATGAAATTCAACTGCGTCCCTTACTCGAACAACTAGTGAATATGTTCAAACTTCAAGCCGTATCTAAAGGCTTGGACTTTCAATACGACTTTCCTAGCTACTTACCAGACTATGCAACGGGTGATAAACAAAGGTTGCGCCAAGTTTTAATTAACATTATTTCTAATGCCATTAAATTTACGACAAAGGGCTATGTGCGCTTTACCGTTGAGTACAAAAACGAAGTGGCCCACTTTAGTGTTACAGATACAGGCTGTGGCATTTCTGAACAAAACCTAGAACAAATATTTAGGCCCTTTGAGCGAGTATCAGAAACTGAAAGCTCAACAACGGGTACAGGCTTAGGTTTAACCATATCAAGGGGCTTAGCAGAAGTGATGGGCGGTGACATTTCTGTAAAAAGTACCCTTAATGAAGGTAGCGAATTCAAATTAAGTTTGTACTTACCTAAACTTGTTGTATTTAAAAAAGAAGTCATAGCACAAAAGACTATCAAGCAATACACAGGGGCCCCAAAAACCATATTGATAGTAGATGACGAAGCCGGTCAGCGAGATTTAGTGAATGATATATTACAGCCAATTGGCTTTACCGTTATCAAAGCCGACTCCGCTTTCAGTGCTATGTCAGCCCTAAATACGCACACTATAGATTTAATCTTGCTAGATTTAAAAATGCCCGGAGTCAATGGTTGGCAAGCGGCCAAGCAATTTAGAGAGGCTGGATTTACGCAGCCTATAGTGATTATTTCAGCCAATGTTCGTGATCTAGAAGTATCAAATACTGTTTTAGGGCAGCATAACGACTACCTAGTTAAACCCTTTGCAATTAATGCGCTACTAGAGAAAGTAGGGTATTGGCTTAAACTCACTTGGGAATACGAAGAGGACCCCACTTCAGAGCAAAATCAAACAAGTAGTGCCAAGGAAAACGGTAAATTAGCAGGCTTAAACCAATATAAAGCCCTGAAAGTACTGGCCGAGATAGGGTATTTGTCTGGCTTTACCAGTAAGCTTAATACTATCCATCAGGAGTTTGACTTTCCTGATGGTGTATATCAAGAACTCAAAGAGTTTGCTCAGCAGTGCCAGTTTAAAAAGATAAACGAGAAGTTAGAAACTTTAATAGAGAGCCTCTAATCCAAAGCCTGCAACACGCTCAATGGCCCAGTACATGCCTAAAGCACCAACAAAATAAAGTGATGTGAGTCTAGTATAGGAGCCTAGCTTTTGATGGCTAACAACCTTTTTTAAGGCAACTAAACACAAAATAAATAAGACTTGCCCGACTTCTACGCCAATATTAAAACTAGCAAGTGACACGCCTATGGCCTCAGGTGACATACCTAAATCAGACAGCGCACTGGCAAAGCCTAAGCCGTGTATCAAACCAAATAGCAACACGGTAACAAAAGAGCTTGAGTTGAATTTATTATTGCCTGTTGAGCCCTTAGATAAAGCTTCTGAGGCCATAAGTACGATCGACAAAGCGATTAACACTTCAACCGGCGCAATAGGGATCACCACAACTTGATAGTAAGCCAAAACTAGGGTTAAGGAATGTCCTACGGTAAAGAGTGTAATTAATTTAAATAACCTATATCCAGAAGCCAATAAACAGAGACACAATACAAAAGCTAGATGATCCCAACCAAACCATATGTGCAACATGCCTTGCCATATATATTCTTGAACTGTTTGCCCTAAGGTTAACGCAACAGTACTCACTTTTGACAAAGGCACCACCATGGCCGAGTTGCCGCCGCTTAGTAAGATAGGCTCAGCATCTTGGTTATTTGCCGAAAACAAGCGAGCACCATCTAGAGCCCAAGGAGTGCTGATACTGGCGTCATCATTAAATGCTTGTGTGCAGCTAAAATTGTAATTTAGCTGAAGTTGATTCCCGAGGGTTTGTCTATCGAATTGTTTAACGACACAAGATTCAGGCAAAACCAAGTCCGTTTGTCTGGCTACGTCTTTTGGGATCATTGCTGTAAATTGGTAGCTTAGTGGCCCTTCACTTTGCGTGATCCTAAATTCTGCAGTATTAAACACATCAGCACTAGCCCCATTTAGGGCACCAAAATATAAACAAAGAGCAGCAAAAACCAGTTTAGTGAAGTTATTTAACATGTTGAATAACTTCATATTTATCGCCTAGATTTTGAATATATCCGTGTATTTTGTTATTCAACATATCTACATTGTAATCGTTACTGACCTGCATTCTAGATTGTTCAAAGGTTAAAGGCCTAACCTCTTGATAATCGAGTACTGTGATAAAATGCCAGCCCAACATGGATTTTATTGGACCAATCCAAGTATTCATGTCGGCCTTTTCTATTTCTGCTAAAAAAGCTTGTCCAAACATGCCCCTTATCATGCTGATACCATAATCTGGTAGCAGTCGGCCTCGCCAAAACTCGTCACCTAGTATTTCTTCTCCTCCCTGAATTTTTTCAAGTAATTGGGCTTGAGGCTGCTCTTCAAAAAACACATGTTGAAAACTATAAGCGGCTTCAATTTGGTAGTTTTGGATATTTTCTAAATAGTATTGCACCAGCTCAGTTTCAGTTGGCTCAGATAAAGCACCGGTAAGCTGGTATTGCATAGCCTCAATTAACAGCTCCCTTACTTCGCCACTATTAAGGTGTAATCCCGCTTCTAACGCTTCTCTAAATAAGATTTCCTCTCGAATATAGTCTTGCTCTATTTTAGCTACATCTTCCTTTGTTGCTTTTGTTCCTGTGAGCATTTCAAGTTGTTCGGTAAACATAGCTCTATTGGTGGCATTAAGCTCAACAGGTACTTGTGCTGAACCACTAAGGTAAGCTTCTAGCGCAAACACAGCTGCACCTACCAGCACAAAGATAACGAGGGGCATGCGTATGATTTTTTTAAACATATTCTATTGTTACTCTAAGTTAACGTAAGGTTTTTAACATATTATTCAACTGGTTAGCGCTTATCAGGCGTTGCATATTGCGAATCAATTGATTCCGCTAGCCCTTGGGCCTTGGCTTTTTCTCCAGCCATGGGCTGCATGTGCTCTGTGGTTAACTCAGAAAGATAATCACCTTCGGTTATACCTTGGTGGCGCATGGCAATACCCGTTAAGCAAGCTTGCATAATGAAGTTTGCATTCAGGGCCGAGCGATAGGTGGAGTCAAGCAGTGGGTCTAGCTCTACAATTTCGAACCCTACCATTTCATTTTCAGTACATAAGGCTCTAACAATAGGAATGGCTTCTCGCATTGTTAAGCCTCCGGGGACAGGCGTACCAGTACCGGGCACAAATGCTGGGTCAAGTACGTCTACATCAAAGGATATAAATAGTTTTTTGCCCCCCTCTCTGGCTTCTGAGATAACGGTTTTCATGACGGTTTCCCAGCCCTTTTTCTCAACTTCTGCCATAGTGTGATAGCGCATACCATTGTTGCGCATCCACTCAAAGCCTTCCGGCCCGGGCCAAGCACCACGTAATCCTACTTGAATGAAGTTTTCGGCCTTAACATGGCCTTCTTTTACGGCACGGTAAACCGGTTGTCCGTGAGTGAGCCAGTGAGGGTAGTTTTTACCTGCATCATAATGAGAATCAAAATGTACGACTCCAAAGCTTCCTTTGCCGTGAACATCAGCTAGACCTGCTATATCTGGATACTCCAGGCTATGGTCACCCCCTACAATGAAGGGAATAGCACCTGTTTCTGCGATTTCTTTTACGCGCTCTCTTACGTGGCGCACCGAAATCTCTGTGCTCATGTTATCAATAGCAATATCGCCATAATCGACGATGCTTAAGATTTTACTTGGGTTGATCATGGTATTCATATCAACACCGCCACTGTAATACCCTGTGCGCATAGCTTGAGGCCCGAAGCGTTGGCCTCGATAGTAAGATCCCATATCAAGGGGCGCGCCCACTATGGCAACATCCACATTACCTGCAATTAAATCTTCTGGGTAAATCGCAAGAGGCGCTCCAGCAAAAGTTTGTACTCCAGAGTGTCTATTGTTTACATAACGACTAAGATGAATTGGCCCAGGCTCTCGCTTGGGGTTTAAACTAGCTGGGCGTTCTACTTTCCAACTATTGAAAAAAGGAGATTCTGTATTTAACGGAATTGACGCCATATCCGTTTCTGGATTGAATTTGTTTGCGTTAGCAACCGCAATCATACCATCTAGATATGCTTCAATTTCTTTAGGCGTTTTGCCTCGCATCGCTTCATAAAATCTATCCACAGTCCCAAGCAAGCTAGTCGGCAATGAGGAGTCGAGAATACTTAGCTTTTCTGCTGGAATATCTTTTGTTTTATTTTCAAACCATGCTGGTGTATTTGTTTCTTCGTTAGCCTTAGCATTAACACTTGTTATATGAACAGCGTTTAAATAGATGCCTAGTGTCATGACTGCAATATGGGGCAGAAACTTGATAGGTTTCATTGGATTTCCTTGGGGTTTCTGTGGGACAAAATCAAAAAATGCGGGTTACCCCGCATTTTTCGTTTTTTAAATAAGCTTACATTTCAAAGGTATATTTAAACTTCAAGCCTACTGTACGAGGTGTATTGATATAGTGTCCGTAACCTCTGGTTAAATCGAACCTATTCTGGTTGATTTCCTGACCTAAACCAATTTGACTAAGATCACCACGGACCGAAGTATAGGCGTACTTATCGAACAAGTTGTTGATGTAGAAAGTCACAGACCAATCATCGTCAGATAATTTAGCTGACACATTACTCAAAGCATATCCTGGTAATACTTCACCGTCGTCCTTGAGGCCAACTTTAGAGTACACGTCACTTTGAGCGGTTAGCCCGTAGGTTAGATCTAAGGCTTTACCCATAACTTCGCCGTTATACACTAAACCAAAGGCAAATGAGCTTTCTGGAGAGCCGGGTAAACGATCACCATCGGAACCGTCGTACCAATACTGAACATCCTCATCAAATACACCAAATAAGAATGGCGCATCAGCGGTTAACTCCGCTTTTGCATAAGAATAAGTTGCATAAGCAGACAAGCTATCGCTAAAGGTAGCTCTAGTTGAAATCTCAACCCCTTTGGCATTTGCCCCTTCCGCATTTGCAGTATAACCAACCGAGCCATTTATTGTTGCTCCATTAACCTGTGCATCATTCCAATCTACATTAAATAAAGCGGCATTCAGGTAAAACTTGTTCTTAAACCATGCGGTTTTAATACCAAGTTCATAGTTAACTGTGGTGTCTGCCGAGTACAATTGTTCATTTGGTAGCGCACAAATAATCTGAGTGTCGATTTCGTCAATATTGTCTGGGCAAGCGGCGATATCATTTGCACCACCAATTCTGAAGCCTTCACTTACAGTGAAGTAACCCAATACGTCGTCAGTAAACTGATAACTGGTATTAAACTTAAAAAGATTACCATCGTCTTCTGCATAAACAGACTCAAAATCAAACTCTAGGGAGTCTGGGTCACGACCTAAGAAAGTTGTATAAAATAGTGGTAGATCGACTGCGGAAGACGCTGACACTTCATACCAATACTTCCTTAAACCAAGAGTCACGTTCCACTTATCAGAAATTTCGTAGCTTAGCTCACCAAAGACGGCTTTTTCAGTGACTTCACTATTGCCTTGAGAATAATATTCGATTGAATCTGGGCGTAAAAAGCCTCCTGCTTCCCAAACATCTATGGCAAATTCATCAAATCCTGGTGCATATTCAATACTATAGCTGTCAACTTCATTTTTATTGTAATAGCCACCCACAATCCAGCTCAATGGGCCATCACTAGTTGATACTAAGCGTAGCTCTTGAGTAAATGTATCTCTGTTTGATGCATCTTCAGTGTAAGCAGCAAACGAAGGGAACTCTTCATAGCCATAGCTCAGACGAATAAGTAAGTCTGTTTGGTCACGGTTACCAATAGTTTCAGTGCCGGTGATACCTGTGGCGGATACTAGTTCAGCAAAGCCAAGATCAGCTTTTACTTCTAAACTTAGTAAATCGGTAGTTCGCTCAAAGGGTTCTAAGTAACGATATGCAGATTCGTATTTACCTATTTGCCCATACAACTCACTTTCAGAAGATAAGGAGTTGTATTGTGAAATATTACGGCCTTCCAACTCTTGGTTTTGATAGAAATAGGTTAATGTGGTGTCTAGCCATTCAGTTGGCAGCCAGCGCAGTGCTGCACGCGTCGTTAGGTTTTTCTCACCATTGGCGTCTTTAACCGAAGTTAAATTAGCAGCAACATCTTCTGGATCATCCCAGTCAGGATCAGGCAAAGATACACCTGGCTCTCTAACCAGGTAGTTGTAATCAATAAAACCTGGGTCATTTAAATAGTTAAGTGACATACGAAAGCCAAGTTCATCTGATATTAATGGTACGTTTACAACAAACCCGCCTTCAGCACCTAGGCTATCACTTTCTGCAGTTTGAGAAATATCGCCAAAAATTTCTAAGCTTGTCATATCCAACTCTACTGGAGATGGTATATAACGTATTGCCCCCCCTAGAGTACCTGCTCCATACAGGGTTCCTTGTGGACCAATCAATACTTCAACACGCTCTATATCTATTAAACGCATATTCACGAGAAGCGGAATTTCACCCACGTAGGTCGCTACCGTACCACCATTTGAACCAGGGCCAGAAGAGTTGGTATTTAACCCTCGGACAATAATAGGTGCATTAGAACGCCCACCTTGGTCAGTAATGGTTAAACCGGGTGTCCACTTTGCAATATCTTCAAGTTCGCTAATATCTTGCTGTTCAATTAAGTCTGGAGTAAGTGCCGAAATATTAATAGGCACTTCCTGGATAGAACCAGAACGGCGGGTTGCGGTTACTTGAATAGTCTCTATAGCTGTATCAGCTACTGGCGCTGTCTCTTGGGCGTGCACTGCTGTGCTCGCTAACATTCCACTTATGGGCAATAAAGCAAGGTGGATTGCAGTAGCAATTTTGCTAGGTTTACTTCTCGTGTTTTTGTCCATGTGTATGTCTCTTTTAGTGCGGTTGAAATCGGGTTTTAATACGCAGAAAAACCAAACATCATCTGGCTGAGGCACAACCAAAATGCGTATTTTTATTATTATTTTCTTCTACTTGAGCATTATGTAGACAAGTTTACAACTTGAGAAGTCGCGTTATTCCCATGGGACATACGTCATTTGACGTAGGTTAATTATTTAACCAGAACTTGTTCAATATCAGTAGTATAGGGATGATATCGACGCCAACGGTCGATAGACTTTTGATTAATTGGCTCTCTAACTTGCATTTTACTAGCGGTAGAAACAGGAGACTGATTGCTTTGAACTTCTAAGCATTGAGGCTGCCAAGCAAGATCGCAAAAATCAATTAATTTGGGTATTTCAATTTGTGGGTTTGTGACTAGCTCTTCGTATTTCACTAGCTTGGTATTAGCTTTATCTACTTGGGCCCAACAAGATATCCAAGATTCAAACTCTTGATAGAACCAAGCACAATCATCAAGGCTTTGAGTGTAATGATAGTGAGGATTTCGAATAGAAAATAACTGCCTAAAATTACCTACACAGGTGTCCATTGGGTTACGAAGTAAACAAATGATTTTTGCGTTAGGGAAAGCCCGCCTGATGAAAGGCAGGTAGAAAAAGTTAAAGGGGAGTTTATCTACAAAGTGCCCTTTATTATTACCGATGTGGGCGGTTCTGCTTAAATAAGTTTGAGCGATAGCGGCGTAATTGATATCAGATACCGACTTAAAAACCTCTTTGTTTAATACAGATTGAGAAGCTGTATTTGTTAATTGCTTGAGTATAAGGCTAAAGTCTTCTAACTCGCCCCCAGAGGTCACTTGGCTGTGATTAGATAAAATTCGTTCCACTAAGGTGGTCCCAGATCTAGGCATACCCACTACAAAAATTGGGCGAGGTTTATTAGTACTATCTAGTGGGTTTACGCCCCCAGCTTTTAGTGTTGAGTGTAGGCCTTCAAAAATTTCTTTATCTACAGTGCGGTCGTAAGGAATTGCCTTTGCTTTTAGTTGTTTAGCCTGTAGGAGTGTGGCAAATTCTAACTGATATTTTTTCTGCTTTTCGTACTCTTTTGCTAAGGCATGACTTAAGTGCATACTCGCTTCAATGGGTACCTCACGCTGGCTAGTTTCAAGCTCTGCAAGCATAGTTTTTAACTGCCGAATATGCTCTTCTATTTCATCCCCAGTGGTTAGGTCAGCTATGGCAAAATGAGCTTGATGGTAGTCTGGTTTTAAGGCGAGAGCTTGTTTTAAGGCACCATGAGCTTCTTTGTTCTCGCCACAAAATTTTGCGGCAACACCATAGTTATATAAAGTTTCGGGGGTTGCTTTGATGCCATTGGCTTTTCTAAAGCACTTTAACGCCTGAGAATGAACTCCTACCCGGCTCATGATTACCCCTAGGGTATCAAGCTCATAAAACGAAGTGAGTTTAGTAATATCCACTGTATTACCAATGGCAATAACAGCATCTGATATACCTAATAATGAATAACTTTTTGCCAACTCAATACGGTATTTAGCTATGTCGGCTATTTGTATGGCTCGCTTTAGCAGCTCAGCCGCCTTATTATACTGGTGGATTTGCGTGTTAATAAGGGACAATAAGTAATAAGCCTGATGATAATTAGGCTGAATATTCAGTATTTCGACACATTGTCTGTGTGCCGCTTCAATATTATTTTCTTGAAAAGCAGAAAAGGCACTTTGGTATTTAGAGGTTATTAAAGCTTGGTTAGTGGCCATGCAAAGTCTTATTTTATTCTTCTGCGAGTATGCGAATGGCGATACCCGCTGCGGTTGTTCTGTTTTCAACACCTAATTTTGCAAATACTTGTTCAAGGTGTTTGTTAACCGTTCGAGAGCCAATATTAAGAATAAGCGCTATTTCCTTATTACTTTTACCATTTGATAACCAATACAATACCTCTGATTCTCGGTTAGTAATATTAAGCTCAGCCTTGAGTTTATCTTCACCTGACATTTTTTCGACAAAATGACTAATACGAAAGGTGCAATCACCGTTATCTAACCTAGCGACGAGAGACAACTCACAAGCCCCTTCTTGATGTTCAAGCTTATACACTTCACCTATTGGCTTGTTATCATTAGCAATTTGAGTCACAAAAGGAATTAGGTTATCGCTTAACCAATCATCTGAGTGGGGAATGTTAGATAAAAAATTATGGGTTTGCGGCGTAGCCCATAATAGTTTTCCTTCAGGGCTAATAGAAAATAACCTTTGCCCAATACTATCAAGGGCTTTTTGGGCGCTAGAAGTAATTTGTGCATTACCAATATGTCTTTTTATGCGGGCAATCAACTCTTCAGGATTAACGGGCTTAGTTACATAGTCCACGCCACCAGCATTCAAACCTTTAAGGATATTTTCCGAATCTTTTAACCCTGTCATAAACACCACAGGAATATGATTTAAAGCACGATTTTGTTTGAGCTTAATGCAGGTTTCAAAGCCATCCATTTTGGGCATGACAGCGTCAAGCAAGATGATATCTGGCTTAATTTGTTCGGCGATGACAATCGCTTGACTTCCTTCAAGGGCAACAAGTGTGCTGATCCCTTCTTTTTCTAAAATATCATTAATTAAACTTAATGAATCAGGCGAATCATCTACAACAAGAACTGTATACATACACCTCCAAGATACACTTACTAAAACGTTGAATACATGTCAGCTAACTAAAGCTATCTATTTGATAAAACTGTACCCTAAAAAACACCCAATAACTTAATATAAACCTATGAATTTTGTAAATAAATACGCCTTGTTTATTTGCTCTTTGACTAGGCAAGTATTCTGCATCCAACAATACTGGGTAGGAGCGTAACAGCACACCTACCCAGTTCTGTTATTCACTAAATGCTAATGGATCAATATGATTAGGTTGGGTATTACCCATTTTTCGCATGGCTATACCAGTTAGGCAAGCATGCATCACATAGTTTGCATTAAGTGCTGTCTTGTAGCTCACATCCAAATAGGGCGTAATATCAAGTATTTCAAACCCAGTCACTTGGGTTTCTGCACATAGGCGCCTAACTAAGGTAGTTGCTTGTGTGATAGATAAACCACCTGGAATCGGACGACCTGCACCCGGTGCATATGCTGGGTCTAACACACTGATATCAAAAGAAATAAAAGTTGAGTCATAGGATTTGGCTTGTTTAATTATTTTATTCTGCGCGACTTTCCAGCCTGTTTCGCCGATTTCAGCCATAGTGTGGTACACCACACCTTGGTCTTTTAGCCATTGTAAGGCCTCTTTATCTTGAGAAGGGCCCCGTAAACCAACCTGAATAAGGTTTTCTCCTAGAAGCAGTTCATCTTCTATTAAACGAGAGACACTTTGCTCGTCTGAATAGTAATGGGCTAAACCACGCTTGCCATTAAAATGCGCATCAAGTTGGATTACACCCACATTTTCTTTGCCGTAATGGTCTGTGGTAGCGGCTACATTAGGATACATAATGGCATGATCACCTCCCACGATAAAAGGAACGACACCTGCATCCATCATAGAACCAATTTGCTCTTTGATATGATCTACACTCAGCTCAAGGCTTAGGTAATCGGTGGTTACATTACCAAAGTCAGCAATGTTTAATGCCATACTTGGGTCAACACCACCTGCAATATCGTAACCTGCTAAACCATACATACCCCGCAGCACAGTAGGAGCATGTTGGGCATCTCGCCATCCAGAGCCTAGCGCCAGTGGCACCCCAACAAATGCTACTTCTATGTTTCCGGCCACTAAATCTTCAGTACGTATTGCTACAGGCGCACCAGCAAAGGTGGGAATACCATCTTCCTCATGAACATAACGTTGTAAATTAATCGGACCTGGGCTGCGTTTATACTCGTCTAATATTGCTGGGCTAATAATCGTACCTTTGTTAAATCCTCCGGCTTGAGTATTAATGGGAATGCTTGCGATATCAGCACTTGTGGATAAAGGCTCAAGTACTCCGTTTTTTATTGTGGAACCAGTGCCCTGACCTTCTTGGAAGTGGGCCGCTTGGTAAGTAATTAACATATCTGAGATCAAGGTCTTCACACCTTGGTCGTCTCTTGTAGCCAATTTAGTAAATAGTTTTTCTTCGGTAAGGCCAAACCAAGCTAATTTTTTACTATCGCGCAAGAAACTTAATTCTTCATCTGTTAGTAGACCTAACTTTGCGCTATCTGTAGGTGGCAAGTTTACGGAAGTAGAAGCTGGCTCAGAGTAACCAATAGTACAAGCAGAAAACCCGATTAAGATAGAGGCTAGCTGCGCCGTAAGAGCTAATTTTTTAGATAAAAACCTCTTGGTCATCATTTTTTCTCTCCATAATAATTATCTTGACCATGCTCAGAAGAAAGCTCACTAATAAACGCTTTTTCTGTGATGCCTTTTTTGTGCATAGCTATACCTGTCATACATGCAAACATTAGACTATTAGCGTTCAGAGCACCGACATAGCTAGCATCAAGAGCTGGCGCAAGCTCTACAATATCAAACCCAACTAGCTTAGTTTCAGCGCATAAACGTCTCACAATTGGGATAGCTTCGCGCATAGTTAGCCCACCAGAAACCGGTGTACCTGTACCGGGCTGAAATGCAGGGTCGAGTACATCTACGTCAAATGAAACATAAAGATAATCTGTGTGCTCTGTGGCTTCTTTGATAACTCTATCCATTACATCGTCCCAGCCACGACGTTCCACCTCTGCCATGGTGTGATACTTCATGCCGATTTCCTTTTCCCACTCGTAGTAACTTTTACTGTAATGGGCTCGTAAACCCACTTGAATAAAATCTTCTGGCCTAACGTGAGCTTCTTTCATTAATCGGTATATAGGTTGACCATGGCTTAGCAGATGCACTCTACCTCTACCTGTGTCTAAGTGAGCGTCGAAATGCACTACGGCCACCTTGCCTTTTCCATACACATCGGCAATACCGGCAACGTTAGGATACTCTAAGGAGTGGTCACCACCGATTATGATAGGTACGGCACCTGTTTCTGCTATTTCCCGTACCATTGAGCGTACTTCTTCGATACTTCGCTCAGTACTCAACTGGTCAATTGCTGCGTTACCGTAATCTACAATATTTAACACTGAACCAGGGTTAACCATAGTCGATACATCTGTGCCACTGGTACCTCTGCGTAGCATACGCATGGCGCGAGGCCCATGGATTGCATCTCGCCATCCTGAACCCATATCTAAAGGCGCGCCCATAATGGCAACGTCTACTTCTCCTGCAATAAGGTCTTCTGGAGTTAAGGCCACAGGGGCACTGGCGAAAGTTGGGATCCCCATACCTCTGCCACTTAAATAGCGACTTAGCTTAATAGGGCCAGGCTCTCTGTCTGGGTTTAATGACTGTGGACGTTTTAAACGCCAACTATTAAATTCAGGGGAGGATTGATCTAACTCTATTGCGCCTTTATTGGTTGCTTCGTTAAAAGGGATGCGTTCATAGATAGACATAACTGTATCTATATATTGCTCAGGATCATTTTTTGAGTCAGAGGTGAGTAATTTAAAAAGTACGTCTTTACCGATAACCGTTCCAGCCTTGCCACTAAGCACAAAATCTCGCTTGGTGTCTGACAAAGTATCTAGAATCGCCATGACATCTTCTGGCACATCTTTTAAGGGGTTTATCGGCATCAAGCCTGGCGTGGCAGAATCAATATCAGAAGGAACCACCCCAGGAATATTAGGTTTATCTGTCGTTGCTTCTTCAGGTGTATTCGTCTGGCTCATGGTTGACGTAGAGCTAATCAGGGTACTTATTAAAATTGATGAAATCGCAATCTTTGTCAGGTTCATAGGATTTTCTTTCCATTTATTGATGGCAACATTATTAATACAATGGAATGTTTCTCAATTAGTCATATGACGCATATCGGGGCGTACTCTAACTCAACCCTGACACTAGCAGGTTAATAATATTACCTCGTGATAACTCGAGTTAAAGAGCAGCAACTAGCATACAAAGCAGCTTAAGAATTAATGTTCTTTTCGGGTAAACTCCTCAAAATAATATTAATTTTATTTTAACAATATGATAACTTTGGGTTTTAATTAGAAATAAATATTTAACATTTAATTGGGATCCTTAAGTATGAATGGAATTCGTCTGTTTGTTTTTTTATGTTTTTGTAGCCTTAATTCTTTTGCCAAAGAATTGGCCATAGAGAGCTTTAGTCAATTACCTAGCCATGCACGACCTAGCTTATCCCCTAGCGGTAATAAAATTGCTTTTATTAAGAACCACCTGTCTCCAGAACTCACCCTATTAACGTCTTTCGACTTAGTAACCGGCAAACAACTGCATTTAGTTAAGTCAGACAACGAAAAAATCAAAATCAAATGGTTCAGATGGGCTAACGAAAAAACGATAATTGTGAGTGTGCGATATACCTCTACTCAAGGACGAACAGATTACACAGAAACCCGCCTACTAGCAGTTGACATTGACGGAGATAGTTCGGTTCAGCGCCAAATTGCCAAACCCAAAAGAAGTCAAAGGTCATCACAATTTCAAGACACAGTAGTGTCATTTTTACCTGACGATCCTGAGCACATTTTAGTAGCACTAGACTTAGATAAAGCAAACTTACCAAGTGTCTACAAAGTTAATATTTATTCAGATAAAAAATCTCGGGTTGTTCGAGGTCGGTCCATGATCCGCAGTTGGATGGCCGATAGACAAGGCAAAGTACGTCTTGGTAAAAGGCTAGATTATGCCCATGGAGCAGCAGGTATCAAAGTACAAATTGGTGATGATGATACTTGGCATGACATGTTTGAATACAACGCCTTAGAAGAGCCTGCTATTACACCATTAGGTTTTGCTAAAGACCCAAACATCTTGTACTACAACCAATATAAAGGCGATAAAAAAGCGCTCTACAAAATTAATTTAGTAACCAAAGAATCTACTTTGGTATTTGAAGACGAAGATTACGATGTGGACGGCTCACTAATTTACTCAAGAAAATCTAATGATGTCATTGGAGTCTATCACTCCAATAGCGCAGACGGTCGAGTATATTGGGATGAATCTAGAAAAAAATTCCAGCAATCTTTAAACAAGGCTTTACCAGATAAAGACGTTTATTTAGTGGACTTTAATCAGGACGAAAGTATTTACCTGTTGTACACAGAAAACGACTATACACCTGGCGTGTATTACTTTGGGAATAGAAATAAAAACTCTTTAGTACCTGTACTTGATCAATATCCAGAGCTTGTTCCAGAAGTACTCACTGAACATAAGTTTATCACCTACACAGCTAGAGATGGCACTGAGCTAGAAGGTTATTTAACCCTACCTCTAGGTGCTGATGGCCCTGTTCCCACAATATTACACCCCCATGGTGGCCCCGGGGCTCGTGAATATGATGGTTTTGACTATTGGACTTCATTTTTTGCAAATCGAGGCTACGCCGTATTTAGGCCCAACTTTAGAGGTTCGACAGGTTACGGTTATGAGTTTACCCAAAGCCAGATGCAAGGCTGGGGTTTGACCATGCAAGATGATTTAACTGATGCCGCAAACTGGTTAGTAGAACAAAACATCGCTGTGAAAGACAAAATGTGTATTGTTGGCGCAAGTTATGGTGGCTACGCCGCAGCTATGGCCGCAGTAAAAACACCAGACTTATTCAAATGCGCTGTTAGCTTTGCTGGTGTAACCGACCTTAAAGAGTTAGTCAGTACCAGCCGCCGCTATCTCAATAGTAACTTTGCAAAAAAACAACTCGGTAGCGACTCTGAAGATCTAAAGGCCCGCTCTCCTGCCTATCATGCTAATAAGGTAAAAATCCCTATGCTGTTTATTCATGGTGAAGATGATGTTGTGGTAGCGGTAGAACAAAGTAAAACTATGGTAAATGCCCTACAAAGTTTAGATAAGGAGGTTGAATTTATTGAGTTAGAAAACGGCGATCATTATTTATCTATTCAGCGTAACCGCCATACAACTTTTAAGGCTATGGATGCATTCTTGAAAAAGCATCTTAACTAAAGGTTAAGGGTATAAGATTCACCATCTCTGAACTTCAAAAATTAATGTCAAATGATTAAGCATTGTGTATAGTTTTATTTGATGTTGTCGTAATTTTTGGAGTTTTTATGAATGGAATCATCCGTTTATGTTGTTTTTTTGCTGCTTTAAGTGTGACTTTAAGCAGTATTGCAGAAGAGTTACCTGTTGAGAGTTTTAGTCAACTGCCCAGCTATTCACAGCCAGCTTTATCGCCAACTGGTAATAAAATAGCCTACCTTAGAAATTATCAATCACCAGAAATTTCAGTATTAACATCAGTTGATTTAACCACAGGCAAAAAGCAACTGATTGTAAAATCTGACAATGAAAAAGTGAGAACCAATTGGTTTGAGTGGGCCAATGATAATACTCTAATAGTAAGCTTACGCTTTGCCTCTCAAAGAGGTACCACTAGTACCATGGAAACCCGTTTAATTGCCATAGATGTTGATGGCGAAACGCCTGTACAGCGCCAGTTACTCAAGCCTCGCACGAGTCGTATGGGTAGTAACGATCGTATTTCTCAATTTCAAGACAATGTCATATCTTTCTTACCCGATGATCCAGAGCATATTTTATTATCTGCAGATTTAGATGTAGCTAGCCTCCCTGACGTATACAAGCTGAACATATACTCAGGAGCAAGAAGCCGACTTGTCAGAGGGAAAATGAAGGTCAGAGACTGGATGGTTGATAGACAAGGCAAAGTACGATTAGGTAAAGCACTTAGCTATAAAGACGGAGAAGCTTCTACTAGAGTAAAAATTGGAGATGACGACACTTGGCATGAAATTTTTGAATATAATGCCTTTACTGATCCGGAAATAACTCCTTTAGGGTTTGCTAAAGACCCGAACATTCTTTACTACAGTAAATACAAGGGAGACAAAAAAGCACTCTACAAAATAGATCTGGTGTCTCGCGAATCCACACTTGTTTTTGAAGATCCTGATTATGATGTGAATGGCTCACTGGTTTATTCCAAAAAAACGAATGATGCTGTTGGTATTCGTCATGCCAATAGTAAATTTGGTCGAATTTATTGGGATAAACCCACTGAAGACTTTCAGATCGCTTTATCTAAAGCACTGCCAGACGAAGACGTGTACTTAACTGACTTTAGTCGTGATGAGAACGTATATTTAATCTTTACCGAAAATGATTTCAGTCCTGGTATGTATTTTTTAGGAAATAGAAAACTAAAAAGCCTCACTCCCATTTTAGAACAGTATCCAAAACTAGTACCTGAAGTATTGACCGAGCACGAACTCGTCACCTACACATCCAGAGACGGAACAAAAATAGAAGGCTACTTAACATTACCATTAGGAACAGAAGGCCCTGTACCTGCGATTATTCACCCCCATGGCGGGCCAGGCGCTAGAGACTATAGTGGCTTTGATTACTGGACGTCATTTTTTGCAAACCGCGGATACGCAGTATTTAGACCTAACTTTAGGGGCTCTAAGGGCTACGGCTATGAGTTTGCCCAAAGCCAGATGCAAGGCTGGGGTTTAACCATGCAAGATGATTTAACAGATGCCGCTAACTGGTTAGTAGAACAAAATATCGCAGCAAAAGACAAAATGTGTATCGTTGGTGCGAGCTACGGCGGTTATGCAGCCGCAATGGCCGCTGTTAAAACGCCAGATTTGTTTAAATGCGCTGTGAGTTTTGCCGGTGTCACCGACCTAAGACAATTAGTTATTAAAAGCCGAAGATATCTAAACAGTAAATTTGTTAAACAACAAATTGGTGATGACTTTGATGATTTACGTGCCCGATCGCCTGCTTACAATGCAGACAAAGTCAAAATACCCATGCTATTTATCCATGGTGAAGACGACAGAATTGTAAGTGTTAGTCAAAGTCGTGTCATGGTTGAAGAGCTGCAAGACTTAGACAAAGAAGTTGAATATATCGAACTAGAAAACGGCGACCACTATTTATCCATTCAGCGTAATCGTCACGCAACCTTTAAAGCTATGGATGCATTTTTGAAAAAGCACTTAAACTAACGATATCACCGCGCTTTTATCCAGTTAATAAACCTTTAGATAAAAGCGCTTTTTTCTAACATATAAAAACTTTAATCATACTGTTACTCAGTAGTGGTAGAATTCATCCGCTCTTTTTCTTATGTATTACAGGTCAATTAAATGTCGTCACCAGAACCCCTAAAAAATCCACCCACTAAGCCCGATATCGGTATTAGTGAATTTGTGGCTCTGATGGCGGTTATGACATCCTTAGTAGCTCTCAGTATTGATGCTATGTTGCCAGCGCTGTCTCAGATAGGTAGCGACTTACAGATACAATCTGTCCAAGATACCCATTTAATCGTATCTCTGTTTTTTGTGGGCATGGGGTTTGGGCAACTTTACTACGGACCTATATCAGACGACAAAGGCAGACGCTATGCTATCTTGTCTGGCTTAATTATTTTTGCCATTGGTTCGGTGATTTGCATGTTATCAGAATCCCTTACTCTCATGCTTATTGGCCGAGTGATCCAAGCGTTTGGGGTGTCAGGGCCAAGAATAGCAGCGCAAGCCGTCATACGTGATAAATATGAAGGCGAGGCCATGGCGCGCGTCATGTCATTTATTATGATGGTGTTTATTCTAGTGCCCATGGTGGCCCCAAGCTTTGGCCAAGCAGTTATGTTTTGGGCGTCTTGGCGGCATATTTTTTCGTCTTTTTTGTTAATTGGATTATTGGTTGGCCTATGGTTCTTTATTCGTCAGCCAGAAACCTTACCAAAAGAAATGCGTCAGCCTTTTAGTTGGCATCAGCTTTGGGAGTCAAGTAAGTTTATATTAACCAACAGATTAGTGATGTTTTACACCATATCCATGGGCCTAATATTTGGTGCTTTTTTGGCGTATATCAGTGCTTCACAGACTATATTTCAAGATATTTATGATGTGGCAGAGATGTTTCCAATTTACTTTGCCTTATTGGCCTTTTCCATAGGGTTTGCATCGTTTATTAATGGCAACTTAGTAATGCGCCTAGGCATGAGAACCTTATGTAGTTGGGCAATGCTTGGTTGGCTCTCTTTTTCTGCTTTGCTTGTAGGGTTAGCTTGGTTTTATGGCGGCATTCCGCCTATGTGGTTGTTTATTCTGGTTTTGTTTTGTGCGTTTTTCTGTATTGGTATTTTATTTGGAAACCTTAACGCCATGGCCATGCAGCCATTAGGAAGCATGGCAGGACTGGGGGCCGCAATTATTGGCTCTTTAAGTAGCCTATTTTCAGTGCCAATTGCGATATTTATAGGTGGATTTATTGAACAAACTATCACCCCAATAGCGCTGGGCTTTGGAGTGTTTGGATTTCTTGCGTTTCTATTTTATTGGAAAGCAGAATAACTTTAGACCCTCACTAGTATGTCATTATACTAGTGGCAGCTATACAAAGTTACTTTGTAACTTATCGCTATTCAACTAACCTAAATTGTGGCGCGGTACTTTGCGCTATCTCTACCTGCTTTGAAGATTTAAGGCCATTTTTTATTCGGTCATAACTAATATTTTTCATGCCCATTGACTGACAAAATTTATAAATAGTTAAAAAATCTTCCTTGGTGAGCTCTTCATCGTTAATTGATAAATGTGAATCAATATACATTTGATCACCATTTGCCGTTAAGTTGGCAACCGCTGAGTATGGCTCTCCATGTTTTTTGACTTTTAAAGCTCTGACCATTTTAACTTCAAACACCCAATCATCCATTTGAGAGATACGCGTTATCGTTTCATTCATTTATCTGTTTCCGATTTACCACTTATACATTAGTACACAAGTACCTATGAATTTTATTATAATATCCTACCACAGCAATTCACGAGCCAAAGTATTATTCCTTAAAAAACAATAAGGTAGCAATATATTTTGGTTTTATTTGTATGCTTTTAGCTACTCCCTGTACAAATAATAAGCACTTTTAAGATATTGAAAATTAATGGCTTATTTTTCTTACCTGTTCGCTGAAGTCATGCACCTTTTTATCATTAATACCTGTATCCATATAAAGACGCACCTTTATTTTACCCATAAAAAAGCCCAACCATAAGGTTGGGCAACAGGGAAGTGTTAAGCCAAAGGCGATAACACTTTTACGACAGAAATCGTCAGTGTTGAATGCAATAAACCTTATGCAGACTCAACAATTGTTTTCATATCAGTCATGTAACCACGTAAGGTTGCGCCGATTGTTTCAACGCCGCTTTCACGGATAGCTTTATTGATATCAACTAATTTTTTGTTATCTACGCTGTTAGTCGCAGTTGTATATGCTTTACCGATTAAATCAATGCCGATATTTGGCATTAATTTCTCACGTAAAATTGGCACTGCAGCGTTAGCGAATAAATAGTTACCGTATTCAGCAGTATCAGAGATAACTACGTTCATTTCGTATAAACGCTTACGGGCGATAGTATTAGAAATTAACGGAGTTTCGTGCAGTGATTCGTAGTATGCAGACTCTGGTAAAATTCCAGCTTCAACCATTACATCAAACGCTAGTTCAACACCTGCTTTGATCATCGCAACTAAAAATACACCGTGGTCGAAGTATTCTTGCTCATCGATAACACCGCTATACTCAGGTGCATTTTCAAAACCAGTCTCGCCAGTCTCTTCACGCCACTTAAGTAAGTTAGCATCGCCGTTAGCCCAGTCTTCCATCATAGTGCGAGAAAACTCACCACTGATGATGTCGTCTTGATGCTTACCAAATAAGTCACCTAACAATACTTTTAGTTCATCAGCTAATTCAAAGGCTTTGATTTTTGCAGGGTTAGATAAACGGTCCATCATATTAGTTACACCACCGATCTTAAGTGCTTCGGTGATAGTTTCTAAACCGTCTTGGATTAGCTTGCCCGCATAACCTGGGTCAATGCCATCAGCTACCATTTTTTCGTAACCTAAAATAGCTGCAACTTGTTGCATACCACATAGAATAGTTTGCTCACCCATTAAGTCAGACTTAACTTCAGCAACAAATGATGATTCTAATACACCAGCGCGGTCGCCACCTGTAGCAGATGCTAATGCTTTAGCGATATCCCAACCTTGACCTTGAGGATCGTTTTCTGGGTGAACAGCGATAAGGGTTGGCACACCGAATCCACGCTTATATTCTTCACGTACTTCAGTACCTGGACACTTAGGTGCACACATAACAACAGTAATGTCTGAACGAATTTGTTGGCCTTCTTCAACAATGTTGAAACCATGTGAATAACCTAAAGTTGCACCTTGTTGCATTAACGGCATAACCGCTTCAACTACACTTGAGTGTTGCTTATCAGGCGTAAGGTTATAAACGATATCAGCTGTTGGAATAAGCTCTTGATAAGTACCAACAGTAAAACCATTATCGCTAGCACGTTTAAACGAATCACGCTTTTCATCAATTGCAGCTTGGCGAAGCGCATAAGAGATGTTTAAGCCTGAGTCACGCATGTTTAAACCTTGGTTTAAGCCTTGCGCACCACAGCCTACTATGACGATTTTCTTACCTTTAAGAAAATCACAACCAGTAGAGAACTCTGAACGTTGCATAAAACGACAGCGACCAATTTGGTCTAATTGCTGACGTAACGATAATGTATTGAAATAATTTGCCATGTATAAATCCTAATCTTTTCTGTGTAAATGAGTGTTTCATTTACGATGGCCAGATAATAGACAATGTATCGCGTTGTTTAAAATGATATATTTGCAATATAATATTTCATAAATTGCAACAATGGTTTTTAGGGACTAATTTTGGACATTCGTAGCTTAGAGTTATTTCAACATTTGGCGAGCAGTTTGCATTTTAATCGCACTGCCCAGGCTATGTTCGTTAGCCCCTCTACTTTGAGTCGCTCAATTCAGCGCTTAGAAGAAGAATGCGGTACGCCGTTATTTGTGCGGGACAACCGTAAAGTTAAGCTCACAGCAGCAGGGTCAAGCCTGTTAGGGTTTAGTCAACAAATGTTAAACGAGTGGAAGAAGTTACAAGCTGAATTACAGCAATCCCACCAGCAACTTCAAGGAGAGCTAAGCTTGTATTGCTCGGTAACGGCGAGTCAAAGTCACCTACCTAGCTTGCTAGATCACTTCAGGCATAAGTATCCTCAGGTTGAAATAAAGCTCAATACGGGCGATCCAGCGCTATCTGTCATCAAGGTTATGCAGCAAGATGTAGATGCGGCTATTGCCATCCACACCCCTGATTTTCCCAAAGAACTACATTTCTTACCTCTAGGGGAGATACCCTTGGTATTGATTGCCCCAAAAGACACGCAATTAACGCGGTTAGAACAAGTGGATTGGCGGCATCACTCTATGGTGTTACCCGAGTCGGGTCCATCAAAACGAATTGTACATCACTGGTTGGCGGAGCAAGGTATTCGCCCTAGAGTATATGCAACAGTAGCAGGTAACGAAGCGATAGTAAGTATGGTGGCACTGGGATGTGGATTAGCAATTGTGCCGCAAATAGTATTAGACCACTCTTCGGTGGGGCAAAAGGTGAGTCGGATTTCTTTAAGTAACATCGAAACCTACCAGCTGGGCTTATGCTGTTTACAAAAGCGGGCACAAGAGCCGGCGATCCAAGCCTTGTTTAGCTGTTAATTTACCCACTTAATACCATCAGTAAGAATGTAAAGAAGCCAAGATAACTTGTGACTATGTATCAATACCGATAATATTTAAGGCAATGCAGCTACAGTAGGCGACGTTAAGTGCAATTAACAGTCATATCCTTAGTTACCCTATAAGCCTTGTGTCTCACCTTATAAATCAATTACAAATAGTAAAATATGAACATACAAGCCTTTAAGCCTTTCTCATTGTTATGAAACAAAAAACATGGTTTACATTACACTATTGGGCGGGCTTTCATTTTAGTCTACTTCTGTCTTTCGTGTTATTAATGGGTACCTTGGCAACCATTTCTACCGAGTTAGACTGGTTAACCAATCCCGCTATTCGGGCTGAGCACCAGGTATCTGAAAAACAGCTAATAGATTGGCCGGCTTTACTACAAGCCGTTAATCAAGACTACCCAAAGGATAAAATTGAGCGTATTAATCGCCCTTCTATGCCTTGGCACAATATCGAGGTCATTGCTCGAGACCAAGAAAATCAGAGGTTCAGAATTTACTTAGATGCCGTTAACCACAATATAACTGGTGAAGGTAAATGGCATAATTTTCAGCGTTTTATTCGAGAATCTCACCGCCATTTAAAGTTACCTCTACCAATCGGTATCTCAATAGTCGGCTCTTTAAGCATAGCTATGTTGCTACTGTTTATTTCTTCGCTGTTTATTTATAGCCATTGGTGGAAATATTTTTTTACCTTTGAGCGAATAAAAACTAGCTTTAAATTAGCCCGTATTAAAACTCAACCTATAAACCTTAGAAAAGAGGCTAGCACCAAGCGACGCTTTTGGGCTGAGCTACACAAATTCATTGGGCTATGGTGTTTATGGTTTGTATTGTTAGTAAGTATCACTGGTGCTTGGTACTTGGCTGAGAGGTGGGGCGCAGGAGTCCGCTACCCTGCGATAAAAAATTCTGTAAACCACAATCAAAGTGGCAATTTAGATGTACAGCCCACAAAAGCTTTGTCCCGTGCCATAGATTATATGCAAATCAATCACCCTGAATTTACTATTAACCAGGTTCGTTTTGTTGCCGCTAAAAACATAATTGAAATTCATGGGCAGGAAGATGCCATTTTGGTGAGGGATAGAGCTAACAAGAAAGTTTTTGATAACCTTACGGGCGAATTTATTGGTGGTCATAATGGTAGTGAGCTTGACTGGCACTTTCGCATATCAGAAGCCGCTGACCCACTTCACTTTGGTGCCTTTTCCAGCTGGCATTATCGTTATGTTTGGTTTGCCTTTGGGCTTGCCTTAAGTTTCCTTAGTTTTAGTGGTATTTACATGTACTTTTTAAGGTTAAGGCAAACAGGAGCATTAAAGCTATTAGAAGGCCGTAATTCTCTTTATGTTTTATGGCTGAACAGCTTCTGGATTAAATGGCCCTGCTTGGGGCTACTATGCGCCTGGTGTTACTTTGCAATTCGTGACTTAATTTTTCTACCTTAACACAGAGTTACTATAACCAATATTTTTGGAGTCCGAATTGGAAGAGCTTGCCGAAGGGATAATCAGGTCAATTCTTAGATTTTTTCGAGTTATCTTAATAGAAGGGATTTGTGAGTTTTTCGTGTTTTGGGTGGGTCGGGTATTTTTATTGATAGTGACGCTTGGGCATTACCCTAGGGGGCATCAAGTTGAAGAACACGAAATTCGAATTTGTTTCACAGGCATATTAGTCATTTTTGCAAGTATTGTTGCCATTAGCATATATGTATAGCTAACAGGTAAAGAAGACATGGTGGATTATAAAGACCGCAGTGAGCGTTGCTGCAACGGATTTTTCACATACGATATAACACCTTTTACATACCTCAAATACTCAAGAGAATTGAAAAAACAGCACCAGATACTGCAGATTTAGAAAGCTGGAGATATTAAAAGCAGCCTAAACTAGCAGTTACTATTTCAACTCAGTGAATAAGAAGGCAAACCTAATGTATTTGATGTTTTGTTACTCACCATGAAATGTTTTATTGCTTTAGTGGTCTTATTGAATATCAAATGCTTAATATTTAAGAAGTGAAATACATAATGAAATACTTTTTAGCTCTATCACTACTCCTAATGCTGGGGGCGATAACGCCAAATGTTTCAGCCGAAAAAGCTATTTTTGCAGGCGGCTGCTTTTGGTGTATGGAATCAGACTTTGAAAAACTAGATGGTGTAAATGAAGTCATATCTGGCTTTACTGGTGGCACCTTGAAAAACCCAACTTACCGAGGCAACCATGAAGGCCATTATGAAGCCGTAGAAGTTGATTACGATGAAAGCAAAGTCAGCTACCAAGATTTATTGCAACATTACTGGGTAAACATTGATCCCTTTGATGATAGAGGCCAGTTTTGTGATAAGGGGTTTAGCTATAAAAGTGCAATTTTTGTAGCCAATGATACCGAAAGAGAATTAGCCGAAGCATCTAAGCAAGCTGTTATCTCAAAGTTTCCAGAGCAACAGGTTGTTACGCCCATCTTAAATGTATCTAAATTCTATCCTATAAAAGGTAACGAGAAGCATCACCAAGATTACTACAAGAAAAGTCCTGTTAGATATAAGGTGTATCGTTGGAACTGCGGTCGAGATCAAAGATTAGACAGCATTTGGGGAGAAGAACGAGCCTTTCCACAACCCTAGCTTAAGTTAAACCCTACTTAGTAAAGCAGGCTGAGTGACGCGGTTAAGTTCAGCTAACTGGGTTTCGATGACTTCTAGATGAAGCTTGCAGTCTGCAGTGTTAGCCGCAGCAATTAACGGCTCTAAAGCTCTAATTGCTAGCTCTGAGTCTGTAAGCCCACAGGCCTGCACACTAGGCAACAGTTTATATAAATACACGAGCGCACTATTGGTTTCCAAATTATCTATAGAGTCTTTTAACAGTAAGACAGTAACTTCTGCCCCTGCCAAAAATCCATAAAGAGCCTCTAAAAACAGTTCAACATTATTTTTATGGTTGATTATACCTTGTGGAATATTAACACCCGGTAAATCAATACATTGACGAGACAATGCGATAACTTTTGGAAGTTCATAAGCAATTGAAATCTCATCATCTTGTAGCGCTGAGTATTCAATATTAGCGAACTTCCTGCCAATTAGCGCAAACCCAAATGAACCAGCAGAGCCCTTTATAATATGTGAAATTTCTGAAATTAAGGGCAAGTCTCTTTGTAATAAAGCCTGTTCAATTTTAAATAGTTGTTCTCGTAAACTAACTTGGTACTCTTTTACTAACGCCAACATACCTTCACCGGTGAAGGCTTGTTCCATTTCACCTTGAGCCGTTAAAAATTTCGATAATTTACTAACAAACAGCTCTCTATCTAGTGGTTTAGGAAGGTGTTCAGAAAACCCGGCTTTCAGATATTCGTCTATTTCGTACTGCATATTGTTTGCAGTTAGTGCTATCGCTGGGGTGCTATTTCCTGCTGCACGAAGTGTTTGCAAAGCTTCTGAGCCATCCATGATAGGCATATGTATATCAAGTAAAAGTAAGTCAAAGCTATGGCGAAACAAAATTTCTAACACTTCTTTACCGTTTTCAACTTGCACCACCTGAATATTCATCCGCTTTAAAAAGAGCGTAATCAGCTCCCTGTTATTTGGGTGGTCTTCGGCCAGTAAGACTTTACTGCCTGCAAAGTTTGGGAGAGTAACTGGTTGAATTGTTTTGGAGGGAGTAGACTCCCAAATTTCTGTAACACTATTTATCCATTGAGTATTGTCTAACAAATCGACTTTTATCTTCAGTACAAAAATCGAGCCTTCGTTTGGTTTACTGTTAACTTCAATCGAGCCTCCCAAGCCCTGTGCAAGGCGCTGCGAGATACTTAACCCCAAGCCAGTACCACCAAAACGTCTGTTAATAGAATTATCTGCTTGAGTAAAAGGTTGAAATAGCTGTTTTTGTTGCTCTACAGAAATTCCAACCCCAGAATCTTTAACACAGATAACTAGCATGTTGTCATCTAGGGCAACGGATAAACCTACATAACCTTTAGTTGTAAACTTTATAGCGTTGTTAGTTAGGTTAAATAGTATTTGCTTTAACCGCGTAGGATCAGTAATGATTTGTGCTGGCAAGGGGTATTGGTAATCCAAGTGAAAAGCGAGCCCCTTGTCTCTTGCTCTTTTTCCTATTAAGGACTCAACTTGAGCCAAAACAGAAAACAAGTGAGTTGGAATGGATTCAAACCCTAGTTTGTTGGCATCAATTTTACTGATATCTAAAATATCATTAATGACACGCAATAGATGATTGCCATTTTCGCATATAATTTTTGTCACTCGTTCTTGTTCTGATCTATCAATATCTCCCGTCAATATGCCATCTGCATATCCAATAATAGAAGTCAAAGGTGTGCGAATTTCGTGGCTCATAGCAGCTAAAAACCGAGTTTTAGCATTGTTAGCGTCAATTAACTCACTGTTTGTTTGCTCTAACTGTGCATTAGCGGTTTGTAGTTCGTTAGTGCGGCTGGTCACAACTTTTTCTAAGGTGGTATTCAGCTCAATATTTTTAAGACTTAGTACTCTTAGTTGTGCAGCTAGTGCAAATGCCAACATTAAGCTATCCAGGCAATTTCCGATAAGGCCCATCAGGTAAAGGTTAGCGTTGTAACTAGGTAAAATTCCAAGATTACTTAGGTTTCCTATTATGTTTGGCAACACCACACACAACAAAGCTAAAGTAAAATATTTGGCAGGTGAATAACCGTCAACCCAAGAGCGCACCCCTGTGTATATCCCTATCATTGCCGCAATTGATGTACCAATAGAGACTAAATATATTCCAAGTCCTTGGTTATATAATGCAAACGGTATAGACACTAAACACGCAAACGACAAAGCTTTTAAGGCCAAAGCTACTTTGGGATCTCGCTTATCTAAACGTAAAAATTGTATATTGAAAAAGCAGGTGAATATAGTTGCGATAAGAAAAACGGGTATCACCCAAACCAATGAGTTAGACAAACCTAAATACGCTGGCACACCAAACGTGCCGGCCCAACCAATGGCAAACCCCATAGTAGAGAAAGCATAAGTCATGTACTGATAATTACGTATGCCTGTAAAAATAAAGAGGTTATAAATACCCAAAGCTAAAGACACACCTAAGCCCAATAAAAGTAAAACATTTTCTAAATTGAACTGCTTTTTAGCTTGGCCGAAAGGCGTAACGACAATCTTAATTGGCGAATAGAAATAGTCGCTACTAAATAGCATTGCTACAGTGGCGGATTGTTCAGGAGCAAGTAGTATTTTACTACCATAATGAAAATCCTGCTGATTATTCAAGCCATGGCCTGAAATAACTGGCTCATTAAAATTGCTACATTCGTAGCACAAGATTTCTATATGTTGAACTGCAGAGCCATAGGGATATACAAACCAATCAGCTTGTTGAGTGTCGTTGTGTAATTCAAAAACCGCTAGGTATTTATCGCCAAATGTATTGGTTTTTATATGGGTTTGCAGCATAGAGAGTAGAGATTGTAGCGAACTCTTGTCTTGAGGAAGTTGCTCTTCACTACCTGTTAGAGAAAAAAAGTTCACTTGTTCAGTAATATTTTTTTCACTTATATTACTAAGTTTAAGCGTGGGGATATCATTGGAAGATGAAGCAAGCAGGGTTTTCGAAGACAGTAATATAAGCACCAAGACAAAGGGTACAAACATTAAGTTTTTCAAAAATGTACTATTACTACTTTTAAAGATACTGCCCAATTTAAACCTGCTTTAACCCCAATGATGGTTTTGCAATTCAAAAAGCGAAAGATTTGCTGTTTTTAAGATAGAAACGGCTAAATAGATGTAAAAGATTAGCTCTTTTACATAGTGCCTTTTTTTTGACAAAAAGTCAGCTAAAGAGGGTCGTTTATTTCTCGTCTCTGATGCATAAGTTTGTCATTTAAAATATATAAAGCCGCCTGTTTACCCTCACTTTTTTGTGTTAATTATTTCCCAACAATTTTGATGCTTTTAAAAATCAACTTAGCCTTTGCTCTTGTGTCCCTTTATAAAACAAATTTCTTGCATCTTTTCGAATAAAACATATAGCGCAGTGCAATCAATATTTTTTGTAAATTCAAGAACATAAGCAACTGACTCTAAAGTAGAAAGGCTGTTTTCTTGAGTGGTATGCCTAATCTGGTACTTATTAGCAGGAGGGGCAGAGAAGTGCCAAGTCTGCAAATTATGCAACCATGGGTTTAACAGCCAAATTTTTAAGGCCTTTCGCCATGATGCATCGATAAAGATAACAGTGTGTCCAGTAGGAAAAGACTGCTGTTTTTGTGCATCACTATCAAGTGACTCTAGAGGGGTGCTTTGCTCATCTGGGTAACATACACTGAATTTTTCTGGAGCTTGTATCGCAGATTCAATAAGCTCAGCCCAATCCCCCGGTGACTCTCCCACAAGCACATTTACAGCTTTAAGGCCAAGATGCAGCAGTTTTACAGAGTTTTTTGCATGCTTTACTTCTTTAGGGTGCTGTAAAACAACAATATTAACCGGACTATCAATTGGGCTTACCCATGCACATAAACAGGTTTTTTGAGGGTAGTGACACTTACTACAGTATTGTCGCTTGGTCTTAATTGGGGTTGTCATATTTAATCTGGCTTATTTATCACAGCTTCTCTGACACTCAAGAGTATACATTTGATATGAATCTGAAAAACTCACAAAACCTGTTTTAATCGCTAAATATGTATATATGATAATTGTCACACTCTTTATTGATTGGATACATTGCGCCAATTATGATGCTTATGTTACAGATTGATCTGAATATAAGCCTGATACGTAAATGCTAAATTTAACCAATAATCAAAAAATTTGGAAAACCATCCAGCTAATACCCAGTGGTAAAGTAGCTACCTATGGACAAATAGCCGATTTGTCTGGGTTACCGGGGCGAGCAAGGTTAGTAGGTAAGGCGCTTAGTAGCGCCCCACAAGAGTTAAATGTTCCTTGGTATAGGGTTTTACGTTCTACTGGACAAATTGCATTTCCTGTAGGCTCAGAGCAATCAAAGAAGCAAACGGGATACCTACAACAAGAAAATGTTGCAGTATTTAATAACAGAGTAAAACTTAAAAATTTTCAATGGCAACCTGACTTAGGTGAGTTACTATGGAAGCTAGAGTTTTAACCCTATTCAAATATGCTTAGTATTACGCCGCTAGGGCCAATAAGCTCTACTTAAATAGTAGTTAGTAGACATTTTAGAGATAGCAATATTGTTAAAAACCATAAACATAGATGAAGTCACAGAAGGGATGTATATCGACTCTATCGTCAAACAAAAAAGTAAGCTTAAAATAGCGAGTCGAGGTAGGGTCACCTCAAAAGCAGCCATAGAAAAGTTGAAAAAACAAGGTATCTTGTCCGTTGCGGTAGATTTGAGTAAACAACTCTCTACTGAGAATGATAAAGAGCCAGAAGCACCAGTAAAATCCAAACCTGAAGTACCTTTTGAGTCTGAGTTAGCCATGGCTATGAAGCTCCATACTCAAGGTAAAAAGATCCAAAAAAATATGTTGGACAAGGTGGCTAAAAACCTTCCAATTGATATTGAAGTGCCACAAGAGTTTGCATCTAGCTTAGTATCTTCCATAGACAGAAACCCTAATGCACTGATGTGCATGACTAAAATACGTGAAAAAGACACCTATCTTCTAGAGCATTCGCTAAATGTATCTATTTTACTAGCTCACTTTGGCACCCACTTGGGGCTAGATGAAAATCAAGTACAAGAGTTGGCTTTATCAGGCTTTTTACATGATATAGGCAAAATCAAAATACCTGACAAAATACTCCACAAACCTGGGCGACTAACTGATCCAGAAATGGATATTATGCGCAAGCATGTAGTGTTTGGAACAAAAGTATTAAAAGATATGGGCCTGCCTGCTCCCATGATAACCACAATAAGTGAGCACCATGAAAGGTTAGATGGCTTAGGTTACCCTCTTGGATTACAAGGAGAACAAATCACCCAGTTTGGACGCATGATAGCAATAGTCGACACATATGATGCCATTACCGCTGACAGGTGTTACAAACCTGGAATGCCCTCTAAAAAAGCACTACAAATATTATTAAAAGACAGCCCAAACAAATTTGACCTAGCTTTAGTAAAGCAATTTGTACAATGTATAGGTATTTACCCAGTTGGGAGTCTAGTTAAGCTAGATAATGAAAAAGTGGCCATGGTTTTAAAGCAACATCCAGAACATGCTTTGAAACCCACTGTTAAGGTATTTTATTCAATTAGAAGCAATCACTATTTAGAGCCAAAAGAGCTTAATTTGGCAGCTAAAAATAATACTATAAAAATTGTTGAAGCCGTCATCGCAAGTGACTATAAATTAGACTTTAACCGTTATTTTAATGAATCTATTGCTCTGTAACTTCTACTTAAGCAGAGCGACTAGCTTCATTGATAATAACCGTCACTTGGTCTGTAGTAACTGCAGACGGACACACACCTTTACTCACTAACTCTTTACGAATATAGTCAGGATCATCAGACCTAAAATGGACAGCGTTTTTTTGTACATATTTGGTCAATTTTTGTTGCATTTTTCGTGTTAAACAAGACATTTTATTTACCTTTTATCTGACAACTCATAAGCCTAAAAACGAGTTAGGCCAGCAATTAAATATAGATAATTTGCATGTACATTTATAAAAACCATGAATACCACTAGTATTAATCAAGAAATAGGCCAGATAACTTAAAACCAATAGAATCATACAGTTACTTTATGTTTAAAATTTAATCTAAAATTTACTGTAAATAATTTTGACACTAAGCTCTGTAAAATTTACTGCAAGTAAGCAAAAAGGAATGCCCATGAAATTTATTCAAAGCTCGAAAACGTTACTAGCCTCCATCAGTTTTTTTTTATTAGCCTGCCAGCCAAAACCAGAGGACCCTAATATGCCTGACGTGATGTCGCAAACAGCGCCTTTACTAAGCTACCCGGAAACCCGCAAAGGGGATGTAGTTGATACTTACTTTGGAGAGCAAGTTGCCGATCCATATCGATGGCTAGAAGACGATAGAAGCCCAGAAACCGAAGCTTGGGTAAAAGCTCAAAATATAACCACTCAAAGTTATTTAGAGCAGGTACCGTATAAAGACAAAATAGCAGCAGTAGTCAAAAAGCTTTTAAATTACGAAAGAATATCAGCCCCATTTACAGAAGGTGAATACACCTATTTTTATAAAAATGACGGATTACAAAACCAAAGTGTAGTGTATCGCCAAAAGGGCGATAGCGAGCCTGAAGTGTTTCTTGACCCAAATACATTTAGCGAAGACGGCACAGTATCACTAGCTGATCTATCCTTTTCTAAAGACGGCTCATTAGCCGCCTATTTAACCTCAACTGGTGGCAGTGATTGGCGAGAGCTATATGTAATAGATACCAGCACTATGGAGCAAGTGGATACCAAACTAGTGGATCTTAAGTTTACAGGTGTGTCTTGGTACAAAAACGAAGGATTCTATTACTCTAGCTACGATAAGCCTAAAGGCTCAGAGCTAAGCGAAAAAACCGATCAACATAAAGTGTATTACCATAAAATAGGTACTGCTCAAAAAGACGACTTAGCCATTTATGGCCATACCGATGACCAAAAACACCGTTATGTTGGTGCAGAAGTCTCTGATGATAACCAATATTTATTCATTACCGCAGCCAACTCTACCTCGGGCAATCGGGCTTATTTAAAAGACTTAACTAACGCCGATGCAAAATGGATGACAGTTAAAGAGTCAATAGATACAGACGTGTACCTACTCACCAACAAAGGTGACGAGCTGTATTTTGTGACAAATTACCAAGCCCCCAACAGCAAAATTATAAAAGTATCAGCCAGCGCACCAGACGTAGTTAACTGGCAAGATGTAATACCAGAAACCGAACATGTTTTATCTCCAAGTACAGCGGGAGGCTATATTTTTGCGGAGTACATGGTTGATGCAATTTCTAAGGTAATACAATACACATTAGAAGGCAAACAAGTACGAGAGGTAAACCTACCAGACATTGGCTCTGCCGGCAGTTTTGGCGGCAAACAAAAAGCCACAACCACTTATTTCACTTTTAGTAATTACACTACCCCTACCACTATTTACTCTTACGATATTGCAACGGGTACAACTAAGCTGTTTAACAAACCAGCCTCTGCCTTTGATGGCAGCCAATACGTGTCAAAACAAGTATTTTATAGCTCAAAAGACGGTACCAAAGTACCTATGATTATCACCCAACACAAAGATGCAAAATTAGATGGTACTAGCCCAACAATATTATATGGCTATGGTGGCTTTGATATTAGTTTGACGCCACAATTTAGCTCAACGGTAGCTGCTTGGTTAGAACTAGGTGGTAGCTATGCAGTAGCTAATCTTCGGGGCGGTGGAGAATACGGTAAAGCATGGCATAAAGCAGGCACTCAATTACAAAAGCAAAACGTATTTGACGATTTTATTGCTGCCGCAGAGTATTTAATTGACAACAAGTACACCAGCAGTAAACACCTAGCACTGCGCGGTGGCTCAAATGGCGGCTTATTAGTTGGCGCAGTTGCCAACCAACGACCAGACATAGCCGCGGTAGCACTACCTGCAGTAGGGGTAATGGACATGCTTCGTTACCATACATTTACCGCTGGTGCCGGCTGGGCTTATGACTATGGTACTGCAGATCAAAGTAAAGAAATGTTCGAATACTTACAAGCTTACTCACCGGTCCATAATGTGAAATCGGGGGTAGAATACCCTGCTATTTTAGTTACCACAGCCGACCATGATGACCGCGTGGTACCAGCGCACTCATTCAAGTACGCTGCTATGTTACAAGCCCATGAAACAGGCTCTAACCCTACGCTAATCCGCATAGAAACAGACGCAGGACATGGTGCAGGCACGCCAATTAGCAAAACCATAGAACAATACGCAGATATCTACGGCTTCACCCTCTACAACCTAGGGGTAAAAAGCTTGTAAGTTTAGGGCGTACTTATAGTACAACAGGAAAACATAAAGGTTTGCTTCAGCGTAAATCATTGGTCGTCCAATAGAGTGCCTGAATCTAGCTTGAGCAGCTAAGTGATTAATACGGTCAAAAGACTTTTCATGGAATAAAGTCATAAAAGCCTCATATTCTATGATATTTATTCTGGCGAAACGGAGTGTACCTTTCGAAGAGAGGAATGCGTGAGACTTTAAATTGTCCAATCGGTGCAATTTTCATTGGTTGCTAGGTTATCCAATCCGATAACGTAGTGCTCTTCTGAACACATTTTTTTGGGAACGCTATGGCCTATAAAACCAACTATACCGGTCACAGAAAATTTCAGTGAGATGTTCCTAATTGCCTATGTTACCTACGTAGCCATTTAATTCATGCTTAAAATCGACATAGCTATTTACATTGAAACCAAACTCTTTCTTTATGATCTTTGGAATTGTGGCCTTTTTTAATTTCTCAACAGAAAAGTCATTAAATGAATATCGCTCTAAACGATTACCACGTAAAAATAAAAACTCTTTGCCTACAATCATTGAGAATCGAAGACTGCGAGAAAATGGATAATTAACTCCAGAAGAGTAACGCGATTTTATTTGGCTATAAATTTCTTGCTCAGGACGAGGTGTTATATTGATTTCTAACTGAAGGCTTTCTTTCCCTTGCCTTTCATGAAATACAAGTATCCAATTTTTTGCAATTTCAGTACGATACTTCATGCCATAGCATTCAAACTGTGTATTTTCGTTACAAGGTAACAAGCGAAGTGTTGGCCAACCATTACCAACGTCAGCGAAATAAGTTTGATTATTGATATTTATCCTTACTAAGCGATGAATTTCTTTCCCGCCTATATTGGCAGTATGTAAGAAAGCCTTTACCCCCATCATGCGCAAATCCGAAAGGAAAGCTAAGGTTTTATCTGAACATGTTCCTCCGGGAATTGCTATTATTTGTGAAGAACCGTAGAGTAAGTTTAAGTTGTGAAATGGCACTGTGCAGAAGTGTTCCAGTATCAACCGCTCAATTTTATCAATCATCGATGGACCTCGCCTCTAGCATCTATAGCTACATCGAATACAGGATAAGAGTGAAAATAGCTTTGTGTTGGATCAAAGTTGAAATACTGCTTCCATATAGTCAATAACTCTTCTCGTTCGCTTCGACCATTTCGCTTCAAATATCTAACAACCATTGTTCTGATCCCACTACCAACATCACAAGATATTTTTTTTCGGTAGATAATTTCTTGAGGTAAAGCTCCCTTAAATGCCTTCCTTAATACCATCTTGTTTATGTCGTCAGCGTACAACTCAGAAAAGCTCATTCGGTCACTTAGGCTTTTCACTACCGGATCAAGAAAAGGACAGCGAGGTTCAATGCCATTTGCCATGCAAGCTAAATCTAGTCGCCTTAATTCGGTAAACGTCATGTCTTGAATTAGGCGTTCACGAGTTTCCGACCAAGGATCGCGATCTGAAAACTGATGATAGCCACCAAATAATTCATCAGCCCCTTCACCAGTTAGAACAACTTTAATACATAAATTTTGTGCTGCTCTAGCAAGTAAATAAGTTGCTAATCCATTACTAACAATTGATGGGTTAAAGCTTTCTGTGGCGTAGACAATTCGATTAATTAAGTGTGGTAATTCATCATCACTAGGAAGTGGTACAACAATTAAGTTTTTTAAGTTGAGATAATGAGCAACTGTTCGTGCAGCAACGTAATCATTCGACGTAGTGTCACTAAGGGTGAAGTACACGACATCCCCCCTAACTTTTGAGGTAATGCTCGCTATGATTGAACTATCGAGACCACCACTTAGAAAAACAGCCACTGGCTGGTTGAGTGATGGAAGACGCTTTCTGATACTATAAGTCAAAGCGTCTACTATATTACAATTACCGATTTTGGAAGACTGCTTGTAAAGTTCAGTGACTTCCCCGGTTGACAGTTCTACAACTGAAACGCCCTTGGGAAGTGGTTTGAACCATTCAATAGAGTCAAAAGGTTTAAGTTCGCTTGAGATAAAAGTCATGCCGTTGGATACACCAACGAACAGTGGCTTTTTACCCATGGCATCACGCAAGCATATCGCTTTTGATCTTGTTGGGTTTATAAGCACTGCTGAGTAAAAACCATCTAGTTTTTCAACAATCTGTTCTTTGAGCTTCAAATACAAAGGAAGAATTATCTTCGTATCACAATTGTTGGCATTAAGTTGATGCTTTTTAGCTAACGCTTGATAATTGTATATTTCTCCATTAGTGACAGATATCCAGCCTTGTAGTTCAAAAGGTTGACGCCCATCAAACTCATCCCCATTGATTTCTAGTCGCTGGAATCCAATTGCAATATTTTTATCAATACAAATAGTTTGACTGTCAGGACCTCGGTGCTTCAGTTTTGGTATCATCTTTGAAATGAGCTTTTCACTATTATTTCCAGCTAGCACTATCAAACCACACATTTAATTAATTTCATCTAGTTAGTGCAAACATTTCGGTTTCAAGGAAACTAAGCTCTTTTCTTACCTGCATTAAAAGCTGGCCAAGTCTATTTTGGCCTGTACCGTCTCCAGAATCGCCCCAATAGCTGTCATTGATGGTTAATTCAACGAGCTTTCTATGTCCTGAACTTAATAACTTTTTATTTAGATTTGGATGTTGAGAAAACTTCGCACGTAAAGCCCTTAACATGATCGAATCTTTAATGGTTTGCCAATCAGGTCTCTTTGCTAGATGAGGCATTTCATGCGCTTTAGATTTCGCCAGCATGGGAGTAGATGCAATGCGAATGAGCTCTTTATCGTCTTTAGATATAAATTTTTGGGCTTGGTAATAATGTTCAGTTGTAGGCCAAATTACATCGCCAATAAATACAGCGTGTCGTGAAAAGTTGGATAGCTCCCCCCAAGGTTGATCAGAATGATAAAAGAAGATGGGCTCTGAGGCATTGAGCTTAGAGTCTAGTGGTAGTTTATGTCCTAGTTTTTGGTTTTTGCTGTATAGATAACCTTTGTTTTCAGGTCTAATATTTGGGTGAGTGTTTACCATAATGGTTTTAATACCATGCTGGTTTAAATACTTATGCTTTCTAGGGTTGTTTGATATCAAACGAACAATACTAATATTTAACTCTTTTAAAAGAGATACGGCATTGGTATAGCTACGTATGTCTTGTCTTAATCCAAGTATTTCAAATGACTCTGCTGTATCAACTTGCTTTGTTTCCATTGTGCGTACAGCTTTTATTTTCAGGGATAATCCATGCCCTCGTCCTTCTTGTTGTTGGTAAATAATGATTCCTTTACCTTCCGAGGCGATGCGTTTCATAGTTTCCATTAGTTGATCATTACAATCGCAGTCTAATGCGCCAAATACTTCTGATGCACGACAAGATGAGTGAACTCTGAAAAGAGGTTGTTCTCCTTGAAAGTTAATATCACCCATAGAGATCACACTAATGTCATCAGTGGCTGTGTCATACATACGAAACTCACCCATCGGGGTGGGTAATATACACCAGTTATCAAATTGTAATTTCATTTATTCTATCCTGTACATCATCACAAACTAATTCAGCTGAGTTGTTTTTTAATACATCATTATATGCCTCTGTAGATTTGGTTATCTGACCCAAAAAATGGAATATGTCATTCTGGCTTATTTGTTGAGTGGCATATGTAATATCATCGAAAGCAGCCATTGAAAATTCTGACTCGATCCTATTGGCTAGGGGGATTAAATCATCAGAAAAGCGGCTGTTAGCCAATACTTTTGCTAAACCGTTGATGCGGTATAAACTTTGTTTTAATGAAGTTAACCGGTTCGCCATATAACTCATGGACTTTTGATATATCAACGCTTTCTCAATAGGAGTGAAATTCAGTCTGTGCTCAGGATTTTCGTTTAAAAAATCAGTTAATCCTGCATATAGAGTCGAACCAATGAGTTCTCCTTTTACTTTGTCCGTATTTAACGTTGGGCAAGCTGTCGAACGGCCAATATGATAGATTGGAAAAGCAACGGCCTTGATAGTCATACGTCTGTAGTAGCGATTTATTATGGCCCAAATCATATCAGATCGCCTGGCCTCTTTCCCATTTAGCGTAGGTATTAAATTTGGTGTGCGAAGTATGGCCTCATTATTTAGTACGAAAGTACACCCGCCACGATTAACTGACTCCTTAGCTTCTTCGAGAGGTTTTTTACACTTTGGTGCAATAATCGATCGTGTTAAAGGTATGCCATTCAAAATATTTAACGCACCAGCAATGAGCCTAGCACGAGCTTCTTTAACCGTTTCAAATGAGTAACTTGGCTCCAACCAAAGAGGCGCTTCTAAATGTGCGGTATGTTTACGTGATAAATCGTAATAGTAATCTGAAAAATGCTCACGTATTACATCATTCTCTTGGGAGCGGTTTGGTAAAATCATTTCTTCCTGTAAGTTAGAAAGCCAACTTAAATTATGGATTAAGTCCATCAGCTGAACCCGAAGCCCATTCAATGGTGGGTTAGGTGATGCACCTTCGTAAGCGCCAAAAAGGATATCAACCCCTTGATTACGAAATGCAGGAAGCCAACCAATATAGTCACAAGCGCGTCTATCTAATCGCATATCATCATCAAGGATCCAACCTATTGAGCCTAAGCTGTTTGCCATCTGAATGCCCAGATATCGTTGAAGCATAGTTCGTGCGAGAGCGATACCTACTTGGCCTTTTGGTCTATTTTGAATAATCGTCCCAAAATAGCCAGCTTGAGCATCTTCTTGCTGCTTGTATTCTGGAATGATTCTGATGTTTAACCAAGGTTCATTATTGGATTCAAGAAGTGTTAGTAATTCTGAAGATCCACAACCATTACATAAGATTATAACCGACAAGGATTCTATACTAGGGTGCCCTTTTAGTACTCGGAGACTATTCAGTAACGACATGAAGATAAGAGGAACTGCTGATATAACACCAATAATAAGTTCAAAGGGCTGGTGTACAGGAGCTGCTTCAATACAGATGTTAGAAAATGTAGATTTATTTATTGGGTAATTGAGTTTTGCACGAAATTTATCAAACCCATTAAGTTCAGAAAGGGTCTGATCAGTTAAAGACTGGCGCAACAGATGATTTAAATTGTCATTGTTAGCATACCAACATGATAAGTATGCACGCCTAGCCATATGTTCAAATCCAAGTTCATTCCAAGGGCGAATATCTGAACCATAATCTATAAGTTTTACTTCAAAGGATGTAACAATAAGGTTTTTGGGGTGAATATTGTTACAAACAACACCAGCTTGAGTGCAGCCATTTATTAGGTCTATTAATAACTCTTCATTACCTCCTTGGTACGCAACACTGTCTTCGAAAGAATAAGTGATGAGAACCCACGTACCATCCCTGATAACGGATTGTAGTGGATATAGTCCTTGGGTGTTCCAATGACAGCCATTATATAGCAAGAACTCATATTGAGCTTCGGGTGTGCGAGACTTCCAATAATCAATGCATTTGTAAACAGTATGACCATCACTGAAGACTATAGCTTCAGAGCCTGAGCCCAATAATTTCAAGTTATTAACATCGAAGTTGTGAGCAATTCTCTGTTTCGCTGAAATAATACGCTCTTGATAAATATGCCCTTTCATTGATTTCATATTTTCTTGAATAGAGCCCAAGTTCGGTAAATCGGCAACTGTGCATTTGGATAGGTAGCTTTTTATATCTTGAAAACTTTCAAGGTAAACATCACTCAAATTGTCTATATAGAAAACTTCACTTCCAGGTCGTAGATGTGTAATAAAGGTGCAATACTTCTTTAATGACGACTTGGCTAAAACAGAGAAGCAGCCAATCCCATTATTCCGCAAAGTATTGGCAAAATGATCTTGCACGGAGGTATTATTTTGAACTTGAAAAACAACGTCTAAGCCGACTAAATTATATTTTCGAAAATGCCGGAACACTTCAACTAGTCGCATTAATAATTTATCACTTAATTCTGAGCAAAGAGCTAACACGATAGCCGTGTTATCATTTGAAGTAGCTTCAGGCTTAGGTGCTTGCCAATTAAAGAGCTTTTCCGTTCTTTGTGAAAAAATAGCCCGTTGCTCATCAGTCATTCTACTTTGGTACTTTTGCCAAAAAGCAGTTAAACCTGAAAGTTTTGTATTAGAGCCTGAAGTACTTAGCCTGACTCTATTTGACTCCGCGTAGTGATAAACTAAAAACTGATTTATTGCTCGATAGCTGACTTTATTTGATTCGGCCAGTCGAATACAAAGGTCGCGATCAGTAGAGCTGGCTAAAAATTCATCAAAACAACCTGCTTGAAGAAAAGTATCTAAACGTAAAAACAAATTAGAACCTTGAATCCCTGGATTACCAACCAAAAATGAACAAGCGGAGAGCTCTTCGGGAGCTAAATTTTGGTATGAAATATTAGGGCTATCCTCAACGCGGTTTATTCCACACGCGACCATCTCTAAATCATATTTGTAAGCTGTGTTTAAGCATATCTCTAAATAGTTAGGTTGCCATTCATCATCATCATCTAAGAACGCAACAAAAATTTGTTCAGGAAAATCAATCTTAGTAAGAAGAACATCTATTGCACTGTTCCAGCATCCGCTTGCACCCAGTGTACGATGGTTTTTAAAATACAAAACCTCACTTTTTTTTATTTTAAAATGATTAACAATCATCTGATTTTTCTCGATATATGATGAATCAGAGTCGTCACACACTAATAAAAAGTCTGGAGTTAGAGTTTGATTTTTAATAGATGGAAGTGATCTAGTGGCAAGTAGTTCGCTTCGGTTTTTAGTAGCTACAATTACTGCTAACTTCAATGTAGATAACAATTTTTCTATCCCTAATTTTTCTTATGATGTTCGTATGTTTAATTGAACACCGTTGATTATTGAATTATTATTTTTTACCACCTTTGAGGTAAATAATGCGTGAAATACAAAGGCATCACAATATTGGTTTGTTCTAACGCTGAAGAGCCTTGTGTACCCGTTAACTTAAAGGTTTTACTTGGAGTACATTTTTCAACGTAGGATGCCAACGATTTTGCTCTCGTACGTTTACCACTCTTGACTTCAACAGGGACGATATCGCCTTCATCGGTTGCCAAAATAAACTCGATTTCGGCGCGGGCGTCATTCCATGAATAGCTTGGGTCAACACCAATAGCAGTGAACTCTTGTTGCACAAAGTTTTCAGCCACATAGCCTTTATATTCATAGTTTTGTTGCTTAATCTCTTTATAACTACTGCCTAGCATATGATTGAGCAGGCCCACATCAAACAGAAACAGTTTAACCATATTTTCTTTTTTATAGGCCGCCAGCGGAGATTTCGGCAATCCTGCAACAGGGTAGTTTGGCAAAGCTAAGCGGCAGCAGTTAAGCCAATGGATCGCGGTTTCAAAGTCGCTATAACGAGATTTCCGCTCATGCACATGCTTAAATTTAAAGCGTTTAACGGACTCATCGCTCACCAGTGATAGCTGCGCTGGAATGCTATTAAATACAGATTCAATCAGTGTGGCATCGACCTTGCCAACGAACTTACCAAAGTCGCGGCGATAACCTTCAACTAAATCGGCATGAACTTTTATCACTTTTTCAACGCGCTCTAGAATACTTAAATCCTTAAACTGATACCAAGCAGAAACGGCTTCCGGCATACCACCGGTAAAAAAATAGTCTGTTAGTTTATCCATCAATTTAGTGTGCACCGCTGGTGTGCTTGCTTGACTATCAAATGCTTTGATCAGTGCTTGCTCGTTGGATGCGTAAATAAATTCTTGGAAGGTCAGTGGTTGTAAATTGTATTGTTCTACCTTGCCCACAGGGAAGGTTTTGAGCAAACCAATGTTCGAACCACTGGCTGCGACAAAATAGGACGGTGCCTTTTCAGCAAAATACTTAAGCGAAGTAACGGCTCGTTCACATTCGCCAATTTCATCTAATATTAGCAAGTCGGTTTCTGGGTTGAACGCTTGATTGGTTAACAACTCAATGTTCATTATTAGCTCGTCAGGTGACAGTGATCCGTCGAACGCCTCTTTGTAGGCAGGATTTTCAAGGAAGTCGATACGAAGGATGTTGGCAAAGGTGTTTCCAAACAACTCTTGCAGCAGATAAGTTTTACCTGTTTGTCTTGCGCCATCGATCAATAATGGCTTGCGCACAGGTTGTTTTTTCCATGCAATTAAGGAATTGAGTAAGTTACGATGCATTGTTATTTCCCGCCAATTAAGACTATTAACAGCCTATATTATAACCTGAACCACACTTTTATGCGCATTAAAGTGTGATTTTTTACATTTTTATGCGCGTAAAAATGTGGTGACGGGTTTTGGTTAAGCAAGACTGTCTTGTTAATTGTATTTTTTAAATTTCAGAACTACGTTTTGCTTCTTGTAAGGTAAGCGTGTTTATTAATATGGCTTCATTAGGAATTGATTCTGCAACGCCCTTTCATTCAGCTAAATAGCGGTGAGCAACAGCATTTTTTTAGTACTTATGATTGTTCGATTTTAACATGTATAGAAAATTGAAATATTTATACATATCTTTGTGATATGTATAAATTTCTCATTAATTTCGACATGTTATTTATATGTATAAAATAAGAAAAGCCCCCACAAAAGTGAGGATTTACAATCACGGGCAGATAAAAAGTGTTATTCTATATTCTGGATCTGCTCACGCATTTGCTCAATCAACACTTTTAGCTCTACCGCTGATTGGGTGATGTCGGTATTAATAGATTTTGAGCCTAGGGTGTTTGATTCACGGTTAAACTCTTGCATCATAAAGTCTAATCTGCGGCCTACTGCCCCCCCTTTTTTGAGGATTTTATAGGTTTCGCTAATGTGAGATACCAAGCGGTCTAACTCTTCTGCAACGTCGACTTTTTGTGCCAGCATCACCATTTCTTGTTCGACTCGGGTCGATTCTAATTCTATTTTAGCTTCTTCAAAGCGGCTTAGAATTTTTTCTCGCTGCCATTTAATGACTTCGGGCATGTAGGCCGTTACTTTCTCTACTTCTGCTTTGATACCGTCTAAGCGCTGTTCAATCATAACTTTAAGGTTGACGCCTTCGGTGGCTCGGGCTGCTATAAAATCGGTTAGGGTTAAATCAAATTCTTTGAGTATGTCGGCTTGGATACTGTCCATGTCTGCTTCTTCTGCTGACATGACACCAGGCCATTTTAGTACGTCTAAAGGGTTAACGCCGGCTGATTCTCCTTGAGCCTGCACCCAATTTGCCGCTTGCATAACTTGTTTGGCTAGGTCTTCATTAAGATTTAGTTTTCCGACTGCTGCGTCGTTTGCAAAAAAGCGCAAAGCACATTCGACCTTGCCCCTTTGTAGTTGCTTACGAAAACGCTCACGCAAAACAGGCTCCATGCCTTTAAATTGTTCTGGAAGGCGAAAATAAGTTTCAAGAAACCTTTGATTAACTGAACGGATTTCCCATACGGCTGTGCCCCATTCAGCTTTAAGTTCGCGGCGGGCAAAAGCAGTCATACTGTAAATCATTGAAATCTTCCTAAGTTTTATTTGCCACTATTATACCTTGCTTACTCTTAGGTGCGAGGCTCGATATATAGTATTCGCTAATTAATTAGATACTTAGGCTTTAAAACTCAAGATAATTTGCACGTAAGTCTCTATAATTGCGCCCATTAATATTGTCTGTGAGTATTTAGGAGAGCACCATGCGTCCAAGTGGAAGAACTGCCAATCAAATCCGCCCTGTTACGATCACTCGTAACTTTACCTGCCATGCCGAAGGTTCGGTTTTAATTGAATTTGGCAATACTAAGGTGTTGTGTAATGCCTCGGTAACCGAAGGTGTACCGCGTTTTATGAAAGGCAAAGGTAAAGGTTGGGTGAATGCAGAATATAGTATGCTGCCTCGTGCCACACATACTCGTTCGGACCGTGAAGCCGCCAGAGGCAAGCAAGGTGGTCGCACCCTTGAGATCCAGCGTTTAATTGCTCGTTCACTACGTGCAGCTGTAGATTTAAAATTACTGGGCGAAAACACCATAGTGGTAGATTGTGATGTTATTCAAGCTGATGGTGGCACTCGTACAGCTTCAATTACCGGTGCATGTGTGGCGTTAGCTGATGCTCTAAGCTGGATGCGCGCTAAGGGTATTTTAAAAACAAATCCGATTAAACATATGATTGCTGCTCTATCAGTTGGTGTTTATAAAGGTGTAGCCATTGCTGACTTAGAGTATTTAGAAGACTCTGACGCAGAAACAGACATGAATGTAGTGATGACAGACACAGGCAAGTTTATCGAAGTACAAGGTACCGCAGAGGGTGAACCTTTTGACGCAGATGAACTAAACGAAATGTTAGCGCTGGCGAAGGACGGTATTCGCGAGTTATTTGACGCACAAAAATTGGCTTTAAATTAGGATTGACCATGCAAGATTATCAACGTGATTTTATTGAATTTGCTTTAGCTCGCAATGTTTTAAAATTTGGTCAGTTTACCCTTAAATCAGGTCGTACTAGCCCTTACTTCTTTAACGCTGGTTTGTTTAACACAGGGGGCGATTTAGCCAAACTTGGGCAGTTTTACGCACAAGCTTTGCAAAATGCAGCCATAGAATATGATGTGTTATTTGGTCCCGCTTACAAAGGTATTCCTATTGCCACCACAACAGCTGTGGCCCTTGCAGATAAACATGAGGTAGATAAACCTTATTGCTTTAACCGTAAAGAAGCCAAAACCCATGGCGAAGGCGGCAACCTAGTAGGTAGCCCATTAGCCGGTAAAATCATGCTGGTGGATGATGTAATCACTGCGGGAACCGCAATTCGTGAATCTATGCTATTGATTGAAGCTAACAAAGCAGACTTAGCAGGGGTGTTGATAGCACTCGATAGACAAGAAAAAGGCCAAGGTGAGTTATCAGCCATTCAAGAAGTAGAGCGCGACTTTAATACTCAAGTGGTGAGCATTGTAAGCCTAGCAGATTTAGTTGAGTACTTAGCTGATAAACCCGATATGGCAGAGCATTTAGCGAATATCAAACAATACCGCTTAGATTACGGAATATAAATAAGCTGTGAGTGCTAGTAATCCTTTTGAATCGGCTGATTATCAATTAGATGCTATAGGTCTACGCTGCCCAGAGCCTGTGATGATGGTGCGATTAAAAATTCGCGAAATGCAAATAGGTGAAACCCTAGCGGTTATTGCGGACGACCATTCCACCACTCGGGATATCCCCAGCTTTTGCCGCTTTATGGAACATGAGCTGGTGGATCAAGCTGTAGAAAACTCTCCTTATCGTTATCTTATAAAAAAAGGCCGCTAAATTTTTAGCGGCTTTTCTATTAAACAAACTGTCTCGTCCTGAAATGTGTTTACACATTTAGGACTTATTATGACCAAGTCAAATAATACACCGCTTAAACGAACACAACGAGATTATTCATTAGGCTTTAAATTACAAATTGTCGACGCTGT
>NZ_JBLIXM010000009.1:0-72528 GCF_047525415.1 Paraglaciecola sp. 2405UD69-4
ATGAATTGAGGCCGCACTTGAGTTTAGGAATGAAAACACCAAACCAAGTGCATAAAAAAGACCAGGAGCAAAAGCTACTGGCCTTCAATTAAAACCGTCAACGTATTTTAGGACGGGACATTTAATTTATTAACACACTTCTTTAAACAATGACTCATCAATAATTGTTTGATCTATGATTGTTTGGGCTAATTGTACGCACTTGCCACACTGGCTTCCTACGCCTAGCTGCTTTCTTAGCTGGCGCATGTTACCCACGCCGTCTTCTCTAACAGCTTCTTTAATGGCTTTATCTGTGATGCCGTGGCACAAACAAACGTACATATTTAACCTTAGTGATATTTATACAAATAAGAATAATTGTTATTTGCATAAAGATCAACAGTTAGATGTACTATTTTTATTCAATTAGAGGCAGTAGTTATACTTTTAGCTATATATTAATGCTTACAACAGCTTTTAGGTTTGCATATAAATATATTTAATTAATGGCTATTGTTTTTTTAGTAATTGCACTCATATGCCTTACTAGGTAAATCTGTTATAAAACCAGTTGTGATATTAAATTTAATATTTCAATTTTAACTTAAAGTAAATGGAGAAATAAATGAGTGTATTAGTAAGTCGTCCAGCACCAGATTTTACAGCTGCCGCAGTTCTTGGAAGTGGTGAAATTGTTGATAGCTTTACTCTTAGTGAAGCAATTAAAGGTAAAAAAGCAGTTTTATTCTTTTACCCTCTAGATTTTACGTTTGTTTGTCCTTCAGAGTTGATTGCATTCGATAAGCGTTATGAAGAGTTTACTAAACGTGGCGTTGAAGTAATTGGCGTGTCTATTGATTCTCAATTTAGCCATAATGCATGGCGTAACACCGCTATTAATGACGGTGGTATTGGTCCAGTAAAATACACATTAGTAGCCGATGTGAAGCATGAAATTTGTCAAGCATACGATGTTGAACATCCTGATGCTGGCGTTGCATTCCGTGGTTCATTCTTAATTGATGAAGCGGGTGTAGTTCGTCATCAAGTGGTTAACGATCTTCCTCTAGGTCGTAATATTGATGAAATGCTACGTATGGTTGATGCTTTGAACTTCCATGAAGAGCACGGTGAAGTTTGTCCTGCAGGTTGGCAGGAAGGCTCTAAAGGTATGGTTGACAGCCCTGAAGGCGTTGCAAGTTACTTATCTGAAAATGCCGACAGTTTATAGTCTTTAATACTTTTTAAAACACCGCTCTCGTAGCGGTGTTTTTATATGGGATAAGTTAATAAACGTTTAAGGTAAATATTATATTGCTATATATGAACCTCTACCACGTGATCTAACCGAGCTTTAATTATTCTTTTAAATCGATCCGCAAGTTCTCTAAAAAACACTCTTGAAGGAGATGTGTTACGCCATGCAAGTGCATGTTGACGTGATATAGGTTTATTGAGTATTTCACATACGTGTAGGGATTCAGGCACGTGCATTTCTGAATGTACGTATAATCCAGGTAGAAAAGCGGCCCCCATACCCATCACAACCATTTGTCTTAAGGTATCTAAACTAGTGCCTTCATAGTCACGTTGTAATTCAGCCCCCAACTCATTACAAATATCTAATACCTGATAATGGAAGTGGTGTTTATCTTCAAGGGTTAATATTCTTAAGCTATTCAACATATTAGGCTCAATAAATGCTTGTTTACTCAACTTGTGTTCGCTTGGTAACACTAGTTTTAAAGGCTCTGTGAATAAAGGCTCTACCACTAAATCACTTGGTAGATTTGAGAAAGGCGTGATGATTAAATCGAATTCTCCTTTATAAAGTCCACTGTATAGATCGGTTGGGGATGCCTCTCTCACATAAAACTTTAACTTATCGTAAAGCTGATGAAGTTGGGGAAGTACAAATGGCAGTAAATAGGGCCCTAGGGTTGGTGGGATCCCTAATTTAAATGTTGTTCTTGGTCCTTGTGATAGCTCCCGTGCCGCATTTTGAAATTCATCCATGGTTTGAATTAATTGCTCTGCATGGATGAGTAATTCGCGGCCGTTAACTGACAGAAGAGTACCGCTTCTAGAGCGTTCAAATAAGATTAGGCCTAGATTTTCTTCTAACTTTATTATTTGATTGGTTAGGGTAGGCTGACTAATGTTTAGATTATTAGCTGCTTGTCTAAAGTTTAATGATTTAGCCACAGCTAAAAAATACGTTAATTGCTTAATAGATGGGAGCGCTGCTTGATTGGGCATATATTTATAACTAAATCTAACACTGATAGTTAAATGCTATCACGAAGTAATGTATTATTCTATTAAGCTATCAGTATAAATTGTATGTATTAATAAGTTGTTAAATTTTTTAATTAAATTTAGGAGTATGGCATGGAACATGTAATTTCGGGTGTAGCTAAGTTTCAAAAAGATGTTTTTCCGAAGAATAAAGAGGTTTTTCAAAAGCTTGCCACGGGTCAAAACCCAGAAGTTTTATTTATCACCTGTGCAGATTCAAGAATAGACCCTAACTTAATTACGCAAACTGGACCAGGCGATTTATTTATATGTCGTAACGCTGGTAATGTAGTTCCTCCTCATAGCAATAACACAGGTGGAATGACTGCTTCTATAGAGTTCGCAGTAGCAGCATTGGGTATTAGTCACATTGTTATATGTGGTCATACTGATTGCGGCGCTATGAAAGGTGCGATCAAGCCAGAAGCTTTAGATTCGTTGCCACATGTAAAAGAGTGGTTGGGACATTGCCGCGGTGCGACTGAAGTTGTTAAACACAAACATGGCTGTGTTGATAGTGCACATCTTGATGAGGTGACTAAAGAAAATGTACTACAGCAAGTACAACATATAAAAACTCATCCTTCAGTTGCGGCTAGAATAGCCACCAAAGAAATACAAATACACGGTTGGGTTTATAACATTGAAACTGGTGGAGTACTTTGCTTTGATATGGAGAAAGAAGAGTTTGTGCCAATGAGTGAGTGTTATACAGATGACAATAAATTTAAATCTACAATTAGTTTATAAATAGCTTTAGGGTAAATAATCCAATGAAATTTGATTTTTCACATTTACGAGGTGACATCACTGGCGGTATTACTGCTGGTGTTGTTGCCTTACCATTAGCGTTAGCACTGGGTGTAGCCTCAGGGCTCGGTCCGCTAGCAGGGCTTTATGGGGCTATTGCTGTTGGTTTTTTTGCTGCTTTATTTGGCGGTACTCCTTCACAAATTTCTGGGCCTACTGGGCCTATGGTCGTTGTGTTAGCTGGGTTGTTTGCCAGCTTATCGGGCGACGTAGATCTTATATTCACAGCAGTACTTTTGGCCGGTATTTTTCAGGTTATATTTGGGATCATAGGAGTTGGACAATACATTAGGCTTGTTCCTTACCCTGTTATCTCTGGTTTTATGACTGGAATAGGCGCGATCATTATTATCTTGCAACTTGGTCCAATATTGGGGCATGAATCCCCAAGTGGAACATTAGGTGCGCTTTCATATTTTCCTAAGGCTTTGGCAAACATTAACTTTGTTGCTTTAGGTTTGGGTGTTATGTCACTTGCTATCGCACTAAAATGGCCTCCTAAATTTGGAAAGTATATCCCTGGCCCTTTGGCTGCATTGATCATAGGTACTGTGGTTAGTTTATTCTTGGCAGAAGTGCCTATTTTAGGTGCTATTCCTAGCGGCTTGCCAAGTCTTCACCTTCCGGTTTATGAGCAGAGCAAAGCATTACTTGTTTTGGAAGCTGCTTTTATTTTGGCTGTGTTAGGCGCAATTGATAGCCTATTAACATCCTTAGTTGCTGATAACATGACCCGTACTCGTCATGAGAGTAACAAAGAGTTAGTGGGCCAAGGTATTGGTAACGCTGTAGCTGGATTATTCGGCGGTATAGCTGGAGCGGGAGCAACCATGAGAACGGTTGTGAATATTCGTTCTGGCGGTAAAACTAAAATCTCAGGAATGACTCACTCACTAGTGTTAATCGCCGTTGTTTTAGGTTTAAGCCCACTTGCAGCAAATATTCCCCATGCAGTTTTAGCAGGCATTTTAGTTAAAGTTGGTTTGGATATTGTCGATTGGCGTTATATAAAGCGTGCACACAACGGCCCTCGTTGGGATTTCGCTTTAATGTTGTTGGTATTAGGGCTGACTGTTTTTGTTGATTTGATTACAGCTGTTGGTGTTGGTGTAGTTTTAGCTGCCCTAGCATATGTACGTCAGATTGCTCAGATTCAAATTGATCAATTAAAAGCTATACCTAAGTTTTCAAGCAATCCAGAAGAGCAAGCGCTGCTTGAAAGGTGTCATGGTAAGGTGACAATATTTAACTTTTCAGGGCCACTTAGCTTTGGTGCCGCTGCTGACTTAGGTCATCACGTTAGGCAAAAAGTAGAGCCTGGTTCAGAAGTATTGATACTTGATTTCTCTAGAATACCTACAATGGATGTATCGGCTGCGATGGCTGTTGAGACTATTGTTGCAGATACCAAAGCGGCAAGAAAACTATTGTATGTATGTGGGTTAAGTGAAGAAGTTAAAAGCGTTTTAGACGCAATTAATGGCGGTTCACAAGCTGACTTGGAAAGTGAAACCCTGCTTGATGCATTAGAAAGTGCTGTGGCTGTAGTTGATAAGTCTGCACCTTTAATCTCGAGTCAGTAGTAAGCCTAATTATTATTCAGGCTAGATAGCTTTATTGTTAACACTATCTTGTCTGGTGAAATTATCTTAATAAAAAACCGACATTATTATTTTAATGTCGGTTTTTTTGTACTTAAAATTACTTAGTTAATATAAAATGAGGGGCTTTTATTCACATCTGTTTGTTGATAACTGATTTAACTATGGGCTACTAAACCACCTAGGCTTTGCCAACGATTTACTATGTAGCAAAATAATTCAGCTGTTTTTTCGGTGTCATATAGAGCTGAGTGTGCTTCATTTTGGTCAAAGCTAATTCCGGCTGCCATACAAGCTTTTACTAGCACGGTTTGTCCAAGGGCTAGGCCTGCTAATGTTGTGGTATCAAATGACACAAACGGGTGAAAAGGACTTCGTTTTATATTGCTTCTTGCGATTGCTGCATTAACAAAACTTAAATCAAATGCTGCATTGTGAGCCACCATGACTGTCCGTTGGCAATCTGCATCTTTTTGTTCTTTTCGAACTTTTTTACATAAATCTTTGAAAGCATCAGTTTCAAGTATCGCTCCTCTTAAGGCGCAATATGGGTCGATTCCGTTAAACTCTAATGCTGCTTTTTCTAGGTTGGCACCTTCAAAGGGTTCAATGTGATAATGAAACGTTTTATCTGGGTAAATAAAGCCATTTTCGTCCATTCTAGTTGTCACCGCTGCAATCTCAAGCAATGCATCAGTTTGTGGATTGAAACCTGCGGTTTCAACATCTACGACAACAGGGAAATATCCTCTAAAGCGATTCTTTAACTCAAAATTTTGTGACATGTAAACTCAGTGACAATTTATGTAGGGCAATTATGGCAAGGTTCTTTTTCAGTGGCTAGCCTAAATGATTGCTTAAGAGTAAGCTAATGCTAAATATAATCTCATAATTGTCGATATAACTAAACAGAAGCGAGGATGTCTTTTTATGGCTAAAAAAATAATACAATCTGTTTTTTGTTTATCACTAATTTCAATGTCTTTAAGTGGACATAGCGCATTACGCCAATACTCAGCAAAAATAGAACATTCACAGTGGCAACTTAAAGGTGATACTAGGTTGCAATGTACACTAAGTCATAATGTTCCTGGTTATGGTGAAGCTATGTTTACTAGCATGGCATCTAAGCAGCTTAATATGGAGTTTGAGCTTGATATGTTAAGGCTTCCTAAATCATATGGGGTAGCTGCTGTATATTCTGTCCCTCCAAAATGGATGCCCGGTCATACTCAGCGAGCAATCGCAGATATGCCCATAAGAAAACAATATGATGGCGATTTACCGGAGCAAGCTGCATGGACGATGTTGTCGGAACTAGAAAAGGGTTTCTGGCCAACCATATATTATCAAGATTGGTATAATAAATATGACAGGGTAGCAGTAGGGTTAAATGCTAGTAATTTTGCTGAGCCCTATGAAGAGTTTGCTAAGTGCGTGGCTAATCTATTGCCCTACAGTTTTGATGATATTGCCTACACAGTATTAACTTATCAATTTAATAATACACAGTTAACCAAGTTTTCAGAAAAGCGGCTTGCCATGATAAGTGATTATTTGAAAGAAGATGCTGAGTTAGAATTAGTGTTACTTGATGGTTACACTGATAGTTTTGGTGGCAGAGCGATTAATGAGAAACTGTCTATCCAACGTGCTGCTGAAATAAAGGAATTTTTTAGCTCAAGAGGTGTGTCTCCGGAAAGGATTAATATTACAGGTCATGGTGAAAGACGCCATGTATCTCCTAATATAAACGAAACCACAAGAGCGAAAAACCGCCGTGTGGTCATTAGAATGTCTAAAGCCTAAACAAACTTTCCAATCATTTAAGTAAGCCGGTTGATGAAGTCAAACCGGCTTATCCTTGTAACTAGTTAAATCTAGTGTGACAAATAGTCAATTACTGTATCGGTAAAGTCAGTAAAAATGCCATCTACTTGAGCTTCCTTGAACAATAAGTCCAACGCTTCTTGGGTTGATATATTGGCAGGTAATGCATCTTTTCTAAAAGTATAGGGGTGTACGGCTAAGCCTTCATTATGTGCAAGCTTGGTTAAAGCAGTTGCCTGTTTTTGGTCAAAATCAAGCAACTGGGGGATCCAAGGGCCAATACCCTGGGCCACTTGTGATATTTCTTTTAGTCCTGCAGGTGTTTTTAAATAATCATAGTCGCTAGTAGATTCTAACCAATCGTTTTCAGCTATTAGTTGAATAAGTTTAACTTTGGCACCTAGGGCGTTTCTTATTCGTTTTGTTTCCAAAAAATCAAAACACTGGATATAAACCGCTTTGTTAGGATCGTCTAATTGGTGCTTTCTAAGTATATTCATAGTTAACTGACTAATATCAACCCCTTGCTCTTGATGCCAAGCTGGCGATTTGATTTCAGTATATAGGCCGGTGTTTTTAGCAAATTGGCGGTTAAGCTGTTGTATTAGCTCTATTTGTTCTTCAAAGGTTGCTATTTGAAAGTGACCTTTTCCTTGGTAACGATTTTTAAAAACCTGATTACCTTCTGAGTCTTTTCGTTCGAAGACTCTGAGTGACTTTATTTCTGCTAATGTAAAATCTATAGCATAATAACGTCCATCTTCACGTTTACGAGTTGGAAACTTTTCCTCAACGTTTGTGACTGTATCTAGGTGAATATCATGCAAAACAATGAGTTGAGAATCTCTTGTCGCGACTAAGTCTTGCTCAATATAGTCAGCACCTTGAGCATAAGCTAAGGTAGCAGATTCTAATGTGTGCTCAGGTAAGTAGCCTGAGGCACCGCGATGCGCTATTACAATAGGAGAGGCTTGTAAGGCATTAACTGAAAACGCACCCATAATTATTCCTAGTATTATTGATTTGATAAATTTCATTTTTTGCTCTGAAAAGTGTTGTGTTATGTCCTAAATAGATAGGGGCTCTCACTACTATTAATCTTAATAACCCAATAGTGAAGAATTATAGTTTAATGTATCTTTAGGAAGGAAATATGACAGTTTTCTGAGGTGAAATATTAGATACAAGTGAATCTTTAACAATCACCTATTGCTTTTTGAGTAAATAGTTACACTTAACAGGATAAGTCGTTACCTGCGCTGTCTTCTACAATGCCATTAGCGTCACTATCTTTACCCATTTTTACTCTTCCTTGTAAATTGATGGTAAGGCCGCGTGCATAAGTTGCATCGCCATCTTTGTGACAAATTTTATATTCAACAATGTTTAATGCTGAACCGTTTTCAGTAAACCTAATAATATCTTTGGAAACAGTAGCAACATTGGTGTCCGAACTTGCCTCAACACTAACTAGCAGGGTTTCATCATTGCCTCTGTTGCTATTGGCGTCTTCGTCAATAAATACAATTTTAGGATCATTCCAATCGGTAGAACATGTCGCGTAATCAGCTGAAGGGCAAACAACGGTAAGAGCTTGCTCATTGATGGCTGTATGCCGTGCAAATTGAATTAAAGCACTGGAATCGTTTATTTCAGATACAATTCTATTTTTAATAATAATGCTTTGCATGCTAGGCGCGACAAACAATAGAACGATGGCGATGATAGATATCACAATCATCATTTCAATTAGCGTTACACCTTTTTGTTGCTTCACGAAACTACTCCTATTTAATTCCTCTCAACAATAAAACAATTTTTCATTTTGTTGGGTATAAAATATTGTCTTTGGGTTGGGATTCATATACACATCTTGGTAATATAAAAAGAATTGTTCTTGAGCTTTGTTTTTTAAGTGATAAAAATGAGGCTGTGTAGATACTAAGTTTATACTCAACTAATTACTGCAATATTGACTTACAATGAGAGGAAAAATGCAAAGTAACACTGTGATTGAAGAAATGCGGGTACTGCCAGCAATAGACGTTGAGTTTGAAATCAAGAGACGTGTGGAGTTTATCAAGTCTCAGCTTGTTGCTAGTTCACTAAAAACCTTGGTTTTAGGTATTAGTGGCGGTATTGATTCTTGTACGTTAGGACGCTTGGCTCAATTGGCAGTAGATAGCCTTAATGAAACCACAGACGCTGGGTATCAATTTGTTGCAGTAAGATTGCCATATAAGGTACAGGCTGATGAAGAAGATGCTCAATTATCAATAGATTTTATCAAGCCAAGTCAAAGTGTTACGGTTAATGTCCAACCTGGTGCTGATGCCATAGATTTGCAAACTAGGTTAGCTATGGATGAGGTTGGCCTTCTTCCTAAAAGTGAAACTAAGCAAGACTTTGTAAAAGGTAATGTAAAAGCGCGTACACGTATGGTTATTCAATATCAAATTGCAGGTCTACTAGATGGATTGGTGCTAGGTACTGACCATTCAGCTGAAAATATTACTGGTTTTTATACTAAATATGGCGATGGAGCATGTGATCTAGCTCCTTTATTTGGTTTAAATAAGAGACAAGTTAGGGAAGTGGCTAAATATTTAGGCGCACCTAGTAACATTATAGAGAAAGCACCTACTGCTGACCTAGAAACACTAGCCCCTCAGAAAGCCGATGAACAAGCGCTAGGCCTAAGCTATGATCAAATTGATGACTTCTTAGAAGGTAAAAATGTAGACGATGCTGTTTCTAAAAAGTTGGTAGATATTTTTGTGAAAACTCAGCATAAACGTGTACCTATTCCAACTATTTATGATTAATCTATTAAAGATAAACAGGACGCAAAGATGAAAAAAATTGAAGCAATTATTAAACCTTTTAAAATGGATAATGTTCGTGAGGCCCTTTCAGAAATAGGTATAAGCGGCATGACAGTAACGGAAGTCAAAGGATTTGGTCGTCAAAAAGGTCATACAGAATTGTATAGAGGTGCAGAATATAATGTCGACTTTTTGCCCAAAATAAAAATTGAATTAGTGGTTGCCGATGAGCAAGTTGAGCGCTGTATTGAAGTCATAGTCGGTACTGCCCAGTCTGGTAAAATCGGAGATGGAAAAGTCTTTGTATATGATGTGTCCAGAGTAATACGTATACGTACAGGGGAAGAAAACGAAGACGCTGTATAATCTTTTATACGGCGTTTATGATTGATGATCTTCATGCAGGCGTTTGAAAATCAATCAGATACTAATCAATAAGGCTTTTAGTACTATCAATTTATTATAACTTGGATTACCATCAGCGGCTTTGTTTAGTCGTTTTACTAAGGCTTTTAACGCCTCTAACTTTGGAGTATTAAAATGCAAAATGAGCAAAGTTCGTGTGACCCATTTAATTGGGGATACTTATTCGCAGCTTTAGGATTATTAGTGGCATTACCATTGATGCACGCCGTGCTTGGATGGTTCGTATTTTACCTCTAGTGAAATGACGTTTCTTTTATTACTCATTTAAATTACGGGAAAATTCGTGCCCTTCGAATATATAAAATCGGTTATTAAAACCGTGCCTAATTACCCTAAACCTGGAGTCATGTTTCGAGATGTGACTTCAATTTTAGAAGACCACAAAGCTTATTCTCAATCTATTGAATTGCTAGTAAAACATTATGCTCCTATGGGGTTTGATAAGGTTGCCGGAACAGAAGCCCGAGGCTTTTTGTTTGGTGCTCCGCTAGCTATTGAACTAGGTATTGGATTTATTCCTGTGCGTAAACCTAAAAAATTACCCAGAGAGGTCATAAGCGAAAGCTATGAACTGGAGTATGGTAGCGACAACCTAGAAATTCATAAAGATGCAGTCAAGCCTGGTGAAAAAGTATTGATGTTAGACGACTTGTTAGCTACTGGTGGTACTATGATTGCTACTGCTAACTTAATACGCCGTTTGGGCGGAGTGGTTGAGCATGCTGGATTTGTTATTTCATTGCCAGAATTAGGTGGTGAACAAAAACTACTGGATATTGGTGTAAATAGCTTTTCAATTTGTGAATTTGAAGGTGAGTAAACAAGGTTTATGAGTTATCAAGTTTTAGCGAGAAAATGGCGACCCAATCGCTTTGGAGAGTTGGTTGGGCAAGAGCATGTCGTAACCGCCATTTCTAATGCACTTGATAATGATAGGTTACACCATGCGTATTTGTTTACAGGTACCCGTGGTGTAGGCAAAACCACCATAGCTAGAATTTTTTCAAAAAGTTTAAATTGCGAACAAGGATTAGGTTCAACCCCTTGTGGCCAATGTAGTACCTGTAGAGAAATAGAGCAGGGGCATTTTATTGATTTGCTAGAAATAGATGCCGCCTCTCGAACTAAGGTGGAAGATACCAGAGAGCTATTAGATAACGTCCAATATAAGCCCAGTCGTGGCCGTTATAAGGTCTATCTAATAGATGAGGTTCATATGTTGTCTAAACATAGCTTTAATGCTTTGTTGAAAACCCTTGAAGAGCCTCCTCCACATGTAAAGTTTCTGTTAGCGACAACCGATCCTCAAAAACTACCTGTCACTATATTATCTAGATGTTTACAGTTTAATTTAAAAGCTTTATCACGAGCTCAAATTAGTCAGCAATTAGACTTTGTTCTCGGTCAAGAAACCATTCCTTTTGAAAAAGAGGCGCTAGCACAGTTAGCACGAGCTGCCCAAGGAAGTATGCGGGACGCGTTAAGTCTAACAGACCAAGCTATTGCCCAAGGTAATGGCAATGTTTCCTTAAATATAGTTACCGATATGCTTGGTTTGATGGATAAAAACCAAGTAATTAAAGTTGTAAATGCAATTATTCAAAAAGATTCTACTGCTGTAATGGAACAAGTGGAGCTAATGGCTCAGCAAGCACCAGACTTTAGTGCTGTTTTATCTGAAGTGATGAGCTTGTTACATCAAATAGCACTAACTCAATTTGTACCAGACGCTTGTAAATTAGAAACGATCGCGGCTAGAGCTATTTATCAATTAGCAACTTCAGCCCCCGCTGAACAAATTCAATTGCTTTACCAAATTGCATTAACAGGTAAAAAAGATTTGCCTTATGCTGCAGATCCTAGAACCGGATTTGAGATGACCTTATTGCGCATGTTGGCCTTTAGCCCAAGCGGAATAACGTTAGCCTCACAGGAGATTGCAGAGCAAACACCACAGCCAGCCGATATTTCATTGACTAAGGTTGAAACTCAAGCTGAGCCAAGTGTGGAAATTGCTCCTCGGGAGGAGATTACCGAGTCATCGCAAATGCTAGAGCCTGAAGTTATGGTGTCTACAGTTGAGCCTGCTAAGGTTGTCTCTGACCCTTCAGAGACTGCAAACTCAGATGAATTACAATCAGATCCTGACTCATCGAACGATGAGTCGTTGTTCGCACAACAGCAAGAAATCATAAATCAAGCAGAAGAATACGGTTATCAGCCAATTGACTACGATAACATGACACCTGTAGGCTCTGAAGAACATGATGTAAACCTTTACCCTGCAGATAATTCTTCACCTAGTGAGCAACCTAAAAATGAACCTCAGGCTAAGACAACCGCAGAGCTGATTGCACTTAGAAATAAGTTAAAAGGGGCTAAAAACCAAGGGGAGGAAATAGCTCAGCCAGTAAAAAAGTCTGATACCGAAGACATTTCCGTACAAGGCGGAGCAGACTCAATCTTGAGTGTTCCTCCAGCTCCAAGTGTTACTCAACACACAGAAGCACAGCTTGTAAAAAATCCTTTTAGCCCTCGCTCTAGCAATTTGTCCTCTGCTTCTAAATCTTCCGCTCAAGAGTTAGAGTCATACTCGGAAAGTATGCCAGAAGCACCTGCTGCAGAAAATAGCGTACCTCCATGGCCAACGGAGGAAAATGAACAGTTTAATTCAAGCTTGCAAAACGAGAGTCCTGACTTGGAAAATGCTGGTTACAGTGAGAGTGAGGTAAATCAAGTATTTGACCCTAATGCTCATTTAGATGTAGAAAATGTTGGTGAGGTAACTGTTACTATCCCTCCATTTTTAGAAGGTAATCAAAAGGTTATCTCTTCACAGCAAGTGGATGACTGGAGTAAATTGATTAATGAAATGCAGGTAACTGCATTAACGAAACAACTTGCACTGCATTCGTCTTTTGAGCAGCAGGGAAGTGTAATTAAGTTAACCTTATTAGACAGCAAAGCACATTTAGACTCACCTAGTGCTAGACAACAGCTTACCGAAGCAATTTGTAAGGCGTTAAATAGCAATATTCAACTTGAAATTGAGCTAGGTAAACCCATTAATACTCCCTATGCGTTACAATCTGAAATAAACAAAGTTAGAAAAGCCTACGCAAAAGAGGTGATTCATAACGATGCTGGTGTCAACTTGCTACAAGAGTTATTAAACGCAGTAGTAGATGAACAAAGTATCTCTGCTAGATAGCAGAGAGGTTACAAAATTTATTAAATTGAAAGAGAGATAAGTATGTTTAAAGGCGGAATGGGCAACATGATGAAGCAGGCTCAGCAAATGCAAGAGCGTATGCAAAAGAGTCAAGAAGAGCTTGCCAACACAGAAATTACCGGTGAATCAGGTGCTGGATTAGTTAAAATTACCATGACTTGTAACCATGCAGTTCGCCGAGTAGAAATCGATCCTAGCTTAATGGAAGACGATAAAGAGATGATTGAAGATCTTGTCGCTGCAGCTATAAATGATAGCAACCGTAGGATCCAAGAAACTACCAAGGAAAAAATGGCGAGTGTTACCGGTGGAATGCAAATGCCTCCTGGCATGAAGATGCCTTTCTAAACACGTCTAATGCAATTTAGCCCATTAATTAAAGAGCTGATTGACGCTTTTAAGGTGTTGCCTGGAGTAGGCCCTAAAAGCGCTCAGCGTATGGCTTTTCATCTTTTAGAGAGGAATCGCCAAGGTGCTATGACACTCAGTAATGTGTTGCATAATGCTATGGAACACGTCAAACATTGTGAGCAATGTCGTACATTTTGTGAAAACGCCTTGTGTGAAATCTGCGCTAATCCTAAGCGTCAAGAAAGTCTGCAGATATGCGTAGTTGAATCTCCTCAAGATGTGCTTGCAATTGAGCAGACCTTAGAGTTCAAAGGGCGCTATTTTGTGCTTATGGGGCGGCTCTCTCCAATAGATGGAATTGGGCCGGCTGATATCGGTTTAGAAGATTTAGCTAGTATCCTCGAAGAAGAGGGTATTGAAGAAGTTATTCTCGCTACCAACCCCACAGTAGAAGGCGAGGCTACCGCACATTACATCGCCCAGATGTGTAAAACCCATGATATTAAAGCGAGTAGAATTGCCCATGGTGTACCTGTAGGCGGTGAGTTAGAGTTTATTGATGGTAATACCCTTAGCCATGCTTTTAATGGCCGTCGCAGTTTGTTGTGAACAATAAACTCAGGTTGTCGCCTCTTAGCTTTATATTCTTTTAATCCTTTCTGTATAAAATTTTAAAAAATTACGCTGATTGCTCCTTGAAAACAATCTAAGCGGCCTCATCTTACTAATCGTCTTTTTAGTAACCACAAATTAGGAGATACTTGGTTATGGCTGAAGCAGCCCAACAAGAAACTCATGGATTTCAAACCGAAGTAAAACAACTACTTCAACTGATGATCCATTCACTTTATTCAAATAAAGAAATATTCCTTCGTGAACTAGTATCAAATGCTGCCGATGCAGCTGACAAACTACGTTTTAAGGCGTTATCAAACGATAGTCTGTACGAAGGCGATGGCGATCTACATGTTAAGCTGAGCATAGACAAAGATGCAGGTACTATTACCATAGCTGACAACGGTATAGGCATGAACAAGGCCGACGTTATCGAGCACTTAGGTACGATTGCTAAGTCTGGTACCAAAGAGTTTTTTGGTAAATTATCTGGCGACCAAGCTAAAGACTCACAGTTAATCGGCCAATTTGGTGTAGGTTTTTACTCGGCGTTTATCGTTGCAGATAATGTAACGGTACGCACCCGTGCCGCTGGTGAAGACGCCAGTAAAGGCGTTCAGTGGGAATCTGCTGGTGAAGGCGAGTTTACTATTACAGATATTGATAAGGCCGATCGCGGTACTGAAATTATCTTACATCTAAAAGAAGACGAAAAAGAATTCTTAGACGATTGGAAATTGCGTTCAATTGTTAGTAAATATTCTGACCACATCAGCATTCCGGTTAAAATGTTTAAAGAAGCTATCCCAGAAAGCGAAGGTCCAAAAGGTCCTGATGGCGAAGACGGTGAAAAAATTCCAGCGGTTCCTGCAAGTTGGGAAGCTGTAAATAAAGCAACCGCTTTATGGACTCGTGATAAGTCAGACGTAAGTGATGAAGAGTATAAAGAGTTTTATAAACACATCTCCCATGACTTTAGCGATCCGTTAACTTGGTCTCACAATAAAGTTGAAGGTAAAACGGAATACACTAGTTTATTGTATATTCCTTCTAAAGCGCCATTTGATATGTGGAACCGCGACCAAAAGCATGGTCTGAAGTTATATGTACAACGTGTCTTCATCATGGATGAAGCCGAGCAAATGCTTCCTACTTATCTGCGCTTTGTTAAGGGCTTGCTAGATTCTAACGACTTACCATTAAACGTATCTCGTGAAATTCTGCAAGACAATAAAGTCACTCAAGCTATGCGCCAAGGTTGTACTAAGCGTGTGTTACAGATGCTTGAGAAAATTGCTAAGAATGATCCTGAGAAGTATCAGGCATTTTGGGCTGAGTTTGGTAACGCCCTGAAAGAAGGTCCAGCTGAAGATCACGCAAACAAAGAAAAAATTGCTGGTTTAATGCGTTTTGCCTCTACTCATACAGATTCTGAAGCTCAAACAGTTTCTCTTGCTGACTACATTAGCCGTATGCAAGAAAAACAAGAGAAGATTTATTACATCACTGCTGATAACTACCAAGCAGCTAAGTCTAGCCCACACCTCGAAATCTTCCGTAAGAAAGGCATCGAAGTGTTACTTATGGCAGATCGCGTTGACGAATGGTTAATGTCTCATTTGACAGAGTTTGATGAAAAATCATTCCAATCTATTACTCACGGAGCATTAGATTTAGGTGACTTAGAAGATGAAGACAGTAAAAAAGCTTTAGAAGAGGCCGAAAAAGAAGTTGAAGGTCTAATCGAGCGGGTTAAAACCGTATTAGGTGATAAAGTGAAAGAAGTTAAGTTCACTCATCGCTTAACCAATTCCCCAGCTTGTATAGTGGCTGATGAGCAAGGTATGACAACTCAGATGATAAAGCTAATGCAAGCTGCGGGTCAGCCTGTACCTGAAGCTCAATATCATTTTGAGATAAACCCTGAGCATCAGTTAGTGAAATTATTAGCAGATATTCAAGACGAAGAACAATTTTCACAATGGACAGATGTGCTTTTCGACCAAGCAGCATTGTCAGAGCAGGGTAGTTTAAAAGACCCAGCGAGCTTTGTGCAAAACTTGAACAAGCTATTAGTAAGCTTAGCTAAATAAGCTATATATTAAGCTAATTAACATTGAAAAAACGAGCCTAAGGGCTCGTTTTTGTTTTAAGGCCTTAAAAGTATACATATTACGACCTTTGTCTTATATATAAGGTGTATTATTGTTGTAACATTAAAGTTGTATGTGTAAAGTTCCTGCTTTACTTTTTTAAACGCAAATATTATTCAGAGGACACAGCATGCGCATTATTCTTCTTGGTGCTCCTGGTGCAGGTAAGGGTACTCAAGCCCAATTTTTGATGGGCAAATTTGGCATTCCGCAAATCTCTACAGGAGATATGTTAAGGGCTGCTATTAAAGCAGGTACAGAGCTTGGCTTAGCCGCAAAGAAAGTTATGGACGAAGGTAAGCTTGTTTCAGATGAGCTTATTATCGGTTTAGTAAAAGAGCGTATTGCTCAGCCTGACTGTGAAAATGGCTTTTTATTAGATGGCTTTCCTCGAACCATTCCTCAAGCTGACGCAATGAAAGAAGCTGGCATCAAAGTCGATCACGTTATCGAGTTCGATGTGGATGATGAAGTAATTGTTGAACGTATGAGTGGCCGTAGAGTTCATCCTGGTTCAGGTCGTGTATATCACCTTGTTTACAACCCTCCTAAGGTTGAAGGGAAAGATGATGAAACGGGTGAAGACTTAGCTATTCGTCCAGATGATCAAGAAGAAACAGTACGTAAGCGTCTTGGTATATATCATGAACAAACTAAGCCTCTTGTTGATTATTATACAGCTGAGGCAAGCTCAGGTAACTGTAAATACCATAAACTAGATGGTACAGCACCAGTTGAAAACGTTAGTAGTGAGCTAGCAACTTTACTAGGCTAAGCTGAAACTTCAGAATTATTATGTAATGGCCCACTGAATGTGGGCTTTTTTATTTTAGGAATGAATATGCATACACCTATTACAGCTTTTTATGCTGGCTTATTAGGCATATATCTACTTTATTTATCTGTACTTGTAGTGAGAGGCCGTTTTAAAAAAGAAATCCCATTAGGAGATGGTGGCGACTTTCACTTTCAGCAAGTTATTCGCGCCCATGGTAACTTCACTGAATATACGCCAATAGTACTTATTTTACTTTTTGTAGCAGAGGTTAATGGGAGTAATAGTATTTTGTTACACATAGCGGGGAGCGCTATTTTGTTTGGCCGCTTTATTCACTCTTTTGGTTTAAGACGCCATTCAGGACCAAGCTGGCAAAGAATAGCTGGAATGCTGATGACATTTGCATCCTTGTTAACCTTATCGGTGTTAAACATTCTTATTTTGTATCGATAACAATTAATATAATTTGAACGCGACGCGTTTGGGCATAGCTCTGGGTGGACATCATATTTTTTGTATGGGGTGTCTTTCTTTGAGCTCACGCTCTATCCTTTTCAATATTAGGTAAAGTGTGCAGCTAAAGGTGGTGTCGCACCTCTCTCTTCGTGGAGACTTGACTTAGGTAAATTCTACCCAAGTATTTGTTATCTAAATAAAGACAACTTAACCAAAAGCTCCGTTTGCGAGTTCACCTTTAATTTCAAAAATATTGATTTTAAATGGGTTTTTAAGGTGTTGTGTGAGACGTTCAGTTCACTTGTTAGAACACTTAGCTTTTTCTTGAAGTAAAGCGCTTGGGTTAATTGGATTTCTTTCGGGGTTAAGCTAAATTGCTTTTGAATATTTACCCAATTAACTTGGTGTTGATAATTAATTGTGACTATACAACAAGGCACTTCAATATTGTTGAACTGTCTTGAATCTTTTACTGGCGCAACCGTAATTAATATTACTTCATCATTTTCCTGATCATGGTCTTGTTGTTCAATAATAATGGACTCTTGACTACCAATACTCTTATAAGCCAACTTTGAAGACTCCCGAATAAAGTGCTCCAATTGATTCTGGGACTCACGTGACTCAATACAAATTTTATTATTAGATACATAAATACTGGAGGGAGGTAACAAGTTTTGTTCGGAAAATTGATTTTGTATAACTATAGTGCCATTCTCATCACAGACTAATATCGCCTTATCTTGTTGGTCAATAATGCTTTTAGTTAAGTTAGAGTAGTTTTTATATAATCTAAGCTCTTTGTAAATATGCATAGCTCGGCTAAAATGAGGCATTATAATGTCAAAAAGCTCCTCTTCACTTGCTTGGTAAGGTTGATCTTCTTCTCCTCGATTAACCATTAATAAAGATTCATGATGGGTATCACGACACAATACACCCGCTAATCCATATGCAACTTTTAATGGCACATTAATGTCTCGATAGTAAGAAGAATCTTCATATTGACGTTTGTTTACATTTACCCACTCTCCTTCGGTTAAAAACTGCACGTGTTCACGGGATGGATCTTCATGTGCACGTGCTTGATAATCAATCCATGCTACAGCTGGGAAAGCAAAGTTGGCTCGGTATTCTAATGTTAAAGGCTTTGCCTCACTGTTTTTTTTAAGTACAAAAAGTGCTTTGTTTGACTGGGTAAACTCCATCAGTTGAATAAGAGCAGCGTCCCAGTCTCCTGTTAGTGCTCCCTGATAAATTTGCTCAATTAACTCGGAAAGCTCACCTGTTGAAATTGCTAGAGTCATTTTAAACATTAGTCCTTTTTATGAGTTCTGCTGAATTACTCTAAGTTAATAGCAATAAATAATATATCAGATTTTTATTCTTGTAATTAAAGGTTATAAAGATTCACAATCAATGAATAGTTGACTAAATAAATTGTAAAAAATCACCCAATTGGGTGATTAATTTATTCACTATTTCAACTTACTCTACTAACCAGTTTTGTGCTGGTAGAACAGAAAATTTTGGAAATCCAGTCATGGATTTATTCTTCGATGCGGGTTTGATTCACAACATCGAAGAAAAGTAATCACGTCATGAGTGAGAGGGCTCACTAGCAGGAGTCACTAATATACAGTCGTTTGGGTATAGTGTAATTAACAAGGAGTGGTAACAATGAAATTTATTAGTCAGAAACTTTTAGGTTGTAGCCTTTTAATGATGTTTTCAGCCTCGTCGACAGCATCAGTTGATTGTGGCAGGCATAATAAAAATAAGGATATTGGAGGATTACAATGAAAAAAAGTATCTGCTTTTCGATATGTGTTGGTTTGTATTCATTAGCATCGAACTTATCTGCCTCTATCATTTCTACTGTAGATTCTGGGGACTTTAGTTACCCTGTTCCAGGAACATATGAGTATAGTATAAGAGCCAATGATCGTGGGTGGTTAAATGGCGGTATGCATACATCAATGACTATAGATATGAATGCTCCGACATATATCGAATCTAAGACGGCTCTTGCAGTAGCAGATTTCTATCGGAACTACGATACACGCCCATACATGGGTGGAGATAGGCTTGACGTTGAGTCTTACGTCAGTATCCATTTTATTGCTACACCTTATCTATTAGATACTGATAAGGAATTGGATTTTGACACTATTCCAATAAACATAGATTGGGGGTTGGGAATAAACTCCATTGGTAGCTATAGCAATGATATTAGTAGTTATGCATCTGCGAGGATTCAGATACAAGAAGAGGGCGCTGGGTCTAGAAGTGAAAATTATCTTTATAGAAGTTATGCCAGCTCCAACCTGGGGACTGGGGGCTTTACAGAATTCGGAGAGTCAACGTTTAATGTTAGTAACCCGATCGAAGTATTCATGTCAGCTTCTTCAGGTACTTTTTTTAATGGGAGTCAATACTATGACGATGGTTTTGGTTGGATTGGTTCATTCGGTTGGGTTGACCCGATATTTGAGATTGAACCTACTTGGGAATACGCAGAGTTATTTGGGATAAATTTTGAACTAGATTTTAGAGAAGAATTAATCATTGAAAACTTGCACGCAGAGGTTGATTCTTTAAACCCCATAATTACAAACGTCAATGCGCCGACTTCATTTGCCATTTTTTTTATTGGTATAACAGGCGTAGTACTACAACACAGAAAATTTAAGCGATTTAAGTTTAAACTAACCAAAATAAATGTATAACGTCTTAATTTCTCCACATTAGCTAATTGTTTACTTTTTGAAACATGGGTCTAAATCAAAAAACGGCGCTCACTAGGCGCCGTTATTGTTGTCTACACACAAAATGGGGAAGGGGGAAACTTATTCGTTGTTTTCGATAAGCTTACTGCCGATTTCAATTTTTCGTGGCTTTTTCGCTTCTGGTACTACTCGTTCTAAATCAACATGTAGTAAACCATGCTCTAAGTCAGCAGCAAGTACTTTAACGTGATCCCCTAGTTGGAATTTACGCTCAAAGCTTCGCTCTGATATGCCTTTATGTAAAAACTTCCGCTCTTCTGGTTTAGTATTTTCTGAGCCTTCCTGAGGCTTTTTAGTACCAATCACTTGTAAAGTGTTTTCGAGTACTTCAATACTGACTTCGTCTTTAGCAAATCCAGCAACTGCCATAGTGATGCGGTATTTGTCCTCAGCCAACAATTCGATATTGTAGGGAGGGTAAGATGATTGTTTTTCGTTTCGTGACGCAGTGTCAATCATTGAAGCTAAATGGTCAAAACCAATGAATGAACGGTAAAGTGGAGATAGATCGATGTTACGCATAAGTATATCCTCATAAATTAAGCAATATAAAAAGTTAAGTTGCCCCGAAAATTCGGCGGCGTATTGGTATGGCTTTCCTTGTCACCTTCCCACTGTGGGAGTACCTACTTAATGTTAAGTCTGGTACTGCAAAAACACCTCTTGTATTTTTGTGTCAACCCTTGCGGCGTCGACATAATAGATATGTAGATAAGCTAATGTTTTTCAATATAGAAAAAGCAAAAAAATTAAAATTATTTTTAAGTTATTGATAAATATTTAATAATTTTTATTAATTATTTTAAGGATTGTGCCACTGCCGCCAATGCATGAATGTGTGTGGTGTCAAAAAGTGGTGTACTGGTATGCTGCTTTTCAATGAGTAATCCAATTTCAGTACATCCTAATATCACTCCTTCGGCACCTCTTTCAACTAAGTTTTCAATGACTTTAAGGTAACGGTCGCGCGAAGAATTTGACACTTTTCCTAAGCATAACTCCTGGTAGATCACTGAATGAATTAGGTCTTGTTCTTTATCTGTGGGAACAATCACATCAATAGCAAACTTGTTGATGATGCGTTGCTTATAAAAATCCTGTTCCATGGTGAATTTAGTGCCTAATAAGCCAACTTTACTGATTTTTTCAGTTACCAGTTGTTGACCAGTAGCATCAGCGATATGTAACAAAGGGATACTTACGGCTTGGGTTACATAGTCTGCAACTTTGTGCATAGTGTTGGTACAAATTAGAAAAAAATCAGCGCCTGCGGCCTCTAGTGACAGGGCTGCATTGGCAAGTATTTCTGCCGTTTTTTGCCAATCTCCCATATGTTGTAGCGCTTCAATCTCTGCAAAGTCTACACTTACCATAACTATTTTAGCCGAATGTAACCCTCCTAAATGCTGTTTTATCCCTTGATTCAGTTGTTGATAATAACTCGCTGTCGATTCCCAGCTCATTCCACCAATTAAGCCTATAGTTTTCAATGTGTTTCCTGTAGTTTGAAGGTTCTATAAATTACGATAGCGTGATTTAAACCTAAAAAGAACTAGTAAATACCTATCTCTAACATAGGGCAAATCGGTAAAGGTATATTTTGTTGTAAAATAGCCAGCCCAGAGTGCCTATGAAAACCATCTTGTTGGGTTATATAAAAGAGGGTGTTGTATTTACCCATAAAAAAGGGCACCTAAGTGCCCGAAATACTCCCCTTAAATTTTAATTTGTCTTAACTAGGAAATTCATACCCTTCTAAAGTCTTACGTAAGGATAGCTTGTTAAGTTTACCGGTTGCTGTATGGGGGAGTTCATCCATAAATACCACGTCATCGGGCATTGACCATTTATGTAACTTGTCTTTTAAAAAGTCTAGCACCTCATCTGTGGTGACTTGTTCGCCTTCTTTTTTAACCGCAATGAGTAAAGGACGCTCAGTCCATTTAGGGTGATAGCGGCCAATTGCAGCGGCTTCTGCAATGGCAGGATGGCTGACGGCTGCGTTCTCTATTTCAATTGAGCTGACCCATTCCCCACCTGATTTAATAACATCTTTGGTACGGTCAGTTATTTGCATATAACCTTGGGGGTTAATAGTGGCAACATCCCCAGTATCAAACCAACCTTTTTCATCTACAGGACAACCTTGGCTTCCAGGTTCTTGAGACATGCCATAGTAACCACTAGATACCCAAGGCCCTCTAACTTTTAGCGCGCCAAAAGCTACGCCATCCCAAGGTAGTTCGTTGTTGTTTTCGTCTACTATGCGCATTTCTAATCCAAATACACCTCTACCTTGCATGCACTGAATGTCTATAATCTCTTCTTCTGAAAGGTCTTCCATTCCAGATTTGCGACAAAATATAGAGCCTAGTGGGCTGGTTTCTGTCATTCCCCAGCCTTGAATGACTTCAACGTCGTGGGCATGTTTAAACCGTTCAATTACGGTACGTGGGCATGCTGCGCCACCCACACTTACACGCTGTAATGAAGGAATGCTTTTCCCTGTCTTTTGAAGGTAATCTAGTAAACCCAACCAGATAGTTGGCACACCAGAACTAAAAGTGACTTTTTCTGATTCAATTAAGTTCTGTAGAGCTTCGCCATCAGCCATTTTGGGCCCCGGCATAACTATTTTAGAACCGGCCATTAAAGCGGCATAAGGCGCGCCCCATGCATTTACATGAAACATTGGCACTATTGGGAGTGTCGTTTCTTTGTAAGAAGCGGCTGTGACATCGGGCATACTGCCACCCCAAGCGTGCAGTAAGGTTGAGCGATGGCTATAGACTACACCTTTAGGGTTACCAGTTGTGCCTGATGTATAACACATAGCACTAGCGGTATTTTCATCGAATTCAGGCCATTCAAACTCTGAAGATTCTTTGCTTAAAAGTGTTTCATAACACATGACATTTTTGAGAGATGTGTCGGGCATATGAGCCTCATCTGTCAATATAATATAGCCTTCAACTTTTGGTAAATGAGCCTGCAATGCCTCCATTAAGGGGACAACCAATAGATCCACAAATATAAAGCGATCTTCTGCATGATTTATAATGTAATTTACTTGCTCTGGAAACAGCTTTGGGTTGATGGTATGGCAAACCATGCCTGTACCTGAAACAGCATAGTACAGCTCTAAGTGTCGGTAATCATTCCAAGCTAGCGTGCCGATACGATCACCAAATTTAGCGCCTAACCTTGTTAAAGCGTTGGCTAATTGACGGCTGCGATCCGCAAAATCTTTATAGGTGTGTCTATGCCTTGGATTATCCGCAGTGACCGATACTATCTCTGTATCAGGAAAATTTTTATCTGCATGTCTGAGAATAGAAGAGATCATCAGTTGGGAGTTCATCATTAATGCTTGCATAAGGGCTCCTTTTAAATATTGTGAATTTTGTTGATATTTATATTTGGTTTAGGGTTGTGGCTACCAAGCAGACACACCGCCATCTATCGCTATGGTTTGTCCTGTCATATAAGAATTGCCTGGAGATAATATAAGCAACATGGCATTCACAATTTCTTGAGGGTCAGCAAGGCGTTTAATTGGTGTACCTCGCGCAAGTTGTGCTTGGCCTTCAGCTGATGCGAACTCGCCTAGGATTGCGGTTGGGCTATAAAAAGGGCATATTGCATTACATCTTATTCCTTTTCTGGCGTATTCAACCGCTGCAGTGCGGGTCAGTCCAGCAACTGCATGTTTGGCCGCAGCATATGCACCGCCCTTCGGTGCTCCTCCAATACCAGCCATAGAGCTTAAATTTAAAATGTGACCATCACCTTGGTCGAGCATAGCGGCTATTTGGTATTTCATGCCATAGAGTACGCCTTTCACATTAACGCTGAACTGGCTATCCATAGTGTCTTCAGACAATAAATGTAAAGGCGTCATTTCGTGAGCAATACCGGCGTTATTCACACCAATATCCAGTCGACCAAATTTGTCGAGCGCTGAATCAACCATAGCTTTACAATCTTGCTCTTTCGCAACATCGCAAAATAAGCTAACTACATTTTCTTTGTTCTCTACCAAAGCGAGTGTTTCATCTAGACTTTGTTGGTCAATATCACTAATTAGCAACCTACAACCTCTATTTGCTAAGCCTTGCGTTAACAAGCGCCCAAAGCCACTTCCGGCTCCGGTAATTGTGGCTACTTTGCCACTGAAATCTAATAATGGATCCATATTTATGTTCCTATTACGTGTGGGTTATTGGATTAGAAGACATAAAATCTAGTAGGACCTTAACTAGGGAGCCTCCTTGATCTTCTTGTAAAAAATGTCCACCATTTTTAATAGTGGTATGTTTTTGTCCATTACAGCCCGGAATGAGTTTTTGAATAATCTTGTCACCACCGGCAGTAACAGGATCAGTGTCACTGAAGGCGGTTAAAAATGGTTTATTGAACTTTTGAAGGTTCTTCCAAGCCAAGCGATTATTAGCGCTTTGTGGATCACTGGGATGGGTGGGGACCAGTAGTGGAAATTGCCTAACCCCTGCCTTATATGACTCATGGGGGAAAGGAGCGTCATAGGCAGCAAGTACAGACGTAGGCAATTTAGTAACTGTGGCGCCTTTAATGACACCTGATACAGGAAACACTTCGACTTCCTGAGAGAATTTTTGCCATTTTAAAAAAGCGTCACTAGGTGTTTGATCGCCTGTAGGTAGCATAGTATTTGCTGCCATTACTCTGGCAAAAAGATCAGGGTGCTCTGCCACCAATCGCAATCCTAACAAACCTCCCCAGTCTTGGCAGACTAAGGTAATGTCTTTGAGTGAAAGTTGCAGTGGTATTTGGCGTATCCAGTCTAGGTGTCGCTGGTAGGTATAATCACTTCTTTTGATAGGTTTATCTGATTTTCCAAATCCAATTAAATCTGGGACCACTATTCGGTAACCCTTGTTTACTAAGGGGGGGAGCATCTTTCGGTATAAATATCCCCAACTTGGCTCTCCATGCAATAGCAAAATAATCTCCCCGTCCTTTGGACCTTCATCAATATAGTGAAGGTTCATAAAGCCACCTTCAGTGTCACTTACACGAATATAATTAGCCTGATATTGATAATCGCTAATATTGTTAAAGCAGCTATCTGGGGTGGTTTTTATCTGCAAGATCAATCTCTCGTTGTGAAATTAATGTAAACAAAATGTATATCTAGAGAATCAAAAGCCTGATATAAAGTCAACTAGCGCAAAGTGATAAAGTGTTATTGATTCGGTGAATATATACTGTTTTTAAAATTTCAATGTTAATGACATGTAATAACCTTTGGTTATTCTATTGTATAAAATCAATAAATTAGAATGATTGATTTAGGTGGCCTAGTATTTTGCAATCATTCTCTATTGGTACCAAACTTTCATGAATCAAAAAGAACTAAACGCTGTTGCCTATGAAATAATTGATACGCCAGCTTTAAAAAAAGTGGCCGCTGTGTGGATGCAAAATCCCCCAGTCAACGCTTTGTCGAAATCAGTCAGAGTGGGCCTGATTGATAGTATTAACCAAGCCATCGCAGACACATCTGTCGAACTTATTGTCATTTCATCAAAACAAGCTTTGTTTTCTGGAGGCGCCGATATAAGCGAATTTAGTGGCGGTGATCTAGAGCCCAACTTGCCTTTGGTATTGGATGCTATTGAGAACTCACCTAAACCCGTTGTCGCTGTTTTAAATGGCCCAGCGTTTGGTGGCGGACTTGAGGTTGCATTGGCTTGCCATTATCGGGTTACGTTTGAAAGTAATAAGGTTGGTTTGCCTGAGGTTAATTTGGGAATTTTACCTGGCGCTGGCGGCACTCAACGTCTACCAAGACTAGCTGGTGTGCAACAAGCATTAGATATGATTGTTTCCGGACGTCCAGTGGCGGCTAAAAAGTTACAAGGGGTATTCGACCTAATTGTTGATACGCCAGAAGCCCTGTTGACTTCTGCTATTGGCTTTTGTGATGACCTCATTGCTCAAGGTGCCCAAGTACGAAAAACCAGCGATATAAGTGTAGACCCAAGTACAGCACCAAGTGAGCTTTTTGAGCAGTATCATCAAGGGTTAGCAATAAAAGCCCGTGGCTTTTTTGCACCCAAACGCTGTATTCAAGCAGTAGAGGCAGCAGTGCAATTGCCTTTTAATGAGGGCTTAAAGCGTGAAGGTGAGCTATTTATGGAGTGCATGGCTTCTAAAGAAGCCAGAGCACAACAGCACTTTTTCTTCGCAGAGCGCTCAGCGTCTCATGTTGAAGATTTTGATAAAAACACCCCAGTCAGAGATATTCGAAAAGTAGGTATTATTGGAGCGGGCACCATGGGCGGCGGTATTGCCATGAACTTTGCCAATGCAGGGATCCCGGTCATTATGATTGAGCTGCAACAAGAAGCACTTGATAAAGGCTTGGCGCTTATCCGTAAAAACTACGAAAGCTCAGCTAAAAAGGGCAAGCTAACCCAAGAGCAAGTTGAACAAAGAATGGCTCTGCTAACAGGCTCCACTAGCTACACAGACCTTAGTGATGTTGATTTAGTAATAGAAGCTGTTTTTGAAAAAATGTCTGTTAAGCAAGAAGTGTTTAAATCCTTAGACGCTGTCTGTAAGCCAGGTGCTATTTTAGCTTCTAACACCTCTACCTTAGATATAGACGAAATAGCGTCGGCGACTAGTCGCCCTGAGGATGTTATAGGTCTTCATTTCTTTAGTCCTGCGAATGTTATGAAGCTGCTAGAGGTAGTTAAAACAAGTAAAACCTCTGCAGAAGTTATCAAAACGTCGATGAAAATGGCAAAAAAAATTAACAAAGTGGCAGTGTTAGTTGGCGTATGTTTTGGGTTTGTGGGTAACAGAATGATTGAAACATATGGTCGAGAGGCAAACCGTATGTTGTTAGAGGGCGCAACGCCTGAAAACGTAGACAAGGTTATTTACGACTTTGGATTACCTATGGGGCCTTTCACTATGGGTGATATGGCAGGCCAAGATATTGGTGCGTTTGTACGTGAATCCCGCCGAGAGTTTATAAAGCATGATCCAACCTATTGTATTTTGGCTGACAAGTTAGTTGAGCAAGGCAGAGTCGGGTTAAAGGCAGGTAAAGGTGTGTACTTGTACGAGGCAGGTAGTCGTAAGCCGATTCCAGACCCGAGTGTTTTGGAGCTAGCTAAACAAACCGCAGCGGATTTGGGTGTTGCACAACGCCACATTTCTGACCAAGAGATTATTGAGCGTATTATTTTTCCAATGATAAACGAAGGAGCATTAATTCTTGAGGAAGGAATTGCAGCTAAATCTAGTGATATTGATGTGATTTATGTATATGGCTATGGGTTCCCAGTATACCGAGGTGGACCTATGCAATATGCCGATGAGATAGGTCTTAAAACTGTTTATGACGCTATGTGTAAATATCGTGACGAGTTAGGCGAACATGGTAAGAACTGGTTTGAACCGGCACCACTTTTAAAGCAACTAGCCGAGCAGGGTAAGCGATTCTCTGACCTCTAAAGGGGCCAGTTTAACCATTAATTTAACGAGTTATGTAATTTATTAAAAGAGAACATTATGAAAGAAGCAGTCATTGTATCAACAGCTAGAACACCGATCGGCAGAGCTTATAAAGGTGCCTTTAATAATCTAGAAGCCCCAAGTCTTGGCGGGCATGCCATTCGTGAAGCTGTAAGAAAGTCGGGCATAGATCCTGCGAGTGTTGATGATGTAATAATGGGAAGTGCGCTAACCCAAGGCAGTGGTGGAATGAACATCGGTCGCTTAGCTGCATTAGCTGGTGATTTGCCCGTATCAGTATCAGGAATGACACTAGACCGTCAATGCAGTTCAGGCATGTATGCAATTGCATCAGCTGCTAAACATATCATTACCGATAATGTACCAGTTATGGTTGCTGGTGGCCTTGACTCTATCAGTTTAGTGCAAAATAAAGCTATGAATACCCACCGTATGGTAGACCCTGCCTTAGCTAAAAAGCATAAAGATATTTATATGCCCATGCTGCAAACCGCTGAAGTGGTTGCAAAACGTTATGGTATTAGCCGTGATGTTCAAGATGAGTATGCTTACCAAAGCCAAATGCGTACAGCTGCTGCTCAAACTGCTGGCCATTTTGACGATGAAATCGTTCCCGTTACGGCTACTAAAGTCATCATAGATAGAGAAACAAAAGAAGAAAGCTTTCAAGAAGTTACCCTTACAAAAGATGAAGGTAATCGCGCAGAAACTACGCTAGAAGGCCTACAAAATTTAAAACCAGTAATTGAAGGTGGAGTCATTACCGCAGGTAACGCTAGCCAGTTATCAGATGGCGCATCTGCCAGTGTCCTAATGGATAGTAAATTAGCAGAGCAACAAAACCTGACACCACTTGGTGCTTATCGTGGCATCGCTGTAGCGGGTTGTGAGCCTGATGAAATGGGAATAGGTCCTGTATTCGCAGTACCAAAGCTCCTTAAACAACATGGTTTGACCATGAATGATATAGGGTTGTGGGAGCTAAATGAAGCCTTTGCGGTACAGGTGCTGTACTGCCGCGATAAGTTGGGAATCGACGATAACATACTCAATGTAAATGGGGGCGCTATTTCAGTGGGGCACCCATATGGGATGAGTGGCGCCCGCATGGTTGGTCATGCGCTTATTGAGGGAAAACGCCGAGGTGCAAAATATGTGGTGTGCACTATGTGTATCGGCGGGGGAATGGGAGCCGCTGGATTATTTGAGGTTTACTAACCCCCATTTTATGGCTTTCAATTAGTTTGTAATGAGAGCCAAACGAGTCATATTTTTTAAGAGGTAAGTTATGCAAAATTATAAAGCCCCCCAAAAAGAAGCATTGTTTGTGATGAATGAATTACTAGGCTATGAGCAGCATTATGCGAGCCTAGGGTTTGATGATGCGTCTCCCGATATGGTTGAAGCCATATTTTCTGAAGCTGCAAAGTTTGCAGAAAACGAATTAGCACCTATCAATGCTATTGGTGATCAAGAAGGATGTAAATGGGACGATGGTGTCGTTACCACTCCTACGGGTTTTAAAGAAGCCTACCAAAAGTATGTTGAAGGTGGATGGACTGGAATGACACACCCCGAAGAATTTGGAGGTCAAAACCTTCCTTATTCCTTAGGTAGTATCATTGCTGAATGGTTTTCAGCGGCTAACCACTCTTGGGCTATGTATCCAGGTCTAAGTCAAGGTTGTATGGAAACCTTGAAAGAGTGGGGAACACCAGAGCAACAAAAAATGTATTTGAACAACTTAGTAGCTGGAACTTGGACAGGTACTATGTGTTTGACTGAGCCTCACTGTGGTTCTGATTTAGGTATGCTTAAATGTAAAGCCGTTCCAAATGATGATGGTAGTTATAGTTTGACAGGTACTAAGATATTCATCTCAGCTGGTGAGCATGATATGTCAGAAAATATAGTACATATCGTTATTGCGCGTTTACCAGATGCCCCTAACGGCACAAAAGGTATTTCTCTTTTTGTCGTACCTAAGTTTAACGCAGGTCCAGACGGTGAAAAATTAGAACGAAACAACGTATCTTGTGGCTCTATTGAACATAAAATGGGCATAAAAGCCTCAGCTACCTGTGTTATAAACTTTGATGGTGCAAAAGGGTATTTAGTTGGAACCGAAAACCGCGGGCTAAACTGTATGTTTACTTTTATGAACAGCGCTCGAATCGGCACAGGTCTTGAAGGTTTAGCAGCGTCTGATGCGGCTTTTCAAGGTGCATTAGCCTACGCTAAAGACCGGTTACAATTTAGGTCCATGGGCGGCATTAAAAATCCTACTGGTCCCGCTGATCCTATCATTAATCATCCTGATGTTCGTCGCATGTTACTAACCCAAAAAGCTTTTGCAGAGGGCAACCGAGCGCTAGCTATGTATGCCATGCAACTAGTTGATGTTACCCACGCCAGTCAAAATGAAGCTGAAAAACAAGGTGCTGAAGCAAAACTGGCTTTTTTAACACCTATTGTTAAAGCCTTTTTGACTGAAACGGCTCAAGAAGTGACAAGCTATGGTATGCAGGTGTTTGGTGGTCATGGGTTTATTGCAGAATGGGGAATGGAACAACTGGCTCGAGATACCCGTATTTGTACTATGTATGAGGGGACAACTGGAATTCAAGCTTTAGATTTATTAGCCCGTAAAGTCGCTGGCTCTAATGGTAAACTGCTCAGTGTCTTTACTGATGAGGTTAAAGAATACTGTTTAAGTATTCGTGGTAAAAGCCAATTTAATGAGTGGTCCAACAGCCTAGATAAACATATTCATGAGTGGCATCAAAAAACAGAAGAAATTATGCAGCGCGCCGCTACTAACCCAGAAGAGCTTGGAGCGGCTTCAGTAGACTATCTAATGTACTCTGGTTACCTTGTTGTTGGCTATTTTTGGTTGAAAATGGCTGTTGTGGCGCAACAAAAACTTGATGAAGGTACAGATGATGAGGAGTTTTATAAAGCTAAGCTGCATACCGCTAAGTTTTACTTTGACCGTTTATTGGTTAGAACTCGCTCTTTAGCTTTGTCTATGGACTCTGGGGCGAGTAATTTAATGAGTATGCAAGAAGAACAATTTAATATTGTTTAACAGAATTAGCCAAAAATAATAATAAATAGGCTGATAAAAAAAGCGAACTTCGGTTCGCTTTTTTATTGGACGACATGATTAGGTAAAGGTATGAAGCATCAATTTATCAAAGTAGATCAAACCACTATTCACTACGTTGAAGGTGGTCCAACTCAATACACAGCAGATTCAACCACTGAAACAATAGTATTCTTACATGGTTTTCCTGAATACTGGGCAACATGGCATGCCCAACTCGATTTTTTTAGTAAAAAATACCGTGTAATAGCGCCTGATTTACCTGGATATAATTTGAGTGATAAACCTCAAGAACAGTCTTTTTACGAAGTGCCTAATTTAATCCAATTTATAGCTAAATTAATTCAGCAGCTTGCTCCTAATCAAAAAGTGATATTGGTTGCACATGATTGGGGTGGTGCCATTGCTTGGCCTTTAACTGCGTTTTTCCCGCACTTGGTTGAGCGGTTAGTGATCCTCAATGCCGCACATCCAAGCCTATTTACTCGTGAAATGATAAGAAACCCAGAGCAACGTCAAAAAAGTGAATATATTCATGAATTAATTGCCGAAAATGCCGTTGTGAAATTATCTAAAAATGGATTTAAGTACCTTAATGAGGAGGTCTTTACTGGTATGAAAGAAGGAGTTTTATCACAGCAGCAGCGCCGAAAATACCTCAAAGCATGGTCACAACCCGGTGCCATCGCTGGTATGTTGCAATATTACAAAGCCATGCCACAACTAGCACCTTCACAGAGTCGGACATCCCAATCTAAGGGCCCCATTATTGCGCCTCAAGACATGAAAATTCCTAACATTCGTATAACTTGCCCAACCTTGATTTTATGGGGAGAACAAGACCAAGCATTTGTGAAGCAAAATATCGAGGGAATACAGGAGTATGTTCCAAATGTAGAGGTGATTCGTTATTTAACTGCAAGTCATTGGCTGCAACATGAATTACCCGACGAGGTGAATAAAGAAATTGAGATTTTTTTACAATTAAATGAAAACGATAATAGCTGCTAATTATATTTATTTCAGCAACTACTTGACTGGAGCCATTATCTCATATCGAAAATTCTTTATTGTAAAAAAGATTACTATAAGTAGCTTTACTGTGTAATAAAATGCGAAGTACTAAGGGGGATACTAGAATAAAGTTAGCGGTAAGTTAAAGTTTAATATTCAACTTACCGCATCTACCTTTGATAAAATATAGAGCTTGTTAGTTATCGAAATCAAAGTGTTTTTGTCTTGGTTTAAGAAAAGTGTTCAATAAAAATATAGAGCCTAATAATAAAATTATAGTGTAATTCAATGAACCAGCGGCTTTCTTACATGCACTACATACTTCGGGGGTTGAAGTAGTAGAGTCGTTATCGGTAATCGTCACTGTAGTTGAAATTATTTCACCTAAGATTGCGCCGCTAGCATTACTTAGCTCGACTGAGAAGGTTTCAATATCCTCAGCGAAGTCGTCATCTATAATGGAAATTGTTAAAGTCTTATTAGTTTCACCATCAGCAAATACTAATGTGCCTTGTAAATCTGTGTAATCATCGGTGGTTGCTGAATCTATTTTTGATACGTAATCAACTGATACTTCCCCATTACTACCATTGGTTCGGGTAATAGTTAATACAAGGTTTTCATCTCCTTCATTAACAGAGTAATTAGTGCTATCAAAATTTAAAGTTCCACTGGGTAAAATAACTGGCTCGTCGTTATCTATAATTGAAACCGTGGTTGATATCACTTCTCCTAATACTGCACCGCTGACATTGTTTAATTCGATTGAAAAGGTTTCTAAACTCTCTGAGGTACTGTCATCTACGATTGGGATTGTTAATGTCTTGGAGGTTTCTCCATCGGCAAAAATTACAGTGCCTCGAAGTTCAGTTACGTCTTCACTTGAAGCCGAGTCAAAAATTAATAAATAATCTGTTGAGGCTTCGCCATAACTACCATTAATGCGATTAATTGGTATGTTCACACTACCATCTCCTTCATCAACAGTATAATTAGCGCTAACAAAATTAAATGTACCAGTAGGTAAAGTGTCGCCATCGTCAATAATAGTTATAGTACTAACGGTATTAACGCCAAATGTTACATCTCCAGTTAAGTTAGCTAGCGATAAAGTGAAACTTTCGTCGTCCTCAACATCAGAGTCGTTAATAATAGTTACAGATACCACTGAACTCGTTTCGCCATTTAATAGCGTGATAGTGGAGTCTATTGATAAATAATCATTGGGACTTTCTGCTGAAGAATCTTTGGAAATAATATCTACCGATACATCTCCAACTGCTCCATTGGTTCTAATTAATTCAATATCGGCAGTTGTGGTACCTTCATTTACTAGAAGAGCTGAAGTACTAAATTGCAGTTGACTAGGAACAGGATCATTATCTCCAACTAAGCTGGAGCCAGTACTATTTTGTCCAAATCTCGGCCAGACACTCTGCATTAGGCCGTAACTGCCTTCAAATGCATAGAGTTTTCCATCAAATGACCCAGCGTATAATGTACCATCTGTACCAACCGCGGCTGAGCTAAAAATAGCACCTGCCGTAGTATATGAATTATTTAGCTCACCGTCAGAGCTAACTGCATAAAATACACCGTTAGATGCCCCAATATACACAGTTCCATCGCTTGTAATTGTTGGAGAGCCTTGTATGACTGAATCAACTGGGTAACGCCAATTTAACTCTCCATCTGAACTTATAGAATAGAGATAAGTATCATAAGAGCCAAAATATAGATTGCCGTTTATATCTATGGCTGGAGAGCTTCTAACTCTGTTTTCTGTCGTAAATGTCCAGCTAACTGTACCGTCTGGTTGAAAAGCATAAATGTTACCGTCAAAAGATCCTGTATAGATTGTACCATCATCACCTATAGCTGATGAGCCAGCTATTTCAGCACCTGTTTCATAACTCCATTTTAAAGTGCCGTCTGAATTGAGTGCGTAGAAATTATTGTCATAAGAGCCAAAATAAATAACCCCATCGGCAGACACAGTTGGAGAGCTTCTCACATCTCCATTTGTTTCATATGACCATTTTAGAGTCCCGTCATTATTGAGTGCATATACTTTATTATCATCAGAACCAATATAAACGGTTTCATCTTGACCTATTGAGGCCCAACTATTGATGTCTCCATCGGTAGTAAAACTCCATTTTAAAGTACCATCAGAATTTAATGCATATATATTGTTGTCAATTGAACCGAAATAAATTGTTCCGTCATCAGCGATTACTGGAGTTGCACTTATTCCCGCCCCTGCAGAGAAACTCCATGCTAAGGAGCCGTCTTGGTTTATTGCGTATAATTTGTGGTCATATGAGCCGATGTAGATAACGCCACTGTTACTGAACGTTGGTGAGCTTATAATTTCAGCCCCTGTTTCGAAGGTCCACTTCAAGTCGCCGTCAGTAGCAAATAGACTCGAAGATGAAAACACAGTTAGCCCCAACAATTTAACAATATACTTATTTCCTACCATTTATATTTCCTTTAATTCGAATACTTAGTAAGCCCTGCATTTAACTTAGAATTAAAACTACAAACTCCACCTTTAGGTTTGAGAGTTAGAGGAAAATTGACATTTCATAGGACAGGCACAAAATTTAATCCACTTGCGTTATAATGTCGACGCTTTTTAAAAGTTATTAACTTTAGTTCTTGCCTGTCTAATTTTTTCACTTAAGTAATTTTAATATGGCTACTGATATAAGTACTTTATTAGCAGCGGACTAACCTAGGTCAAGCTTTTGATACTGTGACTTATAAAATATCAAGGTGTAAAGATATTAGTATTTTGCATGGTGCAGAGGTAAGTTTATCAGTACTAAAACGGCTGCTTGGCCTCCCCATTCTTTTGGAGCTTGATGAAACCCTAGTACTGCTGGGTGTTGAATCAACCAATTAGGAATGGCTTTTTTTAAGGTATAAGTGCCTTTGCCGTGCATAATACTTACACAGTAAACATGTTGCTTTTGCGCCGCGTGAATAAGTGCTGCCACTTCGTGCTTAGCTTCTTCTTTTTTTAAACCATGTAAATCTAAGATTAGATCAGGAGGGTAGTCCCCTCGGCGTAATCTTTTGACTTCATGACTGTCTGTATCGGGCTTGACATATTTAAGTACTTGGTCAATCTCAAAGTGAGCTTCAAAACCATCCGAAAACTCAAATGCAGCAGCTGCTTGGCGCATTTCTGACTGAGCTGCTTGATTTTTTTGCTTTGTATTCCAATTCTGCTTGCTGGAATAGCGTTGAGGCGGTATTTTGTCCTGCTTTATTGGCGCGATATCTTTAAACTCTTTCTTAAAGAGATCATCTTCTTCGAAATTTGCTGGAGTTTGATTGTGAGATGGCGTGTTTTTCATTCATTACAAAACAAGTATCAATTTCCCTGTAGCATAACAAACATTGCTAAATGAGAATATCGATAGAAACAGATTTAATAAGCGAGCTTATGACCCAAAACACCTTTTCAGAGCAAAGTATTGAACAAACAGTACAAGATTTACACACTATGTTAGATATGGTGCGCTGGTCTGTTAGCTGCTTTAATCAAGCTGGATTATTTTATGGTCATGGCACAGATAACCCTTGGGATGAGGCGGTTAGTTTAGTGTTACAGCTTTTGCATTTGCCACAGGAGCTACCGTTACAAACTGGGGATCAATTATTTCATAGCCGTTTAACCCAGGTAGAAAAACTTAATATCATTGAATTAGTTAAACGCCGTGTAGAAGAGCGTATTCCTGTACCTTATTTAACTAATCAAGCATGGTTTTGTAACTTACCATTTTACGTTGATGAGCGGGTTTTGATACCACGCTCTCCTTTTGCAGAACTTATTCAAAATCAATTTGAAGATTGGCTAACAGATGATGAGCCACAGCATATTTTAGATTTATGTACCGGAGGCGGGTGTATTGCTATCGCACTGGCATATGCTTTTGAAGAGGCCCAAGTAGATGCGGTAGATATCAGCCCTGATGCCCTTGAGGTGGCAGAGCTTAATATTAACGAACATGACTTGAGTCATAGGGTCTTTCCAATCTATTCAGACTTAATGGATGCTCTGCAAGGACAGCAATACGATTTAATCGTTAGTAATCCTCCTTACGTTGATGCAGAAGATATGAGTGACTTACCCGAAGAGTTTCATCATGAACCAGAACTCGCCCTTGCGGCAGGGGCCGATGGCCTTGATTTAGTTGATAATATATTACGTCAAGCACCTAATCACCTAAGCGATAAAGGATGGTTGTTTGTCGAAGTGGGTAACAGTGAAGTGCATATGTATACTCGTTATCCTGAACTACCTATTCAATGGGTACAGTTTGAAAATGGTGGTAGTGGTGTATTTGCTATAAGCAAGAAGCAATTAGTTGAATACTGGCGAGCAGTTGATCACTAAAATATACAAATATTCAGAGTAAAATTTTTAAAAATAGGAATAAAACATTATGGCTGGTAACACCTTCGGTAAATTATTTACGGTGACCACCTTTGGCGAAAGCCATGGTATTGCAATTGGTGGCATTATCGATGGCTGCCCCCCAGGACTGGAAATTTCTGAAGATGATCTACAAGTAGACTTAGACAGACGTAAACCAGGTACCTCACGCTATACCACGGCAAGACGAGAAGAGGATGAGGTGAAAATCTTATCTGGTGTATTTGAAGGGAAAACCACAGGCACTAGTATAGGTCTATTGATAAATAACACTGACCAACGTAGTAATGATTACTCAAAAATAAAAGATACCTTTAGACCCGGGCACGCCGATTATACCTATCAGCAAAAATATGGGTTACGTGATTACCGAGGTGGAGGGCGTTCTTCTGCTCGCGAAACAGCAATACGTGTAGCTGCTGGTGGTGTAGCGAAAAAATACCTAAAAGAGCATCATGGTATTGAGATATATGGATATTTGTCGCAGCTAGGTCCAATTAAAATAGAAACCGTTGACCATGCAATCACGAATACTAATCCTTTCTTTTGCCCAGATGAAACTAAGCTAGATGCCCTTGATAGCTATATGCGTGACTTGAAAAAAGAAGGGGACTCTATTGGAGCAAAGGTTTCAGTTGTAGCCACTAACATGCCTGTTGGTTTAGGTGAGCCTATTTTTGACAGGTTAGATGCTGAGCTTGCTCACGCCATGATGGGAATTAATGCGGTTAAAGGTGTTGAAGTGGGTGATGGTTTTGCCACAGTTGAACAAAAAGGCAGTGACCATAGAGATGTTATGACCCCAGATGGCTTTAAATCAAATCGTTCTGGCGGGGTATTAGGTGGTATTTCTACAGGACAAGACTTGTTAGTTAATATGGCCCTTAAACCAACTTCTAGTATTTCTGTACCTGGAGAAACTATTGATATAAACGGACAAACTACAGAAGTTATCACTAAGGGAAGGCATGACCCATGTGTAGGTATTCGTGCGGTGCCAATTGCTGAGGCTATGATGGCTCTAGTATTGATGGATCATTTGCTAAGGCATAGAGGGCAAAACGCTGATGTACAAAGTCAAACACCTATCATCCCAGGACAGGCTATTTAGCCTGTTCCTGCTTTTCTAGGCTGACGAAGCTGTGGCTCGCTCAGCCTATTCTCGTGGCAATTTAGTATTATTGTCTGCGACCTATTTCTTTTATTTTGGCCAATTTGGAGTATTCATTCCTTATCTGGGAGTCTTTTTAGATGGTAGAGGTTTTACATCTAAAGAAATCGGAGAACTCTTCGCACTTATTACCTTTGCAAGAATAGCTGGCCCAAACTTGTGGGCAACTATTGCAAATAGAACAGGTAAGTCTCTTAGGTTACTGCAACTTGGAGCTCTATTAACGCTAATGATGTTTTCATTAGCATTTTGGCTAGATGGTTTTTGGTACCTAACTATTAGCTTTTCTTTGATGATGATGTTTTGGACTGCCATTTTACCGCAAGTAGAAGTGCTGACTCTGAATTGTGTTAAAGCTAACCCAGTCCGTTATGGCTATATCAGATTATGGGGCAGTATAGGCTATATACTGCTTACCATTTTCACAGGTCGCATGGTTGATCTTTACTCATCAGAAGCTCCGTTATTTGTTGGTGGGCTAGTACTTTTATCTTTGTGGGTTGCAAGTTTACTTTTGTTAGAGCCCAAGCTCGAAAACGCTATAAGTAAAGATAGTGTATCCATCTGGTATAAAATTCGACAGCCTGTATTTATAGGGTTTATTGGTTCAGCCCTTTTACTGCAATTAAGTTTTGGCCCTTATTACGGGTTCTTCGCTTTATATATGCGAGATATCGGATACAGTGGACAAGAAACTGGGTGGTTAATTGGGCTAGGAGTTGTAGCCGAAGTTCTTATATTTCTAAAGGCTGGTAAGTTAATAAACAAGTTTGGTGTAAAGTGGGTTTTACTGACTAGTGTTTTATTTACCTCTTTACGGTGGTTTTTACTCGCTACTGTTGCTGGTAATCCAATTTTTTTGGTTGTAGCTCAAGGGTTACACGCTTTCAGTTTTGGATTAGCTCATGCGTCTTCTATGCACTTTATCCACCATTATTTTGGCCAAAATCATCAAAGTCAGGGGCAGGCTATTTATATTAGCTTGGCATTTGGAATTGGCGGTGCAGCTGGAGGGTATTTTTCTGGAAGCCTTTGGAATCAAGGGACGGGAGCAGAACTCGCCTTTACCTTAGCTGCAATATCTGCACTGGTGGCTGCCTGTTGCTTACTTCCAATCTGCTCTAAACGTATGTAAATATTGGGTTATTCTTAATTCGGATAAAAAAGTTGACCATTTAGTCAGTGCTTGTTTGAAAAACAGAGATAGTAGCAATGTTGCATTTTTATGACTAACTTATTGAAATAAAAGTCAAGTTAGACCAGTTTCATACACGATAGTTGTTGACCTGCGGAACCTGACGGATATACTAACCATGCTTGAAAGTAAGTTTGATATTTATGTACATTGTTTCGATGTTCCATTGTAGTACCTCGTCTTGTAGCTCATAAGTAATTGCAACACGCTTCAGCAAAAACAACGTCTCTTCAGAGACAAAATTACTCTTGAAAAATATAGGAAAGACTATGTCTACAACTACTGGTACAGTAAAATGGTTTAACGAATCTAAAGGTTTCGGTTTCATTCAACAAGAAAATGGACCTGACGTTTTCGCTCATTTTCGTGCTATTAATGGTACTGGCTTCAAAACTTTGGCTGAAGGCCAAAAAGTTGAGTTCACTGTAACTCAAGGCCAAAAAGGTCCTCAAGCTGAGAACATCACTGTACTTTAATTATTAAATAATTAAATTCCAGAAAAAAGCAAACCCAAGGGTTTGCTTTTTTTATGCCTGTTTTTTAGCGACCGTCCCTTGTTATTGATGGCCAGCCTCACTCAACTCGCCCCGCAAGCTTGTTACGAGTAAGCGTTTAACTTCTGCAATGGGTAAATCCTGACTTAATAGATAGTGTAGCTTGGCTAAAGCCGCCTCTGGGGTCATATCTGTACCTGATATTACGCCAACTTCTTTTAATATATTGCCATTGGCATAGCCAGACATATTTACTTTACCTCTTACGCACTGAGTGCAGTTTAAAACTATTATCTGCTGTTCGTCAGCAAATTTGAGCTGCTGTAATAGTGCTGGATTTTGTGGGGCATTTCCAACGCCAAAACTCAATAGAATTAATGCTTTTACGGGCTGTTGTAGTGTGTTCTTTAGAACATCTGCACTAATACCCGGATAAAGAGTCACTATACCTATTGGTTGGGATTTGATGTTACTGACTTTCAAGTGTTTATCACTGTCTATGCCCAATTGTTTCTTATCTATTTTGACTTCTATATCTATGCCTGCTTCTAACAATGGCGGTAAGTTTGGTGAGTCAAAAGCGTTAAAACCATCCGCATCTATTTTACGGCTACGGTTACCTCTGAATAATTGATTATTGAAGAATAAGGTGACCTCGGAAATCGGATAGTTAGCAGCTATGTAAAGGGCGTTTAACAGGTTTACTTGACCGTCTGAGCGCAACTGTGCCAGTGGAATTTGCGAGCCTGTTACTATGACTGGCTTACCTAGGTTTTCTAACATAAATGATAGGGCGGAAGACGTATAAGCCATAGTGTCGGTGCCATGGAGTATGATAAATCCATCGTATTTATCATAGTTTTGCAAAATGTCGTCAGCAATTTGCTGCCAATCATTGGGGCTCATATCAGATGAATCGATGAGCGGTGTGTACTCGTGGATAGTGAAGCTTGGCATTTCACTACGGTGGAACTCTGGCATATTGTTTATGGTTTCAGATAAAAAGCCAGCTGCAGGGACATAACCTTGTGGTGATGGTCGCATACCAATAGTTCCGCCTGTATAGGCAACGTAAATATGTTTTTTCATGTTAGCTCTGATGAATGTTTAGTAGGGGCATTTGCCTTATTGTTAAAACTATAACAATTCCATTAAGCTAGTCATACCAACAAATAGGTGAACAGAATAAAAATGAAAAGTCGTTTAATAGGGATGGGGTTATTACTTTTATGGAGTCTGCCAAGTTTTGGTGACAGCTCTATATTGCCGATGCGAGAGCGCGCGATAAAGATAAATCAGATTTTGGATGACCGCTTACAAAACCTGTTACCCCAATTGATGCGCAGAGAAGGCATTGATATGTGGGTATTGATATCAAGGGAGTACAATGAAGATCCTGTTTTGAAAACTATGCTTCCAGCTAATTGGCTCTCTGCTCGTAGGCGCACCATACTTGTTTTATTTGACCCCGGCCAAGGTAAACCCATAGAAAGATTAGCTGTGGCTCGGTATGCGGTAGATTCTTTGTTTAAAAAGTCCTGGAATAAAGAACAACAGCCAAATCAGTGGGATAGTTTGGTCAAACTAATACAAGAGAAAGGACCCAAGACAGTCGCTATCAATAAATCGAAACATTTTGCATTGGCAGACGGTATTACTGCAACTGAATATGAGGAGTTTAATGAGGCGTTAAGTAAGCAAGAGGCAATAGATTTAGTATCTTCTGAAAAATTAGCTATTGCTTGGTTAGAAACCCGTAGCAAAATGGAAATGCAGGTTTACCCTGAATTAATCCAGTTAGGCCATAAAGTGATTGCTGAGGCTTTTTCAAACAAGGTTATAAAACCCGGTGTGACTACCACTGATGATGTGGTTTGGTGGCTACGTGAAAAAGTAAAAGATCTTAGGTTACAAGCTTGGTTTCACCCAAGTGTGTCGTTACAAAGGTCTAGCCTTGAAAAATTTGATCATTTAAAAGCTTTCAGTGAGGGCACCAAGGCACGGGTTATTATGCCCGGAGATTTATTGCATACAGATTTTGGTATGACTTACTTACGTTTAAATTCAGACCAACAGCAACATGCTTATGTGCTAAAAGAGGGGGAAACAGACGCCCCCGAATTTTTGAAAAAAGCCTTAAAAAACGCTAATCGTCTGCAAGATATCTTCACCGCTAATTTTAAAGAAGGCCGCACCGGTAATGAAGTACTGCAAATGTCTCGTAAAGAGGCGATTAGCGAAGGTATTAAACCTTCAATTTACACCCATCCAATTGGCTATCATGGCCACGCTGCAGGTACAACTTTAGGTATGTGGGATTCTCAGGGGGGAGTACCTGTACAGGGGGATTACCCTTTGCATTATGATACGGCTTATTCAATAGAGTTAAATGCCGCCACCTTTATACCTGAGTGGAATAAAGAAATCCGCATAATGTTAGAAGAAGAAGCTTTTTTTGATAAGTCTGGGGTTAACTACCTAGACGGCCGTCAAACCGAATTTCATCTCATTAAATCACAATAAAAGAGACCAAGTAATGAATAAAAAACCAATTGCCTTAGCCGTTTTGATATCACTAGGGTTATTAGGGTGTGGCCCAAATAAGACTACAAAAACTGAAGATGTAGTTGCAACTGTAGATGTTGTTAAATCAGAGTCGCAACAGCTGAATGAGCTGGTGCAAAGCTACTTTGATGAAAGTATGCAGATGAATCCAATTTGGGCAACCTATGTTGGGATCAATGATTACAATGATAAGTTTAGTGCGCCCATAAATGAAGCAAACATAGCTAAGGTCTTGTCGTTTCAAGAGTTGTATTTAGCTAAGATAAAAGAAATAGACCCCGTATCGCTCCGCGGGCAAGACTTGCTCACTTACGAGATATTTTTACGGGATAGGGAGCTTGCTATAAAAGGAGCAGCTTTTCCGAGTGAATTGATTCCTTTACATCAAATGGGCGGGGCCCATTCTTTTTTTGCTTCTTTGGGCTCGGGGCAAAGTGCCCAACCATTTAATACATTACAAGATTTTCATAATTTTATAGAAAGAGCCAAAGGGTTTGCTATCTACATGGACAGCACTATTGCTGCCATGCAAAAGGGCATTGAAAAGTCTGTGGTTTTACCTAAAGCGATTATTGAAAAAGTATTGCCCCAGTTAAAAGCCCATGTGTTAGATGATGTTACCCAAAGTGCTTTTTATGGCCCTGTGGCAAAAATTCAAAACATTGAAGGTGCAACAGATGCAGAGAAAACAGAGCTTGAGCAGGCGTATTTAGCCGCAATTAAAAATGTGATTATTCCTTCCTATAGCCGAGTCCATGACTTTATGTCTACCATCTACCTAGAAGCCGGTCGTGACACCTTTGGGATGTCTGAATTACCCAATGGTAAAGCATGGTACGAGCACCGAATTGAAACCAATACCACTTTGCCATTAACCGCAGCAGATATTCATGAATTTGGGCAGCAAGAAGTAGCACGTATTTTAGCTGAGATGAAAAAAGTCAAAAGTACAGTTGGCTTTGATGGCGACTTAGCTGCATTCTTTGATTTTTTACGAACCGATGACCAATTCTTTTTTGAATCAGAACAAGCTTTGATAGACGGTTACACTAAGATTAAAGAAAAAATAGATAGCAAAGTACCTTTGTTGTTTGAAGTGTTTCCAAAGGCCGACTATGAAGTGAGAGCAGTAGAACCATTTAGAGCGGCATCTTCAGCGGGAGCCAGTTATCAAAGCCCAGCTCCAGATGGTTCACGCCCCGGTATTTTTTATATCAACGCTTATAACCTTAGGGCCCAACCGAAATACTTAATGGAAACTTTAAGTGTGCATGAAGCGGCACCTGGGCATCATTTTCAGATTGCCATCCAACAAGAAGTAGAAAGTCTGCCTGATTTTCGAAAATATGGTGGCTATACAGTCTTTGCTGAAGGATGGGCCTTGTATGCAGAAAGCTTAGGTAAGGAAATGGGGTTATTTACCGACCCTTACATGTGGTATGGCCGCTTATCAGACGAACAATTACGCGCTATGCGTTTAGTGGTTGACACTGGATTACATGCCTTTGGCTGGACTCGTCAGCAAGCTATTGACTTTATGGTAGATAATTCATCACTAGCCTTAACTGATATCGAAGCAGAAGTAGAAAGATACATTGTAATGGCCGGCCAAGCCGTGAGTTATAAAGTAGGGCAGCGACATATTCGTATGCTTAGAAATAAAGCGCAGCAGGCTCTAGGTGATCAATTTGATGTGAAAAAATTCCACACTCAAATATTAATTGATGGTGCGTTACCTATGCCAATTTTGGAAGCAAAAATTGATAGGTGGATTGCACAGCAAAAAGCTTAATTTATATGAGGTTTTAATCGAACTTTGCTGGGTATAAGGTTTTAGCGGGTAGGGTTTCAAACTGTGTCAACAAGGTTGAAAATAGCGTGTCACCTAACATTTTATTTAAAGTGGATATAAGTTTAGGTAGGCTATTTTCATTTGTTCTACAACAGCTTTGATAATGACGAATTAAATCAGTTAATTGCATTTTATGTTTGTGTTGAAGTTGCCTGTCTGCAAGCACAAAAAAGTATGCGCTGCCCCAATAGGCAGCTGCATATTGTTCGTTTTTCATAAGTCGTGTAGCTATTGAAGCTGCGGTTAATTTACTATTATTAAACCAACGTAACTGCGGTGCTATTTTAGCTTCATAATTATCCTGTAATGAGCCTTTTAACACGCCAGCTTGCTGCATTATCTGATATTGCATAAAGCTGGCAAAACCCTCTGAAAGCCAATTATATTTCACGCCCAAATAGGGCAGTGCCATATGGGCTAACTCATGATAAACCGTCCAGTCATCTGTAAATTTTTGTAGCGAAAAGCGAGCATCAACATAAAACCGTACACTACCAATTTCATCTCTTTGGGCATAAGCCCAAGGCACTGGTTGGTTAGACTGTTTAGCAAATACATAAAGTTCTAATGGGGCAGGGTAGATACCTAAGGTTTTTCGGGTGGCATTGACGCCTGTGGTTAACCATGCTTCTAACTTTGCAGCTTGTTCTTCATTAAAGGCGGATAAGCCATGAACGCGAAATTGATTTCTTGTAACACCATAGCTGTTAAATTGGATAAAAAGCGCCGTTACAAAAGTGATGACACATATGTACCTCAATCTAAAACGGCTCATTAAAAGCTTAAGGGCGTAAATTTTCGTGGAAGAAATCTATCGCCATTTTATACATTTGTAAGGCTAGTGCTGCATCGTATCTATCACCTTCATCACGCATAAAAGCATGTTGGGCGTTGACTTCATACCAGCTAAAATTTGATTCTTGTTTACTTAGGGTTTGATGAATTAACAATCGACCTTCTGCTGAAACATGGGGGTCTTGTTTACCAAAGACTAAGACCATTGGGCATGTGATATCAGCGCTTCTTGTTAACGAATCATTGCCCTGTGCACAAGGTAAAGTGTTAGAGTGAATGTCTGTGGGGTATAAACAAAATGCTGCGTCAATTGAATTATTTAAGGCTGCTCTAAACGCTAAATGTCCACCTATACATACTCCCATAACCCCTATTTTATTGCTGCAGTAAGCTTGTTGTTGTGCAAAGTCCACCATAGCTTGGGTATCTGTGTCATGATCTTCTAAGGGTTTAGTAAACTTATCTGCATTACCTTTATCTTTACCTGCATCATCGTAGGCTAGTACGGTTCCGATTGGATTGAGTTCGTGGAATATTTCAGGTACTAATACCACAAATCCGTGACCTGCTAATATTTGCGCGCTACGGGTGATGGGACTGGTTTCTTGAAATATTTCTGAATAAAAAATAATGGTTGGATACTGCCCTTCTGCTACCGGCCTAAAAACCGAGGTGCGCATTACACCTGTTGCAGTTTTGATATCTTGGGTATGACGTTGAATGATCATCTAGTACTTTTTATTAGTTAATTTGTAATAGCTCATTATTATCCGTTAACCAAATAAAATACACCCTTGAAATCACCCTATTAAATATTATCTTAAAGAGATGGGGTTATTTGTGGTGATAAAATAATGGGCATATCGAAAGCTGGAATATTGTCAGTATTTTTTGCTGCTTGCTTTTTAGCCTTACAATTGGGGCAGTTTAATCAAACAGATCCTAAAGAAAACTCCTATCATTCTTATTTAGTGGCTGAGTCTATAATAGCTCCCTCATTTGTTACCTTAACAGGCCAAGTTGGTTACAATCGCTGGTCTCCTAAGCTGTCCATAGTCTCGATATTTCAAAATAACCTGTCTTTAAAACTGTACCAATACCAGCAAGTTATGTTTCGTTTTGTGAGCTTGCTATTTGATGAGCCAAGGTTGCAGCAACTGCAGGTTATTATCACGGCTGCAGCTTGTGAGAACCTGTATCAAGTACAGCAAAAGGTGCGGCGCTTTGTGGAACCAGCAACTATTATCTACAACCTCTTTCAACCCACACCTAAGTCTTCTCGCAACTACTTTTCTTTGTAATTCATACAAATACTTTTACATCGGTAGCAACAGTAGAGTGTTAATTTAACGCTTTGTGGGGCTATCCATCTGCATTTTTCCTTTCACTTTATGAGAAGTTTATGATTGCTCTGCAAAATTTATTTAATGAATTCGTCCCATGGTTGTTATTTTTAGTTTTTATTTTATTTTTCTTGAAGATGATTACTTGGGCGAGAAACAGAAAAGCTGCGGCAATAGCCTTTGGACTATTAGTACAAATGTATTTACCTGATCCCAAGGCTCAGATAACGATTGAGGCTGTGGCTGAACGGAAGCAAGAAGTAAAAAAAGCCCAAGGAGGCAATAGTACTCCTAAAGGTGAAGCGTTTGATGAATAGCTTTGCTGCAAAATCAAGATAAGTTAGACCTTATTGGCGGTTTGTTTAGTTAAGTGCATTTGCTAAATTAACGGCCAAATTGAATCCCAAGTTAAAGAGAAGAACTATGTTTGATGTAAATGAATATTTTGATGGAAAAGTGAAATCTATTGGATTTCAAACAGAGACTTTACCGGCAACGGTTGGAGTTATGGCCGCTGGAGAGTATGAGTTTGGCACCAGCCAGTTTGAAACTATGAATGTAGTTAGTGGTGCTTTAACAGTATTACTGCCGGGTACCACTGAGTGGCAAACGTTTTCAGCTAGTGAGAAGTTTACTGTTGAAGCTAATCAAAAATTTAAAGTTCAAGTGAAAAGCGACACTGTGTATTTATGTACTTATGGCTAAGCTAAGTAAAACCACGAAAAAACTAGACAATAATGTGATTAAGGCATTAACCATAGTATGTGAGGGCGTAAAGCCTGAACTAGCCGGGTTTGAATGGCTTACACATACTGCTAATTACGCTAACTTTCCTGCCAGCTTATTGGTTACCTGTGTATTTGATAATCAGGCTTCGCTAACCGCTATGCTTGATAGTCAGCAAGATATTGAACTTAAAAAGCAAATTCAGCAACAGCTTATGAAGGTGGGGATTTTGCTGAAAGATGTCAGGCGTCACGTTTGTTTTGATACCGATGAGGCATGCTTACTGGAGCATGGTGGTGATTGGAATCAAAGGCTAAGTCTCTTGTAACTAACCTAATGACTCTTAATTCGTATTTTAGGCTGGTAGTAACATACATCTAAATTGCCATTACCTTTGTAATGAAAGAATTCGTTATCTAAGGTTTTGGCTTCTTTTAGGCGCTTTTTAAATGCATCAGAGTCTTGTCGTTGAATTTCTATTGCAATTCTATCTTGTTCTGCAACCTGGTTAGCTAGTTTAGCCCAGATGATTTTACTGCGATCTTCAGGCTGCTGTATTACGCCACTGGCATTGTTAAGCTGTGCTCTTTTTAAGGATTGTATGGCGGGCATGCCGTATATCACACGGCCAATTGAACTCATGTTTTTGTCTAGATGGCGTGTAGCTTGGCCAATTACAATGTAAAACTCTGTGGTGGCTGAGTTAATGTCTGTGTCTCTGGCAAAGGCTAGGGTGCCCATACAGTGGACTAACCACTCTTGATTGGTTAATGGATCCCGAGCCGCTGGGAACTCATTTATAAATCCTGTTTGCGGAGCCATAAAGTCTGGCGATTGAAGTAGCATAAAGCTAGAGTTGTTAGGTGCTGTACGTTGCAATTCCGCCTGCAATTTAGATTTGTTATGGCTTGGCTTTTGTTCTGTTAGGTCTCCGGCTTGGGCGACAAAACCATCTATGACTCGATAAAATTCTAAATCATCATAGAAGCCTTCACTTATCAATGCTTTAAATTGTTTAACATGATTTGGGGCCATAAAAGGAGCAAGTTCTATAACGACAGTGCCAGTTTCCAGTTTTAAATAGACTAGGTTTTCTATATTTGGGGTTCGCCATTGGGGCGCGGCAAATAGGTTAAAATTAATCAATACCCAGCAGTATATAAAAACCTGTTTAATTCTCATTTTATTTCCATCAAGTAACGATTTATCAATTAAAAAATTAGTTTCTCTAACGCACTTTGTCTTTCATCTTCGGTTAGTACACCAACAAAGACTGTTTGCCTACGATACTTAGTTATTTGTGGTGATTCATCCAATAGCTGGCTAGTAAATATTTCAGGTTCGTCTACATATTCTAATAAGGTTGACCAGAATAAATATGCTCCATGGCGCATTTTTCCAGACTCATACCTGGCTTCTATGGTTTGTTGAATTTTTGGAATAAAGTCATGATTAGCCATAATTTTTTCTGCCATAGCTTTATGTAGACACAAAATTTGTTTGTCTATGTTTTTCTGTTGGGCAGATTGAGATCTCTCTCTATTGTTTTTTTTTCTGTTCTGAAACCCCATAATTAATCTTTCAAAAGTGGCATGAGCATTTGTTCAAGGCCATTTACTTTTACTTCATGTATGAGAGCAAGCTGTTGACCTAACTTACCATTGGGGAAGCCTTTATTGTTAAACCATACTAAGTAAGGTTCAGGTAAATGCAGTAATTTACGACCTGCGTACTTTCCAAAAGGCATAGTTTGATTAATCGCTTCTATTAGAATTTGATTATCCAATTTTTTTCTCTTTTATTTGATTACTTTGCTGGCTTAACCATAGCTTTTTATAGGCACCGTTTTGGGCTAACAATTCTTCATGGGAACCTTGCTCAATTATATTTCCAGCTCCCAGGACGATTATTTTATCAGCGTCTACTATTGTAGATAAACGATGAGCTATCACTAAACTGGTATGTCCTTGAGATATTTCCTGTAAGGCATTGAGTATAGCCTGTTCAGATTGACTATCTAATGACGAGGTGGCTTCGTCAAATACTAAAATTGGTGGCTTCTTTAAAATGGTTCTTGCAATCGCAACTCGCTGTTTCTCACCCCCCGATAGCTTCAGCCCTCTTTCGCCTACTGTGGTTGCATCTCCATCTGGCAGGGACGTTATAAAGCCCCTTAAATGGGCTAAGTCTATCGCTTGCTGTACTTCTGCATCGGTAGCCTCGGGCCTTCCATAACGAATATTTTCAAAGATAGTATCATTAAATAGCACAGTATCTTGAGGCACAATACCGATTGCTTTTCTTAGGGAGTTTTGGGTGATTTGGCTTATATCTTGACCGTCTATAGTGATATTACCTGAATCTGGATCGTAGAATCTAAATAGGAGTTTAACTAATGTAGACTTGCCTGAGCCACTTTCTCCAACTACAGCTACTTTTTGCCCGGGCTCAATCTCAAAGCTGATATTCTTTATTATTTTTCGGTCTGCTGAGTAACTAAATTCAATATTTTTAAAGCTAATCTTACCCAGTTTTACGTTTAGATCTTTAGCGTGTTTATCTAAAGGATGAATGGATCTTTTTTCAAGTAAATTAAATAGATTTTCGATGTTAGCCAAGGAGCCTCGTATTTCCCGATAAACAAAACCTAGAAAGTTAAGGGGCATAAATATTTGCATGGTAAACGCATTAATAAGTACAAAATCTCCTATTGTCATGTCTCCTTTAGCAACATGGTAGGCTGCTAGTGCCATCATACTGGTCATAGCTAGAGCGATGATGGAGGCTTGGCCACTATTTAGTGCAAATAAAGAAAGGCGGTTTTTTCGTCTGGCAGACTCCCACTTTTGCAGGTCTGTGTCGTAGCGGTTAGCTTCATACTCTTCATTATTGAAATATTTAACTGTTTCGTAATTTAGAAGGCTATCAATGGCCCTAGAGCTACTACTTGAGTCAGCGAGGTTTACTTCTCTCACATACTTTGTACGCCAGTCTGTTGCTCTGATTGAAAAAAATACATAACTGACAACTGAGCATAAAATAATCAGAGCAAAGCTAGCACCATAGTTATAAAAGAGTACGCCAATTACAGCGAGTATTTCAAAAAGGGTAGGTCCGATATTGAAGACCAAAAAACGCATTAAAAAACTTATGCCTTTGGTTCCTCTTTCTATATCCCTTGATAACCCTCCAGTTTGACGGTTAAGGTGAAAGTCTAAATCTAAACTGTGTAAATGCTTAAAGACCTTTAATCCCAACCTTCGCATGGCCCTTTCAGTCACTCTGCCAAATAATGTATCTCTTATTTCCCCAAACAACACATTAGCAAGCCTCAAAAGCCCATAGGCAGAGATTAGAGCAAAAGGTATTAATAAGGCTGTGGATTCAGGTGTTTGGGAGTTTAATGTATCAACTGTGTTTTTGAGGACAAAAGGTAAGTAGATACTGGCAACTTTGGCCGCCACTAAAAACAAAAGAGCTAACAATACTCTCCCTTTGAATTCGATTAAATAAGGCCATAGTTGTAGGAATATTTTCCAGTTAACCTGAGTCTCTGGATCTGTTGGAAAGCGGTTGGGGCGCATGTTGAAAGCTTTACCTTAAATGTGGCTTGGTTTTTTATGGTGAGTTTTTATTAAGACAAGGTACAACGGTTTCTACCGCCTAACTTAGCATGGTAAAGGCATTTATCTGCTTTACTGATGGCTTGGTTAATTGAATCTTCAAGAGTAGCTTGGTGTACCCCTATACTAATAGTCACATTAAATTGCTTATCTTGATGTGTAAAGCTTGCCGCTGCAATTTTTTTTCTAAGTTTTTCTGCGATAACTAATGCGTCTTCGCCTTGGGTATCTGGTAGTAAAAATAAATATTCTTCACCTCCCCATCTAGCCACTGCATCTTGCTTTCTGAGGTTAACTTTAAACTCTTTAGCAAGATGCTCTATGATTTCGTCACCTTGAGTGTGACCAAATTCATCATTAATTAACTTAAAATGATCTATGTCGCACATCATGATAGTGAGAACACTATTGGCCCGTTTGGCTCTGCTGAATTCTTGTTCGAGTTTCTCGAGCATGCCTCGTCTATTCAAAAGCCCAGATAGCTGGTCATGCATGGCTTGGCTTTCAAATTTATCGCTCATTTTCTTTAGGCTTTTAAATGAACTTTGCCGCATTTTTTCATAGAAACCAAATAAACAGGTTACTGTTAGAAAAGAGTAGATTAGCCTTAATTTAAACTCTTTTGAATATTGAGCTTCCACAAACACACCATTTTCATAAAACAACAAAAAACAAATGATTAATACGAAAATAGCAATATGGATACCGCCTTTTTTAAGTCCACCAAAAAATAGCGCTACAGGAGGGACAAGATAGATCCAAAGTGGGCCTGTATTGTTGTTTCCGCCAGAATAGATAAGATAAAACATTAAAATAAAAAGGGAGATTGTGATTAGGCTAGCTGAATATTTGTAAGGGGTAGGTATATATTTTAAACGCAATAAAAGGTGTGATATAAAAAATAAAGAAGCTGCAGAGCCCAATACTATAGCTAAGGAAAACTCACTGCGTATCAACGCACTTAATCCTAGGAAAAACGTCAATGTATACCCGATGAAGCTAAAAATATTGGCAACATATACTTGTTGCTTAGCTTCATGACTGTGCGTTTTTTTTACACCTGTATGAACATAATCTATGACTATTCGTTTAAGGTTCATTGTCTGTATTGATTTGTTGGTACTGATTTATGTCCGCATTTATTTGTTTTGCGAGAGTTTCTATAGTGCTACGTAATTGTGTTACTGCATGGGGATATCCATTTTTTAATAAGGGTGCAGATACATAAAATGGTTTATCTAGCCATTTATTATTATCTTGTATGCGGTACGTTCCTGAACTAATAACACTTGCCTCATTTGTAATATTGAAATGCTCTAGGTTTACCTTAAGTATAAGCTCATTTTCTGAAAATGGTGAAGTGCTGCCATATTGATTGCCAGAAGATAGATTTAAATCATGTTTAAGTGCTTTATAAAATGATTGCTTTAAGTCTTCCGCCCAAAGATCTTGTCTAGAAAAATGTAATTCATGTTGGCTTATCTGAATAACCAAGCTTTTTTGATGTAAGTAGTCTGCGATAGATAATGACGAAAAATAAATCTGTGTTTTTTTACTGATAGCTTCGCTAGCTATTGGGGTAGGGGTATGTAGCAAATAATAATTAACTGATAACGGCGCTGAGGTACAACTCGTTAATAAAACTAAGGTTACTAAATTGATAAAGCGTTTCATTTAGTTATTGTCTCCTTTGATATCTTGTCCTTGCGGTATGATTCTGTGGGAGCTTCCATCTGTAAAAATAAAGCTGTTGGGTGTGCTGTTTAGCTGTTGCAGTAATGGTTGTAAATCTTTGAGAGTTTGTTGTAACGCATCCATAGTGTGATTTAACTCTTTATAAGTTTCAGAGTCACTTGAAAATCCTTGGGCTAAAACAGAAACGTCCGCTAGGGTTTGCGCGAGGGTTTGGCTAATTTTATCTTCTTGAACACTATTTAATGTTAGGTCAACTTTATTGGCTGTGCTTTCTAATGCTGCCGCGGTTTCGCTTATTTGGCTTAACATTGCATTGGCATTGTCTGATAAATCCTGCATTTTAATTTGGTTGATGTTGTCGAGGATAGCTGACACTTTTTCGGTAATTTGCGACAACTCACCTGTTACCGTAGGTATAACTGTGTGGTCTAAATAACTAGTTTGGGTAAAATGGTCATCACTAGGGTAATGTTGTAAATCTACAAATAAGGCTCCAGTTAAAAGGTTTCCAGTTTTTAAGCTAGCTCTGAGGCCTCTCTCAATCCATAATTCAAATTGTTTGTATATAAAGTCTACACCTTCTGCAGAGTCAGGGAGTTGGATTCGACCTGGCTGCACACTGATTGCCACAGGAATATCGTATCCTTGCTCCAAAAGCTGATTTTGATAAGTGACTAACTCATTAATTGAGGTCACTTTTCCTACGGTTAACCCTCGGTACTCTACTGGTGCACCAATTTGAAGGCCTCTAACCGTATCTTTAACAAAAATCACAAACCTTGCATTAAATTTATATCTCTCTTCTAAGGCATCATTATAAGAAGGGTGAATATCAAAAAAATCTCGTTCTGTGACTTTTTCACCTAGGCTCATACCTTCAGGTATGCCGAAGGTGACACCGTTAGTAAGTATAGATTCAATACTACCAGTACTGACTTTTACGCCACTGGCACCTAGCTCAACTTGGGCTCCACTGATGTCCCAAAACTTGGTGTTAGTAGTAATTAGCTCGTGATAGGGGGCTTGAATAAAGGTGTTGTAATAGACAACTCTTTCTTCAAAGTTGAAATTTATATCTTCAAACTCGCCTACTTTGATGCCTTTATATATAACAGGATCTCCTTTTTTATAGGCAAATTCTGTTTCGCTGTTCAAGGTAAGATGTAATCCAGGCGTACCAGCTGGAGTAACGGGAGGGGAGTTAAGTGCAATAAAGTGAGCAGATTGCTCAGAGGCAACGCCAAGTGCCATGTTGATATATGAGCCGGATAGTATAGTGCCTAAACCAGACACACCGCTTAGTGAAATACGCGGAGATACAATCCAAAATTGGTTGTCTTGGTGTAAAATTTCTCCAATATCTTTGTCCATTCTAATGGTTACTAGCACATTATTTAGGTCCTCTGATAGCGCTATCTTTTTGACTACCCCTATGTCTACATCGCGCATTTTTACTTTGGTTTTACCGGCTTCTATACCGGTAGCAGAGTTAAATTCAATGGTAATAAGTGGACCTTGGTTACTCCAATGAAAGTAGACCATCCATAACGCTATTAATATGGTTACTAATGGGATTATCCATACTTTTGATATAGAGCGCTTGTCTGCAATGATGGCTTCATTTGGGGGGGATATTTGTTGATTATTTGTCATGGTTAAAGTGATCTTTACTGGATGAAGTTAGCCAAATAAGCCTAGAGTCGAAGGTAATTGCAGCTAACATAGTACAAATTACCACGCCACAAAATGCTAGAGCGGCATTACCTGGCACCACACTCATTAAATTATCTAGTTGGATTAAGCTTACCAATATTGCGACTACAAACACATCAATCATTGACCAGCGACCAATAAACTCGGTAATTCGGTACCAATAAACACGTTCTTTTCTTTTGTATTCACTTTCGGTTTGAACAGAATAATTAAGCCAAGTCAGTATTACCAGTTTAGCAATAGGTACAAAAACGCTTGCAATAAAAATAATAATCGCAATTGGATATGAACCCATCTTCCACAACAAAATAACGCCTCCAATTATCGTACTTGGCTCTTGGTCTCCTAGGGTATTGGTATACATTATGGGGAGTACATTTGCTGGTATGTATAAAATACTTGAGGTGATAAGTAAGGCCCAGGTTTTTTGAACGCTCAAAGACTTATTTAGCTTTTTGGGGGTATCTTTAAAGTTTAAGTTCAAGAGTGTTTTTAGGTGGTATTTATCCACATAAAATAATGTGATTGTCATACAAACTGTAAATAGTAAGTAGGCATAAAAAGAAAAACCAATACTGATATCGGCCAATGACATGATCTTAATTAAACTTACCAATACGCCAATTAAAAATATTTCGGCCATGGCCCAGGGTATCAATATGAAAATAGCATCTATGGCCGCATCTGTTTTGGGTAACCTTTTACCTAACTCTAATGGTATCAATACGTATAGCATTGTTATTAGTATTGCCCCAGGTAGGATCAACATAAAAATGGCCTCTAGCAATGCTAAAGCTTCAAAGTTGTTTTCAATAAGTACCCTAAAACTATCGACTAGGTTGATTGATTGGCTCTGACCACTCGCACTAAAGGATAGAAATTCAAAGGGGATAGATGCTGCTAATAAAAGTAAGCCTGTGATGGCCAGAGCGATAATTTTTTGTGAGCTGCTATCATGGTACACGGTTAATTGGTAGTTGCATCGCGGGCAATATGCAGCTTGTTTGTGGGTCAATACAGGGATTGTGACGTGATAATGACATTCGTGGCAGCGAATAGCTTGGTTACTTGAAGGTTCAATTCGCGTATCGGGTACTGTGCTGATTGTCACCTATACTTTTCCTAACATCACTGGCCAATGCTGTTTATTAAACCTCAAATCTAGATGATAAACAGTAATTTTTTACATTGAGTTTTTAGTTTCTCTTTTTAAATTTACAGGTGATGGTTGTTTAGTTAGTAACTATGGCAGCGTGGTGTAATTATTTAGAAACTCAACCTAGTAGGTTATTCAAGAATAAGAGCATCAGATGCCATAGTTATTAGTTGCAAAATAATATTTAGTTCTTTGACGGGTTTATAAGGTATTTTTCCCCTGTTTTTTTGGCATTGTATTTTATTATAGTTTCTGGTGTTAGGGCCTCTTTTAAGCTCAGCTCCTGTGTAAAGTTTGATGCAAAGGTTGTCGTAATTTCATTTGCCACTTTTTTGTATAGCTCTGCGACTCTTTCTGGAGTTAGTTTCCCTAGGCTTCGCATTAATAGCCAGCCACCAATACCCCAAGTCATTCCGTATGCACGATTGAGCACAGTTGGGGAGAAGTCTAAGCCACCATATATATAAACTTGTTTATCGGTTTCTGAGCCATAAGTATTGAAACCTAAGGTATCTTCGCTTCCAACTCTTTCCATTGTACTTAGAATGTCACTTACCAAGTTACCACCACCAATAGCGTCAAAAGCCAATGTAGCGCCCGTTTCTTTAATTGCTTGATATAAATCAGCTTTAAAGCTCTCTTTGGATGAATCACAAATATAGCTGGCACCTAGTTTTGATAATATATTTGCCTGCTCTTGATTACGTACAATATTAACTATCGCTATCTTTTCTTGTATACATACCTTGTTTAACATTTGCCCAAGTGCCGATGCAGCCGCTGTATGCACTAAAGCTCTGTGGCCTTCTGCTCTCATGGTTTCAATCATAGCTAAGGCTGTTAGTGGATTAACAAATGACGAGGCAGCTTCTCTTGGTGTAGTGGAATCTTTGTGGACCATGCAAGCTTGTATGGGGACACAGCAGTACTCACAGTACATGGACCCTGTTAATACCCCCACTGTTTTACCTAAGAGTGCCTGTGCTTCTGGACTATCACCTGCTGCAATGACTTTACCTGCGCCTTCATTTCCTATGGGTAATACTTGGTCTAGACGAGATTTTATTCTTGGTAGCATAGTTTTATGTACTGGAGCTGTCATTCGTGTTTTTTCAGGATTGACATTTGCTTCCTCTAAATTAGCAGGTCCAAACATTGGCCACATATCAGAAGGGTTAATAGGTGCAGCCTCAATTTTGACAATCACCTCGTGGGCTTTGGGCTCTGGGATCTTCACTTCTCGAATCGATACCTCTAAGGTTCCTGATGAGGTGATTTCTGTGAAAAGTTGTTGTGATATTTTCATGGCTATCTCGATGTAAGTTAGAGGGCTAAGGCATGTTATATAAATTAACGTATCTTTAATTGCTCGACCATTTTTATGGTGAACAGTTATTTATCATTAATGTACATTGAAAGCGTTGGTAGTCGAAGATATAGAGATTTCTTTGAGCCATTAAAAAAGCCACCTGAAGGTGGCTTAAAATATATCTACAGAACAATTTTAGTAATTTGCATTACCAGGTGTTCTTGGGAAAGCAATAACATCCCTTACGTTTTGCATGCCAGTTACATAAGCTACTAAACGTTCGAAACCTAACCCAAAGCCAGAATGGGGAACTGTGCCGTATCTGCGTAGGTCACGATACCAGCTATAATCTTCTTGGCTTAGGTTCATCTCAGCTAAGCGTTTATCAAACACATCTAAGCGCTCCTCACGCTGTGAGCCACCTATTATTTCACCTATGCCCGGTGCTAAAACGTCCATAGCGGCTACTGTTTTGCCGTCGTCATTAATGCGCATATAGAAAGCTTTAATATCTTTGGGGTAGTTTTGCATGATGATAGGTGCGCCAACATGTTCTTCAGCCAAATAGCGTTCATGTTCAGACGACAAGTCAACTCCCCAACTAACTGGGAACTCAAACTTCTTGCCACAGTTTTGCAAAATTTCGATAGCGTCTGTGTAATCCATACGCACAAAATCTTGCGCGATGACTTGTTCTAAGCGGCTAATGGCGTCTTTGTTGATGCGCTGCGCAAAAAATGCCATATCATCAGCCCGTTCGCTTAGCACCGCTTTGAATACATATTTAAGTAAGTCTTCAGAGAGCTGGGCTATGTCTGCTAAATCAGCAAACGCCACTTCGGGTTCTATCATCCAAAATTCAGCTAAATGGCGGCTAGTATTGGAGTTTTCTGCTCTGAAGGTTGGACCAAATGTATAAATTTTTGACATGGCAGTGGCATATGTTTCGCCATTTAATTGCCCAGAAACTGTTAAAAACGTTTCTTTTCCGAAGAAATCTTGGCTGTAGTCTACTTCGCCTTTATCGGTGGTTGGGATGTTTAGCATATCCAGTGTTGATACTCTGAACATTTCGCCCGCGCCTTCGGTATCGCTGGCGGTTAAAATTGGTGTACTGATCCAACAATAGCCTTGCTCATGGAAAAAGCGGTGGATTGCTTGTGATAAGCAATTCCTAACACGAGTTACCGCACCACCAACGTTTGTTCTTGCTCTTAAATGAGCGTGTTCTCGTAGATACTCCATACTATGACGCTTGGGTGCCATAGGGAAGGTGTCTGGGTTTTCAACCCAGCCGACTATCTCAACACTTTGGGCTTCTATTTCTAGAGATTGGCCTTGTCCTTGAGACTCTTTAAGGGTGCCAGTCACTATCAATGAACAACTGGTAGTGAGCTTTTGAATATCTGAATAATTCTCAATGGAGTTGAGGGCTATTACTTGGATTGGATCAAAGCAGCTTCCATCGTGCACTGCTATAAAAGATAAACCGGCTTTAGAATCTCGACGAGTTCTTACCCAGCCTTTTATTGTGACTTGGTCACCTATTGAATATTTACCGGCAAATATTTCTGCCACCGGGGCATGCGCCATCTACATCTCTCCACTTTAAGGGTATTTACGGTCACTAGACCGATTATAAAATTTAAATATTAACGTGTTTTATTGTACTTGTTTAGTTTACCCAGTAAAAACTGTGCACAGAGAAAAACTAAAGGAAATAAAAACTGTTGAAATTGTTTTGTTAGCCGAAAACGTTGGCAATGGTACTATAAGTCTTGCCATGGTTTTCTTGGCTATTGTCACAAGGTGTGTAATCTTAAGCATCTAGGCTCAAGAAAAATCGATATAAAAAACATTATTTTAAGAACTTATTTATTATATGAAGCAAAGTCAACCCTCACGCAGCCAAGATCAAAATAGACGCAAGATCCCCCGAGAAAATGATTTTTTCTTTAGGTGCATGGTATTTGTTAACGTGCTTGGTTGGTTTTCTTTTATAGGTGCTTTATTAGTGTTCCATAATGCTCGACCAGAGTTTGTATCAGGAGTGCAAGCATTTTGGGGATTAGAAGGCCGTCAAGAATGGTCTCAGACATTGAGTATTTACCTAGTTGGGCTTTTATGTCTGTGCGTCATTATTAGTGTGGCAGTGCTTTTTATGAAACGTTTTAGAAATCGCCGCGAAAAAGATTACTTTGGTATCAATGGCCATGTTCTGTTGGTGGCTGCGGTATCAAGTTTAATTATTTTATATTTTGAGTTTAACCCATAAATTATTTTGTGTTTTGTAAAGAGTAACTAGTGGCTTTTAGCGTAAAGAGTTGCTTGTCTTATAAGTAAATATAGGTAATAAATAGGGTGTCAGTATGTCAGCCTCTGCACCAAAAGATGACTAAGGTTTTTTATGCCACATTGTATTGTCGAGTATTCTAAAAATATTGAAGAAATGATCAGCCCACAAGTTTTGGTGAAATCTGTGCATCAAGCAGCTGTTGACTCTGATCTATTTGAAGAAGCTTCTATCAAAACTAGAGCTTTGGCATTTGATTATTACCAAACAGGAAAGGGTGACACGGCTTTTATTCACCTAAATATCAAAATTTTACAAGGTAGAAATCACCAACAAAAGAAAGCGTTAGCTGATTTAATGTTGCAGGCACTTGTAGACATAGCAAAGTCACCAATTTCTTTGACAGTAGAAATTGTTGATATAGAAAAAGTGAGTTACAAGAAAACAGTTTTGTAAGTTATTTATTCTGCGCTATTAAGTTAGCAACAATAGACAGGCCTTCACTGAATTTCTGCTCTGGCATACTAGCAAACCCAATTCTTAAATGATTATTTTGGTTGTTGCAAGGAGTAGTGTGATATTGCTTTTCGTGTTGAAGATAGATGCCATGTTGCTTGGCTTGAGTGGCGAGTATGGCTGTGTTGATTGAGGTGTTTTTCAATTTCACCCACAGCGCCATGCCTCCATCGGGACAGATAAAATCAAATACCTCCAATTGTTCTAAAAATTTAATCGCGTGATCTCTGCGAGCCATATAGATACGAGTCATTCGTTTTAGGTGACGCTCAAACCCTCCACTCTCCATCCATTTTGCGAGAGCTAATTGCATCAGTACGTTACCTTTATGGGAAATCATCATTCGATACTCGGCAATAGCTTTGGCGAGAGTGTCACTCACAGCTAGAATGCCAATTCTAGCGCCAGGGAACATCACCTTTGAAAAGGTTGACAGGTAAATAACCAATTGTTGGGGATCATCAGACGCCATGGGAGCTAGAGGTTGACTACGATAGTGAAACTCATGGTCATAGTCGTCTTCAATAATAGGAATTTTATATTTACTGGCTAATTGGTAAACGGCCATCCTTCGGGCAATTGGAAGTGTGACAGTTGTTGGATATTGGTGTAACGGCGTTAAATATATAAGCTTTATATTGCCATTTAGTATCTTGTATTCCAAATCTTCAGGGATAATCCCTTTTACGTCTTGCTTGATTGCAGCTAAATTAGCCCCAGCATTTTTGAAAACTGCCATAGCAGGTGGGTAGCCCAGTGCTTCAACTGCCACTTGCTCACCTTTTTGTAGTAACAATTGAGCGACAATGTATAAGGCCTCCTGAGAGCCATTTGTAATAATGATATCTCTGTTTGTTATTGAACGAGATTTACGAAGGTAGGTTTGTATTTGCTGTATTAACTCTGGGACACCCTTTGTCTCACCATAGCTGAATTGTTCAATGTTTGGTCTTGCTAAGGTAGAAGACATGTGCCTTTTAAACTCGTTAAATGGAAACTTTGATAAATCTGGTTGGCCTCCAGAGTAGTTATAGGTGAAGTGAGTAGCAGGAGTCGCTGATAGAGCTGTGCCAGCTCTGATTAATCTGAAGTCAAACTTAGCGTGTACTTGTTGCTTTGGTGCTGCCGTTTTGCTTCCCTCAATGGGGATTTTTGACCCTACTGAGTATCCAATTCTTTGCTGAGATTCAACCCATCCCTCTGCAATAAGTTCTGCAAATGCTTTCATTATGGTATGGCGGTTTAAGCCCATATCCTCACTGAAAGCTTTAACAGAGGGTAATGGATCTCCCGGAAGTAACTTACCCATTCTGATGTTTTGTTTGACAGACTCGGCTAGTTGTAAGTACTTGGCACTGCCATTATCGACAAGGTTGAATATCTTCATTGGTCTATATATTTAATTAATATTGGTTGTTTACGGTAGACCAATGTGGAGGAATAGTAAATCACATAGAAAAACAGTGAGATGAAACCATGGATACAGCTAATTTAACTTTGCAGGATGAATTTATTACTTTAGAACCTTTGTCGGTTAGCCATAAGGAGACTCTTTATGAGCTCGGCCAAGATAAAGGGATCTGGACGTGGACTAGTCACAACTATTGTGAAACGCTGGAGATTACCCAGGGATGGATTGAAGCTTGTTTACTTCGTAAAGAGTTAGGGACACAACTCCCGTTTGTTATTGTAGATAAATGTCGAAACAAAGTCGTCGGCGCAACTAGTTATTTGAATATTTGTAAGCAACATAAAACTGTTGAGGTTGGATACACATTTTTACACCCAAGGGCTCAGAAAACTCACATCAATAGACGTTGTAAATTCCAAATGTTAAACCACGCTTTTGAGGGATTAGGCTTTAATAGAGTTGCTTTTCAAACCCACGAAAAAAACCAACAATCCAGAACAGCTATATTAGGGCTAGGGGCCCAGTTTGAAGGAATAAACAGGTATGCTCGTATTCAATCAGATGGCAGTATCCGAAATAGCGCTGTTTACAGTATTATAAAACCAGATTGGCCGGCTGTTAAGGCTCACTTAAAAGGTAAGCTAACAACACCAAAAAGTGGGAGGTTTCACAATGTATGCTCCTAAGCCCATTCACATGAATAATTTAGAAAAAATGCAGCAATTTGTAGAGGAGTTCGGATTTGGTATTTTAGTTTCCTGTGATGAGGACCGCGGACTTGGAAATGGAATGCAAGCTAGTCATTTACCTTTCATTTTACGTCCAAATGAAGGACACAGTGGCACCCTCTATACTCATTGTGCTAGAGCAAACCCTCAATGGAAGCAGTTCGCCAACTCAGATGTTTTGATAACCTTTAGTGGCCCGCACAGTTATGTTTCTCCCACTTGGTATAAGCAAAAACCAGCTGTGCCAACATGGAATTATGCGGCGGTACATGTATATGGTCGTGTAGTGCTAACTGAGAAAGAGCAGAGTTTAGACGCAATGATTGCCTTGATTAAAAAGTATGAGCCTAGCTTATTAGATAGAGATGATGTTATGCCAAAAGACTTTGTAAATAAGCTGTTTACTGGGATCGTAGGATTTAAAATTAAGGTAAATCGAATGCAAGGCGTTCAAAAATTAGGGCAACAGCGAAGTACTGCTGACCAGCTTGGTGTGTACCATGCTTTATCTGATTCAAAAAATGCTGATAGTGTTGCACTGGCAAAATATATGAATAAGTATAACCTTGGGGTAGGGGCTAGTAGGTAGAGGAGAGTTTGAGGAATCATGGATACTAAGTTTAGAAAATTAATTGAGTTAGGAGCTGGCAAGTTTGAACATATTGACAGTGTTCTGATTACCCACCTAGAAAGTATTCGATGCTTATTAAAAGAATGGAATGCCAGCTTAGATCTACAACAAGCGGGTTTATATTATCCAGCTTATACGGAAGTTGAACTTAGTGGTAACCTAAAATGTGAAGAGTTCAGAAGTAATTTGAGAAGGATTTTAGGGGAGGAGGTTGAAAATATTATTTATTATTTCTGTGCTTGGGATAAGACTGCTAGTTTTGCTCAAGACCCCAAACCTGCCGAGTTTAAGTTTCATAATCAAATAACAGGGAAGCAAGAGTTACTTCCTTTTCCATTTTTTTGTCAGTTGTGTGAGCTTTATGCGGCGATTGAAATTGAAATGGTATCTAGCCCAAACTATTGCTCATCAAAAAATAGTGAAAAACTCTCAGGTTCTCTTTTATGCTTGATGCCATTTCTTAGTGCACCGGCAAAACGAAAAATTCAGTTTACTTTGGGCTCCAAGGCGACTCAGACTGTCCCATAACTTTGTTGGCATGTTTCAACATCCATATAAAGAAGATGTTTAAGAAATACATAGTATGCTAGAGGCTGTTGATCTTTTGTGAATAAATACTGCACGCCTCGCTTCAAAAACACTCACGAAAGATAAATTGCCCCTAGTATGGAGTATTGTTTGTAGCTAAATTTTATTGATTGTTTAAAGAAGTAGTGGCACACCTGTTACCCTTTGCTGTATTTTATATAAAACGAGTTAAAGGCTGACTACTTTTTCCTTTCATTGTACCTGCAAAGAGTTGTTCATTGAGCTGTCGTTTTTCCGATTCAACTAATCGTCATAATTAAAAAAATTACATCAAAATAAGGTTCAAGTATGCATTGGTATTCTGTTCTCCCTCCTATAATAGCTATTGTAATCGTTTTCTGGCGCAAAGAAGTTATCTTAGCTTTAGTCATGGCGATTCTAAGTGCTGAATGGTTGTTAGCTTTTCAAAATGGCTCTGAAATTTTGTTTTCCGGTTCAATTGCTTCAATAGAAAGGGTGATCGAAATTGTTACCTCAGGTGGAAATAGTCGGATTTTGTTATTTAGTTTACTCATTGGTGCACTTTTGGCTTATATGCGTAATTCTGGAGGTGTGACAGCAACTGTAGAGTTATTAATCAATAAAGGTGTTGCCAAAAGTAAGAAGCAAGTTGGCTTGCTCACTATGTTTACCGGGATCGTCGTTTTTATTGAGTCAAACTTAAGTGTGTTAGCGTCTGGAATTTTAGCAAGAGGTTTGTTTGATAAGTTCAAGATGAGTAGAGCGAGGCTTGCTTATGTGATTGACAGCACTAGCGCACCCATCTGTATTCTAATTTTATTAAACGGCTGGGGGGCGTTTATTCTTGGTTTATTGAGTAACTATGAAATGGAACAAAGTCCAGTGTCGGTTTTATGGGGAACTATTCCATTTAATTTCTATGCAATTATTGCTTTGGTTATAGTGTTATACACAATTTTAGCTGACAAGGTACATGGTCCGCTTAAGGAAGCTGATAAAGAGTTAGTGAAATTAGAAGGAGAGCAAAGCGAAATCAAAGGTACTAAAGCTCGTTATATGTTGTTACCACTGCTTAGTATGATCTTTGGAATGGTCGGTTTTATGCTTTGGACCGGAGACGGAGTATTAGCAAACGGTAGTGGCAGTAAGTCTGTACTGTACGCCACTGTTTTTGCGTGTTTTGTGGCTTATATTTTGTTATTGATGTCAAAGCAACATAGTCATAAAGAGCTTGTAGAGACCGGCTTTAAAGGCATGGGTGAGATTTTACCTTTGGTAACGATAGTATTGTTTTCACTTACTTTAGGTGCGAGTTTAAAAGAACTTGGTACTGGAGTATTTGTAGCTGGGTTAGTGGGGGATTATTTGCCCATTAGTTTGGTGGTACCTGTTTTATTTTTGGCCGGCGCAGTGATGTCTTTTACTACAGGAACATCATGGGGAACCTTTGCTATTTTGATCCCAATCGGCGTGCCTCTGATTGAAACTTTGGGCTTGCCGCCTTCGTTTGTTATTGCTGCTATATTAGGAGGTGGGGTATTTGGTGATCATTGTTCACCGATTTCAGATACTACTGCTGTCTCTTCTATCGCTTCTGGTTGTGACTTGTTAACTCATGTTCGCACCCAAATGCCATATGCATTATTTGGTGGAGCGCTAACCTTCATAGGTTACTTTGTAGTAAGCCTTGTTATTATCTAAATTTACATGCATTAGTTGTTGGTTAAGATTGCCGGCAACTACTGCTGGCTTCTTTCTCATTAAACATTCTGGGTAACTAAATCGTGATCTTCATTGGTAAAGTAAAAATAAAAACTACTCTTTATACTTGTTTTCTTAGTTGTAGTTTATTGTTATTTGCATGTGGTAAGCCCCAAAAGCAACCTTTAGTTGAGCAGGCTGCGGTAGCCATGCCTGATAGTTATAGTGCCGATGTGGCTAAAGATATTTTACAAAAAGGTGGCAATGCAATTGATGCAGCTATCGCCGCACAGTTTGTATTGGCGGTGACTCTTCCTGAAGCTGGTAATGTCGGTGGTGGTGGCTTTATGCTGATACATAAAGACAATGAAAGTGACTTTATTGATTACCGCGAACAAGCCCCTCTTTCTGCACACAGAGATATGTACTTAAATGCCAATGGCGATATTATTCCTAATCAATCTGTGTATGGGATTTTAGCTTCTGGAGTGCCAGGCACAGTGGCTGGTATGTGGTTAGCCCATGAAAAACATGGCACTTTGCCATGGAGTGAACTCGTTCAACCAGCTGTAATGTTAGCAAAAGAGGGTTTTGTAGTGCACCCTAAGCTAGCCAAATCTATACAAAGGTACATTAAAAAAATTGCTGAACGAGGTTTAGCGGTTAATTTTAGTGATTACTTTTCTCATGCAAAAGCTGATGAGCTTTTTATACAGCTTGAATTGTCTGAGACATTAGAGCGTATTAGAGATCAAGGTCGAGATGGATTTTATAAGGGAAAAACAGCTAAGATAATCAGCGACTTTATGCGTAAAGAAAACGGCTTGATAACAGAAAGTGACCTATTGTCTTATCAAGCTGTATCAAGAAAACCTCTAAAAAGTAAATGGCGTGAGTACGAATTATTGACTGCGCCACCTCCTAGCTCTGGAGGGATCGCAATAATTCAGTGGTTAAAAATGTACGATATTTTGACCCAAGATAAACCTAAATTATCCCATAACTCAACTCAATATATACATTTACTATCTGAAGTCGGTAAACGAGTTTTTGCGGACAGGGCGGAGTATTTAGGTGATCCGGATTTTGTAGATGTGCCTGTAAATAGCTTAATTTCAGATACTTATTTAACTAAACGTAGTCAGGCTGTGTCTTTTGATACCATATCAGTAACTGAGAATATCAGGCCTGGTTTAAAAGAAAGTGAACAAACAACGCATTTTTCTATTGTAGATAAGTGGGGAAATGCTGTTTCTAATACCACTACTATCAATTTAGGGTACGGAAGTGGTGTTGTTGTTGAAGGGGCTGGATTTTTATTAAATGACGAAATGGACGATTTTAGCGCTAAACCTGGCGTTGCCAACGTATTTGGGGCCGTTGGTGGGCAAGCAAATGAAATTCAGCCTAAGAAACGTATGTTGTCATCTATGACACCTAGTATGGTGTTAAAAAATGGAAATGTATCCATGGTGACAGGTTCGCCTGGCGGCACTACTATTATTAGTTCTGTATATTTGTCTATTTTGAATGCTTTAGAGTTTGATATGACCGCTCAGCAAGTGGTTAATTCTCCGAGGTTTCACCATCAGTTGTTACCTAAGAATCAGATTCGTGTTCATGAAGGAATAGCCCCCCAAGTTATTCAGGAACTTGAACATATGGGATACAATATACGACATGAAAGGTTTGGAGATATGCATGTTGTTCTTAAAATTGATAACAAGTTATATGCAGGCTCTGAGTTAAGTGGGCGTGGTAAGGCACTAGTATTCTAGTTAGAAGTAGATTTAACCGTTGCTGACTAGTCTTACATAAGTACATGCATTTTATTTTATGTCATCTATTCTAATAATGTTAAGTCGTCCTTATGCAGCTAGGTCTAATTTTCAGCTTATATCAAAGAGGTTATTTTGAGCAGACTTACCAAGCCTTTAACTTTATGTTGCTTTTTAATGCAGCTTCTCATCAGCGCGTCAGCTGATGAGGTGGATGCATTTATAGAGACTGTACATGTCTCTACATTTGATTGCCCTTCCGATGAATCTATCCCTAGAGTAGATAACTATTTAAAAGACACCAATATTTCAGTACAGCAAACACTTAAGTTGAAAGTGCATAAAGCGCATTGGTTGATTTGTATGGGGAACACTAATAAAGCCCAGGAATTAATTGCTAGCTTGATGGCTGATAGTCATTTAAGTAAAACATCAGAAAGTTATGCCAGTATACATTATCAACTTGGGTTTATTTTTGATGTAAATGACGACCCTAGAAAGTGTGATTATTATCAGCGGTCTAAAAAGTTATCTAAAGACAAGTTCGGTGATATTTACTTAAGTTCACAACTTGGTCTTATTACAGAGTGTGGTAAGGACACCCAGGACTTTGGTGTAAAACTAGGTCAACTTTTTTCATTAGTTGAAGTCTACTCTGAAGAAAATGATAAAAAGGCCTTAGCGCATATTCACAATAATATTGGCTTATTATATAGCTCCATTGGACAAAGAGCCTTAGCTGCAGAGGAATATGAAAAAAGCTACCGTTTAGGTCTAGGAGTTTATGAAGAAAAAAATCAGTTAGCTCCACTTATTAGTATTATCTCAGCCCTAACCGGAAGTGGTGACTTTGAAAATGCAAAACGCATGATTGAGGAGCTAGATAAGGGGAACCGCAAAGTCAATACCCCGTTAACCAACAGCTGGTATCATTATGCCTTGAGCCGCCATTATTATGTTACTGAAAACTATGAGGAAATGAAAAAGAGTTTAAGGAGATGGAATGCATTTTTGAAGCAAGTGTCCAACAAAGAGATGGCAAGGCTATATGATTGGTATGCAACTGCAGTGTGTTTATATGAGGGCAATAGAAAATGTGTAGGTGCATTTTTAGATAAGCAAAGTAACGCTAAGACTGCCATGTCAGCTAGATTTTCTAAACAAGAAAGGTATTTAGGTTTTCTTGTTAAAGCCCATTTATTTATGGGGAATATCCAAGCTGCTGAGGAAAGCTTTGAACAGTATGCCAATATAACAAAAAGTAAAATGCAACTTCAGCAAGCTTCTGGGAAAGTATTGGGGGTCGCAAATCTTCATAATAAAATTACAGGGCTTGAAACTAATATTGAGGAATTTGAGAGAAAGCGTTTGTTAGCTGTATTTTTAATCTTTTTTGTTTCTTGTTGCTTTGCCGCCTTAGCTTATTGGACTGTAGGCAGGGCCTATTTAAGAGCAAAAGCAACGGATGCAGCTACAGGCTTGTTGAATGAGCAGGCTGTCTTGGCGAAAATTCGTAAAATAAAAGCAACCAATAATGAGCTAATTAATGCACTAGCATTGATTAAGATCAGTAATTTATGTGAAGTTCAAAAGCAGTATGGAAAAACTGAAGCTGAACTATTGTTAACCCAATTAGCCAGCTGTTTAAAGCACGCTACCAGAGAGCTTGATATTGTAGGGAGAGTAGGACCTGACCAATTTATAATTTGTATACAAGGTATTCAGGAGACAATCGCTCAAGAGTCTTTTCAGCGAATTGAAACGGCTTTAGCCAAAATCGCGGTTGTCTCTAAAAATAGTCACAATATTGAACCTGCAATTGTTACGCATATTTATAATGCGAATACTGGGCTTTCAGACGTCGATCAGGTTCTACAGGAAATTCAAGAGCGGCATAGTCAAGCCCCTCAAGTTTAATTTGAAATTATGGATTGTTAGTTGAAGCTGTTACTTCCTCTTAAATTTTATGATGCAGCTGGAAGAGTTATTCCGCCGGTGAGTTTTTATTTTTGCTTGATGTATTTATGTCGCAGCTTTTTAATATTTATTGCTTCATTGTCAGGTAAAGAGAGTAGTGATGTCTTATTAAGGCTATTTTACCCTGTTACTACTCATCTTTATCTAAGCTTAGGTGTAGCACTGCCAGTGTTGGCAGTATTTATTATTGTTGGATTTAGAGAAAAAATTTGGGCTGGTAATAAAGGCTGGCTTTTTAGCTTGATCAGGCCATTGACAATTATTTCTATTTTAAGTGATTTAATTTTTCACCTAGCCATTGCAAAAATGAATCATTGGCAGTTTTCTTGGACGATATCATGTACCACCATGATTGGACTTTTATGTTTGTATTTTGTTATCAGAGATAAGCATACTAAATTGATGGTGGCAGATTGGAAAAAAGGCTAGTTTATTTATTTGCCACATCAATCATGATTAAACACTATTGTAAATTGTTGGCTACTGCTTCATCAAAGTAGCTTTTAATGCTTATCTGGCTGTCATTGACTAAACGTTGGTAGCATATCCCGGCAAAAGCGTAATTGTTGCCAGCATAATTTAACACAACATATGGAGCTTCAGGGTTAGACTCATCATAGGTCCAAACACCACCAATTTTTTCTTTGAATATTTCACCTACATATGCACCATAGATATTACATAGGGTAAATACTGCATTTTCTTCTAAGGCTTGGTCTTTATATCTACCTAACCAGGCTAGAATTACATCATCCACCAAATTAATACTTTGTTCACTAAAATCTAGATCTAGATTGAATTCTTGATGAGTTGTTGTAACAGCGTTTTTTGCACTATCTTGCATTAGCTCGGTTAGTTCAGCTGAAGTCATTTGCATATTGTGGTTCCATTAAATTTATTCTTTAGGTATTGATTGTCTATTTTTTGCTTTGTAGCTTGTAAAAAACATCGAGTACTTTGAAGCTAATGTAATAAATTAGCACTGTGAATTTTTCTTAATTAATTTTTCGATAACCTTGGCTGTTGCCACAAACCCGAAGGTTGCAGTAACAACTACCGCTGCTCCAAAACCATTATTACAATCTAGCTTAACACTACCATCGTTTAAGCTTTTTTGCTTACAAACACTGCCATCAGGCTGAGGGTAATGTAATTGCTCGGTAGAATAAACACAATCTACAGCAAAGCGCCTCTTAGAGTTAGTGGAAAAGTTGTAAAACCGTCTTAATTCTGAGCGAAGCTTGGCGGCTAACGGGTCCTGAATTGTTTTACTTAAATCCGTTACCGCAATTTGAGTAGGATCCATTTGCCCGCCGGCTGCCCCTATTGTAATTATGGGGATTTTATTTCGCTTACAGTAAGCAATCATAGCCGCTTTAGCTTTGATGCTGTCAGTGGCATCCACTACATAGTCATAATTTGATGTTATCAGTTGTGAAACGTTCTGTGGCGTTAAAAAGTCTTCAATAAGGTTTACTTGGCACTTTGGGTTAATTGCTTTTATTCTTTCAGCCATTACATCGACTTTAGAAGCTCCCACCGTATGAACTGTGGCGTGAATTTGTCTATTAGTGTTAGTGACACAAATATCATCAAGATCGATTAATGTTATATTGCCAATTGCTGTTCTGGCTAATGACTCGGCCACCCATGAGCCAACTCCTCCAATACCCACAACGCATACGTGGGCTTGGTGTAAAATATCAGTTCCTTGTTTTCCATATACCCTTTGTGTTCCACCAAAGCGCTGGGAGTCAAAACCAAGGTCGTTTTCGTTTAGCATAAGCTCTCTTTTATTTTTAAAACACCTTTATTGTATCAGCGCTTTAGCTAAATTTGGTATTGTTAATTTAGTAAGTTCTTTGTTGAATAACCAAGTAAGCTTTAATACTATTGTGACTTATAAAATTAGCAGTCACTTCTTGTCTGTCAAAAAATTGAATCAATCAAAAGGAAAGTTAAATGAAACCTGTTGTTTTAGCTGGTGGTAGTGGAAGTCGTCTATGGCCAAAGTCAAGAGCTGCATTACCTAAGCAATTTTTGCGATTAACAAGTAATCTGACTATGTTGCAGGATACTATCGACAGGTTAGCTGGGAGTGAGTCTGAGCAGCCAATAGTAATCTGTAATGATGCCCACCGATTTTTAGTGGCTGAGCAGTTACGTCAGCAAGATATTGCTCATGGCGGGATTTTACTCGAACCTATGGGCCGTAATACTGCTCCGGCTATAGCACTAGCTGCCTTGCATGCTTTAAAAAATGATGAAGACCCTGTTTTGCTTATTTTAGCGGCTGATCATTTAATAAATGATGCCCCAGAATTTCACAAAGCCATTAAACAAGCTGAGTTACTTGCAAATCAAGGAAAACTAGTAACTTTTGGAATAGTTCCTGACTCTGCTCATACTGGTTATGGCTACATTAAAAGAGGCGCTAATGTTGAGTCTGTTGAAGTTGGCTTTGATGTCGCCAGTTTTGTAGAGAAGCCAGATTTAGCAACGGCTCAAGGATATGTAGATTCTGGTGAGTACTACTGGAATAGTGGCATGTTTATGTTTAAAGCTAGCCGCTATCTTGAAGAGCTTGAAAAATATGCTCCAGATATGTTGGCAATTTGTAAGAATGCAATTGCAACAGAGTCTGCTGATTTAGAGTTTGTACGTGTTGCTGCTGATGTATTTGCTGACTGCCCTGATGATTCTATTGACTATGCCGTAATGGAAAAAACTGACTCTGCATGTGTCGTTCCATTAGATGCAGGTTGGAGTGATGTTGGTAGCTGGTCTTCGTTATGGGAAACTGCAAAAGATAAAGATGAAAACAATAATGTAGTTATAGGCGATGCAATATTAGAGGGTGTTAACAATAGTTACATCAACTCTGAACAGCGTCTTATCTCGGTTGTTGGACTAGATGATGTGGTAGTGGTTGAAACTAAAGATGCAGTTCTGGTTTCACATAAAGATAAAGTTCAAGATATTAAGAATGTCGTGAATAAGCTCAAAGCTGAAAGTCGCCCAGAGTGGCAGTTCCATCGTGAAGTGTTTAGACCTTGGGGAAGTTATGACTCTATTGATAATGGTCAACGTTTCCAAGTTAAACGCATAACTGTAAAACCCGGCGAAAAGCTTTCGGTACAAATGCATCATCACAGAGCTGAACATTGGATTGTCGTATCTGGTACAGCTAAAGTGACCAATGGCGATGAAACCTTATTATTGGCTGAAAACCAATCTACCTATATCCCAGTAGGGGTTGTACATGCCCTTGAAAACCCAGGCAGAATTCCTCTTGAGCTGATTGAAGTGCAATCAGGAACCTACCTTGGTGAAGATGATATTGTTCGTTTCTCAGACCGATATGGGCGCGTTGAAAGCAAGTAGGCCTGAATCCTCATTCTATTTTTAAAAGATTAAGAGAAAATATGAAAATTACCTGTTTTAAAGCTTATGACATCCGTGGGAAGTTGATTGAGCAATTAGATGAGAATATTGCCTATAGAATTGGTCGTGCTTTTGCCGAGCAAATGAGTGCCAAAACAGTCGTAGTGGGAGGGGATGTTCGTTTAACATCTGAGCCTTTAAAGCTAGCATTGACCGCCGGATTAATTGATGGTGGAGCGACTGTTACTGATTTAGGCATGACAGGAACAGAAGAGATTTACTTCGCCACTAAACATTTAGGTATGGATGGTGGAATTGAAGTAACGGCTAGTCATAACCCAATCGATTACAATGGTATGAAGCTAGTTAAAGCTGACTCAAAACCTGTTAGCGGTGATACAGGTTTATTTGCTATTCGTGACTTAGCCCAGACCTATGATAATGATGAAGTCAAAAGTAGATTGGCATTTTACGGAAGTGAAACTGTGTCAAATGAAGCTTTTATTTCTGGCAAAAGCTCAATCGAAATAGATAAATTACTAACAACAGAGAAATATAAAGCTGTTAGTAATATGGCTGATTATGTTGAGCATATACTGTCTTATGTAGATCTTAGCAATTTTACGCCATTAAAACTTGTAGTGAACGCCGGTAATGGAGCTGCAGGTGAGGCTTTAGATGCAATAGAGAAAGTATTAAGTGACTCTAATATTCCAATTGAATTTGTAAAAGTTCATCACACACCAGATGGCTCATTCCCTAATGGTATTCCAAACCCTCTTTTACCAGAGAGCCGTGCAGATACTGCAAATGCAGTTAAGGCAAGCGGAGCTGATATGGGGATTGCGTGGGATGGTGATTTTGACCGTTGTTTCTTATTTGATGAGACCGGTGACTTTGTTGAAGGCTATTATATAGTTGGTTTGTTAGCGAAGGCCTTCTTAGATAAAGATCCTGGCTCTAAAATTATTTATGACCCCCGTGTGTACTGGAATACTGAAGATATAGTTACCTCAGCTGGCGGTGTGCCTATTAAAAGTAAAACAGGCCACGCTTTTATAAAAGAGCGTATGCGCGCTGATGATGCTGTATATGGTGGTGAAATGAGTGCTCACCATTATTTCCGTGATTTTGCCTATTGTGACTCAGGGATGATCCCTTGGCTATTAGTGGCAGAGTTATTGTGTACTACTAAGAAACCTTTATCGAAATTGGTAAAAGAACGTATTGCTGCTTTTCCATCATCAGGTGAGATCAATAGCACCTTAGCCGATCCAGATGCATCTATTAAATCAGTACTAGATAAATATGAGTCACAAGCCACTGTAGTTGACTACACAGACGGAATTGGTCTTGAGTTTGGTACATGGCGATTTAATTTACGTAAGTCTAATACAGAGCCTGTAGTTAGATTAAATGTTGAATCGAAAGGTGATATTGCATTAATGGAACAAAAAACCGCAGAGTTATTAGCTTTGCTAAAGTAAATAATAGTTTTTAAAACAGTTGTTTAAGTAAAAGCCCAGTGTTAGTTACTGGGCTTTTTTATTGCTTAAACTGTCTCGTCCTGAAATGTGTTTACACATTTAGGACTTATTATGACCAAGTCAAATAATACACCGCTTAAACGAACACAACGAGATTATTCATTAGGCTTTAAATTACAAATTGTCGACG